>JALHDC010000003.1 GCA_022840695.1 bacterium
CACAAAAATTTTGGCATAGAGAAAGAGAGAATAAATGTTATCTATAATAGCTTCAATATTGAGAAGAAAGATATTAATTTAGAAAATAAAAAGAATATTGTTGTATGGGCTAGCAAATGGATAAAGGTAAAGAATCCTCAGATAGTGCTAAATGCATACCTAAAGATATCTAAAAAATATCCTGAGTGGCTTTTCATGCTAATCGGGCAGGGGAGTGCTCTCAGATACAACAATGACCTATTACCCAAGAATGTAAAAGTAGTAGATCATATGTTAAATCAAAAAGAATTATTCAATCTTCTAGAGGAATCTAAGATATATATCAATTCATCATTTAGTGAGGGTTTAGCAATATCTAATTTAGAAGCCATTGCCTTAGGAAATATTCCCATTCTTTCTAATGCCCCAAGTAATATTGAAATAGCACAAAGTATAGGAAGTAAAGAGTTTATTTTCAGAAGAAATAATGTAAATGATTTAGTAAGAACTTTAGAAAAAGCCATTTCTAAAACGAAAGATCAAGGCTTTATAAAAAATATTATGAAATCTAATGGAGAGATCTTTTCTAAAGAAGAAATGATAGAGAAATATTACAAAATGCTTCTCCCGAAGCAATACAACAGAAAAAATCTTAAAAAACTTTCCATTGTAATACCTGTATACAATGAAGAAAGAACTGTTTTAAAACTATTACAAAAGGTCGTTTCTGTTAAATTGCCAAAGAACATTGAAAAAGAAATAGTTATAGTTAATGATTCATCTAAAGATAAAAGTAGAGAGTTGATTATGGACTTCCTTAAAGAAGAATATAAAGATTGTAAGTTTGTATTTTTGGAAAATGATAAAAATTCAGGAAAGTCCCAAACGGTAAAAAAAGGTATCTTAGCATCTACAGGGGATTTAGTAGTAACACAGGATGCTGATCTGGAATACAATCCTAATGATCTGAAGAAATTTGTAGAGCTATTTCTACAAAATCCAGAACTTGATGTAATCTATGGAAATAGGTTTAATAGAAAAAATTCGTTTAATAATTCCATACACAATTTGGGAAATAAGTTTTTAACATATACCTCAAATATTTTTACAAAATCTAAGGGTTTTGCACCAAAAGATATGGAAACCTGTTACAAAATGATTAGAGGTGATCTTGCTAGAGCTCTTTTCAAGGATCTAGAGTCTGTTTCTAATTTTGGTCTGGAGCCAGAAATTACTGCTAAACTTTCAAGATACAGAGAGTTTAGTGGAGAAAGATTACAATTTAAACAGATAGATATATCATATAATCCAAGAACTATATTTGAAGGGAAGAAAATGAGATGGATTAAGAATGGTTTTGAAGCATTGTTAGAGATATTGTATTTCAATACAAATTCTTTTGTGATAGATGAAGAGTATGAAGGAGAAAAAATAGCTAGAAGGTTCTAATTTTTCCTTGACAATAATCATATAACTGAGTAAATTATATGTATATAAATCTGCCTATCATATATTCCAAGGACTAGGCTGATAAAGTTAAGATTAGTAAATATTTTTATGACAGGAATTCCAACACCTGGGGTTGATTATGAAGAAATGAAGGAAAAAATTGAGAATGGTGAATATGATTCATTAAAGAATGGCCATGAGATATATAATGCCCCAAATGGTATGAAAATTAATATAGAAGATCAAGAGGGAGCTGACTTAATTACAGGAGATAATTCTAGGGATTTACATCAAGAAGCATTAGACAGTAATAAAACAGCTAATCAAGGATTTACATCTAATACAATATCCGATGGTTTTGGGAATCTTCCAGAGGTTATTAATACAGAAACTCCTACAAATACAGAAAAATATGTATTTGCTCATGATAGGGAAGGAATAACCGCTGCTAATAATCACATTAAACCGGAAGAAACAACTGAGAAAGAAAAATATGTATTTGCACACGATAGAGATGGTATCACTGCTGCTAATAACCATAATTGGCAAAATGGAACTGATTCTATTGAAAAAGTACAAGAAGAATCGAAAGAGATGGGAGATAATGTGTTAGCACATGATAGGGATGGCATTACTGCTGCTAATAATCACTTAAAACAAGAGAATACCTCGCAGTTAGATCCAGAAAGTTTAAGAAGACAGGAAGATTTAAGAAGATTTAGAGATCAGGTTAATGTAGGAATGAGTGAAAGTATTCCTGAAACAAGTCCTTTAAGACCAACTGTTGATCTTCATCAGGAAGCAGTTGATAGAAAGATAACAGAGGAGGCTGTAAATGAAGCAATAGCATCTGGGACACCGATGAAGGTAAAAGTACAAAGAACTTCAGGTGAGATAGAAGATGATTGGTATGTACTTAGTATCTTCACTGATGATAATGGAGTAGAAAGAGCGAAAGTCGTTAAAACCGATCCCTCAAGTGGCCTACAACTTACTAAGAATGTTCCAATAGAGGATTTAGAAAAACTAAATTCGACAGAAGAAGAAAAACCAATAGGACATTTTGATTCTATGATGGAAGCAGATGAGGCAAAGAGATATGAAAATTCATTTGGTCAATTAGAAAACCTAAAGACCGTAAAGGATATCCAACAAGAAATTGCAGAGAGTATACAAAGAGCAAATACTACTTCTACACAACAAACCGAACAGGTTGTAACTCCCGCAGAAGAAGTTAAAGATTCTACTGGAAAAACTGATTTAGAGAAAGAATTTATAATTGCTATAAAGCAAATAACTGATTTTTTGAATAAATCTAAAGATAAATTTGCAAACGATCAAAGTGTTCAACAAAGCATACAAAATATTGTAGTAAATATTGGAAGTATAACAGTAAATATTGGGGGTGCTGAATCTGTAATAAATAATGTTCAGGGTGGAGAAACTTCTACTAACACAACATCACCTCAGGAAGAGGAAACCCCTGCTCAAGGAGGAGAAGCTGTTAATCAGACAGGTACAGAGGAAACCAGCACTACAGGAGAAGAAGAACAAGAGGGTACACCTGAGAATCAAAAAGAAAGAGAATTAATAACTTGGATGGAGTCATTAACTAGTACATTAGAGGAGATGAAAAAGAAATATGCAAATAATCCTCAGATTCAACAAGCTATCATGAATATAGTCGTAAACATGGGAAATGTAACAGCAGTAGTGACAAATCAACCAGGAGTACCTGGACAAGGGACAACACCAAGCCAGACAAATAGTACGACAGCAACTACTACCACTACAACAGAAACTGTACAAGGAGAGGAGACATCTGCTACTACTAACCAAAGTAATGGACTTGAAGGCCTATCTCTTGAACAACAACTTGTTGTTGTAAATAAAAGATTGGCAGAGTTAGGAGATATTCATCATAACCAAAGAGAATTAACTGATGCAGAAAAAATAGAATATTTTGACCTCTTACAAAGAAAAGATCTACTTGATGGTGTAGAACAGGAAGCACAAGCAAAAAGGGATAGGAAGGAGACAACAATTAAATGGATAGCAGGAATAGCAGGAGCTGGTCTTGGATTCTTCACTCCTGCCGTTGGAGCTGCAGCATTAATTGCAGTAACCTTCGGTGGTAGATTAATAGGTAAAGGCTTAAAGTCATGGGAAGGAAATCTAAGAAGCAAGGCTAAGGCTATTGCATATGAAGATAGGACTGGAAAGAGTGCTGAGGAGATAGCAGAGATGGATAAAAAACAAAAAAGAAAAGAGTGGTGGGCTAATAGATTAGGAGAAGTATCTGCAGTAGTAATAGGGGGATCAACAGGATATGGTTTGGGCAAACTTGCTCAAAATATATTTGGCTTCTTTAAATCGGCTACAGCACCAACTGCTGAAGCCTCATCTTCCATAGGAGCAGAACAACCAGCTCCACAACCTATACCACAAGGAAGTATAGAAGCACCTCTACAGGGAGGAGCTGAGGTAACAGGGGAAAGTGTATTAGTACAAAATGGCCGAGTAAACCTTCCTGGTAGTGCATGGAATGGAAATCTAGCTCAAGGACCAGCACAAGACATTCTAGCAGGAGGTGCAACTAACCATTCTAACTATGCCGGAGGAATATATGATATGGCAGCCTCTACCTTAGAAAAAGATTTAGTATCAAACGGAATAACTAGAACCAAATTATTTGAAGCTATGGATACATCGGAAGTACATCAATTATTAAACAGATATGTAAATGCCATTAGTGGAGGAAATACACAACCATCTCTACAGGAAGCACTTTCTTCTGTAAATAGTACAGCTTCTACAACACTTCTAGGTAATTAAAATACTTAACTTTAGAAATATTAAAATGGAAGAAATATTAGCAAAAATTAAAGAATTAGGATTACCAGAACAAGAAACCAATGAGCTTTTTGATCTACTAACTCAAGAAGTATTAGATGTTGTATTTCAAGATCTTGCAGAAAAAAGTACAGATGAGGAATTAACTGTCATTGAGAACCGTATTAAAGATTCTAAATCACCTGAACATTTCGAAACAATATTAAATGAAATAGCTGTAACAGTATATGGAGATACTGCACAACAGGAAATTAAAAACATCTATTTAGATATGGTAGATGGATTAAAAAAGAATGTCGCAGATGCAAAAGATTTAATAGAGAGAGCAAATAATGGAGATCCAGATGCTAAAGCATTACTAGAAAAGGCACAACAAACAGATATGTACAAAAATATCGCTCCTACTGAATAAGCTACTTTAGTGGATGATTCTTTTTTACAGTCTCTTCAGCAAACTTCTCACTAGCATGTACATACTTTGTAGTAGTATTAAGACTCTCATGACCTAATAACATCTGCAATGCTACTGGACTTGCACCATCTTCAGCCATATATGTTGCAAAACCATGCCTCAAACTATGTGCAGATGTAGGTATCTGTATTCCTAATTTCTTCCTATATACAACTATCCTTTCCTGAAAATAATTTGTAGATATTCTTGCATTTGGCTTGCCAGATCTAATACCAGCAAACGGTATGAATAGAGCAGGGGAGTCAAATTTTTCTAACATACCACTCTGTCTATAACTTTCCACCAACTTAATATACTTCCTATTTCCCTTATCAAAAATTTCCAAATTTAACTCTGAACTCCCAGATGTTTCACGGACTTTTTCTTCATTATTTTCTACAAAAAATTCATCAATCTCTCCAGGTTGATCCCTCTCATCTCTATCTGAAAATGCATGCTTCAACCTAACCCCCAAGTACTTATTCAACCAATCCAAACTCCTCGGAGTCATATACACAGACCTCTCTTTCTTACCCTTACCAATAATATATATCTTACCCTCAACATTCAATTGCTCTAAGTTTAAACCTACCAATTCAGATATTCTCATACCAGTAGCAAACAACATCTCTAACATACATCTATTCCTTATTGCGACCTTTTCATCCTTCTCAAAAACCATTGGTGCTTCAATCAATTTTGTCAATTCCTCCAAAGATGCAACCTTCTTTACCTTCTTATCCGCTTTCATCAAATTAATAGCATCTGGGGGTAATGGAATATCTAAATCATATGATATTCTAAATTTAAGAAATGATCTTAAAGAAGAAAGCATTCTATTAATACTCCTAGGATCCAAACCATCCTTTTTTCTACTAACTGGGTTTACAGATCCTTGATACATTCCAAGTGAACCATATACCTTGGCATACACATTAGACAAAAAATCACTCTCAAACCTTCCCTCTGGTTTCACCACATTTTTTTCTTCCTCTGAAGGTCTATTCATACCTCCTATATATTCAACAGGCCTTAAATCGCCCCTAGGAGCCTCGTCACCCTTAACCCTTACCATACCAACATTTCTTGCATATTTAACCCTGAATTTATCCAAATCCTTCAAATGTTGACCTGCAACTAAGTATCCTTTGAACACATCAATATCCTTTTTAGTGATATTCTTGAATTTAACATTTCTAAAATACAGAAAGGTAGCAAATATACATAGATCACGGGCATAGTTATATATGGTCTGTAGACTGTAGTTATTGTTCTGCAAAGACAACAGGAAGTCATCTTGATCATTTAATTTAGGAAACTCATTCATATTAATATTTTACAGTAGATAAAAATTTAAACAAATAAGGGTAGGGGACCAATTTTTTGAAACCAAGGATCAGTAGAGTAAAAGGAAATATTTTGAGAAAAAAGAATGGGAAAAGAATACTTTAAGATGTCAAAATATTTCATAAGATAGATATTAAATAATTTACGTACTTCTCCCGTTCTCTCATTCTACTAGAGCCCAACCGCATATAAGGACGATTATACTCGGTTGGTATATTTAAAATCATAACACATTTTCGTAAAGGGGAGAACCCCTCTTACACAATGATCACATAGATGAAATATACAGAGATATTAGAATTTATTTACTTACCTATTTAATATATATTAGGTATTTATAAATAGGATATTAGCAAATGGTTATCCACAGTGATAAACTATAGGTTACTACATACTATAGGCCAGAGACCCTACTCCCCCTACTCTCTATGAAACGGTACATGAAAATATTTCAAAAGTAATTTTTAAATATTCAGAAATATTCCCACCAAAAAAGAAATAACAAGAATTGAAATATAAAAATAAATTCCTTTGCTATTTCCAAAAGACACCCTCTCTTGACTGACCACCCCTACTGAGAAATAGTATCCAAGAACAGGTATTGCAGCAACTATCTCATGAGAATCTCCGGTAAGAAACATTCCTAGAAAGAGGATGAACGATATTAAAAGAGTTAGAATACTCTTCCTATACAACTCCTTCTCCTCTACCCCAATATTAATATAGTGAACCCATATTATAAATCCGTATGAAAGTAATATTAAAGGTAAAAGGAAATATATTTCTAATCCAGTAACAAGAAAACTGAATGTGAAGAAATACATCATGAGCAAAGATATGAGATACGAAGAGGTTCTCCCAACTTGAGCTAGGGGAATCTTTTTAAAAAGATCAACATTCAATACATTAGCCATGAGGAAAGAGACATAATTACCTATGAAAACCAAAAACATCAAAAGAAGAAGTATTAATGCTTCATATATACGATTAAATTTTTGGAAGAAGAAGAATTCTATAAATATAGCCTGTGAGAAAACATAGAAGGCTGATTGAAGGAGATACAATACCGATCTTTTCTTAACCTGGAAATTAAATGACCATATCAATCCGACAAAAGTAATTAAGAAATATATAGATGCATTAAGATATACCCTCCAAAGAATGATCTGACTTTGTGATTGAGTTATTTTAGATACAAATATGGCTAATGCTATGAAAGCTGCCAATGTAATCAGTTTACCTCTTTTCTCTTCATCTATATTTGTATCTACTCTATCCATCTATTGATTCTAGATATTTTAAACCTTTTGAAGTTAATACTCTACCCCTCGAAGTTCTCTTAATATATCCACATTTCATAAGGTATGGTTCATATACATCAGCAATTGTCACCTCATCCTCAGATACAGATGCAGCTAGAGTAGAAAGACCAATAGGTCCACCACTAAAATTATTAAGCATTGTTTTTAATATAGTCCTATCTATTTCTTCTAAACCTTGGGTATCAACACCAAGTAAGGTGATTGTCTTTAGAACTATATCCTTTGTAATAGCTTTAGATTTTTTATTATCTGCATAATCCCTTGTTCTTCGAAGTAGTCTCAAACCTATCCTAGCAGTTCCTCTAGAACACTCTGCAAGCATTTTGAGTGCATCCTCATCTATCTGTATATTCCATAATTTGCTAGCTCTTTTTAGAATAGATACCAAATCTTCCTGAGAGAAGAAATCTAACCTCTGTATTAAGCCAAACCTATCTCTCATTGGAGAACTAATCTTCCCTATTTGAGTAGTAGCTCCAATTAATGTAAATGGTTCTAAGCTAAGTCTAATAGTCTTTGCAGAGGGTCCCTTTCCCATAATTATATCCAGTACTCTATCCTCCATTGCAGGATACAATATTTCCTCCACTACCTTTGATAGTCTATGTATTTCATCTATGAATAGGACATCGTTTGCTTTTAATCCTGTTAATACAGCAGCTAAATCACCCTGTCTTTCTATCGCAGGACCAGATGTTATCTTTATGGATGCCCCTATCTCATTTGCAATTGCAATGGCGAATGTAGTCTTACCTAATCCAGGAGGTCCATAGAAAAGAATATGATCCATAACTTCCTTTCTTCTCCTTGAGGAATCTATCATCATTTGAAGAGTTTCCTTTTCAAGTTCCCTTCCTACTATCTCACTTAATCTACTAGGCCTTATCTTCTGTTCTGACTTAACCATTTCTTCAGAAGAATCTAAAGGTTTTTTCTTTTTTAAAGTTTTTGCACTTGATTCTATCATTACTCACTTAATACTCTTTTAATTAATTCTTCTATTTCTATATCATCATTGTTCTTGATGACATCTTCTGCTACTTTAACTTTCTCCTTTAATTGATCCCCTACAAAACCAAGAGATTTTAATGCTGCCCTCAATTCCTTTATTACAGATTCCTCACTACTATCCTTCTGATCAAAATCAATCTTTCCTCTTAACTCCAATATTATTTTCTGTGCACCCTTCATACCTAATCCTTGTACTCTACTTAATCCCCTTGCATCTCCTTCTAGTATGATAGCTTCTAAATCTGATCTTGAGAATGTAGAAAGTATGGAGAGCCCTATCTTAGGACCAATTCCAGATACAGATATTAACTGTTCAAAGAAATCTCTTTCATCTTCTTTTTCAAAACCATATAGAAGTTGGGCATCATCCCTAACATGAAAATGTGTAAACAGAGAGTATTTTTCTCCTTTAGAGGGTAATAGATATGAACTAGGAATATGTACCCTATACCCTAACCCACTATCTATTTGAATATCAACATATGAATCTTTAGATATGGAAGTTTTTAATACTGTACCTGTTATATATGAGATCATAGTATATTATACAGGATTAAGAATGTAATAGAAGGAAAAGGTTATACCCTACTCCAAGTATACTCCTGAGCTACTTCTTGTCCCTGAATATATTCAAAAACATTCTTAAATCTGTTCTGATACTCCTCTATATTCTGCTCACCATAACCTAATCTTCGAAGATTTTCTGAATCTGCCTTTATTGTAACTTCACCTAAGTATCGACCTGCATCACCTGAGTTAATATCGTTAATACCAATTACTAAACTGTTATATTCTTCTCCTGCACTAATATCATAAATCTTAAGGAATTTATTACCGTATTTTATATCTCCAAACAGTTTATTAATTGCCCGGATTATATTTGGATCAGTTGTATCTAATATTGACTTAGAGAATGTCTCTTGGCAAATGATTCTCATAGACATTTCTCTCTCTATTACAGAGCTCATATCTTCTGTAATTTCATAATCTTCATTTATGGAGACACCTTGTACTTTAAGAGCAGATATTAATTCTCTTTCTGTAGACATTGTATAAATGCAAACAAATATTATATATCGGGATATTCTACACGAGAAAAAGCCCTTTTACAATAACTATGAGCTACCTAGATACTACCACTTCCGTAGCTATTGCTATTGCTATTGCATCTGCAGCATCATCAGGTTTAGGTATCTCTTCCAATCCACACAACATCTTTACATTCGCCTGTACCTGTTTTTTATCAGCTTTACCATACCCAGTAATTGAATTTTTAACTTGAGGAGGGGTAAATTCTCTAATAGGAATGCTGTTTTTCTCTAGGGCTAATAATACTACTCCCCTAGCCTCTCCTACAGACATAGCTGTCTTAGCATTATTTGCAAATAATAATGTCTCTACACCTGCATACTCCGGTTTAAATTTCTTAATTAGAGAATTCATATCATCATATATCTCTACTAACCTCTCAGACACACCCAAACCCTTTGGAGTTGTAATAGCACCATAATCAACAGGAATTGGCTTACTATCATTATCAAAATCTACCACAGCCCAACCTGTAGTAGCTAAACCAGGATCTATACCTAATATTCGCATATGATTACTCTTTTAAATTACTCCAAACACTCTGCACATCATCATTATCCTCTATTCTCTCTATACCACTTCGAACTTTCTCCAACTCTTTCTCTGTTAATTCCTTCAATGTCTTCGCCTCTTTTATCAACTCTGCTTCAACTAGCACATACCCTAATTCTGAGATCCTATCCCTAACAGAAGCCAAACTACTATACTCTGTATATATTTCCAAACCCTTAACACCATCTATATCTGCTTCTTGAATATCTAATACTCCTGCTATCTCCATTATGTTAAGCATAACTTCCTCTGTATCATCCTCTACATATATATCCTCTCCTCCAAATTTCTCTGATTTTTGCATATGACCGCACTTAATAACTATGTAGCCTTTTGTTTCAAAATTCCAACCTACACTACCACTCTCTCCCATTGTTCCACCAATATCCTCAAATATATTTCTCAAATCTGCCACGGTCCTATTCTTATTATCCGTCAATGTATCAACCACTATCTGTACACCATATGGACCAAAACCCTCATATGAGGAATCATCATATACGACTCCTTCACTCCCTTCTCCTGTACCTTTCTGTATAGCTTTCTCTATCTTATCTATTGGAAATCCTACACTCTTCGCTTTATCTATATACATCCTTAAAGAAGGATTCATATTTGGATCACCCCCACCCTGCCTTGCAGCATGAGTTATCTGTACAGAAACTTTGGAAAAAACTTTGCCCTTCTTAGCATCATTAATAGCTTTCTTATGCTTAATTGTAGACCATTTAGAATGACCTGACATACCATATTCTACCACAAGAAAGGCTAAACTGTTACTTTATAATTCTTCTCCTCTACTTTCTTTTCTACATCCTTATCCTTTTTTACGATTGCTCTATTTCCCTTCTCACTAAATTTCTGATTACTCCATTTACTAATCTTCTCTTCTATAACCACTCTATCTATTCCATACTTCTCTCTAGATTGCCTCACTATATCATCTTTCAATGCAAATTTATGATATCTAACAGGAAGAGACTTTGCACTGAACGGGACAGAGGTCATTCCATCTATACATAGTTTTACATACATAGACCAAGCATCTAAAGATACAAGATCATCAGCAGATACTACCGGAGCAAATTCTTTTTCAAGAATTGATGCATCTGCAGGACTTACAACATACGATCCTAATGTACCAATATTTCCAAATATTGCCTGTCTGACAGTTAGGGGTAATTGATCAATATATTGATTAGTCATTGTAAGGTTGAGTTTGTACTTTCTAGCTTCAGAAAGGATTTTAGCAAACGACTCTGTAGCAAAATTCTGGAACTCATCTACATACAAAAAGAAGTCCTTCCTTTGTTCAATGGGAATATCAACCCTTTCCATAGCGGTAGCTTGTAATCTTGTAATTACCATACCTCCCAACAGAGAAGCGGTTTCTTCTCCTAACTTTCCCTGTGCAAGATTAACAAGAAGTATCTTCTGATTATCCATTATATCTCTCAAATCAATTGTTGATTTTACTTGTCCAATTATATTTCGAATAACGGCAGAGGATATGAATCTACCAACTTTGTTTTGTATTGGAGATATTGCTTCTGTTAACAATCGGTTATTCTGACTCATTTGAGCAAACTCTTCAACCCAAAATTTGTAAAGAATTGGATCACCAACCTGCTTTAATATGAATTTTCGATAGTTTGTATCTACAAGCAAACGAATTATCGCCAAAAGTGTTGTTCCCTGAGCCTCTAAAGCTGTAGCTATGGTATTTGTGAGAATATATTGCAACCTAGGTCCCCATGATTCTCCAAATTGTTTCTTAAACACCTCCACTACACCATCTGCGATCAAATCTCTTTGTGACTTGTCCTTAAGTTCTAACATATTAAAACCAACAGGATTTTCTACATCAGTTGGATTAAAATATATGACATCATCTATTCTATTTGGAGGAATATAGTCAAGAAGCTCCTCTACTGTATCACCATGTGGATCCACGAAACAAGCTCCCTCTCCTGCTAATACATCAGATATGAACATATTTTTAAATAGTGTTGATTTTCCTGTACCTGTTTTACCAAGAAGATAGAAATGTCTTTGTCTATCAGCTTTCTTAATGCCGAACTCAACTTTAATATCTCTGTAATCTGTTTCTCCAAATATTGTTACCTCGCCCTCCGTAGCCTTAGGAAGATTCATAGGAGGTTCCAGTTTTCTTGCCCTGCTCCAGGCAATATTGGGTGTCTCTACTGAAATATTAGGGAGATGATATAGAGAGGCTAATTCTTCAATATTCAATATATCAGGCTCATCTTTAGGAATATATCTTTTTATATAGTCATCATATACCTCTTTCCCTGTTTTCTCTGGAAGTATATGTATAAAGTTATTTAAATGGGCTGTGGTGAACTGCTTAAAACTAGCTACCACATCTCTTAACATCTGCTCCGATCTAATTTGAGTATCAGCCTTTGCTACAACTCTAACTTTAAATTCAAACCCAACCTTCAACATCTTATTCTCTATCTCAGACAATTCCTCCTCCTGCCCAGGAAGCAGTTTAACAACCTCCTTCTGATTCTTGCTGTCAGAACTTTCTGTTAAAGCTTTTCTCATTCCCCTTACCAAATCTGTTAAGAAAGAAAGAAGAGTTACACCATTGGGGTCCTTCCCCTCTTTTATTGCCGTTATATATTTCTTTGATCTTTCTTGCCAATAGTTTGAGACAGGTCTAGCAATAATCTGCAACCACACCTTCTCTCCCAAATTTAATTCAGACATAGCACCCGTGATAGCTGCTAATGGATCTACTTCAAAACTTCGGAATGTCTTTATGGGAAATATATAATCCTTTTCCATCTCTATTTCTCCTGTTGTGATAAATGTCTCCTGACTAGAAGAATCATTACTAGCATAATCCTGCACATATTTAATATCCGCATTTGGATATTGAGCATATATTTGGCCTTCAATGAAACGAGATAGATGCTCCGGAGCTACAACATAGAATCTAATTCCATCTTGTTCTGTAGAAGCTATTTCAAAACTAATAACATCTAAACATTTTTCATAGTCCTCCAAAATACCATGTATAGAAGCAAACATCTGTTCTGCTGCCAACGATGCTTTTTCATTTTCTCTTGGGACAAGTATCTGCATCACAAAAGGATTTCTAACCTCTTCAAAAACAGAAACCTCCTCTTTCTTTTTATTACCAACAACAAAGATAAAGATCAAAAATAGTATAGAAAGAAGAAGAAGAAAAAATATTACTAAAGTCATTATCATACTGCAAATTGTAAATGAAAAAAGCTTTTTAAGCAAATATTAACACTAGAAAATCTCTATTTGTGAAATATCTTCCCCAAGAAGTATTACAATGTCTCCCGTTGTCATAAAAGAGGGTCTTTCGGCAACTTCTTCAAATCTCCCGAGAAGGATTTCTGATACAATATCTAAAGAATTTGGAATATCTTGAGCATTTGATACATAGACAACACTTTTCTCTAGGTTCTTAGGTGCATTACCAAATCTAACTACATCTAACCCATTATTTAATACTTTTCTAGCATATACTCCCGCCCTACCAGCTTGACCACTTGCATTGTATACCTCTACCCGGACCCTCTCCTTCTCTAATTCTTTATCAACCATACCTGAAAGATATGCCCTCAAAGCTTTATCATATTCAGAAATATTTATATTCCTAACCTGTCCTCCACCTTCCGCAAGCTCCTCGGTAGAATACAAGGATAAGGAGATATCTAATGCATTTGTTTCAGAGGATCTTACACTAGATTCAAAAGTATCTATCTCTCTTAGTACATTAACAAATGAAATATTTGAGTAAATATTCCCATCCATTCTACTTACTGTCTTAGCATTGAGTAATGTTTTTAAACTACCAAATTGCGATGAAAGAGTGTGCAATCGAAAAAATGATTCAGAAAGGGTCGTTCCATTTTCCTTTTTATACATATCTCTATATCTTTCTTTTACCTCATTCATATCTCCATATACTTCACTAAATACCTCGTAAGCTTCTGTTGTTACCCAAATATATTTATCTACTTTAAATCCAAGTATTTCACTTAATTGCCACAAGGCATACTCTACACCCCTGCCTTCCTGTAGGAAATCCCCTGCATATCTTAAAGATGATATTGCTACTGAATTTCCGAAATTTTCTTCTAATCCATTAAAGTGTAAAGATCCAGGAAGATATATCAGCAATGAAACAGCTTTCTCTCGATTTCTAAGAAATACATATACATCAGCAATTCTCCTTTTCTCGTTCTTCTCCCTTTCGAAAATGAAAATGGTACTTTCTAATGCATCCTCAGATTTAGATAAAATTCCATATCCGGGGATATTCTCTTCTATTGGATCTGTTGTTTTTATGTTAAAGAGAGTAAAGAAAGAAAAGATTAACAAACATATACTCCCTAAAAACAGTACAGAGGAAAGCAAAAGTTTCCAATTAAAAAGTTTCCCCTCTCTTTTTACTCTTCTCCTTCCTTTCCTCATACTAAATATCTTTTATTATTAAATCTTTTCCTTCTGTATCCTTAAACTTCAATAAAATTGATTTCAATTCTATTTTATCTGGCATACTCCTTTGCGATCCATTGCCATACAAAGTATCTCCAATTATTGTCATACCTAAATATTCTAATGTAGCTCGAATTTGGTGCATTCTACCAGTTTCTATTATTACTAATATATCTTGATTATTAATAGGTTTAATATATGAAATAGAGTTCTTAGCATTGCCACTCTTGAATATATTAAATTCCATCTTCACCCTATTTCTTGGACTCCTCCTTATATATCCCCTAGCCTCATACCAAGAATTATCTAGAAGAAAATCGTTTTTTACGACAGCATCTATTTCCTTCTTTATATTTCTCCCTTTAATCGAGAAATATTCCTTTATCTCAGGTTTTAATTCAGAGTATTCTACCGTAGCAAGATATATCTTTTTAACCTTATGCTCTTCAAACTGTTTCTGAAGAAATTTCTGTGATCTATATGACTTGGCAAAGACTATTAATCCTGAGACCCCTTTATCCAACCTATGCACAACCCCTGCTCGTTTAACTCTACTGTCATACTCCCCCTTTGATTCTAAATATCCACAAACCTTATTAGCTAAAGTATTTCCTCTATTCCCAATTCCTGGATGTACAACCATGCCCTTCTCCTTCTTTATAACTAGGAAATCTGTATTTTCAAAGACAATATCTAAATCTCCTTCCTCCGCCTCTATCCTTACATCAGTACTCATGCTATCTTCTAATTCCTTAACCCTGTCCTCATTGACAAAAATTTCATCTCCTTCGCTCAACTTATATCCTGGTTTTTGTACCTTACTATTGACAGTCACTAAGTCAGACCAATTGGATTTCAAAACGGTACGAGTTAATACAATATGACCTACACTTTCTAAATATTTTGAAAGAAAAACATCTAATCTCTTTCCTACATACTCTCTAGATATCTTAATCATATCTTATTTAGGTAATTTTATTGGCTGATTTATATCAATAGAAGACACCTCTCTAACAGAAGAAACCCTTTCTATAGTGACACTACCCTTCTTTTTCCTACCGGCTATATTTAGAATTATTCCAAATACAGTCCACACAAGGAAAAACACAACCCCACCTCTCTCAATATCGCTAATATCTATGGAAAGATATACATATGTTGTGTATATAACTAACAGAAGTGTAAAAAAAGTATCTAATACAGTTAAGACTTTTTCTTCCTTACTCCCTATCATCACAGCTTTTACAGAATTCTTCAAAAGAAAAAGTACAAATGGAAGCAAGATCATTACCAAACCCTGAGTTATCCAAGCAATATTCTTTGTTACACCTCCTAAAAGAAAGAATGACATACCCAACATTGATTGAGCTGTAAAGAATATTGTGGTAAAAAGTTCGCTCCATTTCCATTTCTTAACAAAAATGACCCAGAAACCAGCAAATGTGAGGAATCCAACAAACATTAAAAGAATATCTATTCCCCAATCCCAAAATCTAAAAAATCTCCACGGAAGAACTCTAAACCAAAATATCTCATTACCATATTTCTCATATGGCAACCAATACCAGAAAAACGAAGAGAAATCACTCCAGTGAGTGATTATGTAAGATACTCTTCCTGTAAATAATCCAACAACAAAAGAAAGAAAAAAAACATCAAATATTGAAGTATTATTCTTCCTACTCTCCCAACAACCTCTCCAAAATATATATAATCCCAGAATTATCACAAAAGAGAAAAGAAACACTGGATGAATTTTAGAGAAAAGTTCACTAAATTTTTCAATGAAAGTTTGATACAACTCTGTTACAAAGGACTAAATTATATATCTTTATGATATCACAACTGAGATACTATTTAGACTTTTCATTCTTCTTCTTTTTTGAATTTTCATTAACATCTACAACCTTCTCTTCTTTTTTAATCAAATTCTTAACTCTGTCAAACAATTTTTTACTTTGGTTAATGATAATTTCATACCCTCCGACAATTGACTCCCCTATCTTAACTGAAAATCCCTTTCTAATACTGTATCTTGTCTTCTTAGTCTCAACAACTTCTGTAGCTTCATCCTTAGTAGCCTGTATCTGTTTTTCCATGACTTCCTGAGTTGGTGCTAATTCCTCCACAACAGAAGATTTTTTCTTCATCTCCTGTCCACAGTAAGGGCAATATTTATTCTTTTTGTCAACCAAAACCTCACATCTCTCACACCTTCTCTTTAACTTATACTTACAATTAGGGCAGAAGGTAAAACCTGGATAAAGCTGAGTTCCACACCTTGGACAATCACCTAACTCCGCAGTCTCATACTTTAAATATCTTCTCTCTAAATCTGCCCAATATATCTCCTCTATGGTCTGAGTAGGTCTAATAATCAAATATATTATCCAACCAACTACATTTAATGAAGCAACCAAAAGTACGTATAAATATCTCACAGTCCTATTAGATGTTCTATCTCCAGAATCTAACCAAACCCAATACAATACAACAAACCAAAATACTATCAACGCATAAAGGAATATATTCCAAACAAATTTGAAATCTATATTACCTATACTCTCCAAGAAATCTAATATGAATTGTTCCATAATGAATATAAATTAAAATACATCTATATGGTCGAGGAGGGAATCGAACCCTCATGCTATTGCTAGCACGGGATTTTGAGTCCCGCGTGTCTGCCAGTTCCACCACTCGACCTTAATATTGCCGTAATTATACTTTAGGGACAGACCCTTGTCCATTTATAGTCTTCTGCATTCTTTACAAAACCTGCCTTAACAGGATTTTCTAATATGTATTTAACAACCCTATCTAAACCTTCTTGAGATCTAATTGACCTAGCATTATACCTACCTTGAAAAACATGGCCCACCCTTTTATATTTTTTGTTTATATAGATACAGTAGGCAGTCATAAAACGTTGCATCAATAGGGATAATTTAGAGGGACAGACCCCGGTTTTTATCAACAAATGAAAATGATTATCCATAAGGCAATAAGCCTTAATTTTGATCTTGTAGCATCGGTTGTACTTATATAGCAAATCTAGAAAAATCCTCTTGTCATCAGAATCTCTAAACACTTTCGCTTTGTTATTACCCCTGTTATATATGTGATAATAGGTGTTTTTCTGGAAATCTCGTTTTCTCCTTGGCATGATCCAAGAATAACAAAGTATTATGAAATCTAGATTAAATGAAGGGACAGACCCCTATTTTTTATACAAGTTTCTGAAACTTGCAATCTCATTAACAAATGCTAACTTTACAAGACCCGTAGGACCATTTCTATGCTTTGCAACTATTAACTCTCCCACACCCTTGTTCTCTGTTTCTGGGTCCCAAACCTCTTCCCTATCAATGAAAAGAACTACATCGGCATCCTGTTCTATAGAACCTGATTCTCTAAGATCAGATAATTGAGGCCTCCTACTCTGTCTTTGCTCTATCGCCCTTGAAAGCTGAGAAAGTCCTACCACAGGTATATCCAGTTCTTTGGCAATATTTTTCAAACCCTGTGATATTTCACCAACCTCTAAAGTCCTACTCTCTTTACTATTTCCATGCATTAATTGAAGATAGTCTACAAAAATAATATCCAAACCTCTCTCTAATGCCAATCTTCTTGCCTTCGTTCTCAATGCATTTATATGCTGACCTGCTTGATCATCAATGAAAATGTTCGCATCTGCTAACTCTCCCATTGTATCAGCTAATTTCATAAATTTTTTATCACTTAACCTTCCCGTCCTTATCTCCCAGAAAGGAATACCTGATTGCATACCAAGTAGTCTATCCATAATTTGGGTTTTGGACATTTCCAAAGAGAAAAAAGCTACAGTTTTATTCTCTACCAAAGCAGCATGTCTCATCATATCAAGAGCCAAAGCCGTCTTTCCCACAGATGGTCTAGCAGCAAGTATTACTAAATCAGATTTTTGAAAACCACCCAAAAGGTCATCCAAATCTTTAAACCCTGTAGATATTCCCAAATATGCCTCATCCTTGTCTGCTCTCTCTGCTCTCTCATAGGCATCTTTGAGTAAATCCTTTATATGGACAAAGTTAGTCTTTGTCCCAGTTTGTGCTACATCAAAAACTTGCCTCTCAGATCTATCAATAACCTCATCTATGTTCACCGATTCATTAAATGCTAATTCTGTTATATTTCTACTTGCAGATATCAATCCTCTTCTTGTTGCACTTTCTTTAATTATTTCTCCATACTCCTCAGCATGTGCAGATGTTGCAACCATTGTAGCTAAATCAGCTAGATATGCCCTACCTCCAATATTTGTTAATTTCTTTTGCTTTTTTAACCTATCAGTTAATGTAATTAAATCAACAGGTAATCCTTCATTAAAAAGCCCTACAATGTTGGAATATATCAACATATGCCTATCATCATAGAAATGCTCGGGAAGGAGCCAACCTGAGACAGCAATTATTGCATCCTTATCCACAAGCATACAACCAAGTAATGATTGCTCTACTTCTATATTTTGTGGTGGAACTTTTTCCATTTTTTAATTATTAAATTATTGCAAAAATACTACTTCCACTCCTGCTTGATCCTCCTCAACCCTTTTTTTATTAACATTCAAATAGTTTTCATCTCGGACATTAGCAAAACCAAAATGTTTTATGAATTCCTCTTTACCTTTCAGATCTTTATTATTTCCTCCCTCCTCTTTATATGCACAAGGGATCAATATTGCAGGATCTGTATTTGAAATAATTTTTTCTATTTTTTCAAAATCCATAAATGTAACTCCATCCCCTACAGGAATGATTAAGACATCAACATCACCTAAATCTTTTGTATCCTTAGGATCGAATGAATTATCTGTACCTCCCATATACACTACTCGGATATTTTTTTCATCAATGAGATAGAAATTATCACCGATTCCCCTTCTAATCATTATTCCCCCAACCTCATACTCTCCAGGAGTGTATACCTCCATAACCTTCTCTCTTTTATCTCCAACTACCTTATTATCCAACTTATTGTCCTCCAAAATACTTTTCTTTGGATCTTTGATATCTGTAAATATACATACATCTGCTCTTGTCTTTGGGAAATTTACACCAGAATTGGCTAACATTAAAGGATCTGTCAGTGCTGTAATATTATCACTTGTTAAAAGAAAACTTGTCCACCCTATCTTTTTAATTTTCATATATTGTTTTTAGTAAAGTTTAAAATACATGTACTAGTATGTAAGTATATCAAATTCTTCTATGGGGCAGTAATTTCTTTATTAATCCACAAGACCTAGCGATTTTCTGACATCCTCAACCATTGATTCTTTCATCTGTTGCTTTATCAATTCTGTCTTAAGACTTTCCAATGAGGATATACTCGCCTGAAGTTGTGTCATTACCTTTGTATCATTTTCTGAAGAAAGAATCATCTTTTTAACACCTCCTACCTGTCCTTCGACTCTCTTAATTCTATTCTGAATACTCTTTGAATATTTCATACATACAATATATCATGAACTTTCTTTCGGGCAAAGAGTAAAAGGTTATGCTTTTCTAAAAGAAGTCATCTTCTCTGTCAACACTGACCCTGCAAATGCGAGTATGAATGTTGCGCCAAAAATCTCAAGAGATTCCTCTGCAATTACATATTCATTATATCCTTCTTGAAACATAATATGTGGCATAGTATTTACATATTCTATGGCAATAGCGAGAAGGAAAAGTCCCCATCCAATTGCCATCATCCAAACATTCGGGATTTTTTCTCTAGCAAATCTAATGACAAAGTAGGCAACTATCAGAGTAAGGATGATGAAAGGGCCTATGTAATATGGAAGCCAAGTTGTAGATGCATATCCTAAGTCAGTAATACTACTTTCATACAGAACAGCACTCTCTCCAATAATTTCCTTCATATATGTAGAAATATTTTCATGGAGCTGCCCTATTTCATCTATACCTAAAAAGAAAGTCATACCGGCGAGTAAAACCCAAAACCATTCTCTTTTTAATGTCCCCTTTTTTAAATATATCAAGCACACAATCAAGAGTGATACAGTTGTAGAAAATATTAATTTGGAACCTTGATATATTGTTGGTAGATTGGATTCGTAGTCTAAATGAAAAACAGCCATTTGAGGGAATATTAAATGTAACAGTATTACTAATACATCAATACTTAGAAACAGAAACAAGAAAGAAAATGGATTTTTAAAAAAGTTTTTCATACCTCATTAACAGTATCATATTAAAACAGAAATTTGAAGATTAACTCTCCTTTACTCCCCTATTATGTTCTGATATAATCACACTCGTTATGAAGAAAGATATACATCCAAAGTATAATAATAAATTGCAGATCACATGCTCATGTGGAAACAGCTTTGTAACTGGTTCTACATTGGATCAAGACAACATTACTGTAGAGATATGCTCAAAATGCCATCCTTTCTATACTGGAGAACAGAAGATTGTTGATACAGATAATCTTGTAAGAAAGTTTGAAGAGAGAGTTGCTAAATCTAAAACTTTGTCTTTCAAGAGTAAAAAGGAAAAGATGGAGAAAAGAAGAAAGAAGATTGAGGAGGCTGGAAATAAACCTACCTCTACCCTCACACTTAGAGATATGCTTGAAAACGCAAAGGTTTCTAAGTAACAAATTCCCTTAAATAATTTAAAGTGATATTATCCATTATGGATATTGCTGTATTAGAAAAAAAATATAGTCAAAACAAAGCAAAAGAAAAAGCAGATTCATTGCAGAATGAGATTTCAGAAGCTAGTGTAAAAGGTAATACTCAAGAGATATCTCAATTGAGCTCTGATTTAGGGTATTATTCTGAACTTGCAAGAAATATATCCGATATACGAGCTAGTATTAAAAACTATAATGATGCCATATTAATGTCAAAAAACGAGAGCGATCCTGAGATAAGGGAGATGGCAACTGAAGAAGTATCAGTATTAGGAGAGAGAATTGAAGAGTTAGATAAAGAAATTAAGAAATTGCAGATATCAAGGAAATTCGAGGATCATGATGATAATAAATCAGCTATTTTGGAAATAAGGGCCGGAGCTGGAGGTGATGAGGCAACACTTTTTGCTGCAGATCTTTTCAGAATGTATAAGGGTTTCTCTGCTAGTAGAGGTTGGAATTTGGAGATAATACACAGTAGTGTTTCTGAATCTGGAGGATATAAAGAGGTAGTAGCACATATAGAGGGGAAAAATGTTTTCAGAGATTTAAAATATGAAAGTGGTGTACACAGAGTTCAACGAGTCCCTACCACAGAATCTTCAGGCAGAATACATACCTCCACAGCTTCCGTAGCTATCCTACCTGAAGCAAAAGAGGTTGACATACAGATTAATCCTGAAGACTTAAAAATTGAGGTTATGAGGGCATCTGGAGCCGGAGGACAGTGTGTAAACAAGACAGATTCAGCAGTTAGAATAACCCATTTACCAACTAACTTAGTTGTTAGCTGCCAAGAGACTAAGCATCAGGCACAGAATAAAGAAAAGGCTATGGCAATACTAAGAGCAAAGCTATACGACATGAAGCAAGAAGAGGAAGATACCAAAAGAGATTCTATGAGATCAAAATTAATTGGTTCTGCAATGAGAGCTGAAAAGGTAAGAACATATAATTTCCCACAAAATCGTATAACAGATCATAGGATAAAGAAATCTTGGTTTAATATAGAATCTGTATTAAATGGTAACCTCGATGAATTGATTAATGATGTTAGGGAAGGAATTATGAATGAATTGTTAAAGAATCAAGAGGAAAGTGGAGAATAAGTTAAAGGTTATTTACCAAATACAAGAAGTTCTTAAGAAGTATGGATATTTTGATATAGACAGAATATCCAATGAGATTTTAGAATATGCAACAGAAAGCAATATCGCGATTGAGGATATCCTTAGTAGGATTTCCAATTACGAGCCTTGGGAATATATTTGTGGGAAAGCAGATTTTTACGACAATACATTCAAAATTAATAACTCTGTTCTAATACCTAGAATTGAGACAGAGCAAATTATCGATATATCAAAGGATTTTCTTAGATCTAACCCATCATATGATTGCATAGTGGATATTGGAACAGGGAGCGGATGTATAATTATTTCCCTTGCCAAAATTTTCTGTAATAAAAATAACTTCAAATTTATTGGAATTGATATAAGTTCAAAGGCATTAAAAATTGCAAAAGAGAATTCCGTGTTACATAATGTTAACGAAAATATCTCCTTTAGAAAGGATTATTTACTAAGCAATCATTCCATTGGAAAAAATTCATTAATAATAGCCAACCTACCCTATATACCAACTGATATGTATAGGGATTTAGATAAAAGTGTTAAAGATTTCGAACCAAGGGAAGCATTGGACGGTGGAAAAGATGGACTTAAATATTACAGAGAGCTATTAGACCAGTTAGAAAAGAATAATCCTTCTAAATATTTTGTTACTCTACTGATTGAGATAGAACCATCTACTATAGAAACGGTTGAAGAGCTATTTACTCAATATAAATATAGAATTATTAAGGATTATAGAGGATTAAAGAGATTTCTTTTAATCCATCTCTCCTAATACAACCTTTACTGTCTCTTCCACAGATTCCCTCATAACTTTTATTTCAACTTCCTCCCCTACTTTATGTTGTTGAATAATCTCTCCTAAAGATTTATTAACATCATATTCTCCAAATTTTGTTATGATATCCCCTCTTCGAAGTCCCCCTTCATATGCAGGAGATGTTGGATCTACTCTAAGAACTAAGGCACCAGGGACGACATCTGTATAGTAAAGGGCTTCATATTCTGAAATCATTTGATATGTCACACCTAGGTATGGCCTTATGAATTTTCCATATGTTCTATACTCATCTATCCTACTCTTTACTTTATTTATTGGTATAGCGAAGGAGATATTATCTGCTCCAGATGTTGTTGCGAAGTTAATACCTATTACCTCTCCCTGAGAATTAAGTAGTGGACCTCCTGAGTTGCCAGGATTAACAGCAGCATCTGTTTGTATTACATCCTCATATGTTTTAGATGTACTACCAAACCATCCAGAACTTGCTGTCACTGATCTATTCAAACCACTAATAATTCCTGTAGTCACGCTACCTGCATACTCTCCAAGGGGTGTACCTATTGCAATAACACTCTGCCCTACTAACAAATTTCCAGAATCTCCTAACTCTAATTCTTTAAGTTCATCACTTTCAGGATTAATCTTTATTAAAGCAACATCATTTAAATCATCCCTTAAAACCTCATCCACAGAATATTCTTTACCATCCTGTGTTACAACTTTGTATTCTGCTGTTAAATCAGATACAACATGTTGATTTGTTATTATTACACCATCTTTATCTACTACAAATCCTGTACCTATATTACTACTTTGATCAATCAATCCCTGATCTTGAGAAAGAGTTAATTTTGAAATCGCAATACTTACAACAGATGGTGATGCCTGTTCAACGATATTTATTACAGCACTTTCTTCTGTAGTTATGACAACCTTTCTTTCTTCTAGAATAGTACTATCTTTATCCAAAAAATTAGCAAGATATTCCTGTATTGGAGTGGAATATCTAATTGCTAAATATCCAGAAGCAAGAATGATTAAAAGAGTTACTAAGATTATCAAAAAGACCCCGATTATTGCATATATATATTTACCTGGTTTTTGAAAAGAAATTTTCTTTTTTTCCTTAGGTATTTCATTTTTCTTATCATTTTTCTCTTCCATGGTTTTTAATACTAAAAATTTATTTAGCTAAAATCTCTAAAGCTTTCATCAGTTGAGGATCTAATCCTCTTACAAAATCATCATTTGTTAATTCAATTTCGACATTAGGTTTTACAGAACTTTCCCTATTTATCTGCTCTCCATTAGGGAGTAGCCATCTTAATGTGGTTAGATGAAGAGAAGATCCATCAGAGAGATCATATATTTTCTGTGCAGTACCTTTTCCAAATGTCTTCTCTCCAATTATTTCAGCTCTATCTGCATTCTGTAATGCTCCTGCTAAGATTTCAGAAGCTGATGCACTACCTTCATTTACAAGAACTACTACCTCTATACTCTCCAAATTCCCTCTTATTGTAGAGGCATATTCTTGAATATTATTCTTTCCATCACTCTGTTTTGATATTACAAAACCTTCAGGAAGAAATTCATCTCCTGCATATATAGCAGCATCAAAATATCCACCAGGATTACCTCTTAAATCTAATATCATCTTGCTTATCTTAGAGGTAATGATTTCACTAACCTTTGAATCCCAATTCCTAACCCATTCGGAGTATGTAGATTCTGTGAACCTACTAACTTTTAATAAGGCAATATTGTCATTCTCTCCTATATATTCTAGTGTAATACTTGGAACTGTTATCTCTCTTCTAACAATTGTAATATCAACTGGTTTTAAATCACCTTTATGCAAGATATTTAGTACAACTTCAGTCCCTGATTCCCCTCTTATCTTCGATACCGCATCATACACTGTATCTTCTGATGTTAATTCATAATCATCTATTTTCAAAATATAGTCACCAGGTCTAATTCCTGCTTCCTTTGCGGGAGATCCTTCTAATGGTGTCACGACTATTATTTGTCCATTGTCATACCCCAACTCAGCCCCTATTCCCTCAAAATATTTTCCTTCACTTGCAGAATTAAATTCTTCTGTTTCTTCCGGAGTAAGGAAGACGGTTGCTGGGTCATCCAAAGAATTGACCATTCCCTTTATGGCACCATATACCAAATCTTCGTTCTTCATCTTTGAAGAGTCTACATAGCTATCTTTGGTGATATCCAAAACTCTCCAAAACATTGAAAGATCCAAATCCTTAGATGAAGTTATATCTAAAAAAGTGGTATCACTATCAACATTCCTTCCAACAACTAAACCTAATGTGAAGACACATACTAAAAGTATTCCTAAACCAATGATACTGTTGTTTTTGTTGTTCTGTTTTGTACTTGTTTCCACATTATTTCCTGCTTAATTAAAATCAGTATTTATTATACTCTAAAAAGACACAAATTCGACATTAGCAATATTTACAATACTCCTCTGTCCACCCTCCCACTCCACAGTGGCATACTGTTCATCTTCCATAGACAGTATTGTACCTAACATTCCATAAATTGAAAGTGAACGAGATATTACCTTGCTACCAATAGCATTCTTAACAAAAATATCATCCTTTGTTTTAAATACAGAATCATCTGTAACAAAAAACATCTGACTTTCATCATAATCTACTACAACTAATTTCCTATTCATTGTGGATATGAGCTTTAGAATATCTTTACTTGTATACATTTCTCCAAATCCTCCAATTACTCCAACTGGTAATCCCTGTCTTCTAAAATCTTCATAATTCATTGAATATGTAAGGACAAATACAGCTCCTTTCTTGAAAAGATCTTGTAATAACTCAGGATGGAGATATTTCCCAACAAAAACAATTTTATCCTGATAATTCTCTTCCTCTGCTTTTAGTAGAAGATCCTTCCCTTCTCCAAGAACTGTAAATTCTCCTATCATTTTCCTCTCCCTACCCTTTCTTAACAAAATGTCCGATATTGTTAAAAGATCTAATGCATATGCACTAGAGAGTATGTTTATCCCATCTACAGGATTAATTTCCTCTACAATTCCATCAAACTTGCTTTGTACCAATATTTCATTCTCTTCTCCCAAAAGATCTATATATCCATTGCTTAATCTTGAAAGATCAACAACTCCCTGTTCAGGAGATATTAATTTTTTGATATTAAGTCCTCCAGAAACAACTTTTTGAGCTAAGACATCTCCTTTATTAACAAACTCTCCATCAATACAGTTGATGTAATTGTGAATCTTTGCTACTTCGACATCAATCTGCTCAGGCAGGTAGAAAGAATGCTTAATATTACTTTCACTCTTTCGTAGAATATCTGTACCTGAGTTTATCCTGTCTCCCCTATTTACCAAAACCCTATCTCCAGATTTATACGGGATATTGAATACATATTTGTCATATTTTTCGAATATCTTATGCTTAACTATCATTTAATCCATGTTTGTAATTTTAGTTTGTTTGAATAGCTATCAGGACCATATATTATTGGTCTAATCCTTCCATCTATAAGTATAGATTCATATTTTTTATTACCAGGGGTAGAAACAAAACCAAGGAGTTTTTCCTTGTTTGGAACCATATATGCACCATTCTTAAATTCCCCCTCTATCACCAACTTATCTTCATGAGTAGGAAGTTCAATGTATGAATACTCTGGAGAAAGAGCATAGAATTCGTTTCTTCCTTCACTTAGAGATTGTATAACTCCAGCAAGAATAACTTTGTTAGATGCTTTAACAGGTTTTGAGTATGGAATAACTACTTTTGTAAGTAAAGAAAAGACCTCTTTTCTTGTTAATATTATATCTGTTGAATCAGTACCATTTACATAGCTTTTCCCATACGAAAGTAACTTGGCATCTAAATCCCAATAGCAATCGAAGTCCCCCGACATTTCCAATCCATCAATTAATGTAAGTAGAGATTTTGATTTGCCTAATATCCTCGGGATATATCCAGATATTATTACTGCACTCTCATTCTTACTAATACCAAAACCCTCTAATTTCTCCTTATTATCCCTAAATATCGAATGACTCTGAATTGTACAGTATGCTCTCAATATATCCATTAAATTAGGATCTTCAGAGAAGAATGTCCTGTTTAGTATGAAATTACTCCAATAATTGTATATACCTTCTGATCCAAGATCTGTGGCAAGAAATGCCTTCAATCGAGAATCTTTTACAGAATCAATAACATCTAATTCATTTGGCCAACTAATTTTAGCTTGAGAAAATATCATTTTCTCTCTCTTTGCTTTTTTGTCATACACCTTGTTTACCCTGAATACCGAGAAATCCATGATATCCATATCCACATACATCAAATCATCATATTCACTTTTATCTATCAAACTACTGAGGAGAGTTGACATATACCGATCATCTATTACTCTTAGAGATACATCATTCGAGAAATCCCTTACCGAAAGAAATATTTTTTCAAAGAATTTCTGATTGTCATCTATCTGCATTCTGATTCCTGTTAATCCATCACCCTCGTTTTTAAATCTTCTGAATGTGAAAACAGCTTGACGACTTCTGTCTACTAAATTCCAATCGAATACACTCTCCAGATTATCAAAATATTCAAACCAGAAATTTTTTGTAAAAACTTCATCATCTAACCTATGTCTAAGTGGACTTAAATCTGTAAAATCAGAAAGTATATACTCTCTACTTACATCATGATCTGTGTATGCTAAATGAGACCATATACCATTATCTTTTATAACGATACTTAGATATGCATTTTTTTCAAGCAAAGGCAGTTTTGACATTGTCATAATATATTACTGAAAAGTAGGTATCTTTTCAACAAAAAAGGGGATCTTACGATCCCCTATATATTCCAATCTTATATACTTATTCGTTAGAAGAGTATGGTAGAAGTGCCATATATCTTGCTCTTTTTATTGCATTCTTAAGCTGTCTTTGGTGTTTGTGACATACTCCAGATTTCTCTGTTGATATAAATTTACCTCTTACAGATGTAAATTTTTTCAATTGATACACATCTTTGTATGTAATACCTTTGACACCAGACTCACATAATGGACATTTAAGATTCTGAATAATCTTTTTTCTTCTTCTTGGTGCCCTTTTATGCTCAACAACTTCCTCATCTTCAGTTATTTTAGTTTCATCAAAAACATCCTCTAATGTAGGAGCTATTACTGTTTCTTCTGTTTTCTTCTCTTCATTAGCCATTTAAGTATTAATTTCTAAATTAAAAGGGCAAATCTTCTTCTAAAGGATCCTCATCAGGTGTTTCCTCTTTTACCTCTTCCTCTACTTCCTCAACCTCTTCTGTCTTTTCCTCTTTTTTCTCAGTACTACCACCCTCTTCTATTCCTGCTCCCTGTTTTCCTTTACTATCAAGAAGAATCATATCGTCTACTCTTATTTCTGTTTTATATCTTGTAACACCATCATCACCTTCCCATGATCTAGTATTTAATGATCCCTCGATATATACCTTCATTCCTTTTGCGAGTAATTGCTGACATATTTCAGCCATTTTATTCCATGCTACTAAATTATGGAACTCTGCCAATTCTTTAGTTTCTCCATCTGAATCTTTCCAAGATTTATTTGTAGCCATTCCAAATGTAACTACTGGTGTCCCAGAGTTTGTATATCTCATCTCTGGATCTCTTGTTAAGTTTCCGATTAGGATAACTTTATTTAACGATCTTGCTGCCATTTTGTTTATATTATTTATAATTTAACTTACCTTTAACTATACACCGCAATTATTAAATTTCGATTAAATTTCTATTTCCTTCTTTTTTATACTTTTACCTATTGTACTAACATCTTCTACCTCTACTATCATAAAACGAAGAACCTCTAATTTGAGTTTCATCTGTCTACCTATCTCTGCAATATCTTTTGGAAATGCTTTAAAGTCATACACAATGTAATATCCTTCATTATGACCTTTAATTTTGTATGAAAGATATCTTTTACCCCAAACATCAACATCCAAAACCTCTCCACCATCTTTGGAAACTAAATCTACAAACTCTTTATGAATTTCTTTTCTTACATCATCAGGCAAAAGTGGTTTGAGAGCCACTATCATTTCATAATTCTTAAGCTTATTAACTTTTTTAACCAACATTAATCAGTAAACTAATATTTAAGTATAACGAGATGGATTTTAGCAGAAAATGTTACTTTACACAACAATCCTCTTGCATATTCCAAACCTTGTGTAGGATAATTTTAACATGATAGAAAGGAAATTTCAAAAACATTTTACTTATATACCTTGTTCTTCCCCGAGTGTCCCCCCATATCGAGTAACAGTATTACCATTCCTTTACTTTGTTCTATCCATAATATTCTTAAATCTTTTGTAACCCTAGAACTATACACAAGTCCATGATTCCTACTCATAACTTTATGAGTATGCAAACACTCATCAAATGGATCTCTCCTTATCTTTTTAACAATATTCCTAATAATTAGAGTCAGTGAGGAATTTTTCTTGGACAATTTCTTGTAGGACCTATCAAATGTCGTCGTTGCCTTGATAGTATAAATTTTCGACATTAAATTAAGAATCTAATTTCTTAAAATGACAATCTATATCCTTGTCGCTCTTTAACTCTGTAACCCTACCCTTTTGTACATCTCTAAAAGCTTCATCTATATCCCTTTCCTGTTCTTTTGTTAAATAAAGAACATTATTAGACATCATTTTTGTATCAGCAAGAATTAGATGTCTAATATACTCTGGGAATTTGATACCTAATTCATTTATCCTATCTTCCACAGCTTCTAACAACTGCCTAGACAATGGAACCTGTTTTGTTATTTCTAAGTTTGACATATAAAATATACAAAATTAATATCCTAATACTATGATAATACTAATTCGGACCAAAGTCAACCATTATTACTTGTTTGCTAAGATGATAATATAATCACCATCTTTGACAATATATTCTTTCCCTTGATTCTTTACTATACCCTTCTCTTTTGCATTGACCCACCCTCCAACTTCTAACATGCTCTCAAGATTAACGACATCAGCTGTTACAAAACCTTTTTCCAAATCTGTATGAATAGCACCTGCTGCTTCCTTGACTGTACTACCATTTACAATACTCCAAGCATTACACTCCTTCTCCGATCCAGTATAGAAGGTTATTAAATTTAAACATTTAAAAGCTGCAACTATTACATCTTCCATGGTTGTAGGTTTTTCATCTAGCATAGAGACATATTCATTTACCTCCTCTTTTGACATACCAACCATATCATCAATGAGTTTGACATCTACAATTAGAACCATATCCTTAGTTTTTTCCTCTAATATCTCTTTCCACTCATTTACTCTTTCATTATTTAATCCTGCCTTATTATTAAGTATGAATAATCTCTTTTTACTTGTAAGTAACCAGAGTTCATATATTATTTCGCTTTCTTCTTTTGTAAGATTCATATCAACTACTGGAATTTCATTATTCAAATTTTCTAGTACTTTCTTTAACAATTCATACTCCTTTGTAGCCTCTTTATCCCCTATTCTGCTCATTTTTTCGACAGACCCTATTCTCTTCTCTACACTTTCAATATCTTTAAGAATTAATTCTGACTGCACTATTTCAAAATCTGCTACTGGATCAACTCTATCGTACACATGAGAAATACTTTCACTTTCAAAAGCTCTTAACATATACATTATTACATCTACTTCTCTAATATGTGAAAGAAATTGATTCCCCAATCCTTCTCCTTTGGATGCCCCTTTTACTAATCCTGCAATATCTACAAATGTCATTGCTGCAGGTACAATCTTCTTTGCATTAAAATGATCTGCCATTTTCTTTAATCTTTCATCAGGAATTTCCACCACACCTACATTCTTATCAATGGTACAAAACGGAAAGTTTTCTGCAGGTACAGACATATCCGTCAAAGCATTAAATATTGTAGATTTTCCGACATTGGGAAGTCCTACTATACCTAAAGAAAATGAATGTGATTGTTTAATTGACATGTGTGGATTATATAATAATAAATAAAGATATGATATATGTTATTATTTACAATCAAAGCTTTTGACAATTATTTAACCTCACTTAAATAAATGAATACTTTTAAAAGAATAACTATCTGGATATATATTTTGTTTAGCACATTACTACCTTTTTCTGTATATGCTGCTTCGGCAGATTTTGTAATAGATACATCTACTGAGGTGTCATATATAACAGGAAATAATTTTGTTACTGTAACTACAACTTACAATCGTACAGTTAAAAATAGTAGCTACTACTTCCCTGCATCAGGAGAGAAGACTTTTCATATTCCAGACATTTCAGATTCTAACGAAGAAGAAGTAAGAGTTGAGAGAGAATATAAATTGAATTCTCTTTTCATAAAGGATGACAAGGGATCTAAGGTCAACTACTCTGTGGAAGAAGGGAATATAGGAGAAGGAATTTTTGTAAGTGTACCTAATTATAAAACCACTACTCCATCCTCTGCTTATAAAATATTCATTACCTACAATACTCATGATTTAATTACGAAAGTGGGTAATTTTGTTAACATAATTGGTACATCTCTACCAACAGATACAGTTTTTGAAAGAAAAGATGAAGAAAATGGAACGACTACACTTTTTAATTACTACTTTTCCATAGTTACAGATTCGGATATGCAACCACTATCCAAAGCTTTCCCAACATTTACCAAAGAGGAGAAGGATGGAAAAAATTATTACTATTTCAACCAAGCTGAGAGGATTGGAAATTCTCCATATCTTGAGTTTGGGACATCTGCTTTGTATAGATTTGAATTAGAATACAAGACAGCAAAGACAGACACTTTAATCCCGGAAAAGTATTCAGAGGTCTTTAAGGCTCTCTCTACAAACATATATGAGCTATCTTTACCAAGAGAGTTTTCTGAAACTAATCAAAAAGTATATTTTGAGAATGTCTCTCCCACTCCTTCCGACATATACAGAGATGCTGAAGGAAATATTTTGGCTCTTTTTGAAGTTCCTGCAAATCAAGAAGGTACCATTAAAATTGATGGATATATATTGGTAAATCAAGATGAGCTAAAGGAAGAATCTCCATCCTATGACATGGAGTATTCTGAATATTTGGAAAAGATTAAAGGTAGCGAATATATTAGGAGATATCTCTCTTCAACAAAATATTGGGAAGTGAGTGATGAGCTTATTCAACAGGAAGCCTCTACCTTGCAGAAAGATCAGAAGACCCTTTTAGATATTGTAAAAGCTAATTATAAATTCGTGAATGATCGTTTGGAGTATGATCAACAAAAAGCTACATCAGAGAACGAGAGAATTGGTGCTAAAGCAGCACTACTTGGAGGTGCTTCTGTGTGTATGGAATATGCAGATTTAATGATTTCACTACTCAGATCCCAAGGGATACCTTCAAGAGCAGCAATTGGTTATGCAAATTTAGATGAACAAATTCCAGAAGAACAAGTCAGGCATCAATGGGTACAGATCTGGGTTCCTGACTATGGTTGGCTATCTGTAGATCCAACTTTTGAGAGTAACAATATGAAAATTGGGCAGATGATGGACAGGATTGTATGGGAGGTATTTAATAATGATTCCTTGTCTAACATTAGAGTGTATTCTGCTAATAATATTAAAAATTTAACCTCTGAAGGATATACAGTAAAAATATATGGAGTATCAGATGATGTTAAGCTTAATGAATTAAGATCTTATGCTGATTTGGTGAGTAAAGAAGAGATATCAGAATTATCTCCAAGTATAGGGATCTTTAGTTCTACTATGTTAAAAACTACTACCTTTGGAAAAGCTCTAATCATTACAATCCCAATATTAATTGTGTTGGTAATATTAATAATAGGGATATCTGTAATTACACACTTTATTAAAAAGAGGAGAAAAAATTCTCCTACTGTTTAAATGTATATATCTTCTCTATATTCATTAAACCTTTACCATTCTCCAATCTCCCCTCTGTAGTTGCATATATTGTAATCAGCTTATCTCCTTTCTTAACACTTTCCCCTGGCATCTTATGTATATACAAACCAGCTTCCTTTATATTTGGATTACCTAAGCCTCTTGCTATCGTTACTAATTGTATATTATTAATGGTATTTATAACTCCATCCCTATCAGAAAGAAGATCATACTCTAGATTGGCATGTTTAATATCTTCAGAGTTAAGTTTCTTTACTGCTCCCTGAGCAAATGCTATTTCCCAGAATTTATCCAATGCTTTCCCTGAATCTAATATCTCTCGAGCAAATTTCTTACCCTCCCCTCTTGGTACCACTTTTGTACTCTCAAACAACCTAGTTGCCATTTCTATGATGACATCCTCTAACTCCTCACACTTACCCTCATGTCTTTCCAATATTTTCAATGCTTCCTTTATCTCAAGATTAGGCCCTACACTTCTTCCATCAGGACCTTTAATCACTCTCTTAATGGTTTCACATTCTATGTTGAATTTCTTAAACAGTTTCTTAAATTCCCTATCTAACATTGCTACATCATCAGCCTTTTCTACTTTAGATCCTTTCCCATATGGTAAATCTATCAAGATATTTGTCACTCCCATTGATATCTTCTTAGCTACAATACTTACTAATACCTTTTGAAATTCTTGTATCCTTAATGATCTCTCTACATTGATAATGACATCATCTGCAGGAGAAAGCTCAAGAGATCCACCCCAGAACATACAACCTCCTGTTTGTTTAACAACATCCATAACTTTTTCTTTTGACAAAGCTACAGGCATTACAACTTCCAAAATGTCTGATGTTCCTGCAGGAGAGGTTATGGCCCTTGTTGAGGTATTAGGAACTATTAATCCACCAGCCACAAGTATTGGAACCAAGGTAGGGGTGATTGCTTTACCAGCAACCCCACCTATTGAGTGTTTGTCAGCAACTAACTCTCCATTACCTCTTATACCTTTAAAAGAGAGTATATCTCCGGATTCGGCCATACCTTTTGTCATCCAGTATATTTCATTGTCATTAAATCCTGGATTAAAGAATGTAGAAATGAAAAAAGCTATCTCTGTTTCCCTAAGCTTTCTTGAACCAATATCAGCCATTATCTGTTCCAAATCTTTTTCTGTTAAATCATGACCTAAAAGCTTCTTACTTATAGCTTCTAACGATTTGCTAGGCTGAGGAATATCAACAAATACAGAATATCCATTATCTATGTTGTAATGTTTCCAAATCTCTTCAAACAACCCTATCTCCCCTTCTGCGACTTTAGAATCCGTTTCCATTACATCAGCATGCAACTCTATCTCACCAAGACCTATTACTGCTATTTCCCCTTCCCTTACACCTAATCTTTCAGCATCTTTACGATTAAGTACAATATTAAAATCATTATCTTCACCTAGATCGAGATTCTTGCTTCTTAAATAGAATGACATAGTTGTATATATATAAATTTATTCTTCTAATAACCAAGGATATTTTTCCTGAGCCACCCTATCAACTTCATTAGGTTTTAAAATACCAAACTCTGTTACATACCCTGTTATCAACATACTATCGACAATCTCAAATGCAGGGTTAAACATATGTAAACCTTTAGGAGCTTCAGGCCAAAGTTCACTATCTTCCCTTACCTCAATTTCAACCGAATGATGGAAAGAGTCTGGATCTATTTTTAATAATGGAGTTACAACATATAATGGTTTCCCAGCATAGTGTGCAGCTACTCCTAATCCCCAACTACCTATCTTGTTTATCGCATGACCTTTTGCAGTTATCTGATCACAACCTATAAATACCACATCAATTGGTACAGATCCTCTACCTATTATGAATGACTCTCCTGCACTATCTGCTATTAATGTTGTTTTAACACCAGCAGCTAGAAGATTCTTTGCTGTGGTTCTTCCCTGAAAACGAGGTCTAGTCTCAGTACATACTACTTCAAAATTACTATCTCCTTTAGAAAGTTCTATTATCAAAGAAACAACTGTAGAAGAATGGCAATGAGTAAATATTTTATCTAAGTTTTTAAGAAGCGGAGCACATCTCTCAATCAACTGTTTTTTACTCCCTTTTTCTGTAAACCCACTTATCATGTCCAAATAATCATCACATAGCTGAGATATATCCCGTTTCATAATATTTATTTCTGGTAAAACAGGAAATTTCTTCTTTAAAAAGTATTTCACGAACTTTACTCCATTCCTTGCTAGAGGTTCATTCATCCTTGCATTTGCAAGCTTCTGAGCAATCTCTAGGAATTCATTGTAAAACAGATTGGAGTCTTCTTGCTTACTCTGTTCTATGTAAAATTTAACTCCTTCGAAGGTTGCAATAGTGACATTGGTTGCTCCTTGAATGTTCAAATTTTGTATATCCTCATATATTTTTGTAATCTCTTTATACTCTTTCATAATACTTACTCTAATGTAACTACTTCGTTATATTCAGGTATATGTATTTCATTTTTAATTTCTTCAGAAAGATTTTTAGAAAAATCTGCAATTATATCCTCATCTCCATGTATTAAGAATATTGTTCTAGGAGTATGGCCAAAGCTTCTTAACCAATATCTCAAATCTCTTTGATCTCCATGACCTGAAAAACCACCTAATGTATATAGCTTAGCATTATTCTCATACTCTCTTCCCATAATATTAACAACCTTTTCTCCATCAACAAATCTTCTACCTAAGGTGCCATAGACTTGATAGCCAACAATTACAAGATGGGTTGTTGGATCTTCAATATTATTTTTTAGATGATGTAATATCCTGCCTCCTGTACACATTCCACTTCCTGCAATTATCATTACTCCCTTCTTTGCAGCTAATCTCTTTGAGTCCTCTACAGAATCTGTTTTCTGTAGTCCTGGGAAATCAAAAGGATCATCCCCTTTTTCTAACAATCTCTTCGCATCTTCATCATAGAAATTGGGATACTGTCTAAATACCTCTGTAGCCTTCGATGCCATAGGACTATCTAAATATATGGGGATATTGTCTATGATTTTGTTTTCTAAAAAGAGATTAAGCTCATACAATAATTCCTGTGTTCTCTCTATTGCAAATGATGGAATTAATATATTTCCACCTACCTTTTGAGCACTTTGAATAGCAGAGAGCAATTCTAATACAGTTTCATTTCTATCCTTATGCAACCTATTACCATATGTAGATTCACAAATCACATAATCTGCCTCCCTAATTAGATCAGGATCCTTTACTATCCTAGCTCCTGGCTGACCAAGGTCTCCAGAGAAGACAAACTTTCTCATCCTCCCTGCCTCATTCTTTATCCAAAATTCAAATATTGCAGATCCCAAGATATGTCCTGCATCTCTCATTCTGAATTCGCAACAACTGGTAATGTTTACAGAGTTACCATATGGATACACCTCAAATAGTCGCATACTTTCTTCTACATCTTGCTCTGTGTATAGAGGTTTTTTAAGTAGCTCTTCCCCACTCTCTTGTGAATTCTTAGGTCTAGCTTGCCATCTTTCATATTCTTCTTTTTGAAGATTAGCAGAATCTAGAAGAATTATTCTTGTAAGGTCTCTTGTCGGTTGTGTGGATATTATTCTTCCTTTAAAGCCCTGTTTAACTAAAAGAGGAATCCTTCCACTATGATCAAAATGTGCATGTGTTAAGAATACAAAATCTATTTCAGCAGGATCAAATGGAAATGGTTCATAGTTTTTTGCTTCTAGTTCCTCTGGTCCTTGAAATGCTCCACACTCAACAAGAAATTTCATATCACCTGTTTCAATGTAAAAGCAGGATCCTGTAACTGTTTTAGTAGCTCCTAGAAATTGTATTTTCATTAGGGCAGTAGAATTTTAAGTAAATTATGTATATATGATAATGGATTGGCATACTCAATGACAACCCTCTTCTATATATTTATGTTCGTTCATTAAGTTCTTTTGCTTTCTCTAAAAGCTTCTCTTTACTATTTAAAAGAGGATCATCCAATACCATTTCTAACAATTCTTTTAATATTTCTCCTAACTTTGGACCCTTTTCTATACCTAAAGACATTAAATCTTCTCCAGTAATGGCAAGATCTGTGACTTTCAATGCCATATCCTGTTTCCTTACCTCAGATATTCTTCTTTGCAATATAGTTATCTCATCAGGTTTGAAGGCTGTAGATGGATTAGATTGTGCATCTGCCATTCTCAATTTAAAAAGATCATCTATATTCTCCTCTCCGACTCTTTGTATAAATCTTCTTACAGCAGAGTCACTCCACTGATGCATCTCAATATTTTCTTTTTCTTCATCTGTCATATCTTCTTGGATATGAGGATAGTAGAACATGTGGTTTTCAATTAGCACCTTTACTCTATTTATTTCCGATTGAGAGAATTTCATTCTTTTCATAATTTTCTCAGCAATATCAGAACCCATTTTGTCATGGCCATAGAAATGCCCATTCCCCATATCTGTTCTGGGTTTTGCAATATCATGTAACAAGGCCGCTAATTTTACAGAGTCATGTGCTGCATCACATGTCTTAAGAGAATGCCAATATACATCATGAGCATGGAAAAGCTTCTGTTCTACATCCATACCTTCTAGAAGTTCTGGCATAAATATCTGAATCAACCCAGCTTCTCTCATTAGATCAATTCCCACAGAAGGTTTTGGAGAATTAAGAAGCATTTTCATAAATTCATCCCTTACTCTTTCCATTGATACCTGTTTTGCAACTGGAATAGATTCTTTCATTGCTTCAAATGTTTCTCTCTCTATTGTAAATCCTAATTGAGAAGCCACTCTACATGCTTTAAATGCTCTTAAACCGTCTTCCTTAAATCTCTCTATTGGTGTCCCTACAGCTCTAACCAATTTTTTCTCTAAGTCCCCTATCCCACCAAATGGATCATATATTTCAGCTTCCCTTTCTAGCTCTTGTCCATCTAATTCCATTTGAGAAAGATCCAATGCCATCGCATTAAAAGTGAAATCTCTCCTTCCTAAATCTTTGTCAACATCATTAACAAATTCGACATTAGTCGGCCATCTGCCATCTACATATTCTGATTCACTTCTGAAGGTAGTTACTTCAACCTCATGGGTTTCTCCCTGTTTATCTTGTATTAAAGCCATTACTGTACCAAATTTTGCACCTGTAGAAACAGATTTGGGAAATATATTTAACATCTCATCAGGAAGAGCATTTGTAGCTAAATCATAGTCATGAGGAGCTTTTTCTAACATTAAATCCCTTAATGCTCCCCCAACAAGATAGCAATCATACCCCTCTTTAATGAGTATTCTTGCAACTTTTTGTACATATTCTGGTATTGTAATCTTTACTTTCATACTACTTTTTAATATGTTAATTTTGCTGTTTTAGGTAGTACAAAATTTTCTGTATTCTGTATTCCTAAAACTTCTTTCAATATTTCTTTCTCTACTTCCTTCTCCTCTTTCTTTTCTACCACCTCCTCTTCTAATATATCATTCTGGGATTCTTTTTCATACTTTAAAGTCTCTGATGTGAAAGCATATGGAAGTCTTGTTATGCAAAAGCTCTCACATACCGGTTGTACATGGGCACCATTTATCCAACCTCCATCCTCTCTATATGCAAGTACTGTTACAGCATTAGGACTAAGCCAATTGTAGTTATTGCTTCCATAAATTGCACACTCTGTTTTGATGTTTGGGTTAGTTATTTTGTAGTATCCTAAGTTCTCACTGTACGGGATTGAGTATTGCAGAGTAATTTCTTCAAGAGCATTCATATCAAATTGAGTACTGTATGTGTTGTGCTCAAAAGATATGTTATTTAATTTCTCACTACTTTTGTTTGTAATCTTAATTTCAATATCCAAGAAATCCCCATTCTCAAAAATTTGAATATCCCCAACTTCTAAGGGATTTGCAATTTCAACTGTATCTAGGATCTTTAAACCTTTAACATCATCATCTACTATTCCTAATCCTGGGTACTCTTTCAAAATTCCTTCCTTTCTAATAACTTTGTTATCAAATGAGACATCTATGATTGAGAATTTTGGAGTATGATCTGAGTGTTGTACTAGATTATTTAAATTTCCCATATCTGGAACACTTCTACTAAATGGTACAACTATTTTCGATATATTTACTTGGTGCCCCGTGTCGTTGAAATATGAATAAAGGATATCTATTTTTGTCCCTGGAGAACCTGACACCTTGTCTAGTACATCAGGAAGCCTTTTCATATACCAGAGGGATGTTAGAGAGGATATTGTATGGTTTTGTATTGCAAGATCCGTTGTTGTGCCTACTAAATCATCTTCTTCATATGATATTGAATTTTCTGTATCTGAATTATTTGGGTATTGTGAGATTGAGAATGCTGTAGTTTGATAGTATTCATTTAATGCACCATCTCCTGAGATATCAAAACCATCGGCATATGTATGATATGGAAAAAACAGAAGGAAAATGAAAAATATGAGCATGTATATATGTTTAAAATTTATTTAAACATATTTTACTAAACAATTATGAAATCTAGATTAACTCTTCTTGTCCTTAATCCTTACCTTTTCTGTTATGTAGAAATTTCTTTTGAATTTTCCCCTACCTAACATCATCTCCGTAATAGCTTGAACGTATGGTATGAAAGAGAATGTTAGCATATTTACAGTTATTAGGTATGTCTCAAGGAAATCTAATATATGTCTCCACCATTTCCAACCTTCAGGAACAGGAGTTATTTTTCTTCTGTATATTACTATAGCGATATTGGAAAGCATAACTAGGGTAAATACATAGCTTAATATCCTAGGGAGATTGTAGGAGAAGATTGAATACTGATAGCTTGGGTTTAACCAGCCCATTATGTTTAATCCAAAAGTAAGAACAAAAACAATTGTGAGAAACCAGAGATATTCAAACATCATTTTAAGCAGAGCTATTTTTCTTCTTATTGGAAAATCATCCTTATCTGTGGACATAACTGCAAGAGAGATTGGGTAATTAATTATTCCCCACCCCCATCTATATTGCTGTTTATAGAATGATACATGAGATTTCAGGAAGGTCTCGTTTTCAACTGCGTCGTTATATGTTGGTATATATACTTCTTGATTTTTAAATCTACCCTTAGTTCTCAGTATTGAATTCCAATAAAAGGCCGTATCATCATTTGGAATTTCTGGATCCCAAAACTCTACTTCTTTTAAAGTATTCAGGTTAACAATATATGAAGAAAATGTATCCCTAGTATATACTTTTTCATTCACAAAAGGGATCTCAAGTACCCTATCTAATACCCACATATGCATAACCACTAATGTAAGCATATTTGACTGAGTTCTAATAATCGGAGGAACACTCCAAATGTTGTTATTAAATGTATGTATGGCAGAGGCGTAAAAGGTATAATCCGGATCATCTACGGTTAAATATTTGTATGTAACTGCCGATAGGTATTTAGGATGAGGTCTTAAATCTGAGTCACAAGTTATGAGTAGATAGTCAGATATATCTTTTCCTTCTCTCTCTAGATCTTTTACTAAGTTCCTTGCAGCCCAATTTATATTTGCTCCTTTAACACCAACTATCTCCCCAGGAATATTTGAAGGGTGTACATAATATCGCATACTACCAAATTTATATCCGTACTTCTCTTTCAGTTTATTAAAGTTCTCTACTTGAAAATCCTTCTTCCTCTCCTCCATTGCCATGACAACATCCATTTTTTCTGCACCAATGTCACTTTTTGCCCATGCTTCAAAGGATGGTTCCAAAATATCTAAGCTTTCCGAATATACCGGACAGAGGTATATATATCTTAAATTGTCCATTTTGGGAGAGTTTAATTCCTCTATTTTACCTACCCAATCAGTATTTATACTTTCTTTCATCCTCTTTATACCAATATACCCACCTATTACAAACTTAACAGTTCTAAAGAACCAATATGCTACAAGAAAAGAAATATATATTACCATTGCAACATCCCATTTCATTATGGCGAAGGATATAGGCAACAAGAGCAGAGTCCATACGATAATTCCGGGAACCATTTCAAAGAATCTTCTTTGAAACTTAGGCATATCCGAAGGAAAACCAGAATCTCTACCTTTTGGTCTGTAGGAATTAGTATCAGTGTGTTGTTTAATATCGTTCATAGTGTAGGATATTCTATTCTAAATACACTTAAATTTCCACTAGAGTTCTAATTTCTTAGGATATATACCTTCATCCACTAATTTTCTTAACTTTTCTCTAACAATTGGTGCATCTTCTTTATATGTAACACCAAACCAGCTACTTGTACTTTCTAATATCTTTATTTTTATATCTCCATCCTTAACCATATCACTAAATATCTCAGGGAGAAGAATCTCATCTGTTAGATCATCTTTTATATTTTTAAGAAATATATCGAATCTGTTTTCTAAATTTTCAAATACTGAAGGGTGTACTGCGTAGGAGCTCATTGCTGTGGGTATATCATCTTCGAATGTAGAAATTTCTCCTGTCTGTTTTTTACCTTGAATTATTCCTTCATCGTTTCTAGCTACTTCAAATGTCTCTTCAATATGGTCTAGATATCCATCTTTTGTGAAGCATATTCCTCTTTTGACAGTACCATGTTCGCTTAATACATTTTTTAATTTGTAGGTAGGGATTGAGTATAGTTTTTCGGAACACTCTTCCCTGAGGAACTTAGCTACTACATCGAATGTATCTTTACCAAAGAAGTCATCTCCACTAATTATGTATGTTGGCTCCTTAATTACATCTTTTGCTACCAGAAATGCTTGTCCTGTCCCCCACGGCTTCGTTCTTTCGGGATTAAGTTTGTACCAATCAGGGAGCATATCTAGGGATTGGAATACATAGCTAATATCTATTTTGTCTTTATATTTTTCCATAAATACCTCATTAAATGCCTCTTCCATATCTGGTCTGATTACAAATACAAATCTATCAAATCCTGCCCTTACGGCATTATATATAGAATAGTCTATTATGGTTTCTCCACTTGGACCAAAGCCTTCCATCTGTTTAAGACCACCGTATCTACTACCCATACCGGCTGCTAGTACAAAGAGGGATATTTTTGAGTTCATATTTATGTGTGTATATGAAGTTATTTAATATATAGATGGTATCACATCTATGTGACTTATAGAATATTAAATTTCGTTAATAATTTACATATAGTCATTGAACTGGAGGGATTAGGTACTACGCTTGACGTAGATTTATTATGGGGAAGAAAATACGGAGAGGGTGGGATTCGAACCCACGGTACAGTAACCTGTACAACGGTTTTCAAGACCGTCCCATTCGACCACTCTGGCACCTCTCCAAAAGCTTTAGAATTATATCAAAATTTGACTAATTAATATAACTAAAATATTATTATCCTATGAAATCTGCCAATATATTTAGAGTATGGTTACTACTTTTTCCCCTGCTATTTTTTACTACCAATGCTCTAGCTAATGAATTAGATTCTACAAATTTTAAAATGATTGGAGTTTCTACATCTGGAGGTGGAGGTATAATGGAATCTACTAACTACTCCCTACTTTCCACAGCAGGACAGATAAGTGCAGATCCTAGAAATTACTCTACTAACTATCGTATTAATCAAGATCCTTCAGCCAGATTTACTGCTGCACAGCCAGGAATTCAATGTTTTGAAACAACTACTAATGGAAGTACAGATTGTACATCTGGACCAACAGAATTGCTAAGTGGAGGAATGGTTGCCATCTGTGGTCCTGATGGTTGCTATGACAAAGCTAGGTTTGAGATAGAGCCATATGTAAATCCAGTAGATACACTATATATGGTACAAATATCAACTGATAATTTTTCTTCTGATATTAAGTGTGTTGATGGTTCTGTATTTACACCAAAGACTTTAAGTAGTTGTGATATTAATGATTTTAGAACTGAGGAGGATTGGGAGGATGAGGTTTTTAATATCAAAGGTTTGCAATCCAATACTCAGTATCATATTAGAATATCTGCATTGCATGGGGATTTTAGCCAATCAGATTTTAGTATTGTAGAGAGTGCTACTACTGCACAAGGACTAATAGAGTTTGATATTGATATTGCAATATCAAGTGGAATAGATACTGAAACAACTCCCCCCTACTCTGTTACATTTTCCAGTGGTAGTGAATTAATTGCAGGAGCTGCAGCTTCCACAGCATCAAGTTTGATTTGGCTTGATGCTAGAAGTAGTTCCGCTGGAGGCATTGCTATAATACAGTTTGGTAAATATGGGGGTCTGTATAGCGCAACTACTACCGAAACTATCGAATCTGCAACTGAAAATCTAGATACAACTGGAGCAGAGGGTTTTGGATTACAAAGTTATTATATAGATTATGAAAGTTCAGGTTACTTAGGAGAGATAACATCATCAACTGATTATGCAGGATCCAACAACGAGGTTGGAATTGTATCTACTACCGCCAACATGATTTACAATGGAGATGGCCCCATTAATGATGGACGAATGGGTATGTATGTTAAAGCAAGAGCAGGAGCTAGTAGAACAGCTTCTTCTGATTATTCTGAAGAAATCTATTTTGTTATAGTTCCGAGGTATTAAATACAGCTCTTGACTTAATTAAAGAGCTAATATATCTTTTATTATTAATTAAGAACTTGGCTGCCCTACTTAAATGAAACACCAAATAAAACTTGTTTCCGCCATAACAATAACTCTACTTGTTTCATTTTTTTTCTTAGTCTTGTTTCCAGGATTTAAATCTAATGCAGGAACATTGCCTGCTTTGTATTTTTACCTAAGTAGAATGAAGGCCGATTTGGCAGGAACAACAGGACAGGTAGTTGAATATGTTTTGGCATTTGAAGTTTCTCAGAGTTTTTCAGCAGATGGACAAGTGGAGATCACTTTCCCATTAGCAGATAGTAGTGAATGGTGTAGAACAGCGGGAAATCTTATTGCTACTGGTGTAACAGCTTCTGCTCCAGACATGGCTACAACCGATTTTGATATTGATAGTGCATTACCTGATACAGGAAGTGGCTTAGTGGCTGCTTGTACTCAGGGGAATGGAACAACTACGGTTGATACAATAACAATTACTGAGGTTGGAGCACTTTCCATAGATACAACCTATGGTGTGAAGATAACTAATGGCTCATCAGCCGGTGTGTTGGGTACATCCTCTACAACTGGACATAGAACAATAACAGTTGAAATTTCAGAGGGTGTTACTATTGATTCGAAAGCATTTAATGTATACATCATAGCTAATGACCAAGTAGTTGTTTCTGCAACAGTATCTGGTGCACCATCTGTAACATGCCAAATCAGTACTAATACAGTAAGTTTAGGAACACTCTATCCAGGAGGTTCTTTTGTCACTGCTACACATACAATTGGAACAAGCTCATCCAACAGTGGTTACTATTGGGCCGCTTATGGAGAAGGTGACGGATCAACAGATGCAGGTCTTTACAAACCTCCAGCATCACCATACTTAATAGCTTCAACGGGAAGTACTACTATCGACCTTACTGGTGGTAATGCGGAAGGTTTTGGGATGACTGTTTCTGATCCTGACACTGCCGGAACAGCTGTAGTACCAACAGATTTCCAAACAGGAACTTTAGGTCAGTTTGGATCATTAGATAGGGCTGCTGCAGGTGCCAGATTAATTCTCTACCAGCCTGATGAGCAGGGAAGTAATGAAAACTCAACAATTACTTACGGTGCCAGAGCAAGTTCTGCTGCAGTATCTGGTAGTTATCAGGAAACTGTAACATTCGTTTGTGGTGGTTATTATTAATTATGAAAAATCAAAACCTATATCCTGCCCCATGTTTTTACAAAAAAACTACCCTACTAGCAATCTTCCTCATTGCCTTTCTCTTTGTTTTTAAAACAAACACATTTGCACAGTCTTCCTTAACAATAGGAACATCTCCTTCTTCTGAAAAGCTTCAATTACAACCTGGAGAAACATATGAAGGAGAAATAGTTGTATGGAATCTATCTGACAAAACTACCACATATCAAATATACACAAGAGGATTTAGACAGGTAGAGAACCAACCTGGGACAGCAGTTATGCTTACAGAAGCAGAAGAAAGAAAAGCCCTCTACTCTGCTGCATCTTGGATTACTGTTAGTAAGACAGAGATAGAATTGATTCCGAATAAGAATGAAAAAATATTTTACAAAATCACTGTCCCTGAAGATATTACCAAAGGAGAATATACTGCTATAGTTGCATTTATATCTGATACACAAGCCAAATCTCTAGGTACAACAGCTTTCACAAATCTTTCATCAGGAACACCATTCTTAATTAAAATTGGTGATGAATTTGTAGAGAATGCTGAACTACTTAAATTTACATCAGATAAAAATTTCTATGAATTCCCTACCGTCACATTTGAAACTAGGATAAAGAATTTGGGAGATACCCATATCTCTCCTGTTGGAGAAATCCTTCTTACAAACATATTCAATCAAGAAATTGGGAAAATAATATTCAATGCAAATGGACAGAGTATTCTACGAGATAATACGGGAAATTATGAAAGTGTATGGGATTTCGGATCTTTCCTAACAAATGATAATAAGCTCATACTAGGGCCAATAGATGCAAAATTAGTAGTAACCTATCGAAATTTTCAACCCGGTTTTGCTCCATTAGTAGCTGAAACTTCTTTCTGGATAATACCTTGGAAATACATAATAATTGCTTTACTCATCATCATTACAATCATGATATTATTAAAGATGAGGAAGAATAGAAAAGAGCAACCTCAACCATTACCTAAGTAAAAAGTAAATGTTTTTAAAGAAAATCTTTCTAACAATATGCTTTGTTTTGTTGTTTCTAATACCTTCGATGCAGAAAGCACTTGCTAATACAGTTTTTCCATACAAAGTAGAACGAATTATCTCAAATCAGGAAAGAACAAAAGAAACTGTTTCTTTTAGAAATGACGAAAGAAAAGACATCTATGTATCACCCTTAGTATATTCATACAACCCCCAAACATTAGAAATTACTACAACACAAAGCTATATCTTTGTGAGGGCAGATATTGATATATTTAAAGTAGAACCAAATGAAGTTCTAACATTGAATTACGAGATTGTACCACCACTTAACATAGAGCCTGGTACATATTTTAATTTAATTGTATTTAGGACAGAACAAGAAAATTCCTTTATACAAGAAGACAATCCCGTTGGAGTAACGAATAATCTGTCTCACCTTGTTGTATTACATGTAACCGACTCTGAAAGTGCAGTATATGGAATAACTACTGAATTTGCACAAATTAGCTTAGAAATAGTAGAGAAAGGAATACCATTTATTAGACCAACTAGAGTTAAATATGTTTATCAAAATATAACAAACTATGTGCTTAATCCTAAGGGGGAGATACAGATATTTAGTAAAAAGGGAAAATACGCACCGATATATATAAAAATTAATTCAAAAGAAGAAAAGCTATACCCTGGGGGGATCATAGAAGAAGAATTTGAAATAGACAGATATGATATTACAGATATATATACAGAAAGGACTATAATTGGAAGATTTTACAATGGTATAGATGAAAATATTATTCTCAAAGAAACAACTTTAGAGGTAAACTATACGATATTAGCACTTGGAACAATTACATTGATTGCACTGATTGTTTTAGTAAAAGCTATAGTACAAGATAGGAAGAGATCTAAAAAGAAGTCTGCATAACTTTCTTTGTTGTCTTGAAGCTAATCTTTGCTACACTCTCCAACTCTTTGCTTCCATACTTTTTTACAAATTCTTGGGCAGAGGATATTACATTTGAAGCACCTTTAGGAAAATTGAAATAATATCTTTTATTCAATTTTTCCATTTCTTCTAAGAATATTCCCCTGGCTATGATAGATGCTGCGGCTACTGCCAAATCACTCTCTCCCTTATGAAATTGTACAAACTCTATTTCTTTTGCTAATGGACCTAATTCATCTATTACCCTACTCTCTTTTGAGGAGAATTGGTCTATTACTACCTTCTTACACTCAATATTTTTATTCTTAAGATCATTTAAACCCATTTCTATGACTTTAGAGTGTTGTTTAGCAAGCATAATTGCCACATTCTTTAGCTCTTTATACTGCCTATTATATTCAGAAGGATCTAGCACAGAATGATAGCAATATTTATAGCTCTTTAGTTTCTCATACATTTTTCTAATACTGTTATCCGAAAACTTCTTTGAATCCCCTATTCCCAAAATAGAGAATTCTCTTAAGAAATCGGTATTAACAAAACAAGATACGACAATTAAAGGTCCGAAATAATCTCCTTTCCCTACCTCATCTACACCCAAATGAGATTCTATCGTTAACTCTTCATCTCCCTTTATATTATTTACTAATATATTGAAATCTTCATTTCCCTGAAAAACAACTTTCATACTAGTATAGAGGTTGCAAACGGAACCTTTTTGATTTTTCATTCTTAAGGAAATATATTCATTGTTTATACTATCCTCAAACCAACCACTTCCTACTAGAATATCCTTTAGTCTATCCGCTTGATCTTTCGTTAATTGTAAGGAGACAGTGTTTTGACTCATAATTTCTCTATTTGTTGTCCTTCTGAGGTATCTTTCACAATATATCCCAACTTAGAGATTTCATCTCTTAGATTATCTGATTCTTCAAAGTTTCTCTCATTTCTAACCTTTTGTCTTAAATCAAGTAATTCTTTTACTTGTGAAGGTATTTCTATGGGATCTTCATTCACTTTATCCAAATCTAGACCTAACACTCTATCGAAATCTAATACTGTAGCCAGAATATCTTCTTTTGGATTATCTGACTTAAGCAATTCATTGAGTATTGATAATACTTCTGACATATTTAGATTATCTTCTAAAGCTTTCTTGAACCTTTCTACATATTCTTGTATTAGATTACCTTTTTCTTTACCTAGTTCTTTTACCTTTCTAGTAATCGCTAATCTAGCATTCCTAGAACCTTCTAAAGATTCTACAGAGAATTGAATTCGAGTTCTGTAATTAATTGAGAGGAGTAGATATCTAACATCCATAGCATCAAATCCTAACTCAATCAATGTTGGAAGATATGGAGCATTACCACTACTTTTAGATAATTTCCCGTCATCCTTATTTACCAACCATTCATTATGTACCCAATATTTAACAACTGGATGTCCAAAAGCTCCAATATTCTGGGCTCTTTCATTCGTATGGTGAACAGGAATATGATCAACTCCACCAGTATGAATATCAAACCTCTCGCCCAGTTTAGCTGTACCCATTGCAGTACATTCAATGTGCCATCCAGGGAAGCCAACTCCCCAAGGAGATTCCCAATTCATTAGATGATTTTCATACTTGCCTGTCTTTTTCATCCAAAGAACAAAATCAGCAGGATTTTTCTTGTCCATATCAACCTCAACTTCTTCCCTTACCCCAACTTCTTTTTCATCCAGGTTTTGACCAGTAAAAATACTGTATTCGGATATCTTTGTTACATCAAAATACAAAGCTTGTTCTGTTTCGTATGTATATCCATTAGCTTCTATTTTCTTAATAACCTCTATCATTTCTTCCACATACTCTGTAGCTCTTGTAAAACCTAATTCCTCAACACCTTCATGTGTTAAATCCTTAGGAATTACTTGACCATTTGGAGCTAAAATATTTAAAGCTCTAAAATCGTCTAAAACTGTATCTATATATTTATTTGCTATATCTATTGGCTGTACTCCCTCCCTTTCAGCCTGTTTGTCCATTCTATCTTCTCCAAAATCACTACCAAAATCATCCAAGGAGGTCATATGTCCAACATCTGTTATATTCATTATTCTCTTAACACCGTAACCTAGGTAAAGAAGAGATCTATGGAAAACATCCCAATTTACATATGCACGAATATTTCCTATCTGCATTCTGTAATATACTGTTGGTCCACAACTATATATAGATATTTGACCCTCTTTTAATGGTTCTATCTCTACTATCTTTCTATCCAATGTTGAGTATAGTTTCATTATATATCTCTCCTTCCTTCTAATGCTTTCTTTAATGTTAATCTATCTGCATATTCTAAATCAGCACCTGTGGGAAGTCCCATTGCCAATCTAGTTATTTTTATTTTACCCTCTTTTAGCAAATTCTTAAACAGATCAATTATATAACTAGCTGTGGCTTCACCCTCTAGACTTGGGTTAGTAGCAACGATGATTTCTACTATATCTTTGTCTTTCAGAAGTTCCTTAACCCTACCCTCTAACTCTTTAAACCTCAATTCATCCTCTCCTACACCCTCCGCTGGAGATATTACTCCACCTAATACAAAGTACAAACCATCATATACTGCAGAGTTCTCAAAAGCTACAACATCTAAAGGCTCTTCAACTATACATAGTTTATCCTTCTTTCTTAAGGGACTACTACATAGGTCACACTCCTCCTTGTCTGTAACATTAAAACAACTTTTACAATTCTTAACACTCTCGTCCATATCCTTAAGAGCATTGGCTAATTTAGTAGCATCTCCATTAGGAGATCTAAGATAGTGATATGCCATTCTGGAAGCTGACTTAGGGCCCACACCAGGTAATCTACTGAACTCCTCTATTACTTGTTCAACACTCCTAGGTAATACTGACATTCTACTTAAACATACTCTTTAATTGGTCTATATCCATATCCTGAACCATTTCTTTTTGAAGCTTCTTTTGATAGTCTTTAAAAGCCTCTTTAAAACCCTTCTTTATTGCATCTTCCATATCTGGAGAAAGATACTCTTCATCTATATGGACATCTTCAAATTCTTGAGCAGCATTCATATATATTTTAACCATACCATTCTTAGATTCCCCTTTTATTTTTCTTTCTCTTAGCTTATTCTGAAGCTTTTTAGCTTCACTTTGCATTTTTAATATTTCTACAGGATTTATCATTGTAATATACAAAAAAGTTAATTAATGAGTACTATTATATCCTAAATTGGAGATTCTACATACCTTCAAATATTGCTTCTATATTTGTAGATATCTTCTTTTCTTCCTTTTTCTCTTTCTTTTTAATGATTGGAAGATTCCTTAAGACAAAATCTGCTTCTGATTTATTCTTTGGTTTTATACTTGCATTAACTACACAAGATATTCTACAGGCAGTACCATACACCTTTTGAAAAGTTTGAGATATGGCATTCCTACTAGTTGGAACCTCCATTCTCTCTTTATGAAATTGAAATGGAACCTCTACATACAAAGTACCTTTATCAAAATTTTTAATATCTGCACTCCCTAAGAATGCATATAAATGACCATTAAATGGTTTTATTTCATTAACAAATTCCTCCCACTTCTCTTTTATTTCATTAATTGGAATATCTTTACACTCACTCTCAGCTATCTGAACCTCTTCCTCTTTCTTCTCTTCCTTTTCTTCCCCTTTTGGAATTCGATTTTTGACATCTCTATTTACAATCTCTACCTCTTGTCCAACATCTGCTTTCATCATTTCAGGAATTATCATCTCTATTACCAAAGCTTGATTGGTGGCATATCGTATTCTATTCTCAGCTTCCAAAAAGAGATTAATCAATCTATGAACTAACTTAATATCTAAATCATTAGCAAACTCATACTTATCATCTAACTTCCCCCTTATTTTCCCAACTAATACTTCTCTTAAAATATCTAAAACATAACCTGTGAATTGTTGTAAATTAACACCTTTGTTCTCTAAATCTACCACAATATCTAAAGCCTTACTCCCGTGTCCCTCTACTAAGTTCTTTAGTAGATGAATCACACTATCAAAATCTGGTAATCCTAAAACCTTCCTAGCCTCATCAGTAGTTATTTCCGACTTTCCCCTTTCTTGTCCAGTATACACAACATCTAATGTAGAGAGAGCATCTCTATAGCTTCCCTTAGCATTTTGGACAACAATATCCAAAGCATCCTGATGTATATTTATCTTCTCCTTCTTTGTAATTTCTTTTACAAAATCTTTTACCTCTTTTTCTGTTCCTAATCTAAAATCATATCTCTGACACCTAGAAAGAATCGTGGGAGGTAACTTATGAACATCTGTAGTAGCGAGGATGAAAATTACATGTGCTGGAGGCTCCTCTAGAGTCTTTAAAAGAGCATTGAATGCCTCAGTGGTCAACATATGTACCTCATCGATGATATATACCTTAAACTTGCCCTCAGAGGGCGAAAACTCTATCTTCTCTTTTAATTCTCTAATCTGATCAATACCTCTGTTTGATGCGGCATCTATCTCAATTAAATCCATGAATCTACCGGTTGTTATACTAGTACAGTATTCACATTCATTACATGGATTACCATCAGCCTTTGGCTTTTTACAATTAACAGCCTTAGCTAATATTCTTGCAGTTGATGTCTTTCCTGTCCCTCTTGAACCTACAAAAAGATATGCTTGAGATATCTGATTACCTTTTACAGCATTCTTTAGAAGCTTAGTGACATGATCTTGTCCTTTAATTTCATCAAAGTCCATAGATCTATATTTTTGGTATAGGACTGAAGGCATGGTATATACTAGGACAAAGTTAATAACTTGCCAAGTGAAAATTATTTACCCATATTTACCAATTCTTTTACTGCTTTTTGCAACATCTGAGAGTACAAACCGTAACCTACTGAATTGATGGTTCCAGACTGATTTTTACCCAATATATCTCCTGCTCCCCTAATCTCCAAATCTTTATTAGAGAGTAAGAAACCTGAACCTAGTTCCTGAGAATCCTTTATAGCTTCCAACCTTAAGATAGCATCACCTTTCAAATTATCAAAGTAAAAATATGCATATGCTTGTACATTAGATCTCCCAATCCTACCCCTAATCTGATACATCTGAGAAAGTCCCAACATAGTTGCATCATCTATGATTAATGTATTTACAGTAGGGATATCTAAGCCATTTTCTATAATTGTAGTACATACCAATATATCAATATTTCCCTTAACAAACTCACTCATACTATCTGAAAGTTTTTGTACACTCATCTGCCCATGAGCTATAGCAATACTGCTATGTGGAAACATTTTGACCAATTTCTCATATACTGCCCCTATTGTATTAACCCTATTATGCAAAAAATACACCTGGCCACCTCTTTTTAATTCATTGGATATAGCTTCTTGTATACTATCCCAACTAAATTTCTCAAAGTAATTGACTATCTCTTTTCTCCCAGAAGGAGGGGTTGCAAGTACTGAAATATCTCGAATACCTGAAAGAGCCATATTTAATGTTCTAGGTATTGGTGTAGCTGTCAATGAAAGAACATTTGTATCAACTCTCTTCTCTTTTATCTGCTCCTTCTGCTTAACTCCAAATTTCTGCTCCTCATCTATGACTAAAAGTCCAAGGTTTTTAAACGAAATATCCTTAGAAAGAAGTGCATGTGTACCAATTACAATATCCACTGTCCCCCTTTTTAATCCTTCCTTAACATCTTCCTTTTCTCTCGATAATGAAAATCTAGAAAGGGAAACGATGTTGTAAGGATAGTTTTTAAACCTTTCTTTAAATACAGATAGATGCTGTTCTATAAGGACAGTAGTTGGAGCGAGTATTGCCACCTGATACCCTGCATTAACAGCTGTAAACACCGCTCTGGTAGCTATTTCTGTTTTACCATAGCCAACATCCCCCACTAATAACCTGTCCATTGGCTTGCTATTTTGGAAGTCAGAAATTATATGATTTGTAGCTAAGATTTGATCATCTGTATCTTGAAATTCAAACTGTTTAACAAATATATTCAATTCTTCTAAACTATCCTCTGTTGGAAGAAGTATTTCTGCCTTTGAGGTTTCTCTAAGAGCATACAATTGCAAAAGTTCTTTCGCTATATCTTCGGCCCTTTCTTGAGCCTTCTTTGAAATTCTTTTCCATATACCACTATTTAAACCTGTAAGAATGGGCCTTCTCTTTCCTGCCCCTATATATTTAGTTAATTTCTCAGAGGCTGTAAGTGGTACAAAAAGCCTATCTTTTCCAGCATATGCTATCTCAATATATGCCCCATGCTCCCTCTTCACTACATTAACAAACTGACCAATACCATGATCCTGATGAACTACATAATCTCCAGGAATTATCTTCTTCAATATCTCAACAGAACCAGGATCTATTTCAATATTTCTTTTTTCATACAGAGAAAGATCTAATTGTCCTAACATTTCTAAATCCGTTAAAAGCAATATCTTTCCCACAGAGGAGACAAAACCCCTTTTAATTTGCTTTTCTAACTGATCTTTTGCTTTAAATATTCTTCCAATGCTAATTTTTAAATCTTTCTCTAATTCTGTATCAAACTTTTCAATATTATTTGTTAAATACCAAACCTCATATCCTCTACTAACATAGTTCTTTACAATTTCTAACAAAGCTTTTCTAGAAGTGAAAGACTCTATGTCTGGTATCCCTCTTATACCCAAATCTACTGCCCCCTGTGTATCTCCAATATTCTTAACCATTACAATATTTGTACTTTTTAAGGAATCTTCGTTACCAACCAATAACTTACTGTTTTTTCCTAATATCACTCTCTCTGTAATATCCTTAACTGCTTTTCTACTCTCCACCTCAACTACGGATATTTTCTCTATGCTTTCTCCAAATAAGCTTAGTCTAATGATTCTATTCATGCTAAATGGCCAGACTACAATAACATCACCTAAAATTGATATTTCACCTTCATTCCAAACTCTCTCTACTCTTTCGTAACCTATACTTAAGAAAGAATTAATATCAAAATTCTCACCTACCCTAATAGTTAAGGTCTCTGAACTACTTTCCTTAGTTTCATCCTCCATAGAGAGCCATACACTGCTTCCTAGGAGCTTTCCTAAAAGCTCTGCAGTTAATTCATACTGATCTATATCTACTCCTGTCACTCGAAGAGTATCTGATATTCCCCCTTTGAGTATCTGATATTTCTCAACTAATGATTCTGTTAAATTTTTTGTTATATCTTCCTTTTTCACACCGCTATTTTATCAACTACTCAGGAATATGTATAATGGAGAGATAATTTGAGAATATTTGATTATGTATATAGCTCACGCACCAATATCATATTTGTCCAACGAAATAGTACAGGCAAAAAACCTAAAAAAATTAAAGACAGAACAACAGATATTAGTAGCAATATTTTCCTTAATACTTGGAATACTCCCTGATTTTGATCTTTTCCTTAGTAATATACCAGGATTTATGCATCACACTTTTGTTACACATACTCCCTTCTTCTATATACTGATATGGATTGTCTTGAAAATTCTCATTAATCCGATTTCCAGAATACTAAATAAAAGAGTGTCAAACTTTCTAGATAAAAATTTGTTAAATATATTAGTAAATACATTCTTAATCGGGACAATATCACATATACTAGCAGACACATTTGTTAGCAGTATTATGCTTCTATATCCTCTTTTTCATATAAAAATACACATATTTAGGTACATATTCGAACCAAACCTCTTCTCTGGATACTTCCTTAGCACCCTGTTCGCTATTGAAATGGTATTTATTTCACTGTTTCTATATTTGATTTACAAAAACTTTTTTAAAAAGCAAAAAATCGCAGAAAATTTTTCAAAAGTATTAATAATTCTTTCTGGGATATATCTTCTTTTCTCAACATTCTTCTCACTTTCAACCTACAATCGTAGCTATATGTATGACAACGAAGGAAATATTAGCTATGACACTGATTACGATACTCTGAAGGACCAAGATGATATGAACATTGGAAATACAAAGGAAAGCAATATTTTAAAAGCAAATAACGAAGATATCTTAGACAGTACCTTGGATATCGTTAATTCAAAGAAATGGAGCAGTTATCACAAAAATTCCCTCATTGAGAAGATAAAGATGGTGTATGGAGGATTTGATTCATACAGTATCGTTTCTCAAGCATATTACAATTTACACTTACCAGTTGAACCTGTATTAAAGGATTTTGCTATAAAAGAAAATGGATTTGAATCATATACCAAAGTATATCCATATGAACAATTACTACTGGAATACCTGCAAAAAGAAGATCTTCTTGTAGAGCTTAATTTAGATTCTGACCCTACTCTCCCACATTCCAAAATATTCTTCTTAATTAATTCAAATAATGAAATTATTAACCTAGGGATTACCTTAGAAGGGAACTATATAGCTACTGTTTTTGAAAATGACACATACTTACAAATGCATTCTTACAAAGAGGTAAGGACAGAATATTTAGAAAGTATTGAAAAAATATATATACAGAAGTAGCTAAAGGAGAATATCCGCTAGTATCCCCTGTATGGAGGTCTGTATAACCTCATCTATTATCACTCTCTCATCTTTAGAAAATTTCATAAGGACATAATCTTCTCCAGGAATATTCTTATCCTCCCTTGCTTCAACCCCTATCCTAACTCTCTTAAACTGAGTTGTCCCAACCCTATCCTCTACATTCTTAACCCCATTATGACCCTGTGGCGACTTTCCTAGCTGTATTTTGAACTTACCTAAAGATATATCCAAATCATCATGTATCAAAACAAAGTTATCATCTAAATCCTCTATCTCAAATTTTTTTAATATCTTTGCAACAGCTTCTCCAGACTTATTCATATATGTAAGCGGTTTTTGGAATATTGCAACTATCTTTGATCCTTCTTTAAGAAAGCATAATTCAGAATTAAACATATCATCCTCTTCCCACTCTGTAATGTTTAAATCTTTCTGATATAGAAATTTCTCTCTGAGAGCATCTAAAAATAAAAATCCAACATTATGTCTTGTTTCTAAATATTTTTTTTCGGGATTTCCCAATCCTGTTATTAATTTCATACTGTATATTGTCCAATATATTCTCCTGTTTTACAAATATTTCTTCCGTTTGCTTTATTCCATCCTTAAAATGCCCCTTATGCTCATATCCTGAAAGATGTAACAAACCATGAACTATATTTCTTAAAATCTCTTCTTCCTTATATTTCTTTGAAATATATTCTGGACATATATATATTTCTCCCAAAAGAGGTTTCTGCTCTATTGTAAAAGTTAATACATCTGTTGGCTCATTCTTTTTTCTAAACTCAGAATTCAACTTTGTAATCTCATTGATACCCACAAATATGATATTTACATCTACAATATCAGAATTTTTGAAATTTGAAAGAATCAGCTCCTTAAGTAACGACTTACTGAATGATATATCAGGAAAATATTTTTTTAATTCACTCCAGTTACTGAAATTTAGCCTCATACTAGCTAAGAAGCTCTTGAACTATATTTTTGACAGTATTTCCATCTGTTTTACCATCTAATTCCTTCATAACAACTCCCATAACCTTGCCCATATCTTTCATATCTTTTGCTCCCAATTCATCTATCTTTTTCTCAACCACCTTTCTAACTTCATCTTCACCCATCAATTCCGGCAAGTATGATTCTAATACTTCTAATTGGGATTTCTCTTTAGAAAGGAGATCTTCTCTTCCCATTTTCTCAAATTGCTCTATGGAATCTTTAACCTTCTTAACCTCTTTTCTTAATATTTTTTCAATATCTGTATCTGAAAGCTCTTTCTCAACCTCAATTTGAGCATTCTTGATTGATGCCAAAGCCATTTTTAATATATCAGATTTATTAACATCACCATCCTTCGATGCCTGAAACATATCCTTTCGTAATGTATCTACTAGAGACATTGGGAAATTATTACAATTTATTTTGCTCTTCTTGAAGCAGCTCTTCTTCTTCTCTTCATCTTTGCCCACTCTCTTCTCTTCTGTATCTTTTCATCTGCTTCCTTGCTTCTATACTGCTTCTCTCTGTAGGTTTCTAAGATTTTCTCCCTTAGAACCTCTCTATGAAGTCTCTTGAGTGCACTATCTATATTTTCGTTCGAATGTACTATGACTGACATAACTTTTCCTTAAATTAATATATAGCTTGGTGATTATATCATCTCCCCCTAGGAGGTTCAACTCAATACCTCCACTCACAAGGTCTTACCTAGGTCTGACCCTTTTAGATAGAGAAAAGACCTTTGTTAAGGGGTAAGAATGAGGTCTTACCTAGGTCTGACCTTAGAATCTAATTTTTTTCTCAAAAGTCTTTTTCCTTTTTTCGGATTTCTGAATGTCTTGCTCTTTCTTCTTCTTTTTCATATTTAATTTCATCTCTCGGTCTTTTTTTACAAACCAACTTCTGGTATTACTGAATAATTTTGGAATCATGAATATCCTCTGCCCTATCCATGTCCATGTAAATCCTAGGAAAAGAAGTACAGCACCAACAGCTAATGAAGATTCAGTTTCGTCAAATATACCAGTTTCGGGCAAATCCTCTTCTGGAGGTAAAGGTGGTTCTGGTTGTGTAATTTCACAGTCAGCTGTGATTCTTGCAGATGCAGTTATCGGTTCACCTTCTTTAGGATATGCAGTTGCTACATTATTATATTCACCGAAGTTTTCTTTTGCGACAGCCATTGTATATGTGAATGTTTTTGTCTGACCAGCAGCAAAAATTTCTTCATTTCCCTGCAAATCCCACACTATCGTTCCACTAGAGAATATTCCTCCGGAGGAAATTCCAGACAGATATGATTCTAACACCTTGGAATCTGGATCATCGACAACTTTATCCAAGCTTCCTGTACCTTTTCCTGTATTTGAAACAGATATTACATAGGATATTTCTGCCCTAGGATTCTCAGTATTTTCATCTACACACTTCTCCACAGCCTGTTTTGAAATACTCCAATTGGGATTTAGTACTTCTGCTAATACCTCGAAGGAGGTTGTTAAAGTACAACTATTTCCTCCTACTCCTTTTTTGTCTTTCCAACTTGTGGAAATGGTATAGGAGCCTGCAGGAAGACAATTTGTGGAAGTACTTAAAGTCTCAGAAACCTTTGTTTGCTTTGCTTCTTCTGTTTTAGAAAAACTGCCCCTTGCTATATCATTCATCTTTACAACTATGCTGGATTCATCAATGCCATCTGAATCCTTTGCCAAGAAAGAATATTTAACCTCATCACAGTATTCATATGTACCTGTAGGCTTATTCTCCCACTCTCCTCCATCGCATTTATTTTGAGGTAACTGTTTACAATATCTTTTTACAACAAACTTATTTAAACAATTCGTGCAAGCACCACTACAAGATGTTTTCGCTTTACAACCGGATGCTTTAGCTCCAGAATCACCCGATACTCCACAATTTGTCCAACCAGAAGGACATGCAGGAGGATTACATTTTGTTGCAGTACCACAAGCTTGACCACATGTGAAATTATTGGGAGTTCTACAACCACATGTCCTCCATGCAGGATTCGTATCACTACTACATCCACAATATGCCACAGACGGCCATTCGCAGGCAGGACATTGTTTACCTTCAACACAGGTTACTGCATCACTATATTCTGGCGAAAGTTGCTCCTCTTGATTCACTCTCCAAAGAAGATATATTCCAGAACCTGCTAGTATAACGGCAAAAACAATCATAAAAATGATATTTCTTTTCCTTTTGTTAGGCAGTACTACTTTCATTATCCAAACATATTTCTCATATTATCTATATTCACAACATCCTTAATCATTATTAGAACAATGAGGATTATTAGAAAAATCATACTTGTATTAATTATTATTGCCTCTATTTTTTCATTTAAATCCTTTCTTAATATACTTTCTATCACTAATATGAAAACTCTTCCACCATCCAAAGCTGGTATGGGAAGAAGATTCATTATTGCCAAAGAAATTGAGAGATCTGCTATTAAAGAGAGAAATACTGCTATACCTCTATTTTTTAAGCTATCTATTAGGAGAAATATCCCTATAGGACCTGAAACAGTATTGGAAAGATCAGAATAGTCCCCTGTTTCTCTTGCTGTACCTATCATCGAACCTAATATCTTGAAGATGATTTTTAAATTATTTACTAAATATATTACTCCTGAAGATGCTTTGATATTTTCGTAATTTAGAATTGATCCCTCTAAAACATACACCCCTATCTTTCCATCATTAACTTTAACATCATAGCTCCCACACTCACTTCCGCTATCATTACAAACAAATATATCTACTTCTTCCTTTTCCTTAATGATTTCAACTAATTCATCTCGGCTATCTATTTTTTCATCATCTACTTCATAAATGACACCAAAGCTTGGTAATCCAGCTCTTTCAGAATTCTCTCCAGGGATAACTTCATAACCAACAATATTTTCAACTTCTGCACCAACAATATTAATTCCCTTTAAATCAACATATATCGAAGATGTTTTCCAATTACTCAATCCTAGAATCACATAGTAGGATATTATGGCAAAGAGAATATTCATCACCACTCCTGCCAACATGACAAAAATCTGTGATAACTTAGATTTATTCTTTAGATTTTCATCACTATTCTTGATATCTCCATCTTTTTCATACTCCCCAGGATCCCCATCACCCAAAATCTTTACATAACCACCAAGTGGGATAATTCTAATACTGTAAACAGTTCCCTTATATTTTTTTGATATTAATTTTGGACCAAAACCTAATGAGAATTCGTAAACTTTTGCTTTTACAGACTTTGCAGCTAGAAAATGACCTAGCTCATGAATGAAGGTAAGAAAACCTATTACAAAAATAAAGAGAAGTATGTTTGTTAGAATAGATAACATGAGTTGGAAATATAAATTAAATAGTTAATAAATCCTTCTCCTTATCACCCTTTATCTCCTCTATCTTTTCATTTGATAATTTAACCTCTTTCTCTATCTCATCCCTTAATCTATCAGCTTCATCTTCAGAAAAGCCATCCTTCTGAGCCTCATCTATCTCCTTCATATATTTCTGTCTAACCTGTCTCACAGCTATTCGACCATCCTCTATTCTCTCTTTCATTATCTTTACATACTCCATTCTCCTTTCCTCTGTAAGGTCAGGAAGTTTAACTAATACTCTATCCCCCTCTGTCATTGGGGAAAGTCCTAAATTCGCACTACTTATACCCTTAGAAATATTTTCTAATATACTCTTATCCCAAGGCTGAATATTTATAGTTTTAGCATCTACTGCACTTATCGTAGCAAGATTTTTAAGAGGAGAAGTGGTTTCGTAAGCATTTATCATTACTTCTTCTACTAATTCTGGAGTAGCTCTGCCTGTTCTTATCTGGGAAAGATCTTCCTTGACATGCTCAATACACTTGGCTATGTCTTTTTTAAATAATTCAATATCCATACCAAAATATTAATATTTTATTAGGATAATTGTATATTAAAAAGGAAGAAAGATAAAGAAGAAAGATTTATAAGGAATTACAAATTCCAAACAACAAATCTAGATATCTCTATAGGCTCACCTAACTTCTGTACAGCATCATCTAAAAGATTTCCCATAGTCTTAGAATCATCCTTAAACCACTTCTGACTCAACAAACATTTCTCTTCAAAGAATTTATTCAACTTCCCCTCTACAATCTTTTCTACAATATTATCTGGTTTTCCCTCACTTTTTGCCTCTTTCTCGTATAATTCTTTTAATTTGTTTAATTCTTCTTCTTTTATAGAATCTTTTGAGACATACTCGGGCTTCATTGCTGCCACCTGAAGTACTATCTCATGAGCAAATTTTCTAAAATCTTCATTTCTGGCCACAAAATCCGTCTTACACTGAACCTCAACCAACGCAGCTAACTTCTGCTCTTTTCCATGCACATATGCCTCTATAACACCTTCTTTCTTCTCATCTAAATCCTCCCCTATAGGCTCATCCCATCCTCGCTCTTTAATCAACTCTACTGTCTTTTCGAAATCCTTACCTGCTTCTTCGAATGCTAATTTACATAAACCTATCTTAGCTCCTGTTAAATTTCTCAACCTACTAATGACATCACTTCTTTTATTGATATATTCCACAGCCTTATTCATATCTCCATCAGACTTAACTAAAGCCTCTTTACATAAAGCCATTCCTGCAGATGTTTTAGCTCTCAAAGTTTTAATATCTTCTACCGTTATTCCCATTCTATTAATATTAAAATTATTTAATAGCTTTTTGGATTTCTTCCACAGCCTTTGCTCCAATACCCTTAATTCCTAACAAATCCTCTTCAGTCATTCCCTTCAAATCCTTCACTGTAGATATTTTAGAATCCTTAAGAGATTTTACAGTCCTGGAAGTAAGACCTAGATCCTCTATACTAATAGATCCTTCCTTCTCTTCTTCTGCTGCCTTTATCTCGGCATCTATATCCTTCTCCTTCTTTACAACTCTTACTACGGACCCAACACTCTCTGCTTTTATCTTTCCTTCTCTCAAAGCCTTCATTCTTTCCCTCTCCTGCTCTTCCATCTTTTCCCTTCTCTCCTTCTCTTCCTTGTACTCTCTTGCTATCCTTTCTAACTTTGCTTGATGATCTCTTCTCAAAGATATCAAAGAAAGAGATTTTTTAGATTTACCAACAACTTCACCAAAAAGATTTACAAACAATGAAATACTCTTTATGGAGTCATCATTTGCAGGAATTGGATAATCTATAATATCTGGATTACAATTCGTATCTATCAAAGCAATGATTGGAATCCCAACCTTTCTTGCTTCCTTTATTGCATTCTTTTCAACCTGACTATCAACAACAATAACAGCTTCTGGTACTTTATCCATAAATTTAATACCTTGATATATTCTATTTAACCTCTCCACATCTCTCTCTATTAACAATCTCTCCTTTTTAACCAAATTTTCTAATCCCCCTGCTAAATCCTCTTCCATTTTTATCAAACCCTGTACACTTTTCTTAATACCATCATAATTTGTAAATAATCCACCCATCCATCTTTTATTGATATAAAACATACCGTTTTCTTCTGCAACCTTCTGCACAATAGAAGCTGCCTGACCCTTAGTCCCAACTATTAAAATATTTCCTCTTTCCGCAAATTTGCTTAATTCTAACAATGTACTTTCAAGTATCTCCCTTGTCTTAACAAGATCTATGATATGAATACCATTTCTCTCTTCATATATATACTTCTTCATACGGGGGTTCCATGCACTCTTCTTATGCCCAAAATGACACCCTGCTTTAAGTAAATCTAGAAGTTCAGGCACCTGAAAACTCTTGTTTTTAGTCTCAGCTTTCTTAGAGACTGTTTCTTTGACTTCTGTCATAATATTTTTCCTTTCCTTTTATTAATATCTTTGTTGGACTATGTCCAGGATTGGAACAAAGATATATGAGATTAATTATCTGATGGATTATACAAGTTCAACTTACCTTTGACAAGAGCAAAAACCTTAATAATACATACACTATACTCAATTATTTCATCTTTTTTAATATACTATGGGAGAAGAATTCATTAAATATTAATCTTTTAAAAAAGGTTTATCATATTTATACCTCAACCCTTCTCCATTCATCCTTCCCTATCACAATATGATCCAACAAATTCAGACCTACCAAATCCAATCCTTCCTGTATCCTCCTTGTTAAAACAATATCCTCCTGACTTGGCGAGCAGTCCCCAGAAGGATGATTATGGGCAATAACCACACTACTAGCATTAACCTCTAATGCTGGAATTATTATATCCCTTGGCAAAATAGTAACCCCATCCAAACTCCCTATACATATAACTCGCCTATCCAACACTTCAAATCTTGAATTAAGAAACAAAGCTATTACATACTCCTGCTTCTTTTTCCCAACATCCCTCAAAGCAGCATATGCTTCTTGCGAATTTCTTATATATACCCTTTCCTTGCTACTCAAATCATACAACCTCCTCCCCAATTCAATACCACACAAAATCCTCATCGCAGTAACTATCCCAACACCATCAACTTTAATAATATCAGCTATTTCTAATTCCTTTCCCTCTCTCAACAATCTGCGAATCTTACTTAGAACACCCCTAGCAACACTCAAAAAATCTCTTCCCTTAATTCCACTCCCCACAAGGATAGCTATTAAATCAATATCACTAAGATTATCAATCCCTTTTTCTAAATATTTCTCTCTTGGTAACATAATAACTATCGTATCAGACAGTTATTAAAAAAAGATTAACTCTCCTCCTTCTCACCTTTCTTCGCTTTCTTGCTCTTAACTTTCTTAATATATTTACAATTAGGATAATTACTACATCCTGTAAATGTCCTTCCCCATTTCCCCCTTCTCTCAACTAAATGATGACCACACTCTGGACACTTTTCATTCAAAAGTAGCGATACTATACCCTTACATTCAGGATACTTCTCGCAAGCCCAAAACTTGCCATACTTTCCATTCTTCAATACCATATTACTCTTACACTCTGGACACTCTTTAGGTTTGTAATACTTTTCCATATCCAACTCCTCCTCTCCACCACTTAAATCCTTCATTCCCTTACACTCTGGAAATTTTACACAACTCAAAAACTTCCCATACCTACCAACTCTAACCACCATTTCACCCCCACACTCTGGACATTTCTCCTCAGATTTTCCAAGTATTACTACATCTTCTTTATGTACATTTTTATCTGCAATACCAATACTCTCCATCAAAGGTTTATATTCATCATCTATGACCGGAACATACTTCTTCTTCCCCAAAGCTATTTGGTCCAATTCATCCTCAACCTTTGCAGTATACTTATAATCAACTAACCTTTTAAAATTATCTCTCAAGAAATTCGTTACAACCCTACCAATATCCGTAGGGAATATTGCTCTTGCTTCCATTCCTACATATCCTCTTGCCTGTATAGTTGAAATGATTGAGGAATATGTAGAAGGCCTACCAATCCCCAATGCTTCAAGCTTTTTAATCAAAGATGCCTCAGTATATCTTGCTGGAGGTTGTGTAAATTTCTGCTCATTTATAAACTCTACCTTCTCTAACTCATCTCCTTTTTTAATTTTTTCTATCTCCTGTAATTCATCTTCTTCCTTTTTACTACCCAAGACCTTTCGAAAACCATCAAAAAGTATCCTTTCCCCACCCATCGTAAAGATATATTCTGGATTTTTTGGCTCCTTAGGTGAAAGTAGCACAGACAAAACCTCAACCTCTTTGCTACTCATTTGACTAGATACGGCTCTTTTCCATATTAATTCATACAATTTTGCTGCTGGTTTACCATGCTCTTTTTCAATCTGAGCAAAATCAATATTAAAATCGGTTGGCCTTATAGCCTCATGTGCTTCTTGAGCATTCTTAGATCTATTTTTGTAATAGTTAGGCTTCTCAGGGACATATTTCTCACCATATCTATTATTTACTAAGTTTCTAATTTCATCTACTGCTTTATTACTTAAGAAAACAGAATCTGTTCTCATATATGTAATATGACCTGATTGATATAGGGTCTGGGCCATTCCCATCGTTCTCTTAGATGTATATCCCAGTATATTGTTTGCTGCTTGCTGTAATGTAGAAGTTGTAAATGGAGGATATGCATGCTTACTTACATTTCTCTTGGTAACATCCTTAACTAAGAATTTGCTATTACCTATCTTCTTTTCAAATTCTTCTACCTCGTCTTTGCTTACAGGAACATACTTTTTTCCATCTTTCTTGGCTAATTTGGCTATCAATACACTCTCAGTACTATCCCTTAATTTTACAGATACCTCCCAATACTCTTCTGATTTGAAAGCTTCCCTCTCCTCTTCTTTTTCTACAACCAACCTTAATGCAACAGATTGAACTCTTCCTGCAGAAAGACCATACCATATCTTTTTCCATATTAATTCAGAAAGTTTATATCCCACCAGCCTATCTAAAACTCTTCTAGCCTTCTGTGCTTCTACCAAATCAATATTTACCTCTCCTGGATTTTTAACTGCCTCTTCTACTGCACTTTTTGTAATTTCGTGAAATGTAACTCTCTTAGGATTCTTCATCCCTGTAACATTTGCAACATGGTATGCAATAGCTTCTCCCTCCCTATCAGGGTCCATTGCAAGATATACATTTCCCCCCTTGGGAATGGCTCTTTTTATCTCTTTTATAACTTTCGCTTTACCATATATGGTCTCTAATTGAGGTTCATAATTGTTATCTATATCGACACCTAATTTACTCTTAGGAAGATCTATTACATGCCCAACTGTAGCGACAACTTTAAAATCAGTACCTAGATACTTATTTATAGTTTTAGCTTTGGAAGGAGACTCCACTATCAACAAATTTTTATATTTCTTATCAGCCATAGGTTTAAAATACCTTAATTATCTTACACTTGTCAATTTGTTCATTTTCCTTATACATCCAATTTAGACTTTTAACAATACTTGATCATTTTCAATTCCACATACCTCTTTGAAATCAGCCAAACATGTAATTATCCCTGCCCCCATACTAGCAAGCAAGTTACAACCATGTGACATATTATTGTTGATATTACCAGGAATAATATACAAATCCCTGTTAAATTCTACAGCAAAATTCGCAGTTATTAACGAACCACTTCCAATACCTGCTTCGACAACAATCACTGAATCAGAGATTCCAGCAAGTAGTCGATTTCTCAAAACAAACATCTCTTTTCCTAAAACCGTACCTTCAGGATACTCTGCTAGAATTAATCCTTTTTGTTTTAATTGATTAAATATTTCAAGATTACATTTGGGTATAGCCGAATTGATAGATCCAGGAACAATGGCTATGGTACTAATACCTCTTTGCAAACATGTTTGATGCACATATGCATCAACTCCTCTTGCTAATCCACTTACAATTGCAATATCCAATTCTACCAAGAATTTTCCTAATAGATGATCTATGCACCATTTCCCATACTCTGTAATATTCCTAGTTCCTACAAAGGTTATACATCTTTTTTTAAGCAATGATGTATCTCCTTCATAGAAAAGATGCTTTGGAAACCTATTCAATCCATCAAAAATTATCGGAAATGTAATAATCGAGGAATCTTTCATTCTCCATTATTACAAACAATTATGAACTTTAGATTAAATCATTCTGAATTATCCATTCAATCATCTCTTTTGTTGTCCTGACTGCATTTATACTTTCTCCTCCATCTTCCAAGAAAATAGTGACTGCATATTTAGGATTTTCAAATGGGAAAAATGATGTAGTCCAAGCATGAGTATTCTCATACACACCATCTTTATTCAATGCTCCAAACTCCGCTGTACCTGTTTTAGCAGCTACTTTCACTTGCATCCCTGCAAGAGTCTTAATTGTTGCTCTGGAACCATTTACAGCTGACCACATACCCTCCCTTACAGTCTTTAGAGTCTCTTTTGAAGCTACATTGGTATATAGGGGATTGAATTCTAATGTTTCTCTTTCTTTTTTCTCATCAAGGAAATAATCTCCTACATGAGGTGTGTAAAGTGTACCTCCATTTGCTATTGCAGAGGTCCAATTTACCATTTGCAAAGGAGTAACTAAGGTTATTCCCTGACCAATTACTGAGTTGCAAGCATCTCCTTCTGGATACCAAACAGGATCTAACCATGGACTAGTAGTATTTGCCAATGCTATCTTGTTTGCAGGAGAAGGAACCCTACCTAATGCTTCTCCAGGAATATCTATTCCTGTATATTGCCCAATCCCAAATTTTTCTAAATATGGAACTAATTCATTCATGTCCCAATTTCTAATAAGTTCACAGAAATATATATTCGAGGATACTGATATTGCATCTATCAAATTCAAAGCTCCGTATGCAGAATTCCTATAATCCTGGAATGGAGCTCCACTAGAAAATGTATACCCTCTTCTACTTACATAGATTGTATTTTTTGTTATTACACCAGCTTCCAATCCTCCAACTGCCACCAATGTTTTAAATGTAGAACCTGGAGGCATCTGAGCAGCTATAGCCCTATTCAATAATGGATTTCCCGGATTAGTTAATAAAGAAGAGTATTCTACTGAAGAGATTCCTCCAATAAAAAGATTGTTATCATAGCTTGGGAAAGAAACTATTGCTAAAATTTCACCACTATTTGGATCCTGAACTATCCCTGCTCCACCAACTGCCTCATACTCCCTTACAGCTTTCTCCATTATCTGGTACAAACTTTTTTGCATTTCCAAATCTATAGTTAGATATAGATTCTTTCCGGATATTGGCTCTTTTATGATATAACCATCCTTCGAAATCGTTCGACCAATAGCATCTACTTCCCAAGCAATTTCTCCTGATTCACCTAATAGCTTCTCATCATATTCTCTTTCTAATCCCGTTCTACCAATAACATCAGTTGCTTGAACATAATCTAATCTATCAATATCTTCTGCAGAGACAGTTCCTGTATATCCTAATATATGAGAAAGTATTTCTCTTTCTGGATACACCCTTTTATTCCCGTTATCAATGTATACACCAGGCAATTCCTCTGCTCTGGCCTTAATTTTAATTGCAGTATCATTATCTATATCTGTGGCAATCAATATTTCCGTAAAATATGGACTTTCTTTATGCACAAAGTAGATTTTTTCTGATATTGAGTTGTACTTTTGAATACCATACTCGTCCTCCTTCTCCCAATTATCTCCCAATATACCCCCCAGGGCATTACTGGAATTCTCGATAAGTTCTGTATCTATAAATCCATCTTTATCTAAATAATGCTCTAGTGCCAAATATACATTCATAGAGGACTCATTTGCTACCAATTTTTTACCATTTCTATCAAATATAACCCCTCTATAAGCTGGGACTCTTCTAATCTTTATTTGATTCTGTTCCGATTTAACCAACATTTCATCCCCATGAACAATCTGCAAAGACGAAAGTTCTACTATCAACACCGAAAACAGAAGTAGAAAGAGCAAAAAGAGCAATATATAATTCCATCTTAGATCATGCTTTTCTAAAGAAGGCTCTAGAAGAGATTTTTTAATGTTTTTTGTCATATACCCTACATCAAAAAGCCTTTGTCCATCAAAGGAAGAAGCCCTTTTTCTTCCCTTTCCCTCGTTTAATTTTTTTGAAATCTTTAAATTCATTCTTTATTTTAACCTAATCTTAGAACTATCTCCCCTCTTTCTAAAACTAGCGAATATATATTCCAGAAGAACTAATAGAAAAGTACTAAGTACTCCCTTTAAGAAAGAAAATGCCACATCCTTAAAGGAAAGAATCCCAAATCTCCCATCTACGAAAAATTCAGGACAGATTTTTAACAGAATATAGTAGATTGACAATATAAACACTCGAATCGAAAATCCAGTTATATCAGAATCGGTAGAAAAGAAGAATGAACCTAATACTAAAAGACCTAAAGTTACTCCTCCCATCAACAAATTACTTCCCATTGGGAGATTTCCTACGACATCTGATATAGAGAACAGGATTATAAAGATAACAAGAAGAACTTTCCAATCAACCTTTTTGAAAAGAAAAAATAAGAGGATAATTGTTAATTGGAAGCTAAACATACCTACAAAAAAGTTTTCTATAAAAACGAAAAGAAACATCCCAACTATTATTGCCAATATATTTAAAAACATTCCTATACAATTACAAATTAATGATCGGTTCTTACAAAAACAGTAATTAATTTATCATAATCCACTATAGTAGAAACATAGCCGCTTCTTGATGTTGCTGCCGGATTTTCTGAGAGACCAACCAAGTAACCTAAAACTAAATATTCCCCTACTTTAGTATCATTAACAATTACAACATCTCCATTTTTCAAATCGGCCTCCATCGACATATTCTCAATTCGGATACCATCCAAGGAACCTTTTACGACACCTTTAGACAAAGCATTAAAATTATCCAAAATTCTGACCTCTTCAATCCCTCCCTTCACTATTACAACCTCTAAATTGCTACTATTACTGCTTGGAAGCCTTACTAGAGAGCCTTCTCTGTCAACTCTAGTAACTATACCAACAAACATGTTACCCCAAACTACAACATCTCCAACTGCAATCCCTGAACTTTCTCCCTTATTTATTCTAATAATTTCATAATCACCACCACTTAAAACCTTGGCCATTACATAAGCACTATTTGAACCTCCTAATGATATTTGTCTTTTTAGAGATTCATTCTCTTCCTTTAGAAGTATGAAAAATGAATTTTCCACCTCTTTTTGGTATATATCTATACTTAATTCATTATATTCCTTTCTAAATTCATTAAGCCTCACAAAAGTTTCCAGATATTCTTTTCCCTCTCCCCCTATCCTATTACCCTCATATGCAACAGGTTGCATTACAAAAGAAATTCCGGATCTTACAAAATTCAAAATTCCAAGAGTATCCGAGAGAAAAAAAACAATTCCAATAAATATACAAAAAAGAGGAAAAAAATATTCTTTTGACAGTTGTTTATTATTAGATTTCATAATACATAATAAAGGTTAAACCAACTCTTCCCAAGATTTTTGCACTCTCTCAAGTAGATCGATATGGTCTAACATCAGAGCAGTACCCCTCGCAACAGTGGAAAGAGGATCTTCTACAATATTTATGGGGATATTCAATTCCTTAGCCCAGAAAGCGTCCAAACCCCTAATTAATGCTCCACCTCCAGTTAAGCTAACTCCCGTTGTCAATAAATCCTTTAAAAGCTCTGGGGGCGTTTCCTCTATTGCATCCTTAACAGATTCTGTAATTATCGATATGGAGTTCATTATCGCCTCCCTAACCTCTATACTACTTAAATCTATACTCTTTGGAAGACCCGTTAAAAGATCTCTCCCTTGCACATTCATTTTTTTCTCCTTCTTCATAGGCATTGCAGAACCCATAGATATTTTAATATCTTCCGCCGTTCTCTCCCCTATCAAAATATTGTATTTGCTACGAATATAATTAATTATATCTTCATCCATTTCATCACCAGCTATCTTCATTGTCTTATCTACAACAATATCCCCGAGTGAGAAAATGGCTATATCTGTCGTACCTCCACCAACATCGATAATCATACTACCGGATGCATCCTCGATTGGTAGACCCGCCCCTATGGCTGCAGCCATAGCTTCCTCAACAATGAAAACTTCCCTAGCACCAGCTGTTTTTGCAGCATCAATGACTGCCTGTCTTTCCACCTCTGTGACAGAAGAAGGAATACCCACTATTACTCTAGGTCTAGGGATCTTAATTCCTTTTCCGAAATAATTATGTGCTTTATGGATAAAATGATGAATCATTGCCTGGGTAGTATCGAAATCAGATATCACTCCGTCTTTTAAAGGCCTAATGGCAACAATATTTGCAGGAGTTCTTCCAATCATCTGCCTTGCCTCTTTACCAACAGCAAGAATAGTTTTAGTTCTCTTTTCGATAGCGACAACGGAAGGCTCCGAAACAACAATACCATGATTTCGCATATATACCATAGTATTTGCAGTTCCAAGGTCTATCCCTAGATCATATGTGACTAATCCCCAAAGAGAATCAAAAAATTTCATAATTAAAGAGATTCTATCATTTAGGAAAGATAATGACGAGAGGTACTACTCTGCTAAAAGTGTCGCTTCCTTCTTAAGCTTTTTATAGCACTTCATACAAGCAGATACCTTTGTTAATCTACCATCAACTTCCACCTCTATATTTCTTAGATTTGGTTTAAACTGCCTCTTGGATTTAGGAGCCTTATATCTCCATCCTACTGAGTGCTTATGTTGTATTCTGTTTCCAGCTACTGTGGCTTTACCACAAATTTCGCATAATTTTGACATGATGGAGGTATTATATCACCTCATCCCCCGAGGTTCAACTTAGGTCATACATATCGAAAAGCCTTATACAATAACCATACAGAAGGCTCTACCAAAGTCAACTCTTTATACAAGAAAATAATCTTGTTACAACAACACTCTTGTGTACAGAATAAAGGTCTGACCTAGGTCTTACCTTCGTGCGTTTAAATTGCCAGAAGGTCATACAAGAAAATAATCTTGTTACAACAACACTCTTGTGTACAGAATAAAGGTCTGACCTAGGTCTTACCTTCGTGCGTTTAAATTGCCAGAAGGTCAAGGGCTAGCAACTCAAACAGTTGATGTCTGAGTGAAAAAATATTGGCGTAATTCGCGAAGGATAGCCAGGAGCGCACGGAGTCTGTAATCCCCGAAGAATTCGTTTTCTCCTTAATATTCTTCACAAATCGTAAAATTGTGCTTTTCCTAATAAGTTTATAGTGCCTGAACACTTTATAGCCCAGGAAAGATATCCCCTTCTCCACAGGGTATAGAGCCACCTTCTTCTTATGTAATTCCAATCGCAGCTCCCTCCTCAAGAATTCTCGCAAAATGCCCTCAAGTTCATGAAGTCTCCTCTTCTCATTACCCAAAATTAAAAAATCGTCCATATATCGGATATAATATTTCTCCCCCAGATCATGTTTAACAAATTGATCTAACTCATTCAAATACAAATTTGCAAAAAGCTGACTAGTCAAATTCCCAATGGGAATCCCCGTCTCACAAAAATTAAACAAATCATAATGAACCCTACGGGAAAAAGAACTCTTTATAATTTTTTCAACCAACCACAAAACATTAACATCCCTAACCTTCCTTCTTATCAAATCAAATAGTACTTGATGGTCAATACTATCGAAATATTTAGAGATATCACATTTTAGACAATAAACGTTGCCCTCCCCCCAGCATTCTTCCGCAGATTGAATAAACTTATCCAAACGTTTAATTGCCTTATGAGTCCCTTTCCCTTTCCTACAAGCATAACTATCGTAAATAAATCCCCTATCAAATATCGGTTCCAAAACTGTACATAACGCATGATGAACCACCCTATCCCTAAAAGGCGCAGCCTTTATCTCCCTCTTTTTCGCATCATACAATGTAAATTGATAGTACTCCCCATGCTTATAAGCCTTATTCATTAAATCATCTTGCAATTTCATTATTTCCCCCTCTACATCCCAAGAGAAATCCAAAACGTACTCTTTATACCTCTTACACTTTCGAGCTTTTAAATAAGCGCCGTAAAGGTTCTCAAAACTACACACATCTTCATAAAGATTCTTATACGTCTTCATTCACCAATTAAAAAAGACCTATTAGCCCGAAACTGAACTTTCGCCTAAACTACTAGTACAACTTCGGGGTACAGGTCTTAAATTTCTCCCTTTTAATTAAAATTTACTCGGGAAGGAAAAAGATCAGTATTCTTTTTGACCTTGGCTTGTATCCTTGGATACTTCACTCTAGTCTAGTACTCAAAGAGTACCACGCGCAACGGAACCCTATGTTACTGTTCGTATTAGATGGTACATTGTTAAGATTCATCGTAAATGCTCCTGCATTCGTTCCATTATTCCAATTACCACCCCGTTGAAGGGCGCTGGCGATCTAATCCCCTGCCTCAATAAGGCACAAAATATATTGAAAGAACTAACTCACACTCTTTAACCAACCCCCTAACATCTTTCCTATTTCATTAATATGTCCCGATACAAACTCGTATTGGCGAATACTAATAAATTTAAAATCCTTACTTAGTCTTATCAATACCCTTAATTTATCTAACTTAGTACTTAGTCTTTTTAAGTAAAAAGCCTTATTCCTCTCAGAATTGGCCTCTATAATCCCCTCTAAAAGTTCTAGAGATGCATTTTCTATCTGTTGGCCTAAAACAAACCTCTGAGACTTAGGAAACTTGTTTATTGTCGGATACAACCACAAAATCAAATCGTAAGTTTTTTCAAAGATCGCTAAATTTTTGTACATGATTTTGAATCATTGTACACAATGATTCAAAATCAATCAAATCATCAAATATCTACACTACCACGCGCAACGGAACCCCATGCCACTGTCCGCATAAGAAGGTACATAGGTAAGAGACATCGCAAATGCCCCCGCATTCGTACCACTACTCCAATTACCACCCCGCCGAAGGGCGCGTAATGCTGTAGTATTTCCTCCATAACGCTGATCATTAGTTGCTAGGGTATTTCCACATATACCGTCTGGGGTATTACAAGCTACCCAAACAGACCAGTTATTTGCATATGGATAACTCTCATAGGTAAATCCATCTACCCTATCCCACACATTTCCTCCAAAGTCCCATACATACTCACCATTAGATAATTGGTATGTTCTTCTTTGACTATTCCAAGTCGTTATATTACATGTCTGCCCTGTCCCTGAGCAGGGATCATCATCTGTACTTGCCGCCAGTGAATTCCCTGGGGTACTATCACTATGTCCATCACTCATTTGCCCAGAACCTGCAGTACCTCCACTCCAGTTCCATCCTACCTGCTCAACATTTTTGGCTATCTGGAGCCACTCTCTTTCGGTAATTAAATGCTTGCCAGATGCTTCGCAGGCTGTCCTGGCATCGTATTGAGTAATAGAGACCCAAGGAGTCCCCGCTGCAACCGACACCGCAGCAGAACCACTCTGTTTAGCCTCATACTTGTCAACACAAAAACCCGTTCCACCGTTACCTGGTGGCACCGGAATCATCCCCGTCGGACAATTCGTCGGCCCCGATACAGTCTCCCCCGCCACACCCCGAATTCTATTCATCACAGCCCCCCAATCCCCCCACTCCCCCGATGAGTCACTCCCGACCCCCTCGTCCTTCAATAACTCATAGATCTCCGTCAACCTCGAGGTCTTACCCGACTCCGGCGTCCCCACAAATTGCTCGGCAAACGTTGTTGCCCCAAGGAAGACTCCGAACACCCCAAAGAAAAAGGCAGAGAAAATAAAGACGTAAAGCTTGTTAAACTTAGGCAATTTCATACTACTAATTAAACATTACTCCTCAATACTTGTCAATCTCGCGTATAACCTATGTAAGACCTTTAGAGATCGCCTATTGATATATAACCATTTGTATTTACCCTTTTTCCTTACCAATCTAGCCTCCACCGGATTTTGCTTAAGATACTCTATCATATTCAGTAAGTCCTCATATCCATCTAATTTCCGAGCTTGAAAAGGATTCTGGAATACTGCCCCCAAAAGATTATATTTCCGATTGAAGTAGGAACAGTAGGCAGTCATAAACCTATGCATAAATTTTGATATATCGGAAACGCTGTTCCCCAATCTAAGTATCATATGATAATGATTGGGTATAAGACAGTACCCGACCAATACAATGTCATACTTTTTCAAATATTTAAGCATTAAATTGCAAAAGTGCTGATAATCCTTCTTTTCTTGGAATATCAAAGATCTCCTATGCCCTCTATTATAAATATGGTAGTACTTCTCTTTTTCATATAAATATTTGCACTTTGGTTTGCCCATATCTCTATTCTAGCAGGGGAAAATGAAATTCCGATGAACTGAAGGTCTTACCTAGGTCTGACCTCTGACCTCGGGAGGAGGATAGTGTTATAATTTAGTATTATGTTATCAGTTGAAACTATTTACTGGGTGGTTTTTGCGGTTCCGTCGATTTTGATTGCATCGACTATTCATGAGTATTCTCACGGGTTGGCAGCGTTTAAGCTGGGGGACCCAACGGCGAAAGCGGAAGGCCGTCTAACATTAAATCCCCTAGCCCATATCGACCCACTAGGCGCACTTTCAATGATATTTCTTAGATTTGGATGGAGCAAGCCAGTACCTATTAATGAGTATAATTTCGAAAGAAGGGAACTTGGAACAGCAATAACTGCACTAGCTGGACCACTCTCTAATATGCTAATAGCCCTGCTCATGGGTCTAATCAATTTCGTTTTCAGAATTAATCCCTTCTCAATTTTAGGTTCCTTGCTCCTCACCTTCACTATGGTTAATCTAGGTTTAGCATTTTTCAATTTAATCCCAATCCCACCATTAGATGGACATAAGATAGTAAGAGCTATATTGCCAAGGAAACTAAGATATTACTGGGAGGATTTGGAGAAATTCCGTATAGTATTGTTGATTATAGTAATAGTACCAATAACCCCTCAGGGATCACTAGCATCCATATTTATTACCACAACTATAACAAAAAGTTTACAGTTACTAGGATTCCTCTAGAATAGGCCTTATAGGCTCAAATATATTTGTATTACAACACTTTCTCAAGGTAAAATATAAGTGCTCTAGATGGAATCCTGTGGTTTCATAGCTCCATACAAAAGAGCTTAGGGATCCCAAACAGTAAAAATTACTTGGTCCCGTGGGACTGAGTTGCGGGAACCCACTTTAAATACAGAGCTCTATGACTCCACACCATCTAGAGCATTTTTTCTCTCATATTGACTATATTTTCTACATATATTAAACTTGCAACTGCGAAAGCCGAAGTAGCTCAGTTGGTCAGAGCAACTGTTTTGTAAACAGTAGGTCGAGAGTCCGAATCTCTCCTTCGGCTCCAGTAAGCAGAGGTGGCGGAGTGGTCAAACGCATCAGACTGTAAATCTGACTCCTTCGGGATACACAGGTTCAAATCCTGTCCTCTGCACCACCCTATTGCACATATATTTAATACATGTAAAATAAATGTATTAAATTCTTTCACTTTATTATGACCATCAAAGCAAAAACTCTCCTTAAGACATATCTCTATGTTATGTCTATGATCACCTTAACTGCAGCATTATTCTCAGGAGCATACCTAGTACAGGTAGCTTTCTCATATGTTGCACCTCTTAATTTTTCATACTCCCTCTACCCAGCAAACAGATTAGAAGATATGCAAAAAATGCAAGAAGTAGAAGGTATCGAGGTCAAAGAGTGTGAACCAGAAGGAGAAGTATATACTATTGAGGGTAATCGATACTGTTGGGATGAAAGCAGAAGAAAAGAGGGGCTCATAAATTCAGCAACTATTTTCATTTCAATGATTCTTCTTTTCCTCTTACATCAATTCGGAATTAGAAAGACTAAAAATATTGAAACTCCAGAGTTAATAATAAAAGGATATACTTTCATTTCTCTAATGATATACAGTGTGACAGGGGTAATTGCCATCCCGACAGCAATTTACCAGAGTGTTAACTACATAATTACAAAAGTAGGACAGTATGCCACACAGTATGCACCAGCCTACTCCATAGGATTAGTAATACTAACTTTGCCCCTTTGGTACATATTCTTTAAGAAGATGGTTGCTCTAAAAGATTAAATTAATTTAGAGTATGTAGTATAATTCTCGAATTGCTGGATTAGCTCAGTTGGTTAGAGCACATTCATGGTAAGAATGAGGTCCTGAGTTCGATTCTCAGATCCAGCTTTGTCCCATAGTTTTTACAAATCTCATTAAATATAATATAATTCAAACTGTTTCTCTTTTAAATTATCATATTTTTAAAATGTCACTAAGAGTACAATCATACGAAGGAGGAGTACAAGTAAATTTCAATGAAGAACTCCTTGATGTAACAAATAATCTAGAAAATTTCAGTAAAGATATAAACTCTATGCTAGATGAATTTAATCTAAAGGATGAAGTCAAAGAGCAAGTTGAGATAAAAAGCTGTTATACAGGTTCTCCAAGAGGCCCAATTGTAGATATAAAACCAGATGAGATAGATCCTGAGAATATCAGATCTATATCTGTATATAAAAATAGTAGATACCTAACCTTAATGTATGATATTAGAAATAATATGGTTACAGGTGTAGGAGAGCATAATTTTCCAAAAGCATACTCTGGATGTGTGAATGACTGGCTTCCTTATTCAATAATGGAAGGGTTAAGGAATGCACAAAAAAGAAACACTTTAAGATGGATGAGAGAGAGATAATTCTATCGATCTAGGCGAGCAGTCTCAGAGTCTAAATATTCTGGGAGAATAGAAATTTTTGAGCCATCAATTACACCAAGTAATTCTAGAACTTGTGTTCCATCTGGCTCTATAAAAGCTTTGAAAAGAATACTATGTATCCACCCCATTCCTGCCCCAGAAAACCCAGAAGGTTTTATTATAAAACCTTCTGGAGTAGATCCCATCAATCTCGGATTACCATCCGAATCAATATATACCTCTGGTGGAAGTACAGATCTGGGGAATGATGTACCTATCGCAGTAATTATTCCATAACTAGCCTTGCCCATATCTCTTGAATCTATATAAATTTTATTCCCACCTTTCAAAGGTTCTAAATATGGTGAAGCTTCAAAGCTTTTTCCAAAATCTTTATCCTCCAACCAGTATATTCCAAGCATTTTACCTACCCTATCATCTTCATAATCGAAAAGAAAGGTCATTTCATCAAAATAACCACCTGTTCTTACTTCAATTTCATTCCCTGCAATATTAATTTTGTTAATAACATTTTCATAATAATTCCCATATTTATCTTTAGCCCCTTTTTCTCCAACAACTTCATAAGGAACCGAGGGACTCTCTATCAAAACTTGTCCCTCAGATTCAACCGCTTCCCTTAAAAAATCTAGGTAGCGAGGATCCTCGGGAGGAATAATTTCACTGTCCGACTCTCCATCCTCTGAACTTTTTGTATGTATAATATTCTTAGTATCATTTATAGAAAAGTCTGTTGAAAGAATATTCTCTGATTTTACTTCTTCAATCGATGGATTGTTCAACACTTCGGAAGAAATAGTGTCAGATACTGGAGGGATATTGGCTTGCCTATCTATATAATCTGTTCTTGCAGAGACTTCATCATTATTCGCTAATGCACCCCCTATAGCACCGGCTACTGCCGCACCAGCCATCAAAACTCTACCAGAAATATGCTTATCACTATTTCGTGCATCTGATTCATTATCAGGAATAATATCTTTAACATCCTCTGCCATATCTTTGTATCTAATATTACTCATTCCATAATACACGAATATACAAATTTTTCAAAATACTAAAGTATTTGACCTATACAATCATTTCCAATATAATACGTAGTATTTTCCCATTATTCTAAATTTGATTCCCGAAAAATATGGCTAAAGTAAAGAAAGATATCATAGCTTTTAAATGCGAAACTTGTGGAATGAAAAATTACACTATATTTAAAAGCAAGAGCTTAAAAGAGAAGATCGAGAAAACTAAATACTGTCCTACATGTCAAGCACATACGGTGCATAAGGAGATAAAAGTAAAACAGTAGCTCTTTTACCAATTTAGGGCCCATAGTTTCAATTGGTAAAACAGCGGTCTCCAAAACCGTAGTTCTCCGTTCGAGTCGGAGTGGGCCTGCCAATATATATAATTACTAAAATGAAATTAAAGAATATATTAACAGAATTAAAAAGTAGTAAATGGCCAACTAAGGTGGAAATTGTTCAATTAACGATATATACACTCATTCTTTGTGCTATAATTGCAGCCATTATGGTTGGTTTAGACCTGATTCTCTTTAAATTAAGAGACTGGTTTCTTAATGTTTAATTAAAGAAATATGACAGAAGAAAAAACAAAAGTAAAAAAGAGTACAAAAAAGAGCAATCCAAATGCAAAATGGTATGTACTAAATATAAGGACTGGATATGAGAATAGTATTCAGAAAGAGATAAAGCAAAGAGCAGAAGCTACAGGGATGGAAGATAAGATTGTAGATATCTTAGTTCCTGTTCAGAAGAAGATTTTTGTTAAGAAAGGAAAGCAAGATGTTAAGGAAGAGAAGATATTTCCTGGATATATTTTGATTAAGATGGAATTAGATAATAAGACTTGGGATATAGTCACAAATACAGAGGGTGTTAGAGGTTTTGTGAAAACAGATAAATATCCAAAGCCATTGGCAGAGTCTGAAGTAACAGCAATTACAAAATTCATGGAAGTAGAACAGCCATCATATAAGACATCTTTCAGTGTTGGAGAAGCAGTCAAGATTACAGATGGTGCATTTGCAGATTTCATTGGTAGCGTCAAGGAAATAGATACCACCAAGGGTAAGATAAAAGTCCTCATCTCATTCCTTGGAAGAGAAGCTCCTGTTGATTTGGATCTTTCTCAGGTTGAGAAACTTTAACTAATTATTTGATATTTATTAATATGGCAAAAGAGATAAAAAAAGTTATAAAAATAACTATACCTGCAGGACAGGCTACAATGGCACCTCCCATAGGTCCTACCCTAGCCCCTTACGGTATTAATACACAGGATTTCTGTTCTCAATTTAATGAGAAAACAAGAGAAAGTAATGGAATTTTAACACCAGTAATATTAACTATCTATGAAGATAGATCCTTTGATTTCATCCTTAAAACTCCCCCTACTTCTGAATTAATAAGAAGGGAATTAAAGATAAAAAAAGGTTCTGATAAGCCAAATCTAAATAAAGCTGGAAAACTTTCTAAGGAACAGTTAAAAAGAATTATTGAAGTTAAGATGCCAGATTTAAACACTTCTGATTACAATCAAGCAGTAAAGATTATTGCTGGAACAGCAAAACAGATGGGTGTTGATGTTGAGATTTAATTAATAATTGATCAAATATTACTATGAAAAGAGGAAAAAATTACAAAAAAATGATGAAAGATTTAGATAGATCAAAGATATATTCTTTAGAGGAAGCTATTAAAAAGGTTAAATCTCTATCATATTCTAAGTTTACAGGAACTTTGGAATTACATGCTGCTACAGTAATTTCAAAAGATAAGGATCCTAAATCTATAAAAGGTGGTGTTTCTTTACCCCACTCTACAGGAAGCAAGAGTGTTAAAGTTGCAGTCTTCACTACACCTGATAGAGATAAAGAAGCGACAGAGGCAGGAGCTGATATAGTTGGTTTAGAGAAATTAATGAAGGATATTAAAGATGGAAAGATAGAGTTTGATGTAGCAATAGCTACACCTTCTGTAATGCCCAAGATTGCAGTATTAGGTAAAGAGCTTGGACCTAAGGGCCTTATGCCTAATCCTAAGGTAGGAACAGTTACAGATGATATAGTTTCTGTAGTTGGGGAATATAAGAAGGGTAAACAGACATTTGCTTGTGATGCTTCTGGTGTAATACATATGAATGTAGGAAAGTTAGACATGGATAATGAAAAGTTAATAGAGAATGTTCATGCTGCTGTATCAGCAATAGAAACAGCTGTTGGAAAAGGATATATGCAAGCTATTAGAAGATTCCACTTAGCACCAACTATGGGACCTAGTGTAAAGGTCAGTTATACAAAGGGAGAGTAAATCCTTCTACACTTAACAAATTTTCATTAATACGGTACAATCTGTAGGCAACAGACTTGCTTGTTGCTCATTATCAAGATAAAAATAAAGGGAGAATCCATGTTTAAAATACCATGTAAAAGCTGCGAGCTATTCAGTACCGAGGCCTGCACTAATCAGTGCAAGTTCTATATGGAACAAAAGGAGATTGAAACCTTTATCCTAAGGGATCAAGTACTCAGATTACCAACGGAGGAGCAAAAAGCAGCTTTTGTCCTACAAATTCTCAGAGAGGAGGGATTAGCACCCATATAACAATTTGGTAAGAAGATCCAATCAACATAAAGCAACAAGTTAAGTCAGAGGAGAGGACGATTCTTTCATCACAATTTACATTGTATATCGTCCTCTCTTTTGAACCCCCTATTTACAATATTAAGACTATGGGACAAAATATCTGTTACAAATTTGTTCATTACAACAAAAAAGAAAGGATAGAAATGTCTGAAAAAGAAAGTACCCAGTATCCAAATCCCTGCAAAGTTTGCGGGGAAAAATTATGCCTAGGCTCAGAGTGCCCAGTAGCTGAAGCAGAACGGGAAGAAGAAATAGTAATAAAAAGAAGCACATACTACAAAAGGAGGAAATCTATTCCTCCTCAAATAAGATCTGTCCTTAAAAAGGCCCGAATTTTCCCTCCAAGAAATGGAAAATCCGAAATACAGTTGTACAAAAAAGAGGAAGATCCTAGTTTAACCTTAATAAAGCTGGTTGTAGACGGCACAACAAGGAGTGTCACACAGACACAGGATCGAATAAATACTAATACCACTTTGAAATTTAAAGATGGTATCTTAATTAAAACTCTTTATCCAGAGAAAGGGCCAAATCTTGTGGTTGTATAAGTAACAAATTTGGAAAAGAGAGGATGGCGATTATGTCAAAATATAGATTATATATCTAGACATATCACATACCATCCTCTCTTGACCAACCCCCACTACACTGCTATAATCCCTCTAGTATTAACCTAAGAAACAAGGTATTCAAATAAATCCTTGCGAGGTAATATATACATTCAAATTTTTAAAAACATAATAATATGGCAAAAACTCGTACACAAAAAACAGAGTTATTAGATAAATATAAAGATATTCTAAAAAATAAGGTAGGATATTTTTTGGTTAACTCTGACAAAACAGATACACATGCTGTATCTAACCTTAAAATGCAACTTAAAGATGTAAATGCTAACTACACAGTAGTTAAAAACAGTATCTTTAAAGTAGCACTACAAGAAACAGAACAACCATTACAAACACAGGAACTAGATGGTCCTACAGCAATAATATACTTTGATGAAGATCCTACAGCTCCTGCAAAGTTAATTAAGAAAACACAAAAAGAAACAGAATTATTAAATGCAAAAGGTGGAGTATATGAAGGAGAATTTCTTTCAGAAGAGAAAGTTATGCAATTAGCAGATATTCCTTCTAGAGAAGTATTACTTGGACAATTGGTTGGAACTATGAATGCACCATTAACTGGATTCATGAATGCAGTAACTGGAAATGTAAGAGGATTAACTATGGTTCTTAAGGGCATATCTGAAAAGAGTGCTTAATTAGACGAAATTACTTAATTTAATACAAATACTAAAATGGCAGAAGAGACAAAAACATTACCAGAGCTTTCAGCAAATGGTACAAAAGTTCTCGAAATGGTCGAGAAAATGTCTGTCTTAGAGCTTGCCGACCTTGTTAAGGTAATGGAGGACAAATTTGGAGTAAGTGCAGCAGCACCTGTTGCTATGGCAACACCTGCAGCTGAGGCAGCTCCTGCGGAAGAAGAGAAATCTGTCTTCAACATTGTTCTTAAAGATGCCGGAGCTAACAAGATTGGTGTCATCAAGGTTGTGAGAAGTCTTACAGAATTAGGACTTAAAGAGGCTAAAGACCTTGTAGACGGTGCTCCTCAGACTGTAAAAGAGTCTGTAGCAAAAGAAGAAGCAGAAGCAATCAAAAAGCAGTTTGAAGAAGCTGGTGCAACTGTAGAATTAGAATAATTCTTAACTACATTCTTGTACAAAAAGACCACTTACCGTGGTCTTTTTCTTTTTTCCGGGTAAGACCTAGGTCAAACCTCAAACTCTTTAAAAATATGGCTTACATGGTTAAAGTATTCAAATAAATAGGAGGTCTATATAAGACTAGACCTCAGATTGGCAATTTTATATCTGTATTTCAAAGATTTTTTTAGAAACTAAACTTCAAGCTTAGATCTGGCCTGCTTAAAGAAAAAGCAGTATAATGTTGCTGGAATCTGCCTTTAAAATAAATTGTCAGCTGTTGACCTATTATGCAATTTTCTTCTTTTACTGATTGGATTTTAGAGAACGGAATTTCCAGCCAAACTCTAGAGTTGTTGGTAGCAATTACCCTACTCGCAACTATTGTAAGTATTGCTAGATATATATTTGGCTCTAAAACATATGGAATATATGCACCTGTGATATTAGCAATTGCATATTCATACACAGGCCTTAAATATGGCCTATCTGTAACTGTTATTGTGATCTTAACAACCCTACTCTCCTATTCAATATTAAAGAGAGTCAGAATGCACTATATTACAAGAATCGCAATAAACTACTGTATGCTTTCAATATCTTTGGTAATTTTCTTTTTAATAATAGATAGATATGGGTTAGGATTAGAAAACATGTCTCAAATTCCTCCACTCGCCTTTATTTCAATTGCCACACTATCGGATTTCTTCATAAAGCAGTATGTGCAAAAATCATTTAAAACATCTTTAACAATACTTTTAAGTACACTCATTGTTTCAACTATAGGATGGTATGTAATAACGAGAAACCATATATCTGGATATATCATAAACAATTTGTGGATCGTCCCTGTATTAATAATTATCAATATATTCATAGGACAGTTTAAAGGATTGAGAATCAAAGACTACTTCAGATTTAAATCGATAACAAAAGAAAATGTTGTTAAATAAGAAATATAACGATATCTTAGGTTTAAACAGGAGGAATCAAGAATATGTCCGTCCCTTTAATTCCCCTTCTGCAAAGGCTATTGCTGACAATAAGATACTCACAAAGAAGATTCTTGCAAAGGAAGGTATTAAAACCCCGGAGGTTTACAAATTAATCAAGAGTAAAAAACAATTAAGATTTCTTGATTGGGAATCACTTCCAAAAAGCTTTGTAGTAAAACCAAATAAGGGAACAGGTGGGAACGGAATCATAGTTTTCTATGGAAAGAAGAAGGGAGAAACGGCATGGATTAGACCTAGTGGAGAGGTTATGAATAAAAGAGATATCATCTTGCATATAGAAAATATTCTCGAGGGAAGATTTTCTATGGGCTCTAAAAGTGATATCGCAATCATAGAGGAAAGAGTAAAAACTGATCCACTTTTGAAGCAGTACTCATATAAAGGTGTCCCTGATATTAGAGTCATATGTTTTAACAATGTTCCAATAATGGCAATGACTAGGCTCCCAACCAAGAGATCAAATGGTACTGCAAATCTCCATTCAGGAGCAATTTGTACTGGTATAGATATTAGTACTGGAATAACCACCTACTCCATGCAAATGGATGTCAAATCTTTACTAAGTGATACATACGAGGATATTGAAACTACCACGGATCTTAAAGAAAATAAAAAATTAAGTGGTATTCAAATACCAAATTGGGATGAGATATTAAGAATTGCTTTGATTTGTCAAAAATCAAGTAAATTGGGATATATAGGTGTAGATATCGCACTTGATAGAGATAAAGGTCCTGTTGTATTTGAGCTAAATGCTAGACCTGGTTTAGGCATACAGGTTGCAAACAAAACAGGTCTTAGAGCAAGGCTTGAAAGAGTAAAAGGGTTGGAAATAAAAAGTATAAAACATGGAATAAGGGTAGCCAAAAATCTCTTCGGCGGAGAGGTAGAGGAAAGTATAGAAGCAATAAGTGGAAGAAAGGTTGTTAATATAACCGAGAAGATATTACTATTTCATGATGATGGAAAAGATCCTGCCAAATCGAATAAGGAAATCGTCACTGCTTTTATGGATACAGGAATAATAACATCCCGACTATCAAGAAGTTTAGCCAGTAGAATAGGATTTTTGGAGGCTATAAAACATTTTAAATCTTTAGGAATACCCGATAGTTTCCCTACTCTACAAGAAGCACAGGAGTATATAGATAAAAATTCCACAAAATTACTCCAAGGGACAAGTATACGAAGAATAGCCAAAATAATCGATGAACAAACAATAAATATCAAACCAGTAATAGAAGCTCGTATCAAAATTTCAGGAGAGATTAAGAGTGTAGAGATGGTAATAACTGAAGACACAACACATCCTGTAGTTATTGGAAGAAACGACCTTAAGGGATATCTAATAGATACAAGTAAAACATTTAAGTAAAAATGAAAACATATCAACAATATTTAAAAGAAGCAGGAAATGTTCATTTAGCATACTATATAGAAGCTGCAGATGAATTAGGAATAAATTACGAAATTCTTGTTAGAAGTTTGCTTGCAAAATTTGAATATAAGAAAAAACATTGGTATATCATAAATACAGTAACCCCCCTCACTACATCTACTAGCACAACAATTTGCAAAAGAAAGCATCTTACAAATCTAGTCTTAAAAGGGAAGGATCTTCCAGTACCAATACAAGAGGATCTCACTTGTCCATTGGATGCTATAAAATTCTTTGGAAAATACAAAGATATTGTGATAAAACCAACTCAACAATTAGGAGGAATAGGTGTTACTATCCTACCCCAAACCGAAGAGCAGGTACTAAAAGCATATGAGCATGCATTAAAAGAGTCTCAATCAAAAACCAAAAGTAAAGTTATAGCAGAAGAATTCATACATGGAGAAAATTATAGATTCCTGGTATTGGGAGATAAAGTTATAGGAGTTGTCAGAAGAAAAGCAGCCCATGTTATTGGCGATAGTAAAAACACTATAAGAGAACTTATCGCATTAAAAAATGAGGAAAGGAAAAACACTCTTCTAAAGCCAATTCTCCTTGATAACGAAGTAACATTAAAATTACAAAGAGCTGATCTTAATCTAGAATCTGTTCCAAAAGAAGGGGAAGAGATAATCTTAAGATATAATTGTAATCTAACTACTGGAGGCTCCACAGAAGAATGTATTAAAGAAGTTCATGACTATTATAAACAGATAGCTGTAAAGGCAGTAAAAACCGTAGGAGCTGAATATGGCGGTGTAGACATTATTGCAGAAAATATTTCAAAGCCTGCCAAATTAGCTATTAATGAAATTAATTATAATCCTGGATTAAGACTACATTACAAAGTAGATAAAGGAGACATAGTAAAAGTAGCAATCCCAATAATGGAATACATTAAAGAGAAATATATAAATTTAGCCCCATAGACATGAGCAATATAAAAGTATTACAAGGTCTTAATCTAGAATCAGATACATCAATAGTAAAAGTAAAAATAAAAAAAAGTGATTCTGTGATAAATCTGCTTGATCTAATAAAAAGTTTTCATCCTATCTTCATTAAATCATACAAATTTACGAATAATTCACTATCTATAGAATCTAAACTACCATTCCTTTGGAGAGAGCTAGCCAACACCCTTTTAGACCTTTCTGCAGAGAAAATAACATACGAAGAAGCTAGGGAGTATTCTTTAAATGAGGTAATAAAACAAAGGATAAGCTCAATGTCTACCATTCCAATACTAGATTCTGCCCAAAGAAAAGGATACGAAATTACACCCACCCTACTAATAGATGAAAGAGTGCCATACACAAAAACTTTCAACAGACACTATACAATAGGGGCTGGAAAAGGATCGGAAATTGTATATTCAATATCCTCAAGTAGAGACTCTAAGAACGCCAAAGAAATACAAAGAGATAAATGGGCTTCAAATTTAATGATACAAAGATTAGGACTTCCAATACCTAAGTGGGAAGTTTTAGATAATGAAAAAGAGATAGAGAAAATATGGGATCAATATGAAAAACCCGTAGTTATAAAACCAACAGGTTTGACAGGAGGAAAAGGTGTGACAACAGG
>JALHDC010000004.1 GCA_022840695.1 bacterium
AGCAAGTGCATTGAATATGGGAATAGAGAAGATGGAAGGGGAATATTTTTCATGGTTAAGTCATGATGATGTATATTATCCTGATAAGGTAGAGAAACAGATAAAGTTTCTATCTAAGAAAGAGGAGAAAAGAGACATCATTCTTTATGCTGATTTTGATACAATAGATTCTAAGTCGAGGCCTCTAGATAAAGTCAGGTTTAATCATAAAGAATTAACAAGAAAGCCTGAATATGCTCTTTTACGAGGATGTATTAATGGTATTACGTTGTTAATACCTAGAAAAGCATTCGAAGATTATGGCGGTTTTGATGATCAATATCGTTGTACCCAGGATTATGAACTTTGGAGGAAATTTTCAAAGACCTATAAGTTTGTTCATATAAGGGATATTTTTACAAAGACGAGGATTCATGAAATGCAAGATTCTAATAATCATCCCAATGTTTTAATAGAAGGGAATCCTTTATGGATTGGAATGATGGAGGATATCTCTCCTAAGAGAAAGGCCGATTTAGAAGGAACAGAATATAACTTTTATAGAGAAATGATAAATTTTTTGAAAAGTACTCCATATAGAGAAGCTGAGGATTTTGCAGAGGAAAGAATGGGAGAAATCTTTAATTCTAAAAAAAGTGAAATAGAGAAGATCAAGGTTACAATTGTGATTCCCTTTTACAATAGAATTCCAGAATTATTGAAATCAATAGAATCTGCGATTCTTCAAACTCATAAAAATTTGGAAATAATACTTGTAGATGATTGCTCAACAGAAGATATTTCTTTAGTTAATTCTCTTATGGAAAGTGATAACAGAATCAAACTTAATAGATTATCTAAAAATAGGGGTCCTGCACTTGCTAGAAATGAAGGTATAGAGAAAGCGACAGGAGAATATATAGCCTTTTTAGATTCAGATGATGAATTTCTGCCCAATAAACTGCATGATCAATTATTAGAAATGGTTCTAACAGAAAGTAATGTTAGCCATACTTCATATATAAGAAAAACGACAAAGAAAGAGGAAACAATAAATACAGGGCTCCTTGATGGAAAAGTAATTCCAGAAATAGTAGGGAGTTGTCAAATAGCTACTCCAACTGTGATGATAAAGAAAGAGTATTTAGAAAAGAATGGGTTTAGGTTTAAAGATAATATAAGGATTGGAGAAGACACTATTTTTTGGTTGGAAATTCTCAGAAATACAAAACTCCTAGGTATGAATAGCCCATTGACAAAAGTAAATGTTGGAGAATCAAGTGCAGCAGAGAATCCGCAAAAACATTTGGAAGGATTAAATAATATATTGAAATTCTTATTTAATGACAAGGAATATTCCAAATATCATCCTCAGATAGCCAATCTGTGTAAGAGATACTATCAAGTTAGCAGAGAAATAACTCCTGTAAAAGATGAATCATTGATAGAAGATTATTCCTTCTGGAGAAATAAGCCTTCTAATCCTATTCTTAAGGCAATTTATTTATTTAAAAACCAAGGTATTATTACAACTCTTAAAAAAGTCGTAAAAAAGTACTCTAGGAAACTATTTAAATAGTAGAGTTTGAAGAAAATTTCTAATATGATATTATGAGAGGTCATGAATAACTACATTGAGTTATTATCACAATTTATTAGTACTGACTTTAAACTAAGGTATAAAAACTCTTATCTTGGTATAGTATGGATTATTCTAAAGCCATTGGCTTTATTTGGTGTAATCTATCTCATATGGTCCAATATCTTCCATATGGACGAATCATATAAGATGGGATTACTATTAGGTATCATAATTATGAACACCTTTAGTGAAGCTGTATTAATGGGCCTCACGTCATTGATGAGTAAAGCCGGAATAATATTAAAAATTAAATTTCCAAGAGAAATTGTAGTATTTAGTGCAGTTAGTATATCTTTCTTAGATTTCTTTTTTAATATGTTGGTATTTGTAATATTTAGTATATTCACTCCAATAAATACTACATTAGTAGGATTTCTTCTATATTTTCTTTGTGTCTTAAGTGTATTTGTTCTTACCTTAGGATTAGGACAATTCCTCAGTGTTATCTTCATTAAACTGAGAGATATTCATAACCTCATGATTGTAATACTACAATTAATCTTCTGGATGACCCCTATATATTACACTCTTGAAATGTTACCCCCTGATCTCCAGAAATACATAAAGCTTAATCCTTTGACTCTTGTAGTAACATATGCAAGGAAAGGTCTAATTAGTGGAGATACTGTTAGAGTTGAAGATTTTTATCAAATTGGAACTGTTCTCCTAGTGTGCTTTGCAGTATTTTTGCTTGGGAATATGTTCTTCAGAAGTAAAGTTTCTAAAATAGCTGAATATTTCTAATATGGATAATAAACCTGCAATACAAATAAAAAATGTTAGAAAATCTTTCTTTCTACCCCATGAGAAGCATGATACATTCATAGAGTATGCTACTAACCCAATGAGATTGTTTAGAAGATCAGGGGAGCAATATGATGTATTGAAAGATATTGATTTAGAGATTTATCCAGGTGAATTCGTTGGTATTATGGGTAGAAATGGTAGTGGTAAGTCTACATTACTAAAAATAATGGCAGGAATATATGAGCCCACAAGCGGAAAGGTAAAAGTGAATGGTAGTATGGTACCATTCTTAGAATTAGGAGTAGGGTTTAATCCTGAATTAACAGGCAGGGAAAATGTATACCTCAATGGAATTATCTTAGGAATGAAGAAGAATATGTTAAAGGAAAAGTATGAGGAAATAGTAGACTTTGCTGAACTTGAAAAATTCATGGATATGCCTCTAAAGAACTTCTCTTCTGGTATGCAAGTAAGGTTAGCATTTTCTATAGCCATAATGGCTGACGCAGATATATATATTTTAGATGAGGTATTAGCAGTAGGAGATGTAGCATTTCAGGAAAAGTGTTTTGATATATTTAGAAAGTATAAAAGCGATGGAAAGACAGTAATTCTTGTTACCCATTCCCCAGGCTCTGTAAAACAGTTTTGTGATAGGGCAGTATTTTTAAAGGATGGAGTACTTCATTATTACAATACAATAGATGAGGTTACTCAAGCATATATTAATGGATAAAAGAAGGTTAAAACTTAGACACATTAACAGTATTTTCAAATTTGAATTGGTCAATATTCTCAGTAATTTGCATGTCAAAGACATCATAAGGAGAACACAGGAGAGTAATATGGTTGTTTTCAAAGAATCTATTCAAATAGATTCTATCTGTAGATCCATCCTCGTTCTCCCCAATATCCCTTGGTCATATAGATGGCAAAGACCTCAACAGATATTTACTAGAATGGCTAATAAAGGTTTTAATATCTTCTATATATCTCCAATAACATCAGGTAGCGAATATATATCTGAGATATCTAAGAATATATATGAAATACATATTAAAACAAGAAAGGAAGGTAATGTATTAAGAGATTTTCATTTAGATAGAGATAATACAGAAGATTTTGTTAAATCAATTAAAAGAGTACTAAGTAAATATATTAATAATAATCTAATTACATTTGTACTACATCCTGTATGGAAGGATGTCGCATTTAGTTTGGGTAAAGGAAGAATAGTATATGATCTAATGGATTTGTATTCAGGTTTTCCTGATGCAAGAGAAGAGTTAATAACTGCTGAGGAAGAATTAGTAAAAAGATCTGATATTGTACTAACTACAGCGGATAATCTATATGAACATGCTAAGAAATTAAATAGTAATGTATATATGATTAGGAATGGTTCCGATTATGAAAAATTTAGTAATTTGAAAGAGAATGGATTACTAGATGAATTAAAGAAGAAACCAATAATTGGATATTTTGGTGCTATAACAGAATGGTTAGATTTTGATTTAATGGAATATATTATTAAAGAAAATAGAGATAAGAATTATGTATTTATCGGATCTTTAAATACAAAGAATATTAGAAAACTATATAAATACAGTAATGTATTTTTCTTAGGAGAGGTAAGTCATGATGAATTACCTGGGTATTTAGCATATTTCGATGTTTGTACAATACCATTCATATTAAATGATTTAATAAAGAGTACTAATCCTGTTAAGTTCTATGAATATATAGCTTCAGGAAAACCAGTAGTATCTGTAGATCTACCAGAATTAAAACAGTATGAGGATATATGTTATCTTGCAAAGGATAAGGAAGAGTTTAGTAAGGGTATATTTAAAGCATTATGTGAGGATGATGTAGAATTAATTAAGAAAAGAAAGGTTGTAGCAAAGGAGAATAGTTGGGATAATAGGGTAGAAGAGTTGATTAAGATAGTAAAATAATATGAATTCTTTTAGGAGTTGGGTTCGCAAATATATGAAAAACTTGGAAGAAAAAGACAAGCTTTCTTTAAAGGAGTTATTTCTTTCAGGATTATTCAGATTAATTGCAAGAACTATTAAAGTTTTTGTCTCCTTTGTATCCATAATCTTAACAGCCTTTGATTTCCAGAGAAGAAAAGTTCTGAGCGAATTTGACAAATTTTTTCTCAACTTAGGAAAAGAAGATTTAGTAATCATTTATGTAGACAAGAAAGAAAATGAAAAAATTCCTAGCATACTTTCACAATTTGAAAACCCTAAAAATGTTTTATTCATATTCAAGGATGAGCAACACAATAAACAAATATATGCGGAAGATAGGTTAATAGAAATTTCCAATGATTTGTTTTTTAAATATTATAGCGAACTAAAAACCTTCCTAATGAAGAGCAAAGGTTTTTTCATAACTCTAACCCCTGATATTAAAGGTGCAGAGTTACTTGTAGATTTGAATGCTTTGAAGTTTATAACAATTTCTTTTTTGTCTGAAAATGAAAGTAATTTAGCAAAATTCATAATGAAAAACAGTTTGAGAAATAATTCAATTAAAGAAGAAATATGAAAATACTCTACATTTATCAATTCTTGTCATATGGAGGAGTAGAGATGCTTCTTAGAAATAGAGCTAAATATTTAAAGGAACTAGATCCTGATTTGGAAATTAGCCTTTTAGTTATGAAATCATCTGTGAATAATATCCCTATAGAGTTTGATAAAGTATTTTTTTGTAAAAGTAAAAAGGAAATTCAAAGAAGGATAGAAGAGTACGATTTGATAATAAATGTTGATACTCCTCAGTTATTTGATGTGATAGAAAAAAGCAAAAAGCCAGTAATATTAGAGACATACACCTCTGCTAAACCTGCAAGGAGATATCTGAGATCCAAATTACCCTCTAATATTAAATTAGTTATAGTCCCCTCTTTTACATTTAAAAATATAGTAAAGGAGGAAATTTCTAATAAGGATCTTCCAATGGAGGTTGTCTATAATTTCACTGAAAATAAACAATTAGAGAAATGTAACTTAAATATAGATTTCAAAGGTAAAAGACCAATACTTTGGATAGGAAGATTAGAAGAAAATAAAGGTTGGAGGGATGCATTAGAAATATATTCATTGTTAAAAGAAAAGTATACAAAGGATGATATTGAATTATTCATAATTGGGGAACAGTTAGATAAATATGACAAACACATATTTGAAATAATGAAAGATTTTGGTGTTTTAGAGAATGTAAGATATCTCCCAAGGGTAGATTTTAAAGAAATGGGGTGTATCTATTCTCTTGTTTTTAAAAATAAAGGAATATATCTGTCTACATCAAAAATGGAAACATTCGGTTTGACAGTTTTAGAAGCTATGAATTTTAGACTCCCATGTGTTTTGAATAATCTAGAAATATTCGAAGAATTGTATAAAGAATCTTCTTATTTATATTCCAACAAAGATGATGCATCAGAATATATTAAGGGGATTTTAGGAAATGATACACTTTATGAAAAATTTCAGGAGAAATCTCAAGGAGGAAGTGAAAAATTTAACTCTGATCATATTATTCCCAAACTACACGATTTATATATGAAAACTCTTCTTGATGAGAGGAATAATAAATAATAGGTTAAAATAATTAAGGTAAAAATATATCTATGCAAAAACTTCTCTTCATATTTGGTACTAGACCTGAAGCTGTTAAAATGGCTCCCCTAATAAAAGAATTTGAAAAATATCCTAATGAATTTGATGTAAAAATAGCAGTAACAGGACAACATAGAGAGATGTTAGACCAAGTACTCCAATTCTTTAAAATAGTACCACACTATGATCTCAAACTAATGAAACCTAACCAAACACTCTTTGATGTAACAGCAGATGCACTAAGAGGAATGGAAAAGATATTAGATGAAGTAATGCCTGATTTGATAATAGTACAAGGAGATACAACATCTGTATTAGCAGGAGCATTAGCAGGATATTACAAAAAGATTAAGGTAGCACATTTAGAAGCAGGTCTTAGAAGTGGAGATAAATACTCTCCATTTCCTGAAGAGATAAATAGAGTATTAACAGGACATATAGCAGATTATCATTGGGCACCTACTGAAGGATCAAGACAGAACCTTCTTAAAGAAGGTATTAAGGATGAAAATATATCTGTTCCTAAGAACACAGTAATAGATGCACTATTCTTAGCATTAGAACTACTCCAAGAAGAAGGTGATACCAAATATGAAGAATTTTTTAAAGATATTGATTTTAGTAAAAGGGTAGTACTAGTTACAGCACACAGAAGAGAAAGCTTTGGTCAACCATTTGAAGATGTATGTAACTCCATAAAAGAACTCTCATCTAAATATCCTGATGTAGAGTTTGTATATCCTGTACACCTTAATCCAAATGTAAGGGAAGTGGTATATAGAATATTAGATGGTATTAAAAATATACATCTCATAGAACCATTAGATTATCCATACCTAGTATGGCTAATGAATAAATCATACTTTGTAATGACAGATTCAGGCGGTATACAAGAAGAAGCACCATCCTTAGGTAAGCCTGTATTAGTACTTAGAGATGTAACAGAAAGACAAGAGGGTGTAGATGCAGGTACTGCTATGTTAGTAGGTACAGACAAAGAATTAATTGTAGAAGAAGCAAGTAGATTGTTTGATGATAATACAGCATATGAGAAAATGGCTAAATCCATTAACCCATATGGTGATGGTAAAGCATCAGAAAGAATAGTGGAGCTACTAAGAAAGAGCTAGTATAATTGGTAATGCAAAAAATAGAAAAATTCCTAAAAAGATACGGTATATATATATTAATAATATTCTGTTTTTCTTTAGGACTACTCTCCCTCAAATTCAAAAATGCTACCTTAGATGATGACTTCTACCTCTTAGAAACTTCCATAATGACAGAAGCACTAAGTAGAGGTGAATGGATAGGACAGTATGCTACTGGTGTACATGGTTTTCTCTTTAAACTACCTGTTGCTTTAATATTTCTTGTTACAGGCCCATCCTTAGCAATAGCAACAGTATGGAACATTATGCTAGGCTGTATACTCCTATACTTGTTCTACAAATTACTAACTAAATACTTTGGTAATACCCTCTACGCATTGGCAGGAACTATACTACTCTTTACCAATTTCCAATACATACTACACCTACCTACATATATGAGAGAATTTCCAGTAGTACTCTCTCTGTTACTCTTTATGTATCTAATAGTCTCTAAAAGGTCATCCTGGTTAATAGGGCTATCGTTACTCTTAGTATTGGATGCCAAAGAATCAGTCTTCTTCATGATACTACCAGGATTTCTTCTGTATATACTCATATCAGAATGGACAGGATTTAGAATAAAAGATATATGGCGATATATTAAAATATATTTTCAAACCTTTATCCCAACCCTCATATATCTTCTACTCATGCTCTTTACATCTATCATTCCTCTTAACACAGTTATATTTACTGTAATACCTGGAGTTACACAAGGAGGAGTAGAGTACCAACTTCAACACTTTGAAGTAGGAGCTGCTACTCAAAGTATAGTGAGATTGAAAACTCCTGAGGCTGTTACAATACAACAGATAATACCCATTGAAGAAGAAACAGAATCTACAGTACAGAAAATATTAGGTGTTGTAATGGGATATGTTGGAAAGATCCTCTATCCTAGAAGCTTCTCATTCCTTTCCATACCTAAAATAATCTTCTTTCCAGCCCTCTTTACAAGCATATTAATATTTAAGAATGCAATTAAGAAAAAAGAGAATATATTGATAGCATTGATATTAATAATGTGGTCTTTCATAGGGGTATTTGTATTTAGACAATCATTTGATAGGTACCTATTTCCAATAACTCCAATAATATTCTTCTTCTACCTAATATTTCTTAAAGATATTGTTAAGAACAAAAAGAAATATATATGGATAGTTGTAATATCATCAATACTAGCCTTTGTTGGACTAATCTTTGAAGCAGACTATGTTTACATAAAGCTTGTTTTAAATATATTGATCATAATTGGATATATCATTTACTACCTTCTACACAAAAAATACTCTACATCATATATGTATCTTTCCTGTTTGGTGGGTGCTTTAACATTTGCTGTGGCAGGATACTATTTCTTCTCTTTGGGACAATTAAGACAGTATATTAATTTTGGCAGAGACTATGAAGTAAAGGAAGTAATTTCTTACTTCGAAGAAGACGAAATAATTATGCTAAATGATACAGGATGGGATCTCCTTCCTGGCATATACAGGGGAAATAGAAAATATAGTCCAGAATGGAAATGGGCACTAAAAGATTGGGTTCCAAGAAAAAAGCATCTTAAAATGTTTGAGGATATGAATACATATCCCATGGATGGAGAAAGTATTGAAGAGGATAGAATGTTTGTTGATTATTACAATATCGAGAAAGTTGGAATTGTTGCTTCAAGTTTAAAAAAATTTACATTCAAAAACCAAGAAAGATTAGAGGAATATCTAAATACAGATTGGTTAGAACTCACAGATACCATCCCTCTCAAAAACAAAACATTGTATATATTTAAAGTAATTAGGTAATATATATACAATGCACATCATAATAGATGCTACAACAACCCAAGATCAACTCTCATATGCTGGTATAGGCCAATATACAAAAAACATCATCATATCCTTAATAAAAGGATACCCTAATACAAAATTCTCCATACTACTATTTAACAACAAAGAATCTACACTAGATGGACAAATAGAGAACCCAAGTAATGTGGATATAGTAGATATTGGGAAATACAAAATAAATGACTATAAAAATGACATATGGTATTTCTTAAAAATACTCCCCACTATTAAAAAGATTAAACAAAAAGATAGTATATTTTTCTCTCCATACTTTTGGAGAAACTACCCATCATACACAATGCCCACAGTACTCTTTGTACATGATATGAACCTTGCTATGTTTAATATGTACTCCCAAATATCACCAATACACAATTTCATTAGATCAATACAATACTGGATTACAATGTATAAATCACTTAAATGTAAATACCTAGTATGTAATTCCCAAACTACTAAAAACGACTACCTAACATACTTCCCCAAATACTCTGAACAAAATATCTCAGTATCGTACCTAGGTGTAGATCTAGAAGAAAAAGAAGTCTCTCTAGATGATGTACTACCCTCAGGCTACAAACAAAGAAAATACATAATATATCTAGGAGGAGGAATAAATAAAAGTAAAAATTCAATAGGAGTAATACAGGGATATATACAATTCCTTAACAAACTTAAAAAAGAAAATCCCCCATACTTAGTAATATCAGGAGGTAAATTCCAAGACAAAAGTAAGAAGGAGGTAAAAGAGCTATATGACCTAATAGAAAAAGAAAACATACAAGACAATGTCATATTCACAGGCTTCTATGAAGACATACAGAAATACTCACTACTAAGTAATGCATTTGCATTCATACACCTATCCATGTATGAAGGATTTGGATTTGCACCCATAGAAGCATTAAGATCAAGAGTACCAGCCATACTACATAAGAATCCAGTATATGAAGAGCTATTTAATAAAGTAGCTCTAATGGTAAATGGAGAAAATCCAACAGAAGTTGGAAATACAATATATGATGTATATACCAATCCTAAAAAATATGAAAGTAGGTTAGAGGAGGGATACATACTCTCAAAACAGTACACATGGGAAAATGTAGCTAAAAAAACATATGATGTATTCAAAAAAGCATCAGATAACTAGCTATGAATTTTAAAAAACTCTTTCTTCAAAAATACCAAAATAACAAAGAACTATCTAAATCATTCCTTTGGAGATTAATCCAAATACTTTCTAAACAAGGTACAACAGCACTAATGTTCTTCATAGCTACATTCTTTCTCCCTAAAGAACATATGGGAATATATAACTACATATCAGCCACCCTTATGCTTCTTGTAATATTCTCAGATTTTGGTATCTCTACATCCACATCTAGATATATAACAGTGTACAATACTGAACAGAAAGAAAAAGTTAAAAAGGTATTCTTTAACTCATTAATAATCATATCAATAGCTTCAATATTAGTTTTGTTCTTTGTAATACTCTTTAAACAGTATCTATTCACCAAACATTTCAACTACATAATATATGCTCTTCCAATGATATTTGTAACTCCATTAACATCACTCCTAGATGGAATATTCAGAGGCTTAAAGAAGTTTAAACAGTTAGCTAAAGTTACACTACTTAATTCATTCCTGGGTATATCAATATCACTGATATTAGTTCCCTCGTACGGTCTTAAAGGAGCAATACTTGCTCAAATATTCTATTTCCTAATATATTCCATCATTCTACTAATACTACACAAAGGATATGAGTTTAAGATTGAAAAAAAAATAATGTGGGACATTGGTAAATACTCTCTTTCATTTGGTATTGCTATTCTAGGTTTCTATTTCTTTTCAAAAGTGAATATATTAATACTAGGTAAGTATGATCTGTTTGAAGAAATAGCGGTATATGAATTAGTAAATAAAGTATTTACAATATTCCTAATACCATTCTCTGTATTTGGTCAGGTACTAGCACCGAATATTGTAGAAATGTTCTCTTTAAGAAAATATATAGATATTAGAAATGTATTTAGTAAATTACTAAAATATATTCTTCTTCTAAATATTCTCTTTATACCAATATCTATGGTAATTGCTAAATTTGGAATAGGTATACTCTTCCCAATATACCTTGGAGATATTCTGAACTCATTACTTCTACCTGTAGCCTTAACATATGCCATTGCACTACCAGTCACTGTAATTAATGCAGGTATTCTTACCTCCACAGGACATGCTAAATTGATGGCTATACAGAATGTGATATCTGGTCTAGTGAATGTAGTATTAAATATATTGGTTATCCAAAAGTATGGATATATTGGTGTGGTATGGGTTACATTCATAGTCCAATCTATATCAACCCTCTTCCTTTATCTCATTTACTATTCTAAAATATCAAAACTATGTTCTTAAATATTTTTCTTTACACACTATCTGGATTAATTGCTTTAGCTGGCTTAGTATTAACTGTATTAACATTACCAGGTATATGGTTAATATATATAGCTACAGTAATAGTGGCCTTTGTAAATGGTTTTGAAACATTAACACCCAATATCTTAATTATTCTTTTCTTTCTCTCAATACTCTCTACATTCGTAGATAATATTGTTGTAGCTATGGGAGCAAAAAAGCTAGGAGGCTCTACATGGGGAATGGTAGGGGCTATATTAGGAGGTATCATTGGTTTGATGATTGGAAGCATAGGAGGAATGTTTGTAGGACCATTGGTAGGGGCAACAGTATTTGAATTAATATTTGCAAAGAAAGATATTAATCAAAGCTTTAAAGCAGGTATAGGGTCCGCTATAGGGGTATTAGTAAGTATATTCTTAAAGATTGGTATTAATGTGGGAATTATAATATTCGTTATATCTAGACTTCTGTAAACAATTATTTAAAGAAGTCTTAACCATTCTCTCTGACTCTCTATTAAGCATTTGAGAATCAATATCGTAAATTCATGATCATCAGTATGAGCTTTCTCTAGAGTAGAAATATATTCTGCCCTTAATACTGTAGGTATTATGGTGATATTGTATCTATTTTGAAGAAGTATTAAATTCATGATTAATCTAGCTACTCTACCATTACCATCAACAAAGGGATGAATATTTACAAAATTTTTATGTGCTTTTATCCCAGCTATTACAGGATGATCTCCCTTTATATATTTTAATATCCCTTTTTCATACTCTTTCATTAACAACGGTATCTCCCTTGGTTTAGGAAAAGAATACTTAGATCCACTTATGATAATTTCAACATTTCTGTATTTACCTGCATTTCCTTCATCTATTTTTTCATAGAAAAGTTTATGAAGCTTTAATATATCATTTGTAGTAATTCCTTTCTTAGATACTAAAGAGAACATATAATCATATGCATTAGCATGTCCCTGTGCTTCTAAATGATCTCTAAGAGGTTTCCCTCCGATAGTTAGACCCTCTTCTATGACAACTTTTGTCTCTGATTCTGTTAATGTATTACCTTCTAATGAATTAGATGTATATGTTAAACCTATGAGGTAGTAGTCCTTTAAAAGTTGTAATCGTCTTGATCTTAGTGGTCTCTTCCTATTTATTTGTTTCTGTAATTCATCTACCTTTGAAAGGTATTCTTGTATATCTGGAGAGTATTTTTGCATATCTAATTATATCATTTTGTAAGAGTTGAGAAGAAAAAATAAAGGATGAGTGGTTTGTGAAATAATCGATCTACTGCCTATCTAGAGAAAATCCCTAGAAAGCCACCGTTGGGTGACAGTTCGGACAGTAGATCTTTGTAATATCATTATACTAAATCCAGAATTGTAAGTATATATCTACTCAACTCATCTATTCTAATAACTCTTTTTATATATACATACAAATTCCCAAATATATCTTGAATAATATATAGATTACTGTCTCTTCCATACACTTTCTTAACATACATATCCGTCTGTATATTAATTTCAAAACTTCTTCTCTTAGGCTCATGTATCTCCTCCATACTCCCATCATTTAGCATAATTTTGTAAAAATGTTTTTCTAAAAAATCCATAGCCGTAACTGCTATTATCTCCTCTTCATTTAAAAATATTGGTCTAATTGTTTCAAAAAAATAGTACTCTTTCCCTAAAACAGTAAACTTGGTAGAAAATTCATCCATTGAAGAAATAGTAAAATGCTCAATACTACAAAATATAATATTTCCTTCATCATCAATACCCACAAAATCATTAGGATTTCTTTCCATTACAAAAGAAGTTTCTCTATTTGAAATAATATGTGAATATATCTTTTCTTCTTCAACTAATAATATCTCATCATTACTTTTCCATATTATCTGTTCTGGTGAAGTAATATTTTCAATTAAATATGTTACTTCAGTTACTGGTATATCAATAATCTTTGATGCATATACTGATATGGCATGAAAAAATATTTGTATGTAAGTTAATATATTCTTCATAATCTACCTCCCCGGGTGAGGATTCTCACCAGATAGTCGGCCAGGATATGTTAAATAGCCCAAAGTTGGGACTGAATTCCAATCAGTATCAATATATTTAACAGGATTGCTATGTGAATTCATTGAAGAATTTATCCTTACTTCAAAATGAAGATGATATGCTAGCTTTTGACAATTCCAAAAACCAGTATTCCCACTAATTGCCACAATATCACCCTTCTTTATCATATCTCCAGTATTTACAAAAACATCTTCTAAATGGAAATATACAGTATACATCCCATTTGATTGCTTAATCTTTAAATAGTTACCACCCGAAAGACAATCTCCGTAATAGCTATCCCAACCCTTTGAGATAACTTCTCCATCTTCTACAGCCAATACATTTTCTTTCTTTGCTCCAAAATCTATACCAGTATGTGGAGATTGATATTCGGTATAACCATACCACTGAGTTACACCAATAATATTTTTAAATGGAAATATGAATGATCTTGGTTCGAATATATCTAAATTGTAATCACTTAAATTCAAAACATAACTACTTTTCTCCTCATGCAAAAGATCATAATCTCTTAGGGATATTCTGTAAGTATGTTCCAAGGAAAGAGGCTCTTTCTCTTTGCTAATTCCTGCTATTAAACGAAACTCACTACCATCCAAAATATATGACATTATGGGAATATTTCTCCAATCTTGTAGTACATTGAAAAACATATGAGCTTTTACATCCACAAAATTGTTCTTTTGGAACCTTTCTTCACACTTAAACCATGTAATTGGATTGAAGATATTAAAATTACAATCATATTCATCAATCTGTATCTTAAATGTATTCTGTACATCTCCAGTAATTGTAAATATGTATCCATTCCCAAATTGATATCTTTCCTGTTTTTTTAATTTCAATTTAGGAAGATTACAATACTCAAGTGATATTTTCTTTTTTAAATATTTAAATTTGCATACAACATTTTCATTTTCTTTGGCTATTCCCAGCACCTTTCTGGTACTAACAATATTCCAATTGAATTCTTCGAGGCTATTTGGAATATTGACAATGATATTGTTTCTTTGGGGAGTAGTGATGGGTGTTTTCTCTTCTAAGAAAGGTAGTTCAGGTAACGGTTTTATAATTTCTTCTTCCTCCACCTTTGGTTGTATATCCTCTTCCTTCTTCTCTTCAATTACAATATCTTCTTCTTCATATTCCTCTTGTATCTCCTCTTCCTCAACAAATTCATCCAAGATATCTTGTGGGATATCTTTTTCAACTCCAAATACAAATGTTTCAGAACTCTCCTCATATCTGTATCCTGTGGCATAGTGGGGGCTGTATTCGTAAAATATGGATAATGGACTATATCTAATTCTCCAGAAATATATTCTATTTGGTTGTTTCCACATAGTTATTTCATTCTCCTGTATCTTTCCATCACATATAGCAAGATGAAAGCTACTACTAGATGATGTACATATCTCATACATATATGACTGTGAGGTATCAGTATTCACCCATTGAAAATTAATGGGTTCATGTTTTAGTACTGAACCATTAGGAGGGTTTAGAAGAATAACTTTGGCAAAAAGAAATGAAGTATTAAGTACAAGAAAAAGTATTATTACTAAAATTTTTAAAATATATCTTCCCATATATACCAATATACAGGGAGAATATTAAATAATTCTTAAATACTCAGTTATGGTATATAATCAAAAGATTACATTGTAACAATACATTATGCTCAATATATTTAAAAATCTCTTTGATTCAAATGAGAAACAATTGAAAAAGATTCAACCAGTAGTGGATCAGATTAATGCTTTAGAAGATGAAATGTCTAAGCTCTCAGATGATGAATTAAGAAAAAAGACAGAAGATTTTAGAAATACACTAGGTATAGATTTGGAGAAGTGTAGGGAGGAATTTTCAAATGGTAGTGATACACAGTTAAAGCAGAGATTAGATGAAGAGAAAAGTAGACTATACGACATACTACCCGAAGCATTTGCAGTTGTAAGGGAGGCATCTAATAGGGTAGCAAAGCATAGGCACTTTGATGTGCAATTAGTTGCAGGATATGTACTTTTTGATAACAAAATAGCTGAGCTATTCACAGGTGAGGGTAAGACATTAGCTGCAAATCTACCTTTGTATTTGTATGCTTTAACGGGGAGAGGTGCTCATTTAGTAACGGTAAATGACTATCTCGCAAGAAGAGATGCTGAATGGACTGGCCATATATTGAATGCTTTAGGGATGAGTGTAGGGGCAATTAACTCTGGAAAACAGTATAGGTTCATATCTGATGAAGAGGTATTAAAATTGAAAGGTGATGAAGCAAAAGAATTAATTAAGGAAAGAGATGAGAAAGCGAAGAAAGAGGGAAGACTGAAGTATGATCATATGAGTGGAGTAAATTTAGTAGAGTGTTCTAAGAAAGAAGCATATGCATGTGATGTTGTATATGGTACTAACAATGAATTTGGATTCGACTACTTAAGAGACAATATGGCTCGAAGTATGGAGGAGAGGGTACAGGGTCCTAGATATTTTGTAATAGTGGATGAAGCAGACTCCATCCTCATTGATGAAGCTAGAACACCCCTAATTATTTCCACTAGTGCAGATACAGCAAATGACCTATACAAAAGATTTGCATCCCTCGTAAATACATTACAACCTGAGCATCACTATATTGTAGATGAAAAAGCAAAAGCAGTATCTCTAACAGAGCAAGGAGTTGATACTGTAGAGAAAGCTTTAGGTATAGAGAATGTATATGAAAATGCTCAATTAGCATATCATTTAGACAATGCTCTTAAAGCAAAAGAGCTATATCACTTAGATGATGAATATTTAATTAGAAACGGTGAAGTCCTCATTGTTGATGAATTTACAGGAAGAGCTATGGAAGGAAGAAGATATAGTGAAGGTCTTCATCAAGCAATAGAGGCAAAAGAAGGTGTAGAGGTTAAGAAGGAATCTAAAACTATGGCAACCATAACTTTGCAAAACTTCTTTAGATTGTATCAGTACCTCTCAGGTATGACAGGAACTGCCTTAACAGAGGCTGAAGAGTTTGCATCAATATATAGTTTGGATACCATAGTTGTTCCAACAAACAAACCTGTTGTTAGAAAAGACTACAACGATGTTGTATACAGAAGTCAGGAAGGGAAGTTTAAGGCCATAGTCGAAGAGATAAAAGAGAGAAATGAGAAAGGACAACCAATATTGGTAGGTACTACATCTGTAGAGAAATCAGAGACTCTTTCTCAAATGCTTTCAAAGGAAGGAGTAAAGCATAATGTATTGAATGCAAAATATCATGAAAGGGAAGCAAAAATCGTTTCTGAAGCTGGACAACTAGGTGCTGTAACCATAGCTACAAATATGGCTGGTAGAGGTACTGATATTGCCCTTGGAGATGGTGTAAAAGAGGTTGGAGGATTGTATGTAATTGGATCCGAAAGGCATGAATCTAGAAGAATAGATAACCAGTTAAGAGGAAGATCAGGAAGACAGGGAGACCCAGGAGAATCAAAATTCTTTGTTTCTTTTGAAGATGAATTAATGAGACTGTTTGGGGGAGAAAAAATGCAACTCATAATGGCTCAGGTTGGCTTAGACGATGATATACCAATAACCGCAGGTATACTTGGTAGAACAATAGAGAATGCACAAAAGAAGGTAGAGGCACATAACTATGATATTAGAAAAAGATTAGTTGAATATGATGATGTCTTAAATCAACAGAGAGAAATTGTATATACATTAAGAAGGAAGATCTTAGAAGCAGAAACAAATAAAAAGGTTCCAGTTTCCCAATTAGATCTTAAAAAAGAGCTAAAAACCTTAAAAGGTATAGATATTGAAAATCTACAAGACAGTCTAGATGCATTTTCTTTAGCTAGAGAAGAAACATGGAAGATTTCTGAATTCGACCAAATATCATATCCTTTCTCTCCCTTAGATAAATGGATACTTAAGAAAGTATTGGAGCATATAGATTTTTTGGTTGCATCTCAACTTCAAGATGATATGAAGATTGACAATATAGAAGAAAGAAAACTGTATCTACAAATAGTCAATCTATTAACAGAGGAGCTCCTTTCTATGTCATGCAAGGAATTAGGATATAAAAATAGCATAGAAATGTTTAGAGAGATGTACAAATTAGATGATGTGAACAAGGTAAGAATTTTGAAACAGGTCATATTAACAGCCTTCATAATACACATATACTCCATTGGTCTAGAACCTATGCAAGCTCTTTCGAAGTATCTCATACTTCAATCATTCGATAGATTCTGGATGGAACATCTAGATACAATGACTGACCTTAGAGAGGGTATATCATTGAGAAATCTTGCACAAAGAGATCCACTCATAGAGTACAAAAACGAAGGATTTGAAATGTTTGATGAAATGTTAAGAAAGGTTGATGACTTTGTTGTAACAAGGTTCTTTAAAGTTAGATTAGTTAAACAGGAAGAGCCAAGGAAAATGAAGATAAATGAAAATAAAGATAATAGACCTGGTGATGTTGGAAAGCAAAAAACTATTAAAAAGAACAAGAAAGTTGGTCGTAATGACCCTTGTCCTTGTGGTAGTGGTAAAAAATACAAGAAGTGTTGCTACCCAAAATATGACTAAATTCCTTTTTCTATGGGTTTATTGACACACTATAGTCCCTATACTATCCTAAATAAAAGCAAATTATTCATTAAATATGGCAAATAAGAAAGCTGAGAAAAAAGAAGAACTAGTCACAGCAAGAAAGAGTGTACATGTAATATATCTATCATGTCCCCACTGTGGTACAGAAAAAGATCATATTGAAATGTGTACAGAGTGTGGTGAACCTATGAGAGTAATAGATGTTGTTGAGAAATTTGGTGAAGATGCTGAACGATTCCTCAAAAGAGTTGAGAAAAGAAAAGAGAATGGGACTGTAGATGAGGAAGATGATGATTATGTAGATATAGACAACGAGGAACCAAATATCATATTGATGGGTGGTGATGAAGAGATAAATGACGATGGAATCGATCCTACAACAGATGATGATGGCTCTTTGGATGTCATATATCCAGATGAAGATGAAGCTAGTAGGAAGGAAATAGTTGTTGATGCTGATGATGATTTAACTAAAGCTCTAGATCAACTTGATTCTGAGGATGATGATGACATGTCTGCTCAAGATTTTGGATTTGAAGATGGAGAGATTCCTGAGCTATAATCATTAATGACAGATTTACAAAAGAAGTTTCCTAAGGTTGCAATAATTGCCGATCAAATGGGTGCATTTGGTGGGGCAGATAGAGAAATGTATTCCATATTAAAACTTCTTCCTCATTCAGAAATATTCACGATATCATTTAACAGTAAGAAATATCCTGAATTAAAAAATAAGGTTAATACAAGCTTTGTACAGAAACTATCCAACATCCTCCCAAAGAATTTCTACAGACATCTTAAGATATTCACACCATTAGCATATGAAAGTTTTGATCTTGAAGGATACGATCTTGTAATCAGTATCTCTGCAGGTCCAGGTAAAGGTGTGATAACTAAACTAGATCAACCACATGTAGCAATGGTAATGACACCCCCTAGAAGCCTGTGGGACAAAGAGCTTAATGCAAGAGGATCTAAACTTAAGTTTATATACAAACCAATATCAACAATTCTTAATACATACATGAGAATATGGGATTGGACTACATCCAAAAGAGTAGACTACTGGACGGCAAATTCTAAATTCATAGCAAGAAAAATATACAAAACATATAGACAGGAAGCTGAAGTACTATATCCTGGAGTTGAGGAAAGATATTTTAAGAGATCATCACCTAGAAAAAGGAAATTGATAAAAGAGAAATATAATCTACCTGAAAAATTCGTTTTAGTAGTATCACGATTATATGATCACAAAAGAGTAGATTGGGCAATTAATTCATGTAAACAAGCAAATAAAAATTTGGTAATAGTAGGAGAGGGTCCCGATAGGGGATATCTAGAAAAGATAGCAGATAAAGATGAAAGAATACATTTCCTTGGTTTTGTTAAAGATGATATGGATGTAAAAACTATGTATGAACTCTCAGATGTTTTAGTTTTTTGCGGATTAGAAGATTTTGGTCTAGTTCCTGTAGAAGCAATGGCCTCAGGTACTCCTGTATTAGGTTTTGGGGATGGAGGACTATTAGAAACAGTAATAGAGGGTAAAACAGGAGAATTCTTTAAAACAGAAAAAGAATTAACCACCTTACTTATTAATTTCAACAAAACAAGATATAATAGTGAAAATATTAAGAAGCATGCCCAAAAATTCTCAGAAGAGAAATTCCTAAATAATTTAGAAAAATACTTAAATCAAGTACATGAGAAAGAATCCAACAAAAGAGAGTAATATCAAAGTTGCAGTCATAAGTGAACCTCTGTTTAAACATGGTGGAGCAGAAATACATTTAAAATACATATTAGATTCTTTTCAAAATTGCGAGCTTTTTACGGCATACTATGATGAAAAATTTGTAAAAGATTTCTTTCCTGGTATAAAAATACATCACTCATTCATGCAATATCTACCAGGTAGAGATAAATTCAGACATCTATACCTTCTTCTTCAACCATTAGCATATAGATCATTTCGATTTAAAAATTTCGATATAGCAGTTTCTCTTTCAATAGCATTTGCTAAATTTGCTAGGCCAAGAAATATTAAACATGTAAACATATGCATGTCACCTCCTAAATTCTTCTGGCAAAAGAAAAGTAGAACATTGAAAGATTCTCAACAGTTAAGTGGTATCAATAGAATACTTTTTAAACTTTACGATTCTTTAACCGGTACTTTCTTAGAAAAGATATGGCAGAACTGGGATAGAAATGCAGCAAAAAGATGTCATAAGATGGCTGCAATATCCAATGTTGTTAAAAAAAGGGTAAAAAAATATTACGATATAGATGCTGATGTGATATATCCTCCTGTGGAAGTTAAAAGGATAAAAGCATTAAGAAAAGTAAATAGGAAAGAGAATTGGTTTCTGTATATGGGGAGAGTTGAAACATACAAGGGTGTAGATATAGCAATAAAAGCGGCTGTGAAAGCAGGAGTACCATTAAAAGTAGCTGGAACAGGAGATGATTTTGAAAATATGAAAATATTAGTAAAGAATTTAAATGCAAAGGGATTAGTAAAATTTCTAGGCTATGTTTCTGATGAACAGAAATTTAATCTAATGGCTAGAACAAAAGCCTTGATATTCCCAGTAAAAGACGAAGATTTTGGTATTGTTCCCGTAGAGGCTAATGCATCAGGTACTCCTGTAATAGCCTACAAACAGGGAGGAGTTATGGAAACCATCTCTGAACAAAATCCAAAAACGGGAATATTCTTTGTCAAATATACTGTTAATGATTTAGCAAAAATACTTAGGAATTTCGACTCAGGAAAATACGATCCAGATAACTGTAGAAAACAGGCTGACAACTTTGCATCTGAAATATTTGTATATAAGTTGCAAAACTATGTCAAAGATGCCCTACATGATAATTAAAAATTTTCTTGATATCCTCTTCTCTTCCCTTCTCCTCCTAACCTTTCTCCCACTTCTTCTAATCATTGGCATACTAATCTACATAACAGACAGAGGAGATATATTTGTGAAAGATCCACTTCGAATAGGAAAAAATAGAAGAGAATTTAGAATGTACAAGTTTAGAAGCATGATACCTAATGCTCATCAGGAGATCTTAAATAATCCAAAATACAAAGATTTAAAAAACAAATGGGAGAAAAATGGAAACAAACTTAAATTAGAAGATGATACAAGAGTAACTTGGATTGGAAAAATACTTAGAAAATCAGATATTGATGAACTACCACAGATAATAAATATAATAAAAGGTAATATGTCTTTAATAGGTCCAAGACCTATGTACAAAGATGAATTAGAAAGACATTTGTCTAAATATCCCAAAGATAAGGAATATCTAAAAGAAATATTTAAGGTAAAACCAGGAATCACAGGTATATGGCAAGTATCTGGAAGAAATAAGATATCTTTCTCAGAAAGATTAAAGATGGATTCTGAATATACAAAAAATATTAACTTCATAACTGATCTGAAAATATTTTTTAAAACTCCCTATGTAGTATTAACAAGGAAAGGAGCATATGAGTAGAGATCTTGTTACAGTAATAAAATCAGTGAACTACTCTGAAGCAGATAAAATCCTTACGGTCTTCGGAAGAGAGCTTGGTAAATTTACTCTTTTTGCAAAAAGTATGCGAAAAATTAATAGTAAAAACAGAGGAAATATGCAGACCTTAAGTACCAGTAAAATATCTTTCTATGAAGGAAAAGGTATGCCATTGCTCACAGAATCAGAATTAGTTAATAACTTAGATACAGACAATATTGATATGGCAAATGTTAGAAGAGTTCTCTTTCTTCTTAATAAATTTCTTCAAGAATATGATCCATATCCTAAATTGTTTGATGCACTACAGAAAGCAATTCAGAATAATTTAGATATTAAGTCTGTAAATAAATTAAGAATAAAATTTCTCAAGGAAATGGGATTTCTTAATGACTTCTCTTCCTGCATAAAATGTGGAAGTATTGAAAATATTGAATATATTGATCCAAATAGCTTTGCACTAGTTTGTAAAAATTGCTACAGTAAAGGTAATAATAAACCACTCGGCAAAGATCCATACAGCTCCGAAATGTTAACTAAAATTATGGATAAATACATTAAAAAGGTTGTAGAAGAAATATAATGAAAATTAAAACTGCCTTTAAAATATTAATAACATATATTTTTCTTTTTCTTTCACTAAGTCTAATTCAAGCACAATCATATGTATATGTTAATGAGGGTGATGTTACGGTAAATGCAAATATAACAAGAGATCTTTACACACAACTTTCATTAGTACCAGCTACAGTAGAGATAAGGCAACCAGCTACAGTAAACATCCTAGCCTTAGATTGGAATTCAACCCCTAGGCCTAATAGATCAATACAGATATATATATTGGGTTCCTCCACAGGAATAACAATTGCACAGCCTCCTGCAACAAATGTATACGGCCAAACATCTGGAACAGTTAGTTCAACTATCCCAGGCACATATACTGTATGTGCAAAGGATATAACTGAAGGATATGAAATACTAATACTTGATTGCGAAACTCTGTATGTAACCCCTGTCCCAGCCCCAGTAATGCTTAATGAACCACAGTATACCAAAGGTGACAAAAACATAGTTATGTGGAATATGCCTGGATCTGGAATATATCAATACTATGTAGAATCTAGTACTGATATAGGATTCAGCTCTATTTTCTCAGCAAGTAATTGGATAAGTAATCTTTCCTACGAATTTAGTAACTTACAAAATGCTCAAATATATTTCTATAGAACCAAAGCTAGAAACATGTATGGAGGAGAAAGTGCATGGTCTAATACGGTATTTAGTATGCAGGATTCAAGTGGTCCTCTAATTGAAATATTAAGCATATCTGATGCAGGGGGAAATAATACTACCGAATGGGAAAAAGACTTCTCTATAAACATAAGATACAGAATTAAAGACAATATAGGTATAAGTAGTAGAGAATTCTGGTGTCTAGATCAACAAAATAATAGATATGAATGCCAACATACAGCATCATTAGCTGGGGATATCTGGAGTATATCTATAAAGCTAAAAGATCTAAATAACAAAGATAATTGGACTCTCTTTAACTCCTATAAATTCTGTGTAGAAGCTAAAGACCAAGTTCAGAATGTAACTAGAAATTGTGATGCCCTTTTCCAAGTTCCAGATAAAGAAAGCCCAGAGGAACCAACAGAACCAGAAATACCAACAGAACCTAAACCTCCAATAATCCCAGAAATACCAAAAATACCTTTGGTTGAAAAAGTAACTAAGATTGTAAAAGAGGTCTTTGATAATACAATAGCAAAATTAGAACCTGAACAATTACAAGATGTAACAGTAACGACTGCTACTGCAAATGTGGCAGTGGGATTTGGATTCATACTAACATCCTTAGGATATATTCCATATTTCATACTTCAAACGATATTAGCAATCCTGAGTCTTCTTGGATTTAGAAAAAAAGGAAATGTAACTGGATATGTATATAACTCTTTAACCAAAGCTCCAATACCTCAAGCCATAGTAAGAATATTTAATGAAAGCCATGAATTAATATGGACAGATGTAACAGATTCAAATGGATACTTTAGAACACCAGATATGGATGATGCAGAGTATTACATGAAAATCACAGCTAGAAACTTCACATTTCCATCTAAGATAGTTTTTGGAAAAACGGACTTTCCTCTTGAGAATGTATACCACGGAGATCCTTTCCTAACAAGAAAGAATAAAATACCAAACTTCTCTATACCTATGGACCAGAACGAGGTAAGTAATATAGAAAAGATATTTGCATCCTTCATATCAAGAACAAAAGCTCTATGGAAATCGTTGCACATAATACTATTCTTAATAGGGCTACTCTTCAGTACCTATGCACTCTACACAACCCCAATATGGATAAACTATGTAATAGTAGCAATATATATACCTGCACTAATAGCTTTAATATTCTCGTTCTTTAGCAAAAAAGAAAAATATGGGGTAGTTAGAGATAAAAAAGGTAAGATAGTTGCAGGTGCAATAATAGGATTAAATGAGAATCAATTTGACAAACTAGTATCAAAAAGAATTTCTGATAGCTTAGGTAGATACAAATTCATAGTGAATAAAGGTATTTACAATATCTCTGTAATGAATTCAGACCTTAAGGTTATTAATGAGGAAAAGCTTACAAACTTAGAAGTAAAAGAGGATGGGGGTAACTTGCTTTGTCCAAATATTTTTGTAAAGAAACTGGAAGACACAAGTAAAGAAGATGAGATAATGGAACCGCCGAAAGAACTCTAAGTTAATTAATATTGAAAAAAACCTTTTAGATTGGTATTATCACAGTGTCGATAATGAATCATGGGAGTATAGCTCAATTGGTAGAGCAAGCGGCTCTTAACCGCTAGGTTCAGGGTTCGAGCCCCTGTACTCTCACCATTACGTTAAAGGTAGTCAATAATCCCTAGATAACAATCACTATACGATCTTTTTAGCAAAAATTTAATATACTATCAGTCTTACAATTTCTTATCCATATATAACTCTCCATCACTAAAACCTCTTTTCCTGTAATACTCTCTAGTACCAATTGCAGATATTACTGAAATCTTCTCAAATCCGTAATCTTTTGATATCTCTTCAGCAATACCTATTAACTTCTTTCCAAGTCCCAAATGTTGAGACTCTCCACTACTTCTATCCTTAATCCCAAGAACCTTTCCATATACATGAACCTCTCTGATTAATGAACAACCCTCTATCTCTTTAAGAAAATGTTTCCTTTTATATTTTTTCTTCGGTAATGACAATCTAAGAAATCCACAAATTTTATCATCAATCTTTGTATTGTAAGAAAGAAATATCTCCCTACTTACAGTACTCTCATATTCTATCTGTTCCAAAACCAAATCCTTCAGATCAACACTCTCTCCCTTTATCTCTCTGTTCCTAATATCCCCAACAAATACTCCATCTTTTTTTAAACTCATTTCAACGATCTGTCTTAAATTACTCCTTTTATTCCCAGCTACAATATCTCCTGCAGGAATATCTCGTATAATTCTTGTTAATCTACAATACCTGGGTGTTAAAGGTAGGATCCTTTTTAAAACATACTCTAATTCTTCATCTGTATACGGCTTGTAGATATCTTTTAAATACAATTCATGAAGTTTTGTATTCTCAATTATAGAGGTAGGATATATCTTCAACTCATCAGGACTAAATTTCTTGCTCCATAGTTTTTTGTAATCAGCTATATCCTTCTTTACAGAAGAACCGTACAAATTAGGCATCCAATGGCCATGGATCTTAAAACCCATTCGCCTTAATATCTCGAAAGCTCTCTGAGTATCTTGCCTTGTCCTCCCAATATCATTCTTCCTTAACACTTTGTTAGACAATGATTGAATACCAATCTGTACCTTTGTACATCCCAACCTCCTCATATGTATTACCTCTTCTTCAGAAATATAGTCAGGTCTAGTCTCAACAACTAATCCCACATTCCTACAATATGCATTCTCATTTTCTTTCTGAACCTTTTCCAAATCTTCCCAAGTAACTATTGGAAGAGAAGTACTTTCAGGATCAATATATTCAGTTGTATCTTTCCCTACATCATTTAATGCTCTAAAACATTCATATATGAAAGAAAGACGATACTGCTCAATGTAGAAATTCCAAGTTCCACCTAATACTATCAATTCTACCTTCTCAATATTATGTCCAACACTCTTTAATGCAACTAATCTGTTAAACACCTGTGCATATGGATTAAACTTGTTACTTAATGCTCTCTGTGCACCAGGTTCAGAAGAAATATAGCTTTTGGGCATATTAGCATCATTAGGACAATATATACATTTTCCTGGGCATGGATACGGTTTTGTTAATACTGTAACAGTAGCTACTCCCGAATTAGTCCTTGTTGGTTTCATCCTAATTCTTTCTTCCACAGTATCATCACTTCTTTTTAAAAGAGTTGTATATGCAGCAACAAGCTCATCCTTTCTAAACATTTGCTTCCCATTCTTTGGATATTTTCTTAGGATCTTTTGTAAAGAAGACTCATTCCAATCTTTTTCTTTAGATATTTCATCTAGAATATTCAAAAGAATTTTTCTATGTTTTTCAGTATCAATGTCAAAATTTTTCATTTTAGTAATTATTTGATATTCTAGATATTATCTAATATTTCAACTATTCTTGCCATATGGGAAAGATTCTAACAGAAAGAACATTAATATTGGTTAAACCAGATGTAATACAAAGACAGATAGTGGGAGAGATATTGAGTAGGTTTGAGAGAAAAGGATTTAAGATAGTGGGGATGAAAATGGTTAATGCAAGCAAGGAACAAATACAAGATCATTATACTGATGAGGAAAGCTACTTAATTGAAACAGGAGAGAAGGCTAAAAAAGGAGCTATCGCCAGAGGAGAGGATGTATCAAATTGGAACTCTTTAGAGAAAGGGAAGATCATTAGAAAAAATAATGTGGTATATCTCACCTGTGGCCCAATCATTGCAATGGTTTTGGAAGGTCATGGTGTGGTATCTGGAGTTAGAAAGGTTTTGGGTAGCACAAGTCCAGCAGATGGTGATGTAGGAACTATACGGGATGATTACTCTTTTGATACCTATGCCTTAGCAGATTATGTCTCTAGGGCAACGAGAACAATGCTTCATGCTTCTGATTCTCCAGAAAATGCAGAAAGAGAGGTAAAGATATGGTTCAAAGAAAATGAATTATGTAATAATTACGAAACAGTTGCTGAAAAAATATTCTTTGATTCTTCTTGGGATCACTTAGACGAATAATAGGAAAAGGACAACCACTACTATTAATGATGGGAGTAGATTAAGAACAGATATTTTCTTTAATTCTAATAGATTAATACCGATTCCTAATATTAATATTCCTCCTGTACTTGTTAAATACTGTATTAACGATTCTGTAAAGAAATTTCCAAAGAATGATGCAAGTAGAGTTAATCCTCCTTGGAATATTAACATGGGTATTACAGAGAATATCACACCAACTCCGAAGGTTGATACTAGAGCAATAGAGGTAAATCCATCTAGTACTGATTTTGTAATTAACAAACTATTGTCTCCACTTATACCTTCGTTAATTGCACCTAATATCGTCATAGAACCAATGCAGTATATTAGAAAAGCAGTAATTAAACCTTCGTTAAATTTTGAATCCTTCAAATTGAGTTTATTCTTTAAACCACTAGATAAATTATCTAATCTCTCCTCAAGATTTAGCAAAACACCTATTAAACCTCCTATGAGAACAGAGAAAATTATAATCAAAGGATTAGGGAATGGTATAGCCATTGAAATACCAAGAAGTATGGTAAATAATCCTATCCCCTGAAATATTATCTTTTTATATTTCTCTGGAAGTGAGTTTTTAATTAGTATTCCTAAAGAGCCTCCTAATATTACGGAAAAAATATTAATAAATGTCCCTACTGGTATGTTCATAATGTTGGAGATTGTATCACAATTTTAATATGTCCTCTATTTCTGCCATTTTCTCTGTATTTGCATCTTTCTTTTTCTCATTCTCACTTAAGAATTTCTGTAATTTCTTGAAATCTTCTTTCATTGTTTCTTTAAGATTTGGATTGTATAGGGCTGCTGCAGGATGGTACATAGCAAATACTGGAATACCGGTAGAGTGTGTGAATGATTCTCCATGATCTACAGATATATGAGCATCTGGTATGAATTTCCCTAATGCATGCCTTCCTAAGGTTACAATAACTTTAGGTTTAATGAAAAGTAGTTCGGAATTTAACCAAACTCTACATGCTTTCTTCTCTTCATCATTTGGTTCTCTATTATTCGGAGGTCTGTATTTAACTACATTAGTAACATATACTTCATCCCTTTTTAAATCTATTGTTTTTAATAGCTCATCTAAGAATTTCCCAGCTGTTCCTACAAAGGGTCTCCCTTGTAAATCTTCATTTCTTCCAGGAGCTTCTCCTATGAAAAGTATTCCTGATGATGGGGATTCAATTTCATACACAGGTTGGGTAGCAGTTTCTTTAAGCTTGCATGAGTTGTGTACAGCATAGTACTGATGTAATTCTTTTAATGATTTAAAATCGGATTGCATATATTCATTATACTACACTAAATAAGTTCACCATGATTTCACTTGTTCTTTTGTATATTTGTAGCATATTTAATTTATTATTCTATACATATATGAAGAAAGTAATCATATATTCAACCTTAGGAGCAGTACTAGTTCTCACTGGTTCATATGCAGTATCAAATGTATATGCACAAGAATTTGGATTAGGGAATGTTTCTGAGGAGGTTCGGGAAGAGCATATCGCAGAGAGAGAAGCAGAGCGAGCCGAAATAGTGGCTCAAGCTGTAGAAGAGGGTGCTCTCACAGATAGACAAGCAGAAATTTTAGCTGCTATGTCAGAATTAAGACCAGCAGGAGGTAGAGGTATGTTTGGTGCAGGTCATGACCTTACAGAGGAAGAGAGAGAGGCTCTAAGGGAGGAAATGAGAGCTCAAAGAGATGGAAGTATGTTAGAGGATCTAAATGAATTAGGTCTGAATGTAACAGAAGAAGAGCTTCTTGAGCTTAAGGAAGTGAGAGAAGAATTAGGTTTGATGGGAAATCAACACAGAAGAAATGGTACTGGTGGAATGGGAACAGGCGAGTGTCCAAATCTTTAAGAAAGAAAGATTTGGGTATATACCAGGGTGTAAATCACCCTGGTATTGGTAAAATAGTATAATTAGAGATATGAAAATACTTATAGTGGAAGATCAAGATGAATTAAGAAGTTTAGTTAGGAAATTCTTAGAGAAGAATGGATATTTAATAGATGAAGCAGATGATGGTGAAAAAGGGTTAGACTTAATATTAACCAATGGGTATGATTGTATACTTTTAGATCTGAATCTTCCTAAAATTGATGGTGTAGATATTGCAAAGAGGATGAAAGAAGACGGAATAGTAACTCCAATCATAATGTTGACTGCTAGGTCTCAAATATATGACAAATTAATGGGTTTTGATTCAGGTGCTGATGACTACATTACTAAACCTTTTGATATGAAGGAATTGTTAGCCAGAATAAAGGCTGTTATGAGTAGAGGGAAAAGCAAGGGTGTTAATATTGCTTTTGGAAAGTATGAAGTATTTCCAGAAAAGAATTTAGTGAAAATAGAGAAGAAAGATGTGATCCTTAGTAATAAGGAGATGGGTGTTTTAGAATATCTTTTGCAGAATAATGATAGGATAATTTCTGCAGAGGAACTTTTAGAACATGTCTGGGATAGTGAAATAGATATGTTTTCAAATACAGTCAAGACACATATCAAGACATTGAGGCAGAAGATAGATCCAAATAAAAGATATATTAAAACTGTTAGGGGAAAGGGATATATTTATGAAAATTAATATGAAATTCACAAAATCTTTAAAATTTAAATTAACGATATGGTATTCAGTAATACTTTCATTATTTTGTATAGCCTTCGTATTTAGTATTAATGTCTGGCTTACAAACTATATGAATACCTGGCATACAGAAGGGATGGGCAGAGGATCTATTGTTGAAAGGGTTGATAGACCCAGATGGAGAGCTCTTTCTGAAGAGCAACGAAACTTAGTAATGGAATCAAGATTAGAAGATTTAGAAAATATTAGAAGGGTATCCGTATACATGGTTATCCCTTTGGTATTGTTAAGCTTTGGTGGAGGATATTTGATAGCGGGTTTGATGTTAAGGCCGTTAACAAAATTAAATGAAGAAATTAGAAAGAAAGAGGCTAGTACATTGGATGAAGAGATTCAGTTTGAGGATAAAGGAGATGAGATATCAGAATTAATCAAGAGTTTTAATAGGATGAGTAATAGGCTAGGAAAAACTTTTAAATCTCAAAAGCAATTTGTTGAGAATGCATCTCATGAACTTAAGACTCCTCTTTCTGTAATTCAAGCCAATTTAGATACGGTATTAGAGGATGAAAAGGTTTCTAAGAAAGAATTGAAAGAGTTATTATTAAATTCTAAGAAGCAAGTTGAAATTATGGATAGTTTAACAGAAGATCTTCTTTTGATTTCTATGATGTCTTCTGATGTTGAAATAGAAAAGGATATGGTTAATGTTAATGAACTGACAGATGGAGTAGTGAAGGATTTGGAGATCCTAGCAAAAGATATGAGCATAGATATTAATGTTGAAAAAACTGGAAATATTAAAATTCAAGGAAACAGAATTCTTCTTTCTAGAGCAATTAGTAATATTGTTGAGAACGGTATAAGGTATTCCAAAGGGAGCAGGATAAAGATAGGGATTCTGAGAAAAAATAAGATAGTGAAAATTTTTGTTGAAGACAATGGGGTAGGTATCCCTAAGGGTAGGGAAGTGGAAATTTTTGAGAGATTTAATAGGTTAGATAAAGGAAGATCGAGAAAAGATGGTGGCACAGGACTTGGTCTGTCAATTGCAAAAGATATAGTTAAACTTCACGATGGTTTGTTGTATGTGGATTCAAATTATAACAAAGGGGCCAGATTTATTTTTGAATTTAAGCCTTCTTCATAATCTCCTTCGTCCAATTTCTTGCCCTCCCTAATTCTCCTTCTGTCAATGGCCCTTCTTTATCTTCTACATAAAATCCCATACTTTCATGTACGGGTATTCCACCTTTCTTAACTAAAAGTTTTAATATTGGCTTGTCCGCATATCCAAACATTTTTACAAAGAATGTTAATATCTTTGAATTAACTTTTTCAATATCTACTCTTGTATCAAAAGATGTAACTTTAATATTCTCTAGAGACTCTATCCCCTTTATCATATTCACTATAGCTTCAGTTGGTCTAAATGCCCTAGTAGGGGATCCTATTATTAAAAGATCTATGCTTTTTAAAAATTCTGGTTTAAAATCTTTTGCATTAATAATCTTTGCAGTATCTTTCTCAAATGTTTTGTATATCTCTGTAGCTATCTTTTCCGTATTTCCAAAATAGCTATCGTATATGATTAATGTTTTCATAATATTTAGTATATCAAATTATTTAATATTTCTTAAAGAAGAAATAATTTGAATCTTTGAAGGAATTTTTTTCTTAATTTTTGGAAAATCCTTCTTGTCTCTTGTTAATATATAGTCACAGTTACTATCAAGAGCAGAGTAGTATTGTAATGTGTCTTCAAAATCAACTGTAAATTTCTCAATAGATCTCATTATAATAGGAGTTGTTAAGGGAACGATATTTATTAATTTAATAAGTTCTTTTATTTTGTTGTGAGCTTGAGTATTAGGTTTTATCTTTAGTGCATAATATATTATATGGATACTTAATGCCGACATATATATATTAGACTTCTCCAAATACTGTTCAAGCTTTTTAACCGAGATATTCTTTAAATCTCTATCTAAGATAATATCGAAGAAAATGTTTGTATCAATATATATTTTCTTCATTTGAGATATCTGCTTTCTAGATATTTTCGATATTCCTTTTTGTAATCAAAATTCTTTTTTTCTTTCTCGGTCATCTTTATACAACCTATGACATTTTCTAATATGTCTCCCACGTTAGTATTTTTGGGAGAAGAATCTTTCTTTAGTTTAATTTCGTATCTAGGAGGTATGAAATATGCCAGTGTCTCTCCTCTGTCTATAACTTCATATATTTGTCCAGCATTTAAAGAATCTTTTAGTTGCGTAAGATTGTGTCTAAAGTCTCTGAGATTTATTTTCTTATATTCCTTTTTCATATGTTAAACATTAGTTTAACATTGAATCGTAAAGGTAGTCAACATGGGCCCTTCTGTTTTGGTATGATTGTATTAGTTTATAATAAAGTGTATATATGAAGCATGCCTAACCTACAATCTTTCTCAAAATGTCTTTTTGATAAAACTATTAATGATATGGAATGGTGGATAAAGTCATTAGAGAAGGAATATAGCGATAATCCACAAACAGTGTCATTTCTTATAAACAAACTGGAAAGGTTCTTTGGTGAGGAAATGGGCGATAGTATAAGGGTATTAGTGCTTACATCGGCAAGTCCTGCAGATGTGCAAGGAGGTACGATATCCAACTATATTGAATCAGACAGCCCTTTTTATAAAAATATAGACAAATCAGTTTGGGGTATAGATATGTGTTTCCCATTATTAGAATATGATTCAAGAGAAAAGAGTCCCCTTCATCCTGTTAGATCTGTTTTTAGTAGTATGGTGCATGAGAGTATGCATCTAAGATTACAGAAGAGAAAATTTTTCAATCTTATCAAAGAAGTGGAGAAGGAAAAGGATATACAAGATATTATGAAAGTTTTGAAAGAAAACAGCGGTAGTTATATGAATATCACTATGGAATTAATAACACAGTATGCAACTAGTTATATAGAAAGGGGTCTAGATTTTAATATCTCATACACTCGAGTGAGGAAGCCTTTTGATTATATTTTGGATTACGAGTTATTCAATGATGTGATATCTAATAATATTTTGTCTTTTGTAAAGCATGAGAAATTGGATGGCCCAATGTCAAGATTATTTAATAATTGGGTTAATCTTGTAGGTTATATACCAGAAGAAATAGCAGACGAATATTATGATCTAAAAGATAGAGAAGGTAATAAACTGAAAAATAAAGATTGGAGAGAGAATAAAATTAATATATACAAAATGGCTTATCAATTGGATTTGTCATTAATGAATGAATATATGGAGAGGGGAAAGGAAATAGATAAGGAATTTGTATTAAAGCTTTACAAGTTGATAGGTGAGATATTGCCAAAAATTGATTAATATCTTTACTTCTTCCCTGTAGTTCCAAATCCACCTCTGTCCTTGTTTTCCATTTTTTCAACTTCTTTAACATCTACTCTTGCTACAGGTAGTATTAATATCTGACAACATCTAGTACCTTTTTCAATAGTTACTTCTTCATTAGTATAATTTAATGCAGGAAACATATATTCATCATTATCTCCACAATAATCATGATCTCCAACTCCTAAACCATTAGCACATGTTATACCTAATTTATATGTAGAACTTCTTCCTGCTAATAATACAAAGTATCCTTCAGGTATCTCTATTGCTACATTAAGAGGTATGAGTTTAACTTCTTTAGGTTGTATAGTAACTGTTTCTCGACTATACATATCTAATGCTACGGCACCATCTGTTTTATACTCTGGTAATGGTATATCTTTATCAAATCTTTTTATCTTTATTTTCATAGTATCATTATTACATAACAATACCTTTTTTTAAAATCAATTCTAATATAGAATGAGTATTATGAAAAAACCAATATGTATACTTTTTGCAGGACCAGTAGGATCATCTAAAAGTCCAATAGCTAATCATCTATCTTGGAATTTAGGATTACCAATATTTAATAGAGATGCTATTAGAACAGAAGTAAGGGAAGATACTCTTGTTATAGAAAAGGATCCGGAGATTCTTCATCAAATAACGGAGGAAAGATTGGGGAAACTAGTGAAGAGTCAGAAATCCTTTATTTTAGATAGTAGTATGGATAGAAAGTATAAGGAAGTTAAGGAAGGACTTGAGGAATATGGTTATGAAAGATTTTTGATTAGTATAGATATATCTAAAGATTTTCTTCTTAAGTTATATAAGGCAAAAGGGTATATAGAGAGTATAGATTTGGTAGATAGATTTATTGAAGATCATCAAAAGTTTCTAGAAGAATATGGTGAAGAAGTTGATATTAGAATAGATGATAATAATTTTCTAGATAGATTGAATATATGTCTAAAAGCTGTAGAAAAATATATTGGGAGTAAATAATTACTTCTCTTCTTTCTTCTTTTTTGTTGTATTCTTTTTCGCGGTTTTCTTTTTAGTAGGAGTCTTTTCTTCAACAGGAGTTGTCTCCTCTTCTTTTACTTCTACTTCCTCAGGTGTAAGAATTTTTAGTAGTTTATCCAATTTAGCACTGATACTACCTAATTGATCTTTTAATTCCGATATATTTTCATTATTACCTTTGCTACTTGTATTTCTTCTGGGACTTACCTCATCAAAACATCTACTACAGTATATTGGCTTATCTGGACTTGGTTTAAAAGGTACTTCACAATCCTTTCCACACTCATCACATACTGCATGGAACATCTCTTTCCTACCTGTATCTCTTCTGTTACTATCTCTTCCTCTATCCGAGCTATTATCATGTCTTTCAAAACAATCACTACAGTATATTGGCTTATCCCCAGATGGTCTAAAAGGTACTTTACAATCTTTTCCACATTCATCACATACAGCATCATGCATAGTAGGTCTATCAAACCTGTTACTACCTCTTGATCTGTTATTTCTATCATATCTACCCATAATTAATATCTATAAAATATATGTTGCTGTACACTATATGTTTTTAATGCAGAAATAGCAAGGAATATTACTAATACAATCTTTTAAAGAAAATCTATTTATCTGACACTTACACTTGCAGGTACAGTACCCTTAAATCTGACACCATCTGATGTAACTACTGCCTCCTGTACATTTGTATCATCTGATAATGTTCTTGTTCTCTGTGTTATGTCTTCTAACACTCCTCCCATCGCAGAAGAGATTGTAGAAGGTAATGTGAATCCTGCCACTTTAAAATCCTGTACATCTATACTTACAACATTACCTACGATAGATGCTGTACCTTTCGCATACAAAGGTAGTGGATCTGGAATATATTCAAGATAGCTCTTAGCTTTAGATATATCTTTATCTGTATATCCTAACATCTTGGCAAATGACTCTGCTGTAGCTACAGATATAGAAGATGATGCCTCAACTGTACCATCTGAATTAATTTTAATTTGTGAATTACTAAAAGGTAGATCACTCCATTCACTCTCCCATGCTGCTATCCAAGAATTAATTTCATTCTGTGTAAATGTATGCTCTATATCTATGCCTCCTTCAAATACCAATTCTCCACTCTTAGGAGTTTCTCCCTTAAGATTATTCACATATCCTATTTCATCATAGTATGAATATATTTCATCTGGAGTCTGTGCTACATCTAACTCTACCTGTTTAAATATCAAGGAAGAAAGTGCAGGGATCTTTCCCATAAAGGTTAAAACACCAACTCCAACCAATACTACCACAAGTATAGTTATTATTAAGAATATCTTTCTCATAATATATGTTTAAAAAGTAATATACATAAATATATATTGAGGGCTTAGCAATGTAAATAGATGGATATGTATGGTTAAGTTATTCCAACTCTATCAATATACTCCTCCTTGTAATATCCAAAATACTCCTCTGGCATTAGTATTACTTTATCTATACCCAAATTCTTTACAAAATTAGGCTCATGACTCACTAAAAGAATAGTACCTTTGTATTCCTGTAGAGCATTTAAAAGTACACTCTGTGAATCTGGATCTAAATATGTGGTTGGCTCATCCAAAAGTAGTACATTATGTCCACCTGCAAACAGCTTAGCTAAAGCTAATCTTGTTTTCTCCCCTCCAGAAAGAGTTCTAACCTTTTGATCTATCATATCTCCAGTTAGAAGGAATCTTCCTAAGAATTTTCGCTTATCTATACTGCCCCAATCTAATTTGTATATATTTTCCCAAACGGTTTTTGAATAATCTAAATCTTCATTCTCTTGAGAGTAGTATCCTACATTAGTATTAAATCCCCATTTATATGATCCGGTAGTAGGTTCTAATCTCTCTGCTAATATCTTTAGAAGTGTAGTTTTTCCCACACCATTTTTACCAATAATTGCAACTCTCTCATACCTCTCAACTTCAAAAGAGATGTCTCTAAGAACTGGAATATTCTTTACATACTCTTTTGATATATTCTTAACTTCTAATACCAATTTATTACTCTGTTGAGGGACTGGTATAGAGACTTGCATCTTTTTTCCTTTCCTTGTTCTCATTTCCAATTCTTTTACATTCTCTTTAAGTTCCTTGGCTTGCTCAAATCTTCTTGCTGCTCTCCTTTTCTCTTTAATACTTTTTCTTCCAGAAAGAGTTTGAGCTAATTGAAACATTTTTTTAGCTTTTCTTTCTTCGCTTAATAGTTGTTTAAACAGAAATTCATCTCTTAACTCCTTTACTTTCATAAATTGTTCATAATTGCCTCTGTATACCTCAACTTTATGATCCCTTTCATTTAAATACCAAATTTTTGTAATTCCCTTATTCATTAATCTGAGATCATGGGAGACTACAAGTACTGCTTTTGGATATGTAATGAGATATCTCATCAACCATTCAGCGGAGGGTATGTCTAGGAAGTTAGTAGGTTCATCTAGTATTAGTAGGTCTGACTTTTCTAAGAGAATTCTAATAATCTCTATCTTAATTTTCTGTCCACCAGATAGTTCACTTAATTTAGAATCACAATCCTTATCACTCATTTTTAAGTGATTTAACAGTTTCTTTATCTCCCATTCTTCAGAATCTATACCTTTTTGAACAATGATATATTCTCCAATGGTTAAGTTAGAAAAATTATCTATATCCATTTGATTATGTGTTTCTTGGGCAATGTATGATACTGATCCTTTTATCTGTATATCTCCATAATCTGGTTCTTCTAATCCTGCTATGAGTTTGAGTAGGGTAGTTTTTCCAGCACCATTTACTCCTACCAATCCTACCTTGTCAGTAGAATATAATGTAAGAGTAATATTATTTAATATTTCTTTGTTCCCTCTTTTAAGAGTTATATTCTCTATATTTAGCATAGATGCAATTATATCAATATTTTAGTATTAGTACTGATAGAAATGAGTAAAAAGTATTTACAAAGGTTTTTTGATTTGTTAATCTAAATTTAGTATATGAAAAAACCTGTCTATATCGTTACATTTCTTCTAACTATAGTATGTTTTTTTCTTTTTTCTTTCCCACTCAAAGTAGATGCTTTTTCAGGAACAGGAAGTGGTACTGATATAGATCCATATGTCATTATGACATGTGAGCAACTTCAAGAGATTCAGGATGATGCTACTGGATATTATGTGTTAGGGCAGAATATAGATTGTTCTGATACTATTAATTGGAATAGTGGTTTGGGATTTCTTCCTATAGGGGGAGGACAGGATTTCTGGGGAATTTTAGATGGAATGGGATTTACAATATATGATCTATATATTAATAGACCAGAAGATTATAGTGTTGGGCTTTTTCATACAATCGAAGGAGGAATAGTTGGGAGCTTAACTCTTGAAAGGGCATATATTAGAGGTTATTCCAAAGTTGGTGCATTAGTTTCTAACTCTGCTGGGGGTGAATACTACTATGTTAATGTTGTGGATTCATCTGTTGTAGCTGCTGGGTACTCAGATTCAAAGGTTGGTGGTTTGGTTGGATATAGTGAGGATGAATTAATTTTGGAAGGATGTACTTTTGAAGGTACAGTTACTGGAGAAAATATTGTAGGAGGGATAATTGGTCATCTTTACGGATCAGGAGAGATTACCGATTCAATCAATTATGGAGCTATTAGTGGAAAATCTGAAGTAGGTGGGTTAGTAGGGTATGCAGAAGAGGGTGTGTCTGTTACAAATTCACATAATACTGGAGAAATATCTGGTTATAGGAGGGTGGGTGGTATAGTTGGCTACTCTTATGGGAATACAACCATAACAAGTTCTTACAATTTAGGAATTATAAATGGGTACTATAGAGTAGGAGGACTAGTGGGATCTGTAGAAAATCAAGTAATAATTGGAGAATCATATAACGAGGGTAATATAGTATCTCTTTTTGAAGAGTATAATTCAGATCAAATACCTTTATATGATAGTGAATATATATGTATAGGAGGATTGGTTGGTGCTGCATGGAATTCCACTATTACCGAATCTTTCAATGAAGGAGATTTACAAGCTATTGGGGGTTCAAGAAGTATTGGTGGATTATTAGGTTGTGGAGGACTATTAAGTATTGAAAAATCATATAACTTAGGAAATATCACTGCACAAGTAATTCTTTCTAATGGAGATTTTGATGGTATAGGGGGATTAGTGGGATTAGGTATTAATTCTAGTATAAAGAATTCATACAATAAGGGCTCTTTTACTATGTCCTCGTGGGATTCCACCCTTCAGGATCTTGAAAATATAAATGATGCTCCTAGCCTTGGTGGTTTAGGAGGTTTGTTAGTAGTTTCAAATATAGAAAATTCATATAGTAGCAGTAATATGGATTTGGATGATATAGGTTCTAGTGGTGTAGGTGTGGCTGTTGGTGGGATCATAGGAAGGCTTTTAATGGATAGTTTAGTATTATCGGATATTGTAAATTTCATAGGTAAGGATTTTGTCGCTAAAACTACTGAGTTCTTTTTAAAGATAGCAAATAGTTTTGCTAATATGGTATTGCAAAACTATAGCAGTAGCTATGAAAACATAAAGATAGGAGGATTAATAGGAATTTTGAATATAGAGAGTTGTGAAGGAGAGGATTGTGCATTGGGTTTGGCTGTTTTAAATAATACCTGGTGGTCAAATGGTGTAGATAAGGGTATTGGTGAGGTAAATTATGAGGGTGATGCATCTTTTTATCAGCAAAATCAAGCCACTGATTCTTTTGAGAAAGTAAGTAATATGGATATATTTAAGACATATTCACATAAGGTATATAATACAGATCCTGATTGGGATTTTGATACCATATGGAGTAATGTATACGATGGAAAAGGATATCCTGTATTAGGTATACAAAATTTAGTTATGCCGTCTGCACCGGTCTCTAATGTAGCTTCAGGTACATATTCTACTGGTTTTAATGTATCTCTTTCTTCAGCAGGAAGTAGTAGTATTAGGTATACAGTTAATGGATCAGTACCTACATGTAGTACGGGTACAGTATACACAACTGCTATTTCAGTATCTGTTACATCTGTAATTAGAGCGATTGGGTGTGTGGATGATGTTTCATCTTCTCTTTCTGAATTTACATATGTAATAGTTCAACCTCAAACAGAAACCCCTACACCTCCTGTTATAGATACAACACCATCTTTAACAACAGTAATAACGAGAAGGAATGTTATATATACATATATTCCTCCATTAGAGGAGGAAGTGGAGGAGGATGAGGTAGAGGAGATTGTGGTAGAAGAGAAGGATGAAGAGGAAAGTTTCGGGTATAGGATAAGGATAGTTGATAATAAGGGAAATGTATTAGCTGGTGCGAAGGTAATTATTGAGGGTAGAGAGTATTTAACTGATGAGAATGGAGAAGTTGTAATTCAGGATTTTGAAGAGGGTGAGTATATAATAAAGGTTATATATGATGGAAAGGAATATGAGGAGAGTATGATATTGGGAGAGGATGATAAGGTACAGGAAATAATTGTAGAGGATAGTAAAAAATTCCCTTGGTGGGTAGTGATAGTTTTAAGCTCAGTGATAGTATTAGCTTTTGTGTATAAAGGTATTAATAAATCAGAGGATCAATATAGTTAAAGTAGTTTTTTGTTTCCTAGAAGTTCTTTTCATTTAATATAATTTTTATACAATATGGATATAGTTAAAAGATTTAATGAGATTTTTTCAAATAGAAAACTCTTTATAAAAATAATATTGGTAATATCAGTATTCCTTATAACCCTTCTATTGATTCTCAAAGGTTTTAGTCTATGGATCGGTATTTTAATTTTTCTTTGGATTGCACTTACTGTAGTTAATTTCACAAAACTATATACTATACTCTCCTCCTTTATATGGTTAATATTTTTTTCTATTCTACTTATACTCTCCATTTCATTCTTCTTTATTAATACCAACTCAAAAGATAGTACAAGCAATGTTCCGAAATTAACACCAGAGGAATGTAAACCGTATGCAGAGCAATATGATGGAAAGGTTCTTAATATATCTGGAGAGAATTTAATAGGGAGTATTGGTATTAGTATGGATCCAGAGGAGTGTAAACTTATTGGTAGATATATAATTACATTTACAACTGATCTTCCTGAAAATCCTGAAGAAAGAATAGTAGGTGGTTATCCATATAACTATATAGTTTTGTTAAGAGAGTCATCAAATGCAGAAAGAAAATATTCGGGTAGTGGAGTGTTAAGTGTGGTTAGAAGGAATGGTATGTCTCTTCCTGACGCTTTTGCTGATAGTATTTCTATATCAGAGTATTATGTAGAACCTGGTACATATTATGATGGAGAATCTATAAATTTCTATTGGACTTATGAAATAAATACCAATTTTAGTGAGGAGAGGTATGAGAAAATTTTTAAAGAAGTATATTTTGATATAGTAGATGGATTACCTTTTATAGAGGTTACAGATGAGGGAGATGGATTTACATCATCATCTATTAATCATGATAGGGCAGAAGTAGAGGGAGATATAGTTAAGTCATTTAAGTTAACTATATCGGAGTAGGGGGAATGATCTGTGGTAGTTATTTATGTATAAAATATTTGGATAGCTAATATCAATTATTCGTGTAGAAAAATATGTTCAACTAAGTGTGGATAGTTGTATCTGTTATAATATTTTTATGTCCAACATATACAACATAAATACAATAAAATCAGACAATAAAAAGATACAAGATTTCTATGATAGAGCTATGAAAGAATTAATACAGTTCTATGGTATTAATTGGATAGATAATACTCCTGTTATATATGTAGTAGGTAGTAGAAAGGACTTTAATATTATGGCTGGATATGATACAGAGGATTGGGAAGTAGGTAAGGCATATGATGATAATAAGTTACTTTTGTTCTCTCCTGATAGTTATGAAAAAGAGAGTACACATAAATATTCTGATAATGAATATTATTCCTTAATTAAGCATGAGTTAAGTCATCTGTTCTTCAATATATTTTCTACGAGTGGAGAACCTGCATGGTTAAATGAGGGTTTCGCTATATATACATCAGGTCAGTCAAGTAAAAAGGAAAGACCTAAGGAATATAGAAATTTTCTTAAATATTATTCTACTGAAGATAAATATGTATATTCTGAGTCAGGGTTTGTAGTAGAGGGGTTAATAAAGAAATATGGTAAGGATAGGGTAGTTGGTTTTTTAAAGAGGTTGTGTGATGTAAATAGTGAGGATAGTTTTAAAAAAGAATTTGAAGAGTATTTTGGTATAGAATTGGGGTATGGGAGTATTAATGGGTTGTAATTTTATTTTTTAGAACAGTCCTCTACATCTATAAGTAGTTCGTCTTTCTTTTTCTCTGAAGTAAATCTGTATAACTTGTCATCTGTTTGTTTCTCTTCATATCCCAGAGAATCTAGTATAAGAGCTACCTTATTTATTTTTTCTTTGTCTAGTTTAGAGATCTTTTTAAAAGCTTTTATATTTATATCTATTTCATATATTTTTTTATTATCTTTGTAATGAGTAAATTGCATAGTATGAAAATTCTGAAATAAAATAATTTTTGAGGAGGAAAGACTATACTAAGATTTTGTTCTTTCCTCCTCGCTCTGGGGGTTAAAGGATTGGTGTGTTTTAATTGGTATTTGAATGGAAGTTAGAGTCGTTTCCTTTGGAATCTGTATCCCAGGACATTCTTGAACTTCCGCGATCGGTGGTTACGGATTCTGTAGTATGTTTGGATCCATCATCATGAGTTACCTCATGTAGGTCTCTGCGGACAGGTCCTCCAGAGACTTCACTCCCTTGGGAGTCATTTCTCCATCTTTTATCGCTCATTTGAGCCTCCTGTTCTAATGGTCCCTTAACCTTTAAAAGAGCTATATATTATACAATGATGAGTAAAATCTTGAAAGAATACCTAGCTTTTTGAAAGAATGTGAATTTTCATATTTTAAAATCCGATTTTCTTAAATCTCTTTCCCTAATACTTAATCCTAAGCAACATCATAGGTATAGGACATATATATAATTTTCTTTTTTCTTTATCTATATATATCCCTATCCATATATCATACCAAGCAAATGATATTCTAATATTACCGGTTTCTAATATTTTATAATCTTTCATATATTAATTTGTATACTTTAATTCCCTCATCTTCCTAATTCCCTTATCATATACATATTGCATATATGGCTCTATAGATATTTCAACCATTTTCTCTATTGGTACCCATTTAACATCATTATTCTCTCCTTCCCTAATATGTAAACTCTCTCTCTCATCTCCTTCTAGTAGGAAGGCTACAGTCAGATGTACATGTGCAGGTACATACTTACCATTCTTAGTATGTCCATATACAGGTAGTGTATCTAAGGTAAGTATATCTTTAGATATTGGTACTATATTGTTTAATCCTGATTCTTCCTTAGCTTCCTTTATAGCAACACCTAATAGATCAGTATCTCCATCTACATGCCCTCCTAACCATCCCCAAGAGTTATATATATTATGATGATGATTCACTATCTTTGTTCTCTCTTTATTCAATACAAAAGCAGAGGAACATAGATGTCCATATTCATTATTCCTTGTTAGACAATCATCAAAGGAATTTAGATACTTAAGAAAAATTTCTTTATCTTTTACCTCTTGTTCGTTATATGGTTGATAATTTTGTATCTGAGAAAGGATATCCATAATCTAAGATAATTCTATATATTACTCCATCAAATGGCAATGTATATGATGTTTTTTGATTCCATTAGCTGGCTAATATACATTATATTGTAATATAATACACCATTAATATATTAATACTAACCATATGCCATTTGAAAATAACATAGAGCAGGGAATACAATCTACTGAAATATTAACAGTGGAAGACTTTAAAGATTTAAATCTCCCTGAAGTATTACAACCATACACAGGTATAGGAGCTACATCATTTGCAGAATATGATAAAAAGTCTGATCCTAATAATTGGAAAAACCAAGATACTCAGAAAAGAGAATATCTAGAAAGTTTAGGTATACATACTCCAGAGGAATGGTTGATAAAGGAGGAAGGAACAGGTGAAATGAAAATAGAACAGGATAAAAGAGCTCTCTTTGTCACTATGTTCATACTAACAGGACACATATTAGCTACAGAGGATATTAGAAGAGTAGGTGGAAATATAGAGGATTTCCAAGAGGTATTAGATGATAGAAATGCACAGATAATGGAACATAGATTAGATAAATATGGAATGAGAAGAGTATTAGAAGATGGTAGTACAGTAGAGAGTCATTATGAAAAATTAAAACTTTCTGCAAATCCTGAAAAAAGAGTATCTATGGAAGAGTTAATAAATATTAAACAGTATATATTTGAACAGTTAAAGAAATAGTTTCTAAATTAACCAATAAATACATGAATAAAAAATCTAAATATATCATTTATATAGTAATAGCTATTGTTTTAATTCTCTTAGTATTTCTTCTTGTTAAAAATCTCTCTAAAGATTCTTTAGATGAAAAGGATAGTGGTAGTAATAATGTCTCTACACAAGACTCTGCTCTTAATTTCTTATTAGATGGTTATCCAATAGATGAGGTACCACTATATAAGTTAAGCAAGATAAGTTCTTGTAAGCTATATAATAATTGGGATCCAAATAATCGTTCAATATTTGGTGATACACAATTTAGTTACTACAATGTAGTTATATATACAGATGCTTCTCAATCTGAATTTTTAGATTATTACAAAAATTTCTTTGATGAAGAAATAGTAGATGATTATCCTATGCCAGATATGGTACAAGGGTATGTAGGTAAATATAGGGTAACAGCAGCACATTATGATTATGATAATACAGCATATATACAGGTGTACTTCCCTGATAATGAAGTTACTAAGGAAAATATATACTTTGATACATTTCCTAATCTTTTCCAAGAGGATAGTATGTTTGTAGAGCATGAGAATTCATATGGACTACTCAATCAGGTAGGGGGACAAACAGAATATACAAAATACTATACAGTTCTAGATAGTGGGGACAAGGATAATGATGGTAATGATGATGTAGACGAATTTGGAGTATTAATATCAAAATATCAAGGTTTGTATAGTGGTAAAGAGGAGTACGAATTTGATAGTAGTACAGGTCGTATGACTTGGGTAGAAGATGGATATGATGTAGTAGCTAGTTTTACAAGGGATCATGGGAGGATATATTTGAATATGAGAGGAAAGATGGAGAAATAGAAATATCTTCTATTTAAGATATTTCTCAACCTTATTATACTGACCCTTGGTTAGGAATATTCTATGTACATCCTTATTCTTAGTTTCTCCTGTTAGGGTAGCAGTATTAGATATCCCCCAATTTACTATCTTCATAGAAGATGTATTAAGGTCTATGTAGTAATATTTCCCTTCTTTATTCATAGTTATTTTAGAAATATTTTAATAACTCAAAAGATCTAACATTAATTTGATTCTGAAGTTCATCCTTTACTTCATCGAAGACAAATATGTCCTCATAGTATATTAACTGATCTTCTACTATATTCTCGAAACGATATGATACTTCTTGTGAGCCACTCTTTTCCTGGATAACTTTAGAGATTTCTCCTGTTTCTAAATCCAAGGTACTTATTCCTTGTACCAATTCAATATATTTACCAACACTCCCACAATCATTGTAAAATAGATATCTACTATTCAGTATGTATGCTTTTCCTGTGGTACATATTTTATATCTTTCACTATTACTATTATTAAATATAGTTGTTCCTCTTTCATTTCCAGTTCCAGAAGATATTCTTAAATATTTAATATCCTCATCTGTATTGCTGTTGGGAATAATCTCTGGAATGTCTAAGCCACCTCCGAATACATAATTATCCAAAAGAAGATTTTCTATGTATGGACTTATAGATATTTTTAAATCTACTGTACAGCCATCAGAGCTTTTACAAAAAGCATCCTCTACCTCTAATTCTCCTTTATCTATTTTAATTAGTTCTACAGTAGTTTGATTATTGAATATGTAACTCTTATTTATATTCTCATCTTCAACCGTTTGATTAAGTAAATTAATCTTAGAAAGGAAGAAAGAAAATATTCCAATTAGGAATATAATGATCACTAAGTGTATCGCTAGCAATTTTTTACTCATTCTCTTTGTTTTTACAATTTAAACAGTATCCCCTATGTACACATATCAATCCATTACATGTATTACATTTCCATTTAATATCTTCTTTCTTAATAAATTCCTTAATACCATTCTCCTTTATATATTCCTGATTCTCTAACATACTCATACCATATTTAGTTCTATATCTCTTATCCAATTGTTTTAATCTAGTACATGGATATTTACTACATTCATAGCAGAATCCTGATTTAGTATCTTTGAGTAGTTTACAGTTCTTTATAACACAGTTAGCACTTCCCTTTGTTTTATATTTAATATTCTTTTCATTCCTACACCCATTACAATGATTCTTCTCTCTTTGATATCCTAAACAAAGAGAACAATTCATACCACAAGCAGCAATTAATGATTTCTCTGTTCTTTTCATTAGAGAATGATAGCATATTGTATGACTGTTGTATCGTTATGTGACTCCTACTTTCCATTCCTATATCTATTCGCAATAGAGTCTTTGAATTAACTATAGAATTCATATAATATTAATATATGAAAAAGTTTGTAAAGGAGATTCTTGAAAGTATTATCGTACTCCTCCTTCTTTCTGGTCTTTTGCTTCTAGGATATGTATATAATCCTAAAAAGGTTCTTAGAATTAAGGAAAATTTAGATAACAGCTCTCCCGAAGAGTATTCCTCTATGAGTTTAGAAAGGCAGAATCTACTTTCGGAATTTGATGATTTTATCTTAGAATCTTCTACCAAAGAAGCCAAGAAATTAATACAGTTAATCTACTCTAATCCATACAAACTCAATAGATTAGTTTTGAATGATATAAAAAAAGAGGTTGAAGGGTATAGTGGAGAATTACTAGAGATTTGGTATGTATATAATATGGGTGTAGTAGCAAAGCACAAAGAAGATGTCATCTGCTTTGATCTGTCTACAGTAATAGCCTCCTCTAATTTATTGAAATTGTCAGATGTTTGTAATTATCTATTTATCTCTCATGGGGATGGGGATCATTTTAGTTCAAGAGTAGCAAAAAGAATTTTAGAAAATAATGGGAAAATTATTATTCAAGATGATACTGGGATATTTGAGGAGAGTATAAAAGCATTAGTATCGGAAGATTATTGGGAGAATATATACAACTTAGATAGTGGGAAGGAGTACAGTATTGGAAATATAAATGTTTTAGGTATTAAAACAATGCATAGGATGCAAGAGGAAAAGGATAATGCATGGTTAAGTGTGAAAGTAGGCAAATATAATATTGTTCATACAGGGGATGGTGTTTTGGATAGTCATTCTGATGTCAATCTTTTGGGTAATGTGGATGTTTTGCTTGCCAATTCAATCGTAGTACCGCTTAGTCTAAAAGATCTAAATGCAAAATATATAATCCCGTTACATATGCATGAATTGGGTCATGATAGGGAGTTTTTAAAAGAAAATTCCTTTAGCTCATATCTTGAAAAATTAAATGGTTTTGAAGAGAGTATCGGATCAAAGATATATCCTCTTGTATGGGGAGAGAGTATAGAGGTAGTATGATACGAAAACTTGGTAGAATTCTACCTTCAGTTTCAAAAGCGATATCTTTTCTTAATGAACTCTGATAAATTCTGATAGTCTGTGCTATCATAAAGCATGACAAATAAATATTTAAAAAATATATTTGTTTTTGAATGTATCATCTACATATTGATTATCCTATTACTATTTACGGAATTAAATGAAATATTTCCAATATCTCCAGTATGGCTTTTTCTTCTATTTAGTCCTTTGGGCCTTATACAATTTTTTCTTACTAAAAAGCATGTAAAAAATAGAAAGTTGAGAATACAGTTAATGGCAAATGGATTGTCTTCTTTCTTGGTAATGATTTTTGCTGTATTGCACAATTTGTTTTATGCTCTCTCAGAATTGATCGGGAAGAGTATATCTTCGAGCATTTTTGTTTTTTTAGAAGGAACTTCCTTTGTAATGGCTTTAGTTCTTTGTCCAATTGTATTCTTAGTGACTGCTATATTTTCAATTATCTCTTATTCTAAAGCAAAAAATAGAGAATAATATTATTTATTAGTATTCCAATAAAATTATAAAAACATCAAGAAGTAAGGTCCTGTGTCCAATTTTTGATATAATAAAGTATGGAAATAATGGTACCACAAATATCACAGGGTGCAATATATGAGTATAATCATCATATTCAATCCCAAAAAGAGGAAGGATATGGTAAGCAATATAGCTTTGAAAAACTGGGAATAGAGGATTGGACTGTAGTTGAAATGGATTCTGACGATGTTTTGAGATTACAAACATTTGTTGAGTCTTCTCAAACAGTAGCTCCTGCATATATCTTTTGGAAGGAATGTGGAAGGCATGTAACTTTAGAAAGTGTCGCAAGAGAAGTTATTGAAAGAGAAGAAAATATTCCTGAAGAAGCAAAAATATGGATACAAGGTATACTTGAGTCTAATTTTGATAAACAGGAAGTTGAAGAAAAAATAAAAAGTGGTGAGATAGATCCCCCATTAATCTTTTTTTCTGTGTTTAAAGGTGAGGAATTAGAGAATGGGTTATTAAAAGTTGGGAATATTTTAGATGGTAATCATAGATTTCAAAGAATTGCTAGGTACTTGTTGGAATGTAGTGATGAAGAAAGAGAAAATTTTAGGTTAACATGTTTTTTAGGAAAGGTAGATGTTATGAAATATGCAACTATAAATGCACAGTATTTTGTTAAACCAACTATTAAGAGAGTTAAAAACTTCTTAGAAAGATTTATGGGTAAAGAGGTGGAGAAGATAGATGAGAAACATTTTATGACTTTCTTTGAAAGATGGTATTTGTTATTACAAAGGATTGGATATTATAAAGAGGGAAGAGAATAGGTTTGTTAAAATTAATAACTTGTGTATTGTAGAATAGATTTCATATATTTTTTCCTAACATTGTGTGAGAATTTAAATATGGTGAAATGCAAGTGTTCAAAAACTAGAATTAACTAGAGAAAAGCATGTGGAGATATTTGTATTTCCGAGAAATTGACTGTGAAACTATCTCTATGGTATACTCATTGGCATCTAATCTGTTAGTACCTATCCGCCATTTAAGCAAAATAGTTTTGAGATTTTTACTGTTCAGGATCTTCCTTATTATCAGCAATCATATCTCCCATGGGTTGAAGGTGATTTATCAAATATCTCTAATCCAAGGTCTACAATTCTACAAATCGCTAGTAATTATGTAGATTCTCCATCTGCTAAATATTCGTCACCCAGCGAAGGTCTTGATCCCATTACTGGTTTCGATTGTAGTGGCTTTGTTCTTACTGTTTTAAATGAGACAAAAGAAATCTTTCCCAATCTTGTTGTCCCAAATGGGATAAGGAATGCAAACGAGATTTTTGATAAATTAGGATGTATCATTGATCAAGAATTTGCCTTGCCCGGAGATCTGGTATTTTATACAAGATCAGGAAAAACCCCTTCCCATGTGGCAATATTTTGTGGGTATACAAAAGAGGGTGAAAGGGTAGAGATAGGCTCTGAGGGCATTTATGGTGGAAGAGTTAAAGTAAGGAAGATTATCGATAAAAAAATATTAAAACACCAGAATTCGCATACCATTTATAACTCAACCTTGATAGGTTATAAGCGGCTAGTTTATAATGTAAAAAATAATAATCGTTGGCCGACAAGGATGATCTAATCATTTCTCTTTGATATATATTCACTTAGACTTACTTTTTGAGATCCAAATAATCTAGCTTCTACAGACATTTTTGAGCATGGTTTAATGGATCTTGTAGCAACCAAGGGAATATAGTGGGGCATATATTAACCTAGAATATAAAATTAGAGTGAGACAAAAAAACAGTATAAGGAGGGAAGGTTATGTTTTTATTTTAATACCTTAAGTATTTCTCTCCCAATGTTCTGACTAAATCCAGAATATGCCTTTTTCCCAACAAAAATAATAGGGTAATAACCATAATCCTCTGAAATACCCTCACTCTTTGAAATATTCCCCTTGTAAGCATTAAGCTGTGTACCGAAATCAGTATCAGTAGTTAAATGCTCCTCATACTCAATACCATTCTCCTGAAAGAAGTCCTCCATCTCAACACACATAGGGCCAGTACCATTATGGAAAACTACAATACCATTGTTGCTACTCTCAACAATTCCCGAATCCCCCTCATTAAGATCTTCTACCTTGCATGGATTAGTCACATTCTCCTCCTCTTCATATGATATTGCAGGCCTAATCTTCTCTGGAGTATATGGGGCATTCTTGTTTACAGGTATCTGCCACATTGGCATAACCTTGTCTATACTTCCTAATGTATCTAAATCTACCCAATTCACCTCATAGCTATCCCAGAACCTATGCCACATATCATTCCATCTCTCTTTGTACCCACCAATATATGTATGGGATACAGCCATGAACTTCTCATTTTGTATAGCTCTCTTGTACTGTGTCTCCATATCTCCTGTAGAGCCATTTCTTTCATAGAAGCTGTAATCACAGAAACTACCATATTTAAATTCTGGTACATCAATATTTGATACCGATATAATCTTCACATCATATTCCTCTGGTTTGTATACTGTTGTAGCTAACTCTGTTGTCCCCCTTGCAGTAATATATTCAATACCCAATGCTTGTGCAACCTTAACTGTATTCTCATCTGATGCCATGTACCTAGAACTAATTACTCTTGGAGTAACACCAAGATATGTTTGTGCATTTTCAATCATCTCAGAGATAATCTCATACTGCCTGTCATATGACATACCCCAGAATGGCTCTGGATCATATGATGGTGCAAGTTCTACAACTCCTGATTTTAGAATCTCTTTTAGAACATCTGCATGCTTCTCTATGAAGCTACCACTTACCATTAACAATCCTTTAACATCTCTCTCTTTCATATCATTTACCATATTTACCAATCCATCAGTATTTTGGAACTCAATGAGTAGCATCATGGCTTGTGGAGTAAGGGATTCTTTTTTAGGTGTATCTTTACAGACATATCGGTTAATGAGGAAATATTCTCCCACTAGAAGGAGTAGTATCCCAACTACTAAGGCTGGGATTAAGAGCAATTTTTTGTTCATTTTTAAATAGATAATAATTTAAAAAGATTTTTAACAATATTTTTTTTAGATTCTTCTAGATGATACATAACATGTTGGCCATTTTTGGTACTTGAGATATACCCCATATCTTGTAATGTTTTGAGATGATGGGAGATGAGGTTATGTTTTAATTCCAGATTTTTAACCATCTGGCATACGCAAGTATCTTTTTTGTAAAGGAGGCTGAGGATCTGGATACGGTTAATTACTAATAACTTCTCCAATTCTTTAATATTTTTCACTTCAAGATGTTTCAACATATATTGAAATATACCAGTGGAGCATATTTCAGTCAAGATTGAAATACTATGGCTCTCTTTTGGTTATGGAGATTGCATATCCATTGATTAGGGCTTGTGAGATCTTCTGCATTACTGAGGTAAGATCTCTTTGATATTGGCTTTGAGATATGCCCATCATCTTAGCCGCATCTTCTTGATCTATGTGTTCTATATATCTCAATCTAAGTGTTTCTAACTCTTCGTCAGTTAGATTAACCTCTGTAAGCTCTCTTAGAGGTATTCCTCTTGGTTTGAAGTATGTATCATTAAATTGTATTCCTAGTCTTCTTCTGAATCGGGGTCTCATACTAGCAATATTCTCCTCTTAGAGGGGTGCCGCATTTAGGGCAAATCTTTTTTGTACATGGTATTCCTCTTGTGTGTGGTTCTGTATATCCACAGTTAGGGCATTTACATTCCTTTGAGCCTCCAAGTCCTCTTCCTTTTAATCTTGGAAGGAAACCACGCTTTCTTCCAGTCATAGGGCCTTGTCCTAATGGCCCTGTACGGTCTAAGTTTGGCATATTAATATATTAACAATTTAGTTATGGGTATATACCCATAACTAAGTATATATCATTTTGAAATGGGGAGTCAATAGTTTGGGATGTGTTAGGAATGAAGTGTTCCGTAATGGGGAGGGTACAGGTCTGGAATCATATTCTCTAATTTTGACATCACTAATAACGAGTGATAAACTTATTAATAACTTGTATTTTCTATTAAATGAAAAACCCTTTCCTAAAACTTTCTGAATTAAAACTTGGAAAGAGACAAATAATAATTATTAGTATTGTTATTGTAGTTTTAATAGTTATCTCTTTGTTTGTATATTTCGTATTAAGAGGAAAAAATCTCCCAACATCTATTAATAACAATGCACAAAATACTTTTGAAAAAGGATATGCAGATGATTCTGAAGAAGCATTAACTACATTCGCTCAACCCTATGATACTGAAGATACAGATCCAACATATGATCTTTATGGGGAAGTAGGTACTCCTCCAAATGAAGACTTTAGTCATGATAGTGTGCAAATAAGTTCTGATTTTAGCCCAGATTCCGAAGAATGTAGCATGTCTGAAGAGGGAAGTTGTATAGATTTAGGAAGAGAAAAAACGGTTATGCCTAATCACTCTACAGTCAATCTTACTGTATGGGAATCGTATGCGATTGAATGGAGTGATGATGATCTCCCAGGTGGAAGAGTAGGTCTTAAGGCTTATGCTGTATTACCTGATGCCTCTATGGCTACGATATATGATAGTACAAAGGTCCAATTCAATTTCTATGATAAAGAGACAAGGATTGTACAGATGGAAGGAGAGGTATATTACCGTGCAAAACCACAAGAGGATGATCATGTCCTTACAGTACAAGCGGGAGACAGATTGATAGAGTTGAATGATGCTGAAGCGTATGTTCAAATTATACATGATACTGATGCGGAAACAGCTAGGTATGAAGAATGGGAGAAGTTAGAGAAGGAGCTAGGCCTTGAAGATAATGATTATTATTATGATAATGGGGAATTAGATTTGGAAAAATATGAGAAATACCAACGCTCATCAGAAGAATATCGTAAAGAGATTGAAAATAGCAAGGGAGATATATATGCAATATATGTATATATAACATCTGGTAATGCAAAGATTACATCAAGATCAGATAGAAATACTGTTCTTTCTGAGCTGAATGGAGATAATCCATTTACAATCCTTAAATATAGAGAGCCTGAGGAGAATACTAGGGTATATTTTGATGCTGAGCAGGAGGAGATAGATGAAAAGAAGGAGAAGTTGGCGACTGGTTATGAATCAACAGAATTTATGTCCAATCTTACTTTTTCTATGTCCAATTATGGAATTGGAAATTTTGCAGAAGTATCCACAGAAGATCTTGTTAATATGTTACAGGTAAATATTAATACAATAGAACCCCAAGCTAGGAAAACTACTGCATGGTACAAAGATGATATGGAGAATTTCCTTAGTGATTGGAATGAATTTATAGAGAAAACTTCTTGTAAGGCTGGTTGGTATAAAGCGACAGATACGACGTGTTGTCCCGATGGATATATATGGGATTCATCTAGGCAATTATGTACAAAGACTACTTATACATATTACTGTAATGATGGATATACTCTTGGATCAGATAATATGTGCCATAAAACAGGCTCGACTAGTGAATCTGTTAAACCGACAGTAGGAAATACTCCTGCTTTTACCTCAGGAAATTGTCCTCCAGAAGGTGATATAGTCATAACCTGGTGTTATCCAGAAGATGGCAATACAAAATCAGGATATGTATTTTGTGGGTATAAAATTGTTAATAATAAAGAGAAGTATTGTCAAGATACTGTGTTAGGGGGAGTTAAAATGGTTTGTGGAAATGTGGGAGATGGGGAAATTCCCAAAACATGTCTTCCTAACGGATTTAATAACTGGGTAAATCCATAGTTTACCCTTTCATTCACAAAAGAGAGATCTCTTGTACTGTGTAAGGCTTTCTCCTTCGAACCGAAGGGTAGTGAAAACTAGTCAAAATATGGGTATTCTCATCCACCAGGATGTGAAATTGAAATACTTAAATTTAGAGAAGAAATAATGAAGCAACCAAGGGATTCCTAGTTATAGTGGACGGGTCTTGTCGCAACCTGGAAAGAATGGCGGGATGGACAGGACTCGAACGAAGCTAAGATATTAGTAAGCAGTTAAAAGATTTCTTTAATCAGAGGTTCGAGCATCTTCCTCATAATAAACAGGTCATATATGTAGAAAATCTTATATTTCTATAACATACGTAAAACCGTATTCTTTGGAAACAAAAACTACCTTAACATATAAAAACTATTCTTAGTACTACCCTGTTTTTCTAAATAACCCTTTGAAACAAGACCATCTAGAAGATTGAAAGCCTGCTGTCTAGATATATCTAGATCCTTTGCAACATCAGAAGAAGTAATCTCTTTGTACTTCTTAATTAGATCTAATACATCCTTTTCTCTATTTGTAGGACGCATATCAAAAGAAATATTCTTTAAACCTTCTTCTATCTTAGCTAATGCAGACTGTAGAGAATATTTAACACCATCTGTAAAATACTCCAGCCATTCTGTTTTATCTCCACTATCTGCAGAGTGTAGGGAGTCAGAATACTGTATCCTATCAATATCATAGTAATCATCAAGTACAAAATACTTATTTATCTTGTATCCTAGTTGATCTAAAAGAAGAGTAGTGCTTAATCTACAAACTCTACCATTACCATCTACAAATGGATGAATATATACAAACTCATGATGATATATACCTGCTTTAAGTATGTCTAAATCTTCTGAGGTGTTTGTCCAATCTATTAACTCCTCAAGTAGTTTTTCTATTCCTTTCTTAGTATGTTCTGGTGGATCATGCTTTACGACCACAGTACCTTTATCAGAGGGATTTCCAACTACAACCTTTCTATCTCTTATATCTCCTGCAATTTCATCTTCAACTCCTTCTAAGAGTTCTTTGTGGATCTTTAATATCGTATCAATATCTAAAGTGTCATATTCTTTCCCTATCTGTTTTAGGATATTAAAGTAGTTCTTTACTTCTTTTTCATCTCTGTTTGCCGGTACCCTTCCTCCAAGTATTAAATTAGTAACTTCTTCTTGAGAGAGTGGGTTACCTTCAATGCTATTAGAAGAAAAAGATGATTTAACAAGATTGTGTTTTTCTAGATTAAGAAGTAAATTTTTAGGAACTACTTGTGATTCTAATTGACCATAGAGTCTTTCAATTGAAGATATATTTTCTAAGAGTTTTTTACTTAGTTTGTACTTAGGATTTAACATAGTTTATTATATGGATTCGTCAAACAATTGTCAAGTTATTTGACAATATAATTGACAACAACATTATGGAATTACCCACAGAAAATATAGTAAGGTGAACGAGAATGTAACGGAATCTCAGATTAGCGAATACTCAAATTCTTCTGTTATATCAACATTCTGACTTCGAATCGAGGAGATATAAATATGCGACGTTTTAGGAGTATTTCTATACACCAGGCCTAATTTCTGAAAACTCGTTTTTTGAAGGTCGAAACAATCAAGGTTTAACAACCTTTCTAAGAGGTAGTACACGGGTCTATAAAGAACCAAAGGAATATGGCGGGACATACGGGTCTGGAACCTACTATCCTATACTTGAATAATTTTTATAGAATCATCTTTTATCCAAACATACTGTTGATTAGTAAGTGGAAGTATTTTAACTCCTTCTGTATACATAGTATCTATTCCACTTAAATATTCATCATGGAATATATCACTTCCCCAATGGGGTAAAATAGATAAATCTACAATCTCTAATCCTGTTTTAGCTGCTATATTCAGACTTTGTAGGAATGTAGGCATTAATTTCCCAGTGACAAATGTTTCGGATTTGTCAGTAGTTCCTATAAAAGGTATTGGCTCTCCATCATAAAGTTTATCTAAATCTGGTATTTGAGAAATAATATTCCTCATTACGATTCGATTCCCTTCAACTGTATTTCTAAAAGCAATTGCTCCAAGCTTACCTCTTAATCCCCATCTTGCAGATGTCCCACATAACATATTTAAGTAGGAAGCTATGGTGTATTGATTCTCCCGATGACTAGACTTACTTTGTATAAATGAGATGTGTGGTCCATAAAATGTTTCCAAATTTGCCCTTGTGCTTATTGCTAATTGTAATGTTGAAGCTGCACTAAAAGTTGTAAAAATAGGCTTAAGTGTTTTTAATGCTTCGAAGTCTAGTTCTTCAATCAAATGTTCTGAATGACTATTCCCAGCTACGGGGAATATTGCTTTTGAACCTGAATTAACAGCTTGATTAAATTTTGCAATTCTTTCAGCATCGTTACCCTGTAAGGCTGTATGATCCTTAACTTCGAAACCGAGAGAGTTAAGATATTCTTCTATTTCAGAGTTTCTATGAAAACGTTCGTCTTGTTGGGATGAGGGATTTACTAGCGATACAGTTGAATCTTTAGATAGCTATTCTGGTTTATTAAACTCAATTTCCATTCTTAAATAAAATTCTGTCAAAAATAAGATTATTATCAAAACATGCAATTTCTAAATCTTTTAATTTCAAATAGTCTTCGTTAAAAACTTTTTCAGAGGGTTTGTAGTGAGGTATTAAAATTATATTTTCTAATATCCCGAAACCATGTCTGACTGTATAATCTTCTTTTGAAAGGTCTAAATATCCTTCGCATAGCAGTGCTGCTCCTGCGCTTAATCCTACCAATATCCCATCAAAGGTCTTTAAGAGAGAAATAAAATGCTTGTAGATTCTCTTCTCTTTTAATATTGTAATGAAAACTTCAGGATCTCCTGATCCAAGATATACGATACTTGAATTTGTAAATAAGTCAGTCAGTATCTTTTTGCTATATCTTTTTTTATGTAATCTAACGATATTTATTGAACATCCTAAATTCGCATATTCTGTTTCAAAGGCATTTATATAGTCGTTTCTATCACCAGAAGATGTTGGGAAGAATAAAACATTTAAGGGCAGATGATTCTCTTGCGCTATAAATATTACTTTTTTGTCGATTTCTTTGGTCTCTCCTGACCATATTCTACCGCCTCCAATAAGTATTCTAATTTTTCTTTTCATCTATATCGAATAAAATATTATTTATTAGCTGGGATTGTTCGAATGTAATACCATATCTATTCCCAGCGGTTTCCATTAAGAGTTTCAATTTAGTTATTTCCATGTCATTAAGTGAAGAGATTATATTTTTTGTATTTACTTTATATTTAAGCATTTGTGTTAGTACTATTTGTCTTACTTCAATAGGGTATTCTCCGTTTAGAATGTTGCTAAATTTTACTTTATCTAATTCGATTGCTAGGAGATTTCTTATTTCTCTGAGAATTTTTAAATATAGAGGGTAGACAAATTGATTTTCTTTTGTTTTCTTATACTTCAATACGAGTGTACAGATAAGTCTATTTATTTTGGTGTTATCGATAATACTTGTTCCGAAACTTGCTTTTGTATCTTCAGTACCAATAAAGCTTTGCTCATTCATAATACTTTCGATATCTTTATTAATTACAGAAAACAACTTCTTAATAATGTCTTTATCTTTGGATACTCCAATTATTAACTTCTTCTCCGCAAGGCATAAAGGAAAGGGCAATTATTTGCTTATTATTTTTTTCATACCAATCATCTAGATAGTTTCTTATAACTTGGTTATAAAGATCAACAAGATTTTCAGCATTTGCACGTCCATTTTTTGCTACAAAGACGCCAAGATTATCAAGATCTCCAGTTATTGCCCATAAATGAGAGTTGTTTTTATACTCAGAATATCTTTGAAAAACAGAGACTATATGTGGATTGTAATAATATCTCCAATCAGTTTCGGAGATTCTATCTTTATTTCTAATCAATGATTTTGTAATAAAATATATTATTACAAAGCTATCTTATCATAGTCTAGTCTAAATAGAAAGTTATGGAAGGGTGTGTTGCTTTATGATATTCATAGGAAATTTCTGATGTAAAATTACTTCTATGAGCAAATAAAGATTTGTTTTTTGACATGCCTTTTTGTTTTGTAAAATAAGGCTTCTACCTTCGAACCGAGGGCTCTAAAAAATGCATGTTTTTTGACTCTTTTCATCCACCAGGCCTTACTTTTGGAAACTTCATTTTTTAAGGCCCAAATAACTCAATCTCCATAAGGGTTTTAAAAGATAGTGGACGGGTCTTGTTGGAACATGTTGAAAATGGCGGAATGGACGGGACTCGAACCCGCAACCTTCTCAGTGACAGTGAGATGCTCTAACCAATTGAGCTACCACTCCATATATATCGAAAAAAGTATATCAAACTATATATAAAATAACAATAAAATATTGTATACACCATATATAAATGATAACATTATCAAAATATATACAACTACGACTATGAAAGAAATACAAAACATACTATCTCTCTTCCTAGATATAGTAATACTTGAAATAGATCCAGATGGAAATATACTAAACACGGTCATAAATACCAACGAAGATTTTCAAATATCCAAATTCAAAAATGTATATGAACTCTTTACCAAAGAAGAGAAATTCAGACTAAAGAGAGTATTAGAAACAGGATTTGATGTAAAAAAGAAATTCATGGAATTAGACAAATCTACAGGCATAGATGAATTTGTTGATGTTAACCTCTATGAAAAGGATTACAACCGATACCTCTTCATACAATTCTTTGAATCTAACAGAGACAGAGAAGTAATATATGATAGGTACATTGAAAAATTAACAAACCTTGCAGAAAGAGACCCTCTTACTAAGGTATTCAATAGAAAAGGATTTGATGAAAAAGTTAGAAGATTGGTAAATAGCAGTGATCCTAAGAAGAGATTAGGAATAATATATTTTGATATGGATAATCTTAAAACCATAAATGATACATACGGTCATAAAATGGGAGACAAGGCCATACTAAATGTAATAGATATCCTAACATCAACAATTAGAGAAAGGGATATCGTAGCTAGACTAGGAGGAGACGAATTCATCATAGTGGTTGAAGAAATTACTGGATCAAAGAGTACAGCACATGGATTAGCACAAAGATTACTTAAAGCAGTATCAAAAGAAAAAGACAAACAATATTCATCAACACTTTCAATGGGAGTACATATTGTAGAGGTAGAAGATATGTCTAAGAATGTAGAAGATTCAGAAAAATTCTCCGAGCAACTAAATAACCAGATAGAGAAAGCAGACAAAGCAGCATACCAATCAAAAAAGAATGGTAGAAATCAGGTCTCAGTTACAAAAGAATTTCTTAAATACTACAAACTATAGATACTTCTCAATAGCTTCCTTGTAGCTCTCCTTAGCCATAGCTCCAATCAATCTCTCTACAACCTCTCCATTCTTGAATACATACACTGCAGGTATACTCATAATCTCATAGCTTTGTCCTAAAGTACCTTCCTCATCTACATTTACTTTTCCAACCTTAGCCTTACCCTCCATCTCTGTAGATAATTCCTCAATAACTGGTCCTACCATCTGACATGGTCCACACCAAGGAGCCCAAAAATCTACAATAGTTACACCCTCATGATCTAAAACCTCAGACTTAAAATTTTCGTCTGTTAAATGTAATAGTGACATAGTAATAATATGTATAACAATTTAAAAGCATTGGAATATGGGCATTTCAATATATTCCTAGTATAATATCCATTATACCATGAACAGAATCGATATTAAAAAAGAGAAAAACTTAGCTATTAAAAAAGCCGTTGAAACATTAGAAAACGGTGGATTAATTGTATACCCAACTGAAACCTGCTACGGACTAGGAGGAGATGTTACAAACCCAGAAGCACTAAAAAAGATAATGGAATACAAAACACTAAGAGGATCCAAACCGGTATCAATAGCTGTAGCTAATAAGAAAATGGCAGAAGAATATGTAGATATAAATGATATGGCAGACAACCTCTATGAAAACTACCTACCAGGACCAATAACAGTAATATCAATGAGCAAAGGTAACCTTGTTCCTCCAGTAGTATCAATACAAGGTGCAGTAGGAGTTAGATATCCAGATTACAACTTTACATTAGATTTAATTAAGGAATTTGGTAAACCAATTACAGCAACATCTGCAAATGTATCCTACAAATCTCCACCATACAACATAGATCAACTAATTAAGGATTTACCTAAGAAAAGTTTAGAACTAATTGGTCTCTTTCTTGATGCAGGACAGTTACCTAAGAATCAACCCTCTACAGTACTTGATACTACAATGAATCAACTCTCAGTATTAAGACAGGGTAAGATACAATTTGAAGATGCATTAATTAAGAACAAAAAAATTGAAGAAAAAGTAACAAAAAATACCCAAGAAACTATTGATTTAGGAAAAACTTTTACAAAGAAATACCTCTTAGAAAATAAACCAGTTGTAATTGCTCTAAGTGGAGAATTAGGAGCAGGAAAAACACAATTTGCCAAAGGTGTAGCAGAACAACTTGGTGTAAAAGATATTGTTAATTCTCCAACATATACCATAATTAATGAATATACATATATGTACAATGGTAAAGAAAAAATATTAGCACATATGGATACATGGAAACTTGAAGACCATGAATTGGAAACATCTGGTTTAATACAGCACTTAGAAAGTGGAAATATTGTACTAATAGAGTGGGCAGACAAATTCTACCAAGAAATATCAGCACTTTGTGACAATATGAATATTCCCATATACAAGGTAAATATTAAATATATATCACTTAATGAAAGGAGCATAGAGATATATGAATAATCCATTAATATTAGCAATAGATACAAGTTGTGATGATACATCTGTAGCTGTATTAAGAGGCAACAAGATTCTCTCTTCTGAAGTATCCTCGCAAGTGGAAATACATGCAAAGTGGGGTGGAGTTGTTCCAGATATAGCTAGAAGGGAACATGAAAAAAACATCCCTATGGTGTATGAACAAGCTCTTAAGAAAGCTAAAGTAAATATAGAGGATATAGATTATGTTGCTTCTACATATGGTCCAGGATTAGCCATAGATTTGGAAGTGGGTTTGAACTTTGCTAAAGATCTTGCTATTAAAAACAACAAACCCTTTATTCCAGTAAACCATATGGAAGGTCATCTACTATCTGGGTTAATTGGTATAGATGGAAAGAAATCAGAAGAATATTTTCCTGCTTTAGCCCTATTAATTTCTGGTAAACATACAGAAATAGTATATGTAGAAAAAATAGGTAGTTACAAAAAATTAGGGGAGACTTTGGATGATGCAGTTGGCGAAGCATTAGACAAGGTAGCTAGAATGTTAGACTTAGGATATCCAGGAGGCCCTGTAATATGTGAATTCGCTAAGAAAGGAAAATCAGGAAACATATCCTTCACTGTACCTATGAAAAACTCCAAAGATCTAAATTTTAGTTACTCTGGATTGAAGACAGCGGCCCTATACAAAGTAAAAGAGTTAAGAGAAGAGGGAAGAAAAGAGAAAGAATGGGTATATGATTTTTGTAGAGGGTTCCTTGATGCAATTATAGAATCTTTAAAGATCAAACTGGAAAGTGCAATTGAACAACACAATGAAGTTGAAACACTGTTTGTAGGAGGGGGAGTATTTAATAGTGAAGAGATATTAAGAGAGATTGGTAAGATGGCAAGATCATATGGATTAAAATTTGTTTTTTCTGAAAAAGAATACAGAGGAGATAATTCAGGAATGGTAGGGATAGCTGCATATTACAAAATACTTAGGAAAGAGTACTTAACCTTAAAGGAAGATATTGAGAAAGTAGATAGAAATCCAAGACTATCTCTTTAGTATTTCTTCTATTTCTAATAGTCTATTATATTTCACTAATCTTTCTCCTCTTGATGGAGCTCCAAATTTACAGAAATCTGCAGGTGTAGCTATTACTAAATCAGCAATGAAATCATCATTAGTTTCTCCACTTCTGTGTGATATTACAGAACTTAATCCATTGTCAGTAGATATCCTTATGGCATCTAAAGTCTCTGTAACACTCCCTATCTGATTTAATTTAATAAGGACACTGTTCATTGCTTTAGTATCTATACCATTCTGAATTCTTTTTACATTTGTAGTTAATAGATCATCTCCAATAATTACTAAATCTTTTCCTAACTCTTCTGTTAAACTTGTCCATCCGCTCCAATCATCTTGGTTCAATGGATCTTCTATGGAATATATTGGATACTTTTTGTACCATTCCTTTTGTAGAGCTATCCATTCCTCAGTACTTAATTCTTTCTTTTCACTTTTCAAAATATATTTTTCACTTTCTTCATTAAAGAACTCTGAACTTGCTAAATCCAAAGCAAATTTAAAATCATCTCCAACTTTAAATCCTGCTTTCTCTATACCCTTCATTATTATCTCAAAAGCTTCTTCGTTACCTGTTAGTTCTTTTGGAGCATATCCTCCTTCTAAACCTAATCCGACAGAGTATCCTCTCTCATTTAAAACATCGTGTATATTATGAAATACCTCTGTACTTGATTTAAAGGCTTCTGAGAAACTTTTGAATTTATCCATATTTGGTACAATCATATATTCCTGTATATCAGTAGCCCAATTACCATGTTTTCCACCTTCCATAACCAATACCATGGGTGTAGGGAGTTTGAAATTACTTTCCTTGTACTCTTTGTCCCAATATATCATTGCGAGATATTCATAGAGATTTAGACCAAGGGAATTGGTAACTGCTCTTGCAAATGCCATTGAGCATGAAAGAATAGTATTTCCCCCAAGGTTTGATTTTAATTCCGTACCATCAGTACTATTTAATAGGTCATCAAATTCTTTTTGACTAGTAAATTCTTTGTCTACAACCAATTCCTTTATCTTCCCATTTATCGTTTCTACTGCCTTTAATACACCGTTTCCATTGTGTCTACTTGGATCATTGTCTCTTAATTCAAAAACTTCCGTTTTACCAGTAGATGAACCGGAAGGGACTTCTGATACTCCTTTGTCTCCACTCCATAGTTCTATCTCTGTTGATATTGTAGGTATTCCTCTTGAATCTAGTATTTCTCTTGCATGTATATTTTTAATTTTCATGTTCTTTTCTTAATATATTATGGTTACATTTTGCCTCAAACCAGATATTTTTGCAATTGAGTTTACATATGTAGTTTGATAGAATTGCTGTATAATATGCCGAGGTGGTGGAATTGGCAGACACGCTACCTTGAGGTGGTAGTGGGATTTATACTCCCGTGCAGGTTCAACTCCTGTCCCCGGCATATATATGTAGGGGCGATTAGCTCAGCTGGTCAGAGCATCTCGTTTACACCGAGAGGGTCATAGGTTCGAATCCTATATCGCCCAATTTTCTTAAACAAATCTTTCTGATACTCTTGTCATCATACTCCCAGGTATGTAAAATGAATTAGGTTAATTTAACTGCCTTCTTAATGAAAAATATTCAAAAGCATTTTAACGGGAGGAAACTGATTGTAATCATGTGTATTTTTACTGTACTTACATTTCTTCCGATAGTAATATACCTATATCTTTCTAAAACCATACAGAGTGTAGCATATACTACATTAGACAATTTTAATAACACAGTTTATTTAGATATTGCTAATTCCACTAATTATTCCATTTCAAATGGATCTGTAAAAGTAGAACAAATCGCATATGGATATGGTACAGGAGCTGATGGCGCATGTACTGTGTCAGCAAATAAGGAAATAAATACGGGTAGTTGTGTTGGTAGAGCAAATGGAGATGCTGTAAATTTTAGGGTTACGGCCAATGTTGCAGCTGGGAGTAATTCTGTTACATTAAGTTCTGCTCCTACAGGGTTAGCCATTGGAGACGAGATATTAATAATTAATCTACAAGGAACAGCAGCAGATTATGGAAATGTAGGGAAATATGATACGGCATATATTACTGGGATTAATGGTAATACTCTGGCCTTAGATAGTAATCTTGTTAATGGATATGATGGAACAACACAGAAAATTATGGTTCAGAGGATACCACAATATACTGATGTAACTATAAATGCAGGTGTTAACTGGTATCCTTCTGCTTGGGATGGAACAAAGGGAGGAGTAATGATGTTTAAAGCAAATGGTACAGTTACAGTCAACGGTACTATTACGGTAGCAGGCAGAGGATATAGAGGAGGAGCAGCAGATATAGCAGGAGGTGCTGGTGAGACATTTGGTGGATATAATAGTGGAACAGGTGGAGATTATAATTTATATGGAGGTGTAAGTGATAGAGGAGAAGCTGGAAATATGGGGGGTGGAGGAGGCGGTGGCGGAAATTATCAGCATGCAAGTGGTGGGAATTCTGTTGGTGGTGCAGGTTCAGCAACAGGTGGTGCAGGAGGAGGAGGTGGTGGTGGATCAGGACTTGATTTTAGAAGATCTAGAGGAGGAGGTGGTGGAGGTGGAGGATATGGTACTGCTGCAACCGCAGGGGGTGGTTATCAAGCAGGTACTTCTGGAGGTACTAATGTGAGTGGTAATGGTGGAAGTGGAAGAGGAAGTAGTAATACAGGAACAGGAGGAGGTGGTGGTGGAGGTGGGACATATGGTGTTGCTGATTTAAGCAAAGTATATTTTGGTTCAGGAGGAGGTGGAGCAGGTACAGGAGGTCCTAGGAGAGGAGGAGCTGGAGGAATTGGGGGTGGTATTGTTATAATATCAGCAAATTCGTTAACTGTAGAACCAACAGCTGGAGTAATTACAGCTGGAGGTTATGCCGGCAGTAATGCTGCATATTATGGACAATGGGCTTGTGCTGCTGAAGGATCTGGAGGAGGAGGTGGTGGTGCAGCTGGTGGATCTATTAAACTAATTACAAACTCAACCACTGCTGGAACTAATAGAATAAATAGTGATGGTGGGAATGGTGGATTAGGAATATGTCATAATGGTGGTAATGGAGGTTCAGGAAGGGTAAGGATTCAATATGTATCATCTTTATCAGGAACAACTAGACCTGCTGCAAGTACATTACAAGCTCCTTTATATAAAGATAGTATGATTTTACAATCGCTTGATTTAGTTCATATTGATAGTAATGCTGCAGTTCTTTCTTTTGCATATTCACTCTCTTCTAGCCCAGCAGGGACATCTAGTTCTGTTCAGTTTAGTACTGATGCGCTTACATGGTACAATTCTTCTGGGAATTTGGGAGGATCAGATTCTCTTTCTGTTGGTGTAGACAATATAATAGATCTTACAGCATTAGAATGGTTAACTCCTACCTTCTTCTACAAGATTACAACTAATACTAATGGAGCAAGTACACCTGTTTTAGATAGCGTCTCTTTGAACTATGATATAACACCATCTGTACCAACGATCGGTGAACCAGAGGCCTTATCTACAGATACAATAAGATGGAATTTCACAGATAACGCAACTAATGAAGAAGGTTTTATCTTAGTCGATGAGGAAGGAACCCTTATAAAATACTGCCTAGGAGAAAATCTTACATACTGTGATGAAACAGGTTTGCAAGAGAACACTCAATACACAAGAGGAGTTAAAGCATATAATGCTCTCGGAGAGAGTGTATCTTCTGAAACAGCAACGGTTTATACCCTCGTTTCAGTTCCTTCCATATTTCCTGGAGGTAGTAAAACAGCTTCCTCATTAACACTTTCTGCTTTAGGTCAAGTCAATAATTCTGAAATATATTTTGACTGTGAAAATACAGGCTGTGATACTGGTATAAATGAATGGATATCAACAAGTACGGATGAAGTTACTAATCTTGATTTTAATACTCCATACACATTTAAAGTAAAAGGAAGGAATGGAGATAGTATCGAAACTCCATATTCTGAAAGTATCACGGTATATACATTAGCAGAAGTCCCTTCCATTTCCTTAACACCACTTTCATCTACATCCGTTACTCTAACAGCGGAAGGTATCAATAATGTTAATGAAGGTAACTCTGGTGTATTCTTTGAATGCGAAGAAGAGGATTGTAGTGAAGGAATAACGGAATGGGTACAATCAGAAAGTACAACTGTAACAAACTTAGATCCCAATAGACTATATTTCTTTAGAGTAAAAGCTAGGAATTTTGATGGAGTAGAAAGTACATTCAGTGAATATATGGGAACATACACAAAGTCCAGTATTCCTAATATTCCAACAGTAGTTTCTCAGACAACAAATAGCATAACTATCGCTCTCTCATCTGATAATAATCCAGAAGGTACACAGTATGCCATTATGGAAGAGAAAAGTGGAAAATATGTTGATATATCAACAGGTAGTTTGGTGGATGATCTAGTATGGGGGACATATACTCAATTCGGATCTGCGAATGGTAAAGAGGTAGTAGGTTTAGAAGTAGGTACAGAATATATATTTAAAGCAAAATCTAGAAATGAGGATGATATAGAAAGTGACTTCTCACAATCGGTTACTACCGCAACAAAATTAAATACTCCAACACTTCTCTCGGCTCTTACAACTACCACAAACTCATTTACTTGGAGAGTAACAGATGAGAATGCCTCTAAAGTAGGATACAGAATATATGATAGTAACAACAATCTACTTCTAACCTGTTCTGTAAATACAATGAATCAATGTATAGAAGGAGGTCTTTCTTCTAATACTGAATACTCGAGAAAAGTTAAAGTATACAGTAATATTTCCGAAAGTGACTACTCCAACACATTCCTCTTCTCTACATATTCTGAACCCTCAAATATCTCCTCACTGACTGCAGTAGGACCAACATCATTGAGATTAACGATATCTGGAAGTAGTAGAGATAATTTGCAAATAATGGAAAACAAAAGCAATCGATATTACAGCAATGACTTGAAGGTTCTTACAAGTACATCATCTATGATTCCATTTGCCTCTACTATAGATATTGATGGCCTACTCCCAAATACACAGTATGAGTTTAAGATTAGAAGCTTAAATAGAAGGAATATTGCAACAGCATGGTCATCAAACCAATCCACATATACATTGGCTCAAAGACCTGCCATGGTTAGAGTAAATGCTGTATCAAGCAATAGTGCTAGAGTATATATTAATTCCTTGGACAATCCTGCGGATACAGAACTATTAATTAGAGAAAATAATACTGGTAACTATATAGATTTCAATACTGGAAGGATATCTACTCAGGAAGTATGGGGAACATTCGCGAATTTTGGTTCGACCAATGGAATTCTCCTTTCTGGATTAGAAGTAGGAACACAGTATGGATTTTCTGTAAAAGCTAGAAACAAGCTATTAGCTCAAACTGATTGGAGTGATCCAATATTCATAGGAACGGGAGCAATTTTACAAAATGTTGATGCTAATTTAAGAGCTACATTAACAAATCAGGAAGTAGATTTGACTTCAAGAAGCAATGCTCAATTTGGAGAAAAGATTGTTAGAGTAAAGAAAGGAGATATTCTGGTAGCAGATGTCCCTGTCCTATTTAACCAAGATCGTGATTGGGCCAATGCAGTTATACTAAGTTCCTCAACTGAAAGAAAAAGTGTGGTTAAGCTTGGACAATCTCATGGTGTCTCTAAACCATATACTATGTATGTAAACAGAGATGATACAAATGGTTTTCTCATCTGTCCTGCAGTTTCAAAATTGGAAGATGTAAAAGAAAATTGTTTAGGTGGTGTAAGATTTACAGGAAATTTTCCTCAAACAAGAAGTGTAGAGGGAGTAAATGTAACTGTTTCTCAGACAGTTATAGGTGGAATTAATTATTGGATAGCTGATGGTCTAACAGGAACGGGTGGTTTAGGTTTCTATTTCGAAGAGCCTGTAAAAGAGACTCCTGTTAAAGAAGAAGTGAAAGAAGAGGGAAAGAATGAAACTTCTGCTGAAGGAAAGAAAGAAACCACTTTACAAAAAATAGTGACTGTTTTAAGTGAAGGATACACTGTATTACAGAATGCAAAAAATAGTGCACTGGGTATTTTAGATAATACAGTGGTTAAGGATCTAAAAGAAAATGAGTTACAAACTGTTTCTACAACAGCTAATGTTGTTACTGTAACAGTAGGGACAACTGCACTGCTTGGAGGTTTAACACAATTAGGCTATGTAATAGTACAATTCTTTGCTGTTGTATTAAGCTCCTTTGGTTTTAGAAAGAAAAGAGTTAATTACGGTTTTGTATATGATTCAAATACTAAGGAGCCTGTTCATATGGCCTTAGTAAGAATATACAATACTAGAAAAAGATTGATGGATACTGCTGTTACAGATGTTAATGGAAGATTCTCTGCAAGTTTAAATAAAGGTAAGTATACAATTGAAGTATCTAAGTCTGGTTATGAGTTTCCTAGTGTATATGTAAAAGGTTCTCAAGACTATCCTTTACAAAATGTGTATACAGGAGCTTTAGAAATCCTTTCTGAAGATGCCGAGGTTCAGGTTGCAGTCCCTATAGATCCTAAAGAGATATTAGGAGCTATGATGTTCTTCTACAGAACAAAAAATGTGTTGCTTAAAATCCTTTCTGTTGCCAATATCTTCATATTCTTAATTGGTGTTGTTATTTCCTTCTACACATACTTCACTCATGAAAATGTCACAAATTTAATGCTTTTGCTTCTTTACATAATTCCATTTGTAATATTGGTTAGATCTTTTGTTAACAAGAAGGGACAGTATGGAAAAGTAGTTGATGAAAATGGTAAATCTTTGTCTGGAATATCTGTGATAATAAGGGAAAAGGAATTTGATAAGGTGATTGCTAAGAGAGTAACAAATTCAAAAGGTAAGTATAGATTTATATTAGATAAAGGTAAGTATGAATTGGATATAGATGAAAAAGGTTATGAATTGATAGATATAAAGAGGGGTAGCTTAATAGATGTCAGAAGAGATAACTATGTTTTAACAAAGAGAATTAAGGTGAAGAAGAGCTAAATTTAGTATATAAACATATGACAATAGGGAGAATGATTTTTGTATTAGGGGGTTGTCTGGTACTAGGTTTAATATCTGGTATCGTTACTAGGAATCTTCTTGTAGCTATAGCATTCCCATTTCTTTTAGTAATATTCATATTAATGTGGGTTAATCTTCGAAAGGAGATCAAGGATGATAAAGAAGATAATGATCAAGAGAATATTGCTAAAACTGGAGTAAATGATATTAATAGAGAGACTCAGCAGAGTAGTGAGGGATATACTCCCCCTCCAGTCTCTACTAACTATCCAAGTAAGCCATATTAATAGTGGTATAATTGTGAATCAATGGACGATTAGCTCAGCTGGTTAGAGCACTACATTCACATTGTAGGGGTCGTTGGTTCGAATCCATCATCGTCCAATTAACCTTTTAACTCACTAGTACAGTAAGGACACCTCTTAGCATCTTGATGTATATCAGATTTACAATATGGACACTTCTTTGTACTATCCTGCTTCTTCTCTTCTTCCTTCCTGTTAAATTTGCTCAAAAGCTTTCCACTTTGATATACAAGTAGAAAAAGAATAAAGGCAGTTATTAAAAAAGTTATAAACTCATTAATAAAATTTCCATACTGTATTACAACAGCACCTGCTTCCTTTGCAGCATTCAAAGAATCATACTTAGTAGTAGTACCAAATACAAAATACAAACTTGTAAAATCTATACCTGATGTAATATGAGCTATTGGAGGGGTTAATATATCATTAACTAATGAATTAATAACATCCCTCAATGCAGCACCCAACATAATACCAACTGCAGCACCTAAAGTAGCTTCCTTTAATGCAAAATTCTTAAACTCATCAGAAAGTTTCTTGACTCTCTTCTCCAATCTTCTTTTCTCCACCATTCTTTAATTTACTTAATTTAAATAACAGATATATCACTGTGAATAAAAATAGTGATCCAAAAACAATAACTTGATTTTGCATAACCATATCTAAAGAATCATTCCTCTTAATGAAAAGAACTATTTGCAATACGGTTATAAATAGAAGAATGTATAAATATTTAAAATAACTTTTAGATATAAAAAAGTTTGTAGTCATATATACAAATGCAAAACCTGCCATACATAAACCAAAAATACCTATATACCTATTTATTCCGTTATACTGAGATCCAACAGTAATATCTACAACATGTCCGTTAAAGATGAAGAATAAAGTGGACAAGAATATTCCAATGAAAAGAGATAATCCTAAGGATAGGAGTAAACTCTTCTTCTGACTATTCTCATTCTTCTCATTTGTTAGTCTAGCAAACATAACGGAAGCTGTCGTGATCGATGCAAAGTATACCAATTTCCCAAGCAAAGATATTGCTGCATACTCCGCCCTGAATATTGGATTAACCAATATTAAATCAACAGTATATGGTGCTGTTAGAAGTAGGAAACAGGTTGTGATGAGTAATAACTCTTTAAAGTTTCTCTTTACCTCCTCACTCTTTCTAGAATCAAATTTAATTAATGGTAGTAATATCAATGTGGATAGCATTCCTGGAACAGAAGAAGCAAGTATTAAAAGAGGTAATGATCCTCCATATTTAATAGCTACTATACCCACTAAAAATCTAAGTACTGTTTCAATCAGAAGTACAATATTAACCTCTATAACCTTCTCTATACCCAAAAGTAATCCTTTCCCTACAGGACTTACAAAAGCAAAAAGTAGTGTTAATGATAGATATATGACTGTTTCTTTTGGTATAGAAGCTATATCTACAACTAAGTCTTTAAGAATAAAGAAAATCAAAGAAAGAAATATTCCAATTATGAAAAAAATTAACAATGATCTCCATTTATATCTCTCTAAATCCTTCTCTTTGTTTAAGGCTACATCCTTTGTAATAGTGGCTTGTATCGCTACAGCTGGGATCTGCAATATATATATAATTCCTAGTACAGAGCTGTAGAATCCAAATATCTCTACAGTTGTATATCTTGCTACAAAAATATTGAAAAGATAGTTTAGTATACCGATGAATCCCCCTAATACGGTTGTTAAGAACAGATGTCTAACAAAAAGGATCTCTTTTTCTGATAGTTTCCTAATCATATTTAGTCTATAATAGCATACGATAACTTTATGTATTTTAACATGATGATTGATGTAATAATAGCATTAATAGGGGGCATACTACTTGGTATTGGACTCTTCTATATACTCAAAAGAGGACAAGGAGTAAATGGGGATGATGTGAAGGATAGTATAGAGGAAAAGTTAGAGGAGATAGTGCCAAAAGCATTGATGGAAGCTAATGAATATTTGGTTAGGACAGCTAGAGAATCTTTAGCATCAGAAAGTAAGCAGAATAAGATAGATTTTGAAAATAAAAGAGAGGAAATATCTAGAATGGTAAAAGGTTTGGAGGAGTATTTAAAAACTGCAGAAAAAGAAAGGATAGATTCATTTTCTAGTTTAAAAACTTCTGTAGAGGAGAGTAGGAAGATTACAGAACAACTTTCTGTTAGTACAGAAAGTTTGAAGAAGGTTCTTTCAAATAATCAACTAAGAGGACAATTTGGAGAACAGGTAGCAGATGATCTTTTAAAAATGGCTGGTTTTGTAAGGGGTGAGGATTATGAATTTAATAAAGAACAGGCCGGTTCTGAAACAAGACCTGATTTTGCAATATTTCTACCAGATAGAACTAGAATAAATGTAGATTCAAAATTCCCATATGCCAACTTACAGAGAATGTCGGAAGCTGAAGATAAGGAAAGCAAAGAAAAATATATGAAATTGTTTGAGAAAGATGTTAGAGAGAAGATTAAGCAGGTTACATCTAGAGATTATATTAGTCCAGAGGACAAAACTGTTGATTTTGTAATACTGTTTATTCCTAATGAAATGATATTTTCATATATATACGACAAGATGCCTGAACTTTCACAGGAGGCTATGGCAAGCAAGGTGGTATTAGCAGGCCCTTTTAGTTTTACAGCTATGCTAAGAATGATTAAACAATCGTATGAGAACTTTAGAGTTCAGAAGAATATATATAATATCATTGGTCATGTAAAAGCATTTGAAAAGGAGTTTGATACCTTCTCTGGAGAATTTTATAAAATAGGGGATAGGATAGGGTCATTACAGAAGCAGTATGAATCTGTAAGCAGTACTAGATTTAATCAATTAGTAAGGAGAATAGATAAGGTAAAACAGGAGGGAATAGGGGATGGAGAAGAGAAGGAGCAGAAGATATTGATTGATGTGGTACCTTAGAGGGGGACAATATTATTTGACACTACTTTATTAATTCTCCGTTTTTTAGGATTAGAACTTCTCCTAGAATCTCTATTTTTCCATCATCAACAAATATTCCATTGTTGTCTTCACATAAGTAAATAGTTCTTTCCTCATTAATCTTTGAGTAGTCAATAAATTTTTCAATAAGATGTCTTTTTACTTGAAGATGAGGTAAGAATTCGAAATCCACTAAGCCCATACCTTGTAAATCCTCATCCTTGTATACCTCTTCTGTGTAGACCACCCTCTTTATTTCAAAATGTGGAGTCATAACATAACTTCCTGCACTAATGCCAACCAAGATACCTCCTTTATCCAAAAACTGCTTGAGTGTTTTCTTGAAATCTCGTTTTTTAATATTTTTTGCAAACTCAATGGTATCTCCACCTGAAAGATGAATCAAGTCACATGATAGAAGCTTCTCGATATCTCGTTCGTTATACTCCTCACCTAAATCAAAATATTGATAATTTTTTACCCCATATTTCTTATACCAATCTTTTGTTCTATTAAAATATTTTCTAGTGGGATCTGAAACAGAAGGTATGTAGCCTATCCTTGCTAATTTAGGATTTAACAAAGAGAAGATCTTTTTATCTACAGGATTATTGAATGTGGTATGGTCACTGTGGAAAAATAATTTCATCAGATATATCAAATGATTTTAATATGAACATTATATATGAAAAACAAAAAGGGAGTACAGTGTACTCCCCTTTAATACCATTCACTAGCTAATTACTCTTTCTTTCCCCAAGCAAGTATACCTAATAGCACAATATTTGCCACAGGTACTAATGCTAACAATCCTAATAGCTTGTCATAACCTCTCTTCTCACAAATATTCATAAGAGCGATTATCGAAAGAATTCCAACCACCAATGCTCCAATTCCAGGAATTAATACAAGTAATATTAATAATGGATTCTGATCTCCCATTCTGAATAGTAAAACAACATTAAGAATAGGAATCCATGCATACCAAGGATTTTCTTCATTTAATCTTTTAGCTATATTCATAAGTGCTAAAGAAGAAAATATATACATACCTAAGGATAGAGTTATCCCAATGACTAAGGCAATTCCTCCAAATACTAAACCTGCACCAAGGAGTTCTTCCAAATTTTCAGTACTATCGTAAATAGGACCCGATCCATCCCAATAAATCAAATCATCACTACTAGTTACTTCAAAATCCTCATCTGTTTGTGCATATGAAGGTAATGCTACAAATGATAGCGACATCATTGCCAAGATGAAGCATAATCCTAAATTAATTAGTTTTCGCATAAAGTATATTTAATAAATTATATAAATATATTCTTCCATATTTGGAAATAAACCTCAATATATGTTAACTTATATATTAATGAATGCCCCAATATTTAAAACAATAGAAGGTAAAAAGAATATACTTCTCTCCGCACCTCATGTATATGCCCATAGAAGGCCAAGATTAAGCATGGGATATAAGTTGGGAGAACCATTAACGGACACCATTGTTGAAGATGTTTGTAGAAATATAAATAGCTGGGGTATTGTTCTTAAGGATGAATCTGATTTTGATGCTAACTATCACAAAGAAGATGATAATCCATATAAACAGGAAGTTAAGTTAATTGTAAAGAAACAGAAGATAAAATACTTCTTAGATATACATGGTTTAAAAGATGGACAAATGTACGATATTGCTATCTACTATCCTACACAGTTTAGGAAATCGATAGAGTTAGCAAGAAGTATAAAGAATGGTTTAGATAAGGGAAAATTAAAGGGAGTAAATATAGCAATATTTAGATTTTTAGATAATCATCAGGAAACCTTAGGTGAATACTGTGCAAATAATCTAAGAGTACCTTCAGTACAAATAGAAATATCTAAATATATTAGAGAGAGCCAAAAGTTAAGAGACGAATTAGTGAATAATCTCTCAACAGTATTGGATAAACAGGTAATATAATATTATTATCGGTTAATTAAATTTTTTGTTTCATATTTTGACCTTCTCTCTCCACTCTGTTATTCTGAATATGTAATAAATTTATGTAAATATACTAATGACAGCAACTGTTAAAAAGAAAATGGATCCTGAAATTAAGATGGATTCTCCAAAGAAAAAAGCTATAGAAATGGCTATATCTCAAATAGAAAAGCAATTTGGAAAAGGATCCATAATGAAGTTAGGAGAACAAACAAAAGTGGATGTAGATGTAATCCCAACAGGAGCACTTTCTTTAGATATTGCATTAGGAATAGGGGGTATTCCAAAAGGTAGAATAGTAGAAATATATGGGCCAGAGGCATCTGGAAAAACAACATTAGCTATCCATATCTTGACTGAAGCTCAAAGAAAAGGAGAGGCTGTAGCATTCATAGATGCAGAGCATGCATTTGATCCAACATATGCAAAAAATATCGGTTTAAATATGGATGAATTGTATATATCTCAACCGGACTTTGGAGAACAAGCATTGGAAATTTTAGAAACATTAGTAAGATCTGCAGCATTCGGTGTAATAGTTGTAGACTCTGTTGCTGCTCTAACTCCTAGGGCTGAAATAGAGGGAGATATGGGTGATAGTCATATGGGTCTTCAAGCTAGATTAATGTCTCAGGCTTTAAGAAAAATTACTGCAATATCTAGTAAAACAGGAACAACCATAATATTCCTTAATCAATTAAGAATGAAAATTGGAATAATGTTTGGTAATCCAGAAACAACCACAGGTGGAAATGCATTAAAATTCTATGCTTCGATTAGAATGGATATTAGGCAGAAGGATAAAATACTTAAGGATGGAAAGTTAATAGGGCATTCTAGAAAAGTTAAAGTTGTTAAAAATAAAATGGCTCCTCCTTTCAAAGAGGCAACCTTTAATATGATATATCCAAAAGGTATAGATAAAGAAAGTAGTATATTGGATGCCGCATTAGAATTGGGAGTAGTAGAAAAAGCTGGTGCATGGTTTAGATATGGAGATATACAACTCGGACAGGGTAGAGAGGCAACATCTGATTTCCTTAGAGAGGATAAAAAGCTTAGAGATAAGATAGAGAAGGAAGTTAAAGCAAAAATTAAATAATGAAAGTAACAAAGCTCTCATCTCAAAAGAAGGATCCTTCTAGAGTCAATATGTATATTGATGATGAGTTTTTTTGTGGGATATCTTTAGATAATCTTGCTAAGTTTGGTATATATGTTGGAAAAGAGCTTCAAGAGGACGAGATTAATAAAATACAGGTGCATGAATTAAAGAATAGGTTTCTTTCAAGAGCTACTGAATACATCTCTAAATCTATAAAAACAGAATTTCAATTAAGAAGATATCTAAGAGATCTGTCCTTTAAGAAAAAAGATATATGGTACAGTAATATAGAGAAAGAGGAATTAGAAAAGATATTTAATGACATTATCCAAAAATTAAAACGATATGGATATTTAGATGATTCAGTATTTGCAGAGCAATTCATACTATCTAGAATAAAGAATAAACCAAGAGGTAAGAATGTCCTAATATCCGAACTACTCTCCAAAGGTGTAAGTAAAGAGATTGCAGAAAATAAAGTAGAAGAATTGGTAGAAGATGAATACCAGATCTTAAAAGAGATTTATAGAAAAAAATATAAAGATGAGAAAATAGGTATTAATGATAGGAAAAAGATAGATTTTTTAAGAAGAAAAGGTTTTGATTGGGATTTAATTGAGAAATATATAAACAATGAGTTTACAGAGTAAAAGGGAATGGGTATTACCCAAGAAAAAAACAAAAGATATTGTAGAACATATATTAACAATTAGAAAAATTGAAGATAGAGATCTATATTTAAATCCTACAATAAAGAATATCCCTTCATATAAAAAACTTTTCGATAGTAAAAAAGCTGCTAAAAAAATTATAAAAAGTATAGAGAATGGAGATAAAATAGTAATACATGGAGATTATGATGCAGATGGTATATGTGCAAGTAGCTTGTTATGGGAATTTTTGTATAGAGATGTCTCAAAGTTTTTAGATAAGAAGATAGATGTAGTACCATATATTCCAGATAGATTGGAGCAAGGATATGGATTAACGAGAGATTCCCTTAATGATTTGGTTGATTTAGGTGCAAATTTAGTAATAACTGTAGACTGTGGTATTAGGGATAAAGAATTAATAAATGAATATATTGAGGAGAAAGGATTACAATTTATAATTACAGATCATCATCAACCACCTAAGAATGTATTAAAAGATATTAAATATCCAATAGTTCATCAAATGTATCCAGAGAAAGAGTTTCCATATAAAGAAATTTCTGGAACATCTGTAGTATATCTATTAGTGCAGGCTATTAAGAATGAACTTGGTATGGAAATGGATCCTCTTAAAAGTTTAGATCTAGTAGCCCTCTCTACAGTTACAGATATAATGCCCTTGCAAGGAATAAATAGAGTATTGGTTAAATTAGGATTGGAAGAGATAAGGAAAGGAAAAAGACTTGGACTTAGGATGTTAGCATTAAGGGCTGGGATTGATCCTCCTGATATAGATACATATCATCTTGGCTATGTTTTAGGGCCTAGGATAAATGCTGCTGGAAGAATAGCGTCTCCCATGGATGCTGTTAAACTACTTGTTAGTAAAGATGAAAATCAATGTAAGGAAATATCTAATGTCTTAGAAAATACTAATTTTGAAAGACAGAAAATGACCTCTGGGATATCGGAAGAAGCTATGAATATGGTTAAGGATAGTAAAGATAATTTAATTTTTGTATTAGGTACTAATTGGCATGAAGGGATAATTGGTTTGGTAGCAGGAAAATTACAAGAGCAATTTTACAAACCTGTTATAGTAGCCACAAATAACGAGGGAGTTGTAAAAGCCTCTGCTAGGAGTATTAAGGGATTTAATATAACAAAGGCTTTAGAAAAATTTACTAAATATCTGGATAGGTATGGAGGCCATGAGTTAGCAGCAGGATTTACTATGAAGGAGGAAGTTGTTGAAAAATTTAGAAAAGAATTAATTAAATATGCTAATGAAAAGATAAAGGAAGATGATTTAAAACCTAAATTAAAAATAGAGTTATTATTAAATACCGATGCTATTTCTATAGAACTTGTTAATGAATTAAAAAAGTTAGAGCCATTAGGATTTGGGAATCCAAAACCTTATGTTTGTCTTAAGAGTTTGGAGATAAAAAGGAAGAATGTAATAGGGAAAGAGGGAAATCATCTAAAGATTTTTGTTAAGGGAAACTCTATAGATTATCTAACATTACTTTTATTTGGTTGCAATGAAGATGTAGATACATTAAAGGAGGGAGATACGATAGATGTCGTTGGTTATCCCGATATCAATGTATGGAATGGAAACAAAAGTATACAATTTAATGTAAAAGAGTGGCGGTATACTAATTAATTTTTGTTTATTAATTTCCCTAATCTATTAGGTGTATTTGGAAGATATGTTGTTTCCAAAATACTACCATAGCCGAGCATTTTCATTAATAATCTCTCTGTACCTATTGCAAATCCACCATGAGGAGGACAACCGTATCTAAAATAATCAAAGTAATCTTTTAATGATTCCTCAGTAATGTCTCTCTCTTTAGCATTTTCTATTATATTTTCTAATCTATGCTCTCTTTGTGCTCCTGTAGTTATCTCTATACCTTTCCAAAATAGGTCAAACCCAAGAGCTAATTCAGGATTATTTGGATTCTTCATATGGTAGAAAGCTCTCTGTTTGTGAGGATAATCAATCATAAATAAAAATTCTGATCCTGTTTCCTTTTCTACTATCTCAGATATTTTTCTTTCCTCTTCTGGAGAAAAATCTCCCTCATCTTTACTTTTTATTCCAGCTTTAGCAAGCTTTTCTTTTGCATCTTTTACTGTAATTCGTGGAAAACTATCTTTAGGTATTTTGATCTCTATATCAAATATTTTTTTAATTTCTTCCCCATATTTTTCTTTTACAGCCTCTAACATATATCTAAGCATCCCCTCCTCAAATTCGCATATGTCCTCATATGAATCTATATAACCTATTTCAACATCAAAACTTGTATATTCAGTTAGGTGTCTGGTTGTAAAGGATTTCTCTGCTCTAAAAACAGGACCAACATTAAAAACTCTCTCTAATCCAGCAGCTATACCCATTTGTTTGTGAAATTGTGGGGATTGAGCTAAGTATGCCTTTTTATCAAAATATTTAACCTCAAACACATTTGCTCCTCCTTCACTAGCAGCACTTATTATTCTAGGACCTTGAATCTCTATGAGGTCATTAACAAGACAGTACTCTCTCAATTTAGCAGTCATTAATGTCGCTACTGACATCATTAAAGAATTCTTCTTCGATCTTAGATCAATCCATCTGTAATCTAATCTTCTATCTAATGCAGTAGTGTTATCATGATGCTCTTCCTCTATAACTATTGGTAATGGTGATTGAGCCAATGAATCTACCTTTATTTCATTTATCTCTATCTCAAAACCTTGTTCAACCTGCTTGGCTTCTTTTAACTTCCCTGTTATATCTACAACAGACTCAGAAGTTATTCTTTTTACTTTTTCTAAAAGTGTTTTATCCTCTCCTCCCCATACTAAGGTTTGAACCTTTCCAGATTTGTCTCTAACAATTAAAAATATGATTTTACCTTGATCTCTTACTGTGTCTACTACACCTCTAACCCTTACTTCCTCTCCTATATGATCTTTTAATTCTGAAACAAGTAATCTTTTCATTTAAATATTGTGTAAATTAATCATGCATTATATCTTATCTAGCAGCGATTTCTCAACTTAACAATTACAAGATCCCACTCTTTTGCTGAACTACTGGTGCTGGCAAATCTATTTTGTCTTGAACAATATCATAGCTAATTGCTGGATACATATATACAAAACTTCCCTTTACATCGTTTTCAAATATTGCTTCCCCTTGGATATAGTATATAGGTTGTAGGTATTCAAGCTCGGTTCTGTCTTCGTAGTAGTAGAGGAAGACATCTGTAATTGAGAATTTCTTCACTCTCTTTGGAGTATATTCTGAGACATCATCAGCATAATCTTCGTATAAATAGGCTAAACTTCCTTCTCCTGATTGTACCTTTTCTATAGCTACCTGTGGTGATATTAATTCATATGTACCACATGATTCTATCTGTATTGGCCAGTATGTGTAATCTATTTGATATATCGAAGCATAGTTATCTTTAACCATTTCCCTGTCTTCCACACCAACATAGACTGATATGTTACTTTTTTGAGCTTGTGGAAACATAACTAATGTATTAAATGTATGAATCTCAATCCTCTCATCATTCACAATTTGACTCTCAACTTGATGAGTATTTGGCATCTTCCTGTTTAATGCTTGAACCATACTGTCTGCCCCAACAATGATTGAAGGTATAGTTATCATTGATTTGTTTCTAACAAAATCAACCCTAATTAAATTTGCTTCATCAAGTGAGGATACCCTAGTGAATGTCCCATCGGGCGTGACGTTTATGAGTTTAGTTTGGTGATTACCTTTTTGATAGTCTTCTGAATATAATCCTAAACTTCTTAATGCATTCGCAGCTATTGATTTAGCTTCATTTTCAGTTGGTAAATTGCCAGTACTAGATACTTCTCTAATATACGAAGCTTCTGAAGTTAATTGAAAATTTAAGTTCTTTGCTTGAACAACAAGACTCTTTTTAATCTCTCTGTCAACCCAGACATAGCTATCAGTTCTCCTTATAACAGAATCAGGGTTAAACCCTATCTTATTTGCCAAAATCTTGGCACTTGCTTGTGCACTTAGAGATTGGGTCGGATTATCAAATTTATATACATTTACAATCTCTGGTAATGAATCTATCTTTCCTGTATCTGTAAGTATCTCAAAAACCATTTCTGATCCATCTGCTAGTTTAAGGGAAGGAATTTCAAGTTTATGTTGTAAAAATTCGTCCCTCTTTTCGGTACAAGCATAATTAGCTGTTAGATATTGAGGAGGCATCAATTCTTCTCCTCCAAGAGTAACTGTTAGTATTACCACTACAAAAACAACAAAGGCCCCCAATGCTATAACTCCGAATCTTTTTGTCCAAAATGCTGCCTCTGTTAAAGTCATGATATAATCTTAGCAGTAGTTTAATATCGTATCAACATTATATATTACATAGGTATTTATGAGAACACCAGAGGAAAATAGGAAGTTAGCAGATATGTTGTTTCCTGAAGTGAAAGAATCTCCAGAAGATGTCTTTAAAAAATATCCCAAAAGGAATGTAGAAGGAATGGTTTTAAGATTTGCTCCTAGTCCTACAGGGTTTATCCATACAGGGAACATATATACAGGTTTTGTATCAACTAAATTAGCAAAACAGAGCGGAGGAATATCCATACTTAGGATAGAGGATACGGATAAAAACAGGGAGATAGAGAATGGAGTTACCCAAATAGTACAAGCTTTAAAAGGATTCGGTATTGAATTTGATGAAGGAATGGAAGATGAAGATAATTGGAAGGGAGAGTATGGTCCATATATACAGAGTAAAAGGATTGATATATATCATGTATTTGCAAAAAATTTGGTATCTAAAGGTTATGCATATCCATGTTTCCTAACAGAGGAAGAATTAGAAGAGATCAGGCATAAGCAGGAGGAGTTGAAAGAAAGAACAGGATGCTATGGTAAGTGGGCGAAATACAGAGATGCATCAACGGAAGAAATAGAGGATCTATTAAATAAAGGAGGGAAATTCGTCATTAGATTATATTCCACAGGAGATATAGAGGAGAGTTTTAATATGAAAGATCTTGTTAAAGGATCTGTGACTTTAAGAGAGAATGATATGGATGCAGTTTTACTAAAATCTGATGGGTATCCAACATATCATTTTGCTCATCCAATAGATGATACTTTAATGGGAATAACTCATATTACCAGAACTGATGAATGGTTTTCCTCTGTTTCTTTACATGTAGAACTATTTGAAAAGCTTGGTTTTAAACAAATACCGTATGCACATCTTTCTCCATTAATGAAACTAGATAATGGGAAGAAGAGAAAACTAAGTAAAAGGAAAGATCCAGAATTTGCAGTTTCTTTCTACTTGGAAAATGGTTATCCTAAGAAAGCACTTTTAGAATATCTTTTAAATATTGCTAATTCAAACTTCTATGATTGGAGAATACAAAATCCTCAAAAAGATATAGAAGAGTTTGAGTTAAAAATTGAAAAATTTAATAAAGCGGGTGCATTATTCGATGTTATTAAATTAGAGGATATATGTAAGAACTATATAGCGACACTCGCAGCACAAGAGGTATATGAAATGTCATTAGAATGGGCAAGAGAGTATGATGAAGAATTAGCAAAGTTATTAGAGGAAAACAAAGATTATTGTATTAAGATCTTTAATATTGAAAGAACTGGTGAAAAAATTAGGAAAGATATTGCCAAATTTGGAGATATTAGAGATCAGTTAGTAATATTTTTTGATGAATTATTGAATAATGTTGATATAGAAGACATTGAAGATAGGGTGGGGAAAGCAAAGCAAAAAAATATTTTGAATGAATATTTAAAAGTCTTTAATATCTCCGATACTCAAGAAATTTGGTTTGAGAAAATTAGAAATCTAGCATCTGAGTTAGGATTTGAGAAAGTGGGTGATGTTGCTATGGTATTAAGAGTCGCAATAACACATAGAACAAGAACGCCAGATCTATACCAGGTTATGCAAGTATTAGGAGAGCAAAAGGTTCGAGAAAGAATACAAAAGTATGTTGATATGATGATATAATATCTCCATTAATGCCGGATCGTCTAATGGTAGGACGACGGTCTCTGAAACCGTTAATTCTAGTTCGAATCTAGGTCCGGCAATTTCTATTCAAATGTCGGTTTTAATCCAAATGATTTTCCTGGGCTTAGCTCAACAGTTATTGGAGATTCTCTATTTTCTATCTTTATTGCAAACTCTTTTCCCTCTTCATCCGGAATAGCTTCATATTCTCTGATTTCCGGATCAGTCAGGGTTTCCAAATATGCTTTATAGGATACATTCCCATTTTCATCTTGGAATCTTGCTAAACCAATTAATTGATATTTAAAGCATACTCCTAAAAGTGAAGCTTTAGTGCTTTCTGTTTCTTTTCCTTTTAAAAGTTGATCAAGTGTATCTCTATATATTCTTAAGGTTCGTTCTGTTTGATCTTCAGGTTCTTTATTCCACCATTCCATAATAAATTTGTTATATTTTATCTATATCTAATTTTACCGTATATAAGCCTTTTTTCCAAATCTCCTTCCTGGTAATATCTATTCCCATTCCATTGAATATTTCATATGGTGATTTACTACTTCCAGAACTTAAAAATTCTTTTACAAATTTAATATTTTCTATATCCTCTTTAACCATGCTTTGTAATGCTTTTGATATTAATAATCCGCTAGCATATGAATATACATAAAAAAATTTTCTAAAATGACCAATATATATCCAACCATTTCTCATGCCTTCATCTTCATCTACATGCTCTCCTAGATATGCCTTCATATGTTTGCAAAAAAGATCAGATATATACTCCTTGCTAAGATATCCCTGTTTTCTAAATTCTGAATGTAATTCTTTTTCGAAGTTGTAAAATGCTACCTGCCTAAAGATAGAAGATACATCCGAATTTATTTTCTCTGCTAATATAGCAAATTTAAGATCATCATTAGCTGTCTTTAATATCTCTTCCAGTACAAAATCCTCAAAAAATGTACTAGCTATCTCTGCTAATGAAGTTGGATAGTGGCTGTTTAAAGAATTCTGCCTATGAGAAAATTCCGAGTGTATAGCATGCCCACTCTCATGCGCAATGGTTAGTACATCATTTAGCTTCTCATTGAAGTTTAATAGTATATATGTAGGGAGATTCTTCCCAATGGTTATACAGAACCCTCCTCCTGTTTTACCTTGCTTTGCAAATGCATCGTACTGTCCATTTTTTAGAAAATTCTTAACAACATTTCCAAATTGAGTATCGATATCTTTAAAAGTATTTTGAACTAATTTAATTCCATCCTCAAAGGAGTATTGCATATCGACATTACCTAGTGGGACATTTCTTTCATGATATCCAAGTGTTTTCTGATTTAACAGTTTTGCCTTCTTTCTGTAATACTCTCTTGATATATGGAAGTTCTTTGTAACTGTATCCACTAAAGCATCAACAACAGTACTATCAATATCATCTGCTATATGTCTTGTTAAATCTGGTCTAGGTATTCCTCTATACTCATCAGATATCTTCTTATTTTCTAGAACTGAATTAATTTCAAACTCCGCTATCTCTGCATATCTACCATTTATTTTGTTAAACTCATTCGCTGCAATATCTCTAACCTCTTTGTTTTTAGCATTAAGATACTTTTGTATATCGTTGTAGGTTATTTCAATATTTTTCCCATCTTCATCTTTAATATTTAGTTTTTGCTTGTCAGTCAATTCTGAAATCATGTCTACCCAATTGGAATGGGATGTTTTGCTTGTTAGATTAAATATTTTTTCTTCTTTATCTGTGAGTAGATACTCTGAACCTCTGAAAAGAGATTCAAGGAAGTGTTTGTATGGTTCTAATTCCTTTGCCTTTAGAAATATTTTCTGTTGCTTTTTACCCACCTTTGAAATATTTAATTCAAAAAACTGTATATCATTACCAAGCTTTGTAGAAATATTGTCTAGTTTATTTAATTCTCCTTTTATTTTTGTATTTGTTTGGTCAAGGTTATTAAGGAGGAGGAAGTAATAGATTGGTTTATTGCAAAGTCCAGTAGTTGCATACAGTTTCTCATATTCATCTAAGGCCTCTCTTAGTGCTGTCGGGTTTTGAGTGCTGTCGGGTTTTGAAGATACTCTTTATTGTTTCTCCACTTTTTTACAAAAGCCAAAACATTTTTTTTAGATTCCTCTATATCCTTTTTGATCTGTGGATCTTTTGTAGATGAATATAGGAGTTTTAGATTCCATTTTGTTTGCATTTTTAATTATATCGTTAATATGTTGATATATCTAGATTTTTTAACTATTTTTTTGTAAAATGTCCTGTATCTAGTTCCTCCTAGATAGGGGAAGCCTTTCCTTAGGCGGCAGGGCTTCCCCAGAGGAAGAAACAAAATATATCTAATGATATTTGTTTCTTCCTCCCTCAATTTTCTTTGTGATATAATTACTTAACACTTAGACCCAGATATCACTGGCGAGTGGTGGAAAGAAAGTCATATGACGAGTAGAATCCAACGATTAGTAATCGAAATATTACCAAACCATATTAAGTGGTTAAGAACAAAATAGGGTGGTACCGCGTACTAATGTTCGCCCCTTTGTTAAGATTAATATATACTGTATATTAGTTTTAACAGAGGGGTTTTTGTTTAATTAATATATGAAAGAAAAGATATGGGTAAATCTAAAATACCAGAAGTAAATCCTAGGCCAAATTTTAGTGGTATGGAAGATGGATTAATTGAATTTTGGAAGGAGAAAGATATTTTTAAAAAGAGTATTGAGAGTAGATCTACAGAAAGAAGATTCTCCTTCGTAGATGGGCCTCCCTTTGTTACAGGTACTCCACACTATGCATCACTTCTTGTCTCAATACCTAAGGATATAATCCCAAGATATTGGACTATGAAGGGATATAGGGTTAGGAGAGTTTGGGGTTGGGATTGTCATGGATTGCCTATTGAGGAAAGAGTGAGCAAAAATTTGAATGTAAAGGACAGGAGGGATATAGAGGAGAGGATTGGGGTGGATGAGTATGTTGGTCAATGTAGAAATTATGTTGAGAAGGGTATTACAGATTGGAGATGGTATATCGAGAAAATAGGAAGATGGGTAGATTTGGATAATGCATATCGTACCATGGACCCAGAATTTAATGAGTCTGTAATTTGGGCATTTAAACAGATTTGGGATAAAGGGTATATATACAAAGGGAAGAGAGTCTCTTTGTATTCTACTGATGCATCTACACCAGTTTCTAATTTTGAAGTGACTATGGATGATACATATGAGGATGTTGAGGATATTGCAATATTTGTTAAGTTTCAGTTAAAGAGTGATAGGTTTGATGAGTATACTAACGGGGAACCTGTTAAATTAGTAGCATGGACAACTACTGCATGGACCATACCTGCTAATTTTGCTCTTGCTGTTAACAAAGACTTTGAATATTCAATTGTTAAATACAAAAATGAATATTTAGTGGTAGCTACAGATAGGTTGGAATATACATTTGGGGATGAAGAGTATGAAGTGGTAAAGAGTGTTATGGGGACAGAATTTGAAGAATTAGAATATGAACCAGCATACGATTTCTATGTAAATACTGGAACTAAAAAGGATTGGCACGTATATCTTTCTGAGGATGTAACATCTGATGAAGGTACAGGAATACTGCATATAGCCCCTGGCTTTGGAGAAGTAGATTTCAATATAGGTCAGAAGTTGGGTTTAAGTACTATAGTTCATATTGATGAAGCAGGAAATATGCTTGATGGAGATTGGAAAGGTATGTATATCAGAGATGCATCTCCAGTTATAACAGAAGATCTTGAAAAGAGTGCAAAGCTACTTAGATCTGAGAAGTATGTACACAGACTTCCTTTCTACAGAGGCTCTAATCCTCTCATATATATGACTCAAGATTCATATTTTATCGATATTCAGAAGATTAAGCCAAAGATGTTAGAGTTGCAAAAGAAGATCAACTGGGTACCAAGTACTTTCAAAAAGAGATTTGAATATGTTTTAGAAACATCTCCTGATTGGGCAATATCCAGAAATAGATATTGGGCAACAATAATGCCGGTTTGGGAGAGTGAAGATGGTGAGCAGTTAGTTGTTGGTGGAATAGAGGAGATGATGAAGTATACAGATCAAATTGAAAAAGTTGAAATTGAAAACGGTAAGTTTGAATACAGAGTGAATGGCAAAAAGATGACTCTACATAGAGATGTATGTGATCAGATAGTTCTAAAGAAAGATGGAAAGGAATTTAGAAGAATTCCTGAGGTATTAGATTGTTGGATGGATTCAGGAAGTGTTCCTTTTGCGGAACATCACTATCCTTTTGAAAATAAAGAGGCTTTTGAAGAGGCATTTCCTGCTGATTTCATAGTTGAATATACAGGGCAGATAAGGGCATGGTTTAATGTTTTGTTTAGAATGTCTATCCTTCTCTTTGATGATATCCCATATAAAAATGTCGTTTGTACTGGGGTTATGTTTGGTAATGATGGAAGAAAGATGAGTAAATCATATCAAAACTACTCTGATCCTAAAGAAACACTTGAAGCTAAGGGAGGAGAAGCATTAAGGCTCTACATAATGTCTACTCCAATCATGGCAGGAGGAGACATCTCTTGGTCAGATGAGCTATTGGATGAACAGATTAAGGATGTTTTAATTCCTCTTTGGAATACATATAGATACTTATCTTTATATGCAAATATACATTCATGGTCTCCTGAAAGTACAGAGTATACATCTAAGAATAATTTGGATAAATGGATAGAATCATACATGAAGAGTGTGACAATAGAGTACTCTAAAGCATTGGAAAGCTACAATATACCTGTTTCTGTTAAATTGATACAGCCATGTATAGATAATATCTCTCAGTGGTGGATTCGAAGATCTAGGGATAGATTTGCAAATGGAGATCATGATGCTCTTCAAACATTGTATGCCACTATGGTTCTTTTCTCTAAGACATTTGCTCCTCAAATGCCTTTCTTAACTGAAGAAATATACCAAAATCTTGTTGTAAAGGCAGGAATAAAGGATAGTGAAGAATCAGTTCACTTAGAAAAATATCCAGAATTTGAAGAAAAAGATATCAATAGAGAATTGTTAGAAAAAATGTCTCTCGCAAGACAGATTTGTTCAAATGGTCTTCAAGCTAGGGAAATATCAAAGATTAGTTTAAGACAACCTCTTTCCAAAGCATATATAGCGATGGATGATGAATATATTATGAGTGTTGTAAAAGAGGAATTAAATTTAAAAGAAGTACTGTTTTCTAAGGAAGTAAATGAAGAAGATGGACTGATAACTGTAGGGGAGAATGAATTGACTGTATCCTTGGATACTAATATGACAGAGGAATTAAAAAATGAAGGTACTATAAATGATTTCCTTAGGAAGTATAGAGATCTAAGAAAAAAGAAAGGTCTAAGAATGGATGATAAGGTTTCAGTTACTTTCTCATTCGAAGGTGGAGATGTTAAGGATGTACTTAGTGAGTATGTTTTAGGCAATATGGATGTATTACAAGCTAAGGATGTAAAAATATCCGAAAAGATCCAAGAGGGTATAGGTGGGTTTTCTATTGCAAATACTAAAGTTTTGGTACTTTTTGAGTAATTACTATAAGGTGTGTTTGTATATTGACATTCTAACTGGTTTTTACTAGAGTCATACTAAGCTCATTAAAACAATGTTTTTAAAAGTGTCATGCAAGGTGTTGTAGGTTATTAGAACCTTCCTTCTTCTACTTTCTTCGGATTGTAGAGCATCTATTACTGTTTACAGCAATTTGATGTATGGAGTTCTGGTGTGGGTCCAGCACCTTGCTTATGCAGGATATTGTAGGTTATTAGAACCTTCCTTCTTCTACTTTCTTCGGATTGTAGAGCATCTATTACTGTTTACAGCAATTTGATGTATGGAGTTCCGGTGTGAGTCCGGTGTCCTGCTTTTTTGTTCTTCCTACTCTTCTATATCAACCTCAATCCCGGTTATTTTTGTGAAATTTTTTGAAGCAGTTTTAAGTGTTACCCCAGTGGATACAGCTAATTCTCCAACTATATTTCTTATAGCTCCTTCTAACTGTTTTTCTATACTAATTGGTATTAATCTTCCTTCTTTTTCTCTCTGTTTTTTTACAAAATTACAGTACTGAATAATCTGTATAGAAGCTTCTATATCAGAACTCTCATCAAGATCCTTAAACATATTTAACATGGTATTAAAATCTTTAACCTTTGGATTTACAGAAGGAGTTTTTTTCAATACCTTAATACTACTCTTTATCTTTTCTATTGACATAATATCCCTTATTCCTAAGTTCTCTACATTATCAACAGGAGTGGAAATACTTAAAGGATTAGTAACCAATTCAAATTCAAAGTATTTTTTCTTCTCTCCATTAAACTCTATTTCCTTTTCTCTCTTAATGAATCCTGCACCATGTGATGGATAGAAAACCTTTGATCCTACTTTGAACTTCATTATTTGTTACTGGTAATATCTTAATGACCCATTATACCACGAAAATGATATACTTATCCTATGAATATAACAGTAATTGGAGGTGGTACTGGATCAACTGTGGTCCTTGAAGGTCTAAAAAAACATAAAGAATTAAACCTAAGTGTAATTGTAGGAATGATGGATGATGGGGGAAGTAATGCTGTAGTAAGGGATGAATTTGGACTTTTACCCCTTAGTGATGTGAGAAAATCAATCTTGGCACTTTCTGACTCTAATAGTAACGAGGTTTTAAGAAAGCTTTTTACATACCGCTTCTCAGATACTAACAGTATGAAAGGACACACATTAGGAAATCTTTTGATGATTGCTATGACAGATATTTTAGGGTCCGAGATCGAGGCTATCGAAATGTATAAGAATATGTTTAGTGTAAGAGGTAATGTAATCCCTGTAACATTGGATAATGTTAGATTGGTAGCTAAGTATGATGATGGGAGTAAGGTAGTAGGGGAGCATTACATAGATGAACCTCAAGTACATAAAAATATTACTGATTTCTACCTTGATGCACCAGCTAAGGCTACTCAAGAGTCTTTAGATGCCATAAAGAGAGCAAATTATATAATCTTAGGTCCAGGAGACCTATATACAACTGTCATACCAAATCTTTTAGCAGACGGAATTAAAGATGAAATTAGAAATAGTTCTGCAAAGATTATCTATGTCACAAATTTGATGAGTAAGATAGGCCAAACTAGAGAGAAAACACAAAGTGAGATAGTAAATGTTTTAGAAAAATATCTTGGGAGAGCAGTAGATTTTGTCCTCATAAATAACGGAAAAGTCCCACAAGAGGCTTACAAAAGATATTTAGAAGATAAGGAACATATATTGGAAGATGATTTGCATGATGGTGATGGAAGAGTGATCATTAGAAAAGATCTCGTAGCATCAGATCCAATAAAAAAACAGAAAGGAGATGAGCTTAAAAGAAGTTTAATTAGGCATGATAGTGATAAGTTAGCAACCGAGTTATGTAATATATTCAATTACAACAGAAGTGGAGTATTAAGAATTTTAACTACTCTTTTGGGCTACTACAAGGATTAATTCTTCTGTTGGATTATCAATCTTTTCCCCCTCTTTGAAATAACTTAGTTTATAATTATTTCTTTCCAAGAGATTTACAATCTTCTTTAAATGCCCAATCTTTATGGGATGGTACTCAAATAATATATTCTTAATGAATTGAAATTTATTTTCCTTTTCTAACTCTTCTAATATACTCTTTTCTGCTCCCTCCACATCAATTTTTAATAGATCTATATCATTTACTACATAGTTACTTAATCTCTCGGTCTTAACCATGATAGGAAAAGTTTTTTGCTCTCCAGACCATGCATCTTTTGTAAAGCTTGCAGTAGAGAAAGCTGCATTTCCAGAGCCATCTATGTATAGCTCTTTCATACAGTCTTTACTCCATATTGCTATATTTTTTAGTATGACATTTTGAAGATTGTTAGCAAAAATATTCTCTTCAAGTAGAGGAAATATATTTGGATTAGGTTCAAAGCAGAATATTTTTGAATTAGGATATTTATCTTTAAAATATATGGTTGAAAGACCTATATGTGATCCAATATCAAATATAACGGGTTTTGAATTGCTAATATCTATGCGATATATCTCCTTGTTAAATATCTCATCAATTAAAATATCTAATTCTTTTTTGTTGAAGTATGTAGTCGAATATTTTCTAAATTTGTGTACCTTAGGTTGCATAGGGATCAATTAAAGCTCCATCTCGTACATAACAAAAGAAACTTTGTTTGCCCAGTTAGCAGCATTAGGAGGACAGTAATATGTGGAAATTAATTTAGGAGTTGTAAGACCTCTAGAGTAGTATCCTGCAATACCCTTTGATACTGTCCATATAGCTTGTTCCCAATTTTCAAAGCTCATTTTACCCCATCCCCATGCATTGTATGGTCTGAAATTTTTCTTTCCTCCACCTGACTCAATAACAGAGATAGCGGCTATAATTCTGTAGTCAATTCCATAATGATCAGCAGCAGTAACTAATTCTTCTGCATATTCAGCTAATGGTGCATTTCTTCCATTTAGGTAATCTCTAACATTAGCAACTTTTACTGGATCAGGAATATATGCAGGTGTATGGTATACCTCTATTTCTTTTGCAGTTAATTTTTCTTCTGCATCTATACTTGTAGATATGGAAAGAGTACCAACTTCTAATTGGTTTGCCTCAACATAGTTAACAGGTGTACTTACAGAGATATTGTTAAGTAATATTCCAAAGAATAGTATTCCTGTTATTGTTGCTAAAGTCTTATTTCCTTTTATGAGCAGATTATTCATGTATTTAATAATTATATATTAACATGTGTTTAAAACAAGCTATATTATACCAAAAACGACCCATAGTATCCAGTTTGTATATATATAAAATTGTGTTAATATATTTCAAACATGAGACAAAATATCTATATAAAAGAGCCAATTAATAGAAGGAGAAGTAGAAAAACATACTCTCCTTTTAAATTATCTCTACTACTTCTTCTGTTTCTTCTACCTATTGCACTGTTAATTTTGGAAGGCTCTGACTTTACCTCTGCATTAAAATATGTGTTTGGTAAAAAGAATATCGTTATATACAATACTTTCTCTGTTAACTTTGATGATTCAATACCTGAAAGTTTTGTGCAGAAAATTTCAGATAATCTTGAAGGGATGGAATTGAATGGAAAGAAGAGATTTGAAATAAAGGACTCAAAGGCGGATATTAATCTAACAATGGAAAAGGATGATAATTCAAAAGAGATCTTAATGAATGAATTAATTCCAGTTGGACATATATATTCGTTAGTGAAGGGGATACAGTTACAGAGAATGTCTGAATACTCTGTATATATTCTTGATTCAAATTACAAAGAATTTCTACAAGATCAATACAATTTTGAATCTACAGTATTAGATTCATATGAGGCTTTAGTTAACAAACTTAGTGAGAATGATCAGAATATTGGTTTAATATCATTTACAGACCTAGATCATCAGGTTAAGGTATTAACACTTGATGAAGTGTCATATTTGAAAGATTCAAATGGTAGTATTCAAATTAAGATGTATGCATCTGTAAAATCTAAGGTAGACGATTTCATACTCTCTGTTCTAGAAAAGAATATGAATGGTACCGGGGAGGTGTTTGATAGGGAATTACTTGCAAAAGTAAATATGTCTGGAGTAGTGGCAATAGCAAGAGCTTTAGCTGGGAAGATTGATAGATCAGGAGATAATGCATATCCTGCGAGAAGTTTAGGAGGATTTCTTTCTGATGCTGATTTGACCCATATTTCTAATGAAGTTTCATTTGTTCCTGGATGTACAGCATACTCTGGTATGAGTTTTTGTGCTAAGCCACAATATATTGATGTACTAACAGCATCAGGAGTAGATATCGTAGAGTTAACAGGAAATCATAATAATGATTACGGTTCTCAGTATAATGCAAGTACCATAGAGAAGTACAAAGAGTTGGGGATGAGATATTTTGGAGGAGGATTGAATACAGAAGATGCAAGTAAAATTTTGTATGAAGAAGTAAATGGTAATAGGATAGCTTTTGTAGGATACAACTACTATGATACTGTGTATAGGTCATTGGCTTTAGCAGGAGATTCTAGAGCAGGTGCTAATTCATATTCTTCTGAAAAATTAGAAAGTGATATAGAAACGGCGAGAGAGAATGCTGATATTGTAATCATTACATTCCAATTTCAAGAGTGTTACAGTTACCCTGATGGGGATGTTATCTATCCAATATGCTACAAACCTTTATCTGTTCCTGATCAAAGAGGAGTATTCAAGGAAGCCATTGATTTTGGTGCAGATATAGTTGTTGGTACTCAAGCTCATCAACCACAGACATATGAGTTGTATAAGGATGGTGTAATATTTTACGGTTTAGGAAATTTATATTTTGATCAAAGTATGTGGATAGGAACAAGGCAGGGAATAATTCTTTCGCATTATTTTTATAACGGAAAGCATTTACAAACAGAAATAACTCCTACATATATGGAAGGAGATTTAATACCAAGATTAGCTACAGAGAAGGAAGGAGATTTGTTACTTGAGCTTTTGAAAGAGGCTAGGGATTAGTATTATTTAGTATAGATAGTATCGCAAGTGTTTTTTCATATGTACTTTTTGCCATAATAACTTCCTGACTACAGTTATTCTTTCTTTTAGGTTTCCTCATATATGTATATTTACCTAAACTAGGACATTTTAAAAATTTCGGAGGCTTATGTCCATCTTTATGATTTCCACCTTTCAGGATTATCTGAAAATCAGGATTTCTATTTGCTAATATCATCATATTTAGTTTATACACATCATTTATGTATTCATATGGATCTATATACTCTCCTCTGGATATTTTAAGATGATATTCCATTTTAGAAGGTAACATAAGTGTGCATTTATCTGTATCTTTTACCTTTTGAGGATATTTCCTTATATCAGAAGTCACATCTATAGCTAAGCTTTTTGATGAGGTTAGAAGGAAGAAATCTATACCTCTTGCATCCTCTATTCCGTCAGATATTCTTAAATCTACAGGAAGGATGTCTTTACATGATTCATAGAAGAGGGCTTCATAGGTTATTCCTGAAATATGATATTGTGGATTTCTCTCTATCTCTGATATTGAATGTTTTAGGTTATTTTTTTATTCATCAAAACATTCATATTCGGGAGTTGTTTGAAGTCTATATTGGAGTATATTGTAGGCACTTTCTGTGATATTGTAATTAAATTCTAGTGTATTCTGTTTTAATTCCTGATCTAACATATGTCATTATACAAAAAAGGGGCTTTATGACAAGCCCCTTTTATTACTCTATGAGTTATTATCCCTTAAGAAATTTCAATTTCTTTAGGCTTAACTTCCTCTGCTTTAGGTAGTGTAACCTTCAAAACACCATCTTTTAATTCTGCTTCCACCTTATCGGGATCTACTTTTGTTGGAAGGTTAAATGATTGTTCAAAGGAACTCTCCATACTTCTGAAGTAGTATTTTTTCTCTTTCTCTTTACTCTCATCTTCCACCTTACTCTGTCCTGATATGGACATGCTGTCTGCATTTATGGTTATTTTGATGTCTTCTTTCTTTATTCCAGGAAGAGCCATCTTTACATATACATTATCTTTCTCTTCCCATACATCTGCAGAAAGAGAAGAGTATGATGGTTGTGTTGTGAAGAAGTCATCCCATGTTGTTGGTGTAAAAAAATCATCAAATATTGATCTAAAAGGGAGGTAATTTGATGGATACATCCTTTTAGTATCATCTCTTTTAATAATTTTCATAATATTACTCCTTAAAATTTAGATATAGCAAATAGTAACACCGAGTGCTAAATCTTGTCAAGGGGTATATATTTTTATTGTGGAATTTTTATAAAGAAACCTTCCTGTGTAGATATTCGTAAAGAATTTCCATATATCTGACCTGAATTATCTCTTAATGTGTAATCAAAGATACTTGAAGAATCATTCCAGAGAGCTATTTGGTTTATGAATGTATATGTGGTATTTTGAAGTATACTCTTAGAATCTGAAGATGTATTTTCAAAGAGTGAGGTAGGTACTAAGTTCCATCCTTTAAGTGAATCCAACTTAAGTGGGTTATCATATCCTACAGTCATTACTGGAATATCTATATCTTCAGTTGCTATTACAAGGTATGATTCTCCAGGATCTAAATTGAAATCTTGTCCATTTATACTACCATTCTCATTCTTTACTATCTTTTCCCATCTATCATTTCTGAAGAGTCCAACAGCTATTATTCTGTTTCCGCTATGTGTTATTAAAGCTCTAGCAGTCACTATTGGAACTTGATCTTTGTTAACATGATATGGCATTTCTATGAAATTAACACCCTTCTTAATACTTATTGTTTTATTCTGTATTCTACAGTTTTTCTCTATTACACCTTCTAATGCTGTACCTTCACATTTACTAGAGGAAACATATGAAACTGCATTGTTTGCATAGCAACAGACCTTTGTTCTTTCCGGGGTCTCTATTACCTTCTTATCTACAGTACATGTATATCCATTTTTAATGGTTAAGGTTGAAGTTGCTTTGTTATTTGTATAGCCATACAAACATATACACCCATCGGGATCTTTACAATCCCTATCCTTAGGAGTTACTCCTGTTCCTGTAACGATCATGTAATCCTTAGCACCATCTCCTCCTGGAGGTGGTGGTGTGGTAGGTTCACTTGGTGGAGTGGTAGGGGTTCCTTTTGAGCTACAACTGTTGTAGGTGGTATTTGTGTATGCAGAAGAGTAGTTACAAGCAGAACTATTTTTAGATACAGTGAAAGGCCATGTTAAAGATTCATTTGTATACCAACTGTATACCTCTGATATCCCTGTCATATATGTTCTTCCTTTATCTATGTTTGTAGGGCTAGTACAACTCCCTGTTAGGAATTTTGCTCCCCATGCATATATTTTGTTTCCTCCAGTACAACCAGATATGTATGAATCTGATTTAGAAGCGATATTGTTCAGAAAATGGTTTGCCTGTTTATCAAAGTTTGCAACTGGAACTGTAGAAAGTCCATGTATACCAAAGTCCTCTACCTTAGAATTATTTGCATAGTTACTTCCTCCAGATTCATTTGACCATATGGTTATTGCAAATGCAGGATTAACTCCAGCAGAAAGAGATTTGCAGTATACATCTTCATAGCATTCGTCAGGATATCCACCTAATTTACAGCTTCCTACCCATCTATTTAGAATATCTACAACAACTGCTTTTGATGGTTTGTACGAACTATTATTGATCTTTACTCCTGTTTTACAATTTGCTCCACTTTGTGCATATATGGGGGAGGCAAGAAGATTATTTAGCTTTGATGCTAAATCATTTTTAGGAATATATGTCGCATATTTTGAAACTGTATATTCCTTATTCTTTGAATCTAATGCCCATGTTCCATGGAATTGAGTATTTAACATATATTTATCACCATCGATATCTATTAAAAGAAATGTTTGTTCTGAATTATTCCCAGTAGCTATGGTTGGTAGGTCTAATTCTTCAGCTATGTTTTTTGTTTTGAATGATTGAGTATCCCAAACCTTGTTTTCTGATTCAATTCTAAATTGATACTCAGTATTTGGTTCTAATTTAGTGAGATTTGTTAAATATATTCTTTCTTTCTTTGTTTCATCCGTATAAATATAGAAGTCTTCGATCTCTCTAAATACTCCTGTATCAGAAGATTCTTTGTAGAAGATTCTATGTACAGTATCCATATCAGCTTTCCAATATATATCTGCAGTTACTGTAGTTATGTTCGCAACTACAATATCAGTTGGTTTTTCATTGAGTAGTCTTGATTTATGGATATTTGAAAAGAAGAAATATGTGATTAAAGAAAAAAGGAGTATGGATGCAAGAAATATGGTTAGATATTTGTTCGAAATCTTAATCTTCTTCATTGATAATTATGATAGCAGATATATATATCTAAGTATATTACTATACATTTGAAATGAGGAGAAGATATATTTAAGAGAAGATACCTGCAATATAGAGGATAAATGGAATCAAGGTTAAAGATGCAAAGATACCTACTGTTTGTACAAATAGTTTAACAGCTTTTTCCTTCTTGTTATCTAAATATAGCATTATGGGTTGGTATAGGAAGATATATGCCATTACAGCTGCAGAAAGAGTAAAGAGAGATATCATCATGATGGGGGCCACTATAGCTCCTGATGGATCTTCTCCCTTACTTACAAAATTCATAAGTAGGACAACTAATACTATGTATATAAATGCTGATATTGCATTATAGAATGGATTTTTTGTCATAGCATATACTAATCCTAATATATTGGTATGTCAATTTGACTATCACTTTACCTCATACTTCATTAATCTGAATAATCCTTTCTCTGGTTTATATACTTCATTTGGATATTTCTCTACTAATTTCCATACACAACCATTTACTGTTTTAGGATGGAATGTAGGATATTCTTTTTTAATTTGTGATATTAGTTCTGACCAGTGTAGACCTTCGGGATATTTATTAAGTAATTCTATAGCTTTGGTATATATTTGTCCTGTTATAGTTTTTGTATTCATATATATTATTTATAAATATATGTATACATAAATTATAACATGGGGGAAGAAGAAGCTCCTCATACTGAGTATTGTGCGAACTGAAATAATAACATTGTTGTTGCAAGATATGGGTAATGAAGAATTACAGTCATTAGTAAAGAATATCCTTATTAAAAAGGTTTAACAAGACAGCTTTTTCTTAATGATAAGATCTCCTTATATTAGATACTGTATAGGAATATAACTATGTTTAACTAGGGTATTAAATACCTATCTCCCCATTGTAAATTTTCTTAATCAAGTCTTTAGCATATTGCAATTCATCATCATTGCTTACAAAGATTACTGTGTTCCCTGTCCCCCAGTGTCCTTTGTCTTTTACATCATCTACATTTGATTTTGGATTCTCAACATCTTTATAGTCTATTGAGAGATAAACCCCAAGTCTTTCTTTATTTATTACAATACAGGCAAGATTCTTAATGGTTTTATATGCCCAATAGTTCTTTAATTCCTTTTTCTGAATATCATCACCCAAATTTAATATATATTCATCCAACTCTTCTATGTATCCAACAATATTCTTGTTGGCAGTTTTTAATTTATATTCAATTCTGTCATGAGGATATTTATCACCTGAGAGATTTGAACTTCTGGGTTTTTCACTAACTGCTGATGCCAACTGAACCATTAGGAAGTCATTTTCAAACAAGGTATATCTAATTAACTCAATATTTCTATTTATCTGCTTTATTGCATTATCATCATATTTGTTGAAATCTGTTGCTATGCATAATAGCCTTGGGTTGTCCCAATCAATATCTACTTTTGTTCCAAGTTTCTCCCTACATAGAATATCAAAATCAGCTTTGTGCTCCATAAACCAGTCTAAGTAGAAGAGACCTTGATTAATCACATTGGAGTTAGAATCCAGTTTATATTCAATGATTACAGGACAATTGTTTTCATCTAGTCCTAGTGTATCCACTCTCCCATTATCAATAATATACTCAGAAGCTAAGAATCTAATTCCAAAGAGCTCTTCTAAGTTCTTCTCTACAATATCTTGTATCTGCTTTTCTAATCTTAAGCTTTTGGCTTTTATCTGTGTACTTTTATTTGTTGAAGAGATATTGAAGAGTTTTATTTCTGACATTTATATTTGTTCATAATTTACATTGATGTAGTAATTATATATCATTGCTTAAATTTATAAAAATTGGCTTAAATATTATCTTAAGGATATGATTGACAAAAACAATAAAGAAAAAGCTGTTCAAAATAAAATTACAATAGCAATCTTTAATATTACTCTTTTTGTTGCTTTAGTTACCTTATTTGAAACGGTAGTTTCACTCCCTTATCTCCTTTCTGTTGGACTATATGTTCTTATGGGAGTACCATCCTTCTTTTACTTTTTATATCTAGTTTTCTTATCTCTCCGTTACAAATCCTCATATCCCAATACATTCTTTTTTCTAGAAGATCTTGAAATATCAATAGAGAAAGTTGATAAGTTTTATGATTTGGGGTCCTCACTTATCTTTACTCTTGGATATGGATTTATAATGTTTGTTTTAAAATATCTAATAGACAAGGGAGAAGAATTATCCAATACTGTCTTTCCTTGGTGGGTAGAAACAATTGTTTTAGGAGTGTTCCCTGTCCTATTTTTAAGAATATTTGTTAAGGTCCTTAAACTGAGCTACGCAGATTATATACTAGATGAGAAATTTGGTGTTTCAAAAAAGAAAAACAAAGTAAGCAAAGGACCTCGTTATCAGGATAAATCAAAATAGGCTTAGAATATTCAAAACCTATTAAATACAACTATTTCCATATTATTAGCAGAAGTTAGACTTAAAAAATTTATTAATATGCAGTATACTAGCAATATAATTACACCTAGGAATGTAAAGATATGGCAAAAGAAGCCCAAGCAAGAATTAAGATCAATGATTTGTTAACTACTTCAGGTTGGAGATTGCTTGATGACCCAGTAAAAGGAAAGGCTAATGTTTCTCTAGAAAGTAATGTAAAGATTGAAAATAACCCAGGGGATAATTTTGAACATGTTGAAACTAGAAATGGTTTTGTGGATTATCTCTTGTATGATGCAAATAATTACCCAATATGTGTCTTAGAAGCCAAGTCAGAGGATAAACATCCTTTAGATGGTAAAGAACAAGCAAGAGACTATGCTAACTCCCTAGGCTCAAATGTAAGGTACATAATACTCTCTAATGGGAATATGCACTTCTTGTGGGATATGAAGCTAGGGAATCCTACTCCAATATCTCATTTCCCTACACTTGAATCTTTAATATCTTCAAAAGATTTTGTCCCAGATAAAAACAGACTGGTTAACACTCAGGTTGGAAATGATTACATAGCTCTTACTCAAGATCCTGATTACAATATTGACCCAAGATGGAATACAGAAGAAGGTAAGAAAGAGATGATTGAAAGGGAAGGGTTGAGATTTCTGAGACCATATCAGTTAAATGCACTTATAGCTGTTCAAAAAGCTGTAGCAGAAGATAAGAATAGATTCTTAATGGAAATGGCAACAGGTACAGGTAAGACCCTGCTATCTGCAGCAATTATCAAGCTCTTTCTTAAGACCAAAAATGCAAGAAGAGTACTCTTTCTTGTAGATAGAATTGAACTAGAGAACCAAGCAAAGAAAAACTTTGATGCTTACTTAAAACCTGACTTTACAACAGTTGTTTACAAAGAGGCTAGGGATGAATGGAAGAAAGCTGAGATAGTAGTAACAACAATACAAAGTATCTCTTCAAATAACAAATACCTTAGAATCTTCTCTCCAAATGACTTTGACTTGATAATCTCTGATGAGGCACATAGGTCTATCTCTGGAAACAGTAGGGTGATTTTTGAGTACTTCATAGGATATAAGCTTGGTTTAACTGCTACACCTAAGGACTATCTTAAAAAGGTTGATCAAGAAGATTTAGCTGAGCAAGACCCAAGAGAACTAGAAAGAAGAATACTTCTATCTACCTACAAAACATTTGGATGTGAAAGTGGAGAACCAACATTTAGATATAGTTTGGTGGATGGAGTTAAAGATGGATTCTTAGTCAATCCTAAAACAATAGATTGTAGGACAGAAATTACAACTCAATTACTCTCAGAAGAAGGATTTGCTATGATACAAGATCCAGATTCAGAGGAAGGGGAATACATTAGTACTGATGAACAAGGAAACCAAGTGGTATATAAAGCTAGAGACTTTGAAAAGAAGTTCTTTAGTGAGGAGACAAATAGAAAGTTTGTAGAAGCATTTATTCAAAATGCACAGAAAGACCCAGTGTCAGGGGAGATAGGTAAATCAATTATCTTTTGTGTAAGTCAGAGACATGCATCAAAGATTACAAATCTTCTTAATGAATATGCTATGCAAATGTACCCAGATAAATATCAATCAGACTTTGCTTTACAGATAACATCCAATGTCACAAATGCACAGCTATACTCAATACAATTTGCTAATAATAACCTCAGAGGCTCTACAAAGTTCCTTGATGGGTATAAATCAAGTAAGACCAGAGTATGTGTAACTGTTGGGATGATGACAACAGGATATGATTGTCAGGATCTACTAAATGTTGCTCTTCTTAGACCAATATTTTCTCCTACAGACTTTGTACAGATAAAAGGTAGAGGTACAAGAAGGTTCAAATTTATATATTCACAGAGAGATGGTATGACAGTTAATGAAATTGTAAAAGATAAGGAGTATTTTAAGCTCTTTGATTTTTTTGCTAACTGTGAATACTTTGAGAAGGAATATCCATATGATGAAATATTACCATTACCAAAACAGAGGGAAGGAGCTACAGGTGAAACTACTGGTGGAGAGGGGCCTTTTGGGCCTCCAGTAGGACCAGATCCTGAAGGTATTTATGGTGGTACTGATGTGATAACTGTATTTAATGAAATAGAGATTGATGAGAATGGTATGAGAATTGATAGAGAGCTTTACTCTAGTAAGTTTGAAGAGAAGCTTAAAGAGGTATATACAGAGATTCCAGAGTTTAAAGAAGCTGTAGATACTAATGATTATGAAACAGCTCAGTATGTTGTTACTTCTCAGCTTTTTGATAAACCACAGGAATATTACAATATGGATAGGTTAAGAGAGAGTTACAAGAGTGACAGAAGGATATTCTTAGCAGATATTCTTGAGAAGGTGTTCAAGGGGAAAGCATTTAAAACAAAGAATGATTTAGCAGAAGAAGATTTCCAAAACTACCTAGTAGTAAATAATGTTCCTGCTGAAAACTTCTATGATGTAAAAGAGTTCTTTAAGCTATATGTTGCAGATGAGACCTTTAGAAGAGATATAAATGCAAATGAAATAACCAGATATTCAAATGATCCTATACTTTTTGATGTAATAAATAAACTGGGGAAGGAAAATATCCAGTATGTTACAGACTATGTAAAGGATAATGTCCAAATAAATAAATATTACAACTAATAGATATGTTAAACATAGATACAAAAAGAAAAATAAAAAATGCAAGAGATATACTAGTAGGAAAGATACCTGTACCAACAGCACAAGTAGAACAAATCACCTTAGCTCTTATGTATAAGTTCATGAGTGATATGGATGAACAGGCTAAAAAGCTAGGAGATAAGACAGGATTCTTTATGGGAGAGTATGAAAAATACTCCTGGAATAAGATAACAGACACCTCTTTATCAGCATATGATAGGGTAGCTTTGTATTCAGAGGGATTAGAGAAGATGAATAACAACCCCAATGTACCACAGCTGTTTAGAGACATCTTTAAAGGGGCCTTCTTGCCCTTTAAAGACCCAGAAACATTAAAGCTGTTCTTAGACCAGATAAATGAAATTGAGTACACCCATAGTGAAGATTTGGGTGATGCATATGAGTACTTACTATCTGTAATGGGTTCTCAGGGTGATGCAGGGCAATTCAGGACTCCTAGGCATATCATAGACTTCATAGTAGAGATTGTAGATCCCAAGAAAGAGGATAAGATATTAGATCCTGCTTGTGGTACTGCAGGATTTCTAATATCTGCATACAAACATATACTTAAACACAACACCACTAAAGATTCAAAAATATTGGGAGATGGACTCTCTCCAATGGATAGAAGGAATTTAACTAGAAACTTTGTAGGTTATGATATATCACATGAGATGAGGAGACTCTCTTTAGTAAACATGTATCTTCATCAATTCCCAGATCCTCAAATATATGAATATGATACTTTAACTAGTACAGACCATTGGGATGAGGACTTTGATTGTATATTAGCTAATCCTCCTTTTATGACTCCTAAGGGTGGTATTAGACCTCATAATAGGTTTGCCATACAGGCAAACAGAGCAGAGGTATTGTTTGTTGATTACATAATGGAACATCTTAGTACTACTGGTAAAGCAGGTATTATTGTTCCAGAGGGTATTATTTTTCAATCTTCTAATGCATACAAAAATCTAAGAAAGTTACTTGTTGAAGATAACTATCTTTGGGGTGTAATTTCTCTTCCTGCAGGTGTATTTCAGCCATATTCTGGAGTTAAGACTAGTGTACTACTTTTAGACAAGAATATTGCTAAGAAAACAGACAAGATATTGTTTGTAAATGTAGATGGTGATGGTTTTGATTTAGGTGCACAGAGAAAAGAGAATGGAAAGAATGATTTACCTAGGATTTTAGAGAGTCTAAAGAAGTACAAAGAATGGGTATTGAATGATAAAGAAGTAAAGAAGGATGAGTTGTTTAATACAAATATTGTTGGAAAAAGTAGGATTAAGGAGAGTGGTGATTACAATTTAAGTGGTAATAGGTATCAGAGTAGTGTGAGAGGAATTTATGTAAAAGGGAAGTGGAAAATGGTTGAGCTTGGGGACATATGTGACATATATCAACCCAAGACAATAACTTCAAGAGATATTTTAACTGAAGGACCATACAAGGTTTTTGGAGCCAATGGTGTGATTGGTTATTTTAGTGAGTATAACCATGAAGATTCTGAAGTCTTAGTTACATGTAGAGGTGCTACTTGCGGAAAAGTAAATCTTTCTGCACCTAAGTCTTGGATTACAGGAAATGCAATGGTTGTAAAGCCAAAAGAAAATAATCTAGACAAAAAATTCTTATTCTTTCTACTTAAAGAAGGTGATTTAACTTCAACTATCTCTGGTTCAGCTCAACCACAAATTACAAGGGGTCCCTTATCTTTGTATAAAATCCCCCTCCCTCCAATTGAAGAACAAAAGAAAATAGTAGAAGAACTTGATAGATACCAAAGAATTATAGATGGAGCAAGGATGGTTATAGATAATTGGAAACCTGAGATAGAGATAGATGATAAGTGGGGGACTTTCTCTCTTGGAGATATATGTACTTTTGAATATGGTTATTCTGCAGCAGCAAAGGATGCAGGAGAATATAGATATATTAGAATTACAGATATTGATGAAAAAGGATTGATAAAGGATTCTGATTGGATGTTTACAGATTTAAATAAGAAATCTAATCAATATATCTTAAAAAAAGGGGATGTTGTAGTAGCAAGGACAGGTGCTACCTATGGTAAATCTGCTTATTTTGACAAGGATTACAATGCAATTTATGCAGGGTATCTCATTAGACTTCATTTTAGTGAAAAAGTTATACCTAAATATTTTTGGATTTTCTCCAGAACAAGTTATTATGAGAGACAAAAAGAATCATTGGTACAAGGAGGAGGGCAACCACAATTTAATGCAAACAGCATGAGGAAATTGATAATTCCTATCCCACCAATTGAAGAACAGCAAAGAATAATTGCTGAGATAGGTAAACAGGAAGAATCTATAGAAAAGAATAGAGAGATAATTGATTTTTTTGAGAAGAAATCTGCAGATGTAATTTCAAAAATTTTCAATGGGTAAAAATATACAAAAACTAAAAACAGTAGAAGATTTTATTAAAGAGACAACATATAAACCTGACTCTACAAAAGATGATGACTACTTTTTCAGTGCATATAATGGACCAAGACCATACACTGAAAACCTAGATGATGTTTTTAAAATAATAAGAGATATTTATGATAACAATAAGAAACCAGATGAGTTATTTTGGGACTTTACTACAAACATGTTACATACATATATGGAGTTTGAGGATCACATTGCTTTAAAGATTTCATCAATAGAGAAATACTTTGATCCAGATCCTCCTCTAAGTGTTATTTTAGAATTAGAATCCTCAATTTCCCCTATTTACTATACAGGAAGCAAATGTGCTAAATATCTACTTATTAATAACTCAGATGAGAAACTAACAAATGATGATATAGAGTTCCTAACAAAATATAAAGAGACAAGAAACAAGGTCTTTGAACACAACTTAGACCCCAAGGAATATCCTTTTGTGGTAAGGGTATTTCATCTGTCAGTATTGTCAACAGATTCTGAATTAGATATGGAGTTAATTGATTATAAAGATAAAAAAATAGAGAATGGGTTTATTGATTACTATGAGGATAATTATAAGTTAATAGAGATTTGTATTAGGTATTTGAAGTCAATTCAGTAAGAAAAAGAGTCAAAAAAACTTGGAAAAACTAGGTAAAAACCTGGAAAAACATTGATATTTTTAACAAAAATGGCAAAAACATATACAGATTTAAAGAAAAATGAATCAACTTCTGGATTAAGGAAATTCATCTCCTCTGTTATAGACTTAGCAACTAGACCTCAGATATTCTCTCAATGGATTAAAGAAAGGAAGTCCTGGAGACACTTTCTAAATGCTCCTGAAAAGATAAAAATTGGGGAAGAATTTGAAATAAAGAAGATTAAAAAATCAGATTAGAGACTTTTCCGTCGCCTTAGGGGGCTATAATAACAACATTTTTGAGCAAAAAAATAGCTAAAAACAACAAAAATGGAACAAAATATCTCAAAAATTAAAGTATTTGCATACCTTAGGAAATCTACTAAACAAGAGAGAGAAGGTACACCAGAGAAACAACCTAACTCTCTTAATTATCAAAGAAGAGTAGTTAAAGAGATTGCAGAGAAGAACAACCTAAAGATTGTTAATCAGTTTGAGGATAAAGAAACGGGATATAAAGCATATGTAAGGAAAGACTTTAATAGAATGTGTGAACTCCTTGATGAGCAAGGATCAGAAGGAGAAATAAAAGGTATAGTTTGTAGTGAACATAACAGATTAGCAAGAAACTTTGGAGATGGGGGTAGAATACTTTGGTATCTACAAAACGGAGAGATAGAAGCTGTATATACCCATGATAAGATTTTTACCAATAGTGGAAGTGATCAAATGATGTTAGCTATTAACTTTGCAATGGCTAAGAACTCTAGTGATGAAACAAGCTATAGAATGAAGCAAACTTGGAGGAGTAAAGCTATTGCAGGGATGCCACCAAACCAAAGAATAGTGGGGTATCAGTATGTAGGAGAGAAGGGGAAGAAGGTCTGGGTTAAAAACCCTAAAACTGCACCATTGATAGTTAAGGTGTTTGAAACTTATGCAACAGGGGAATATTCTTTAGAAGAGTTGGCAAGATATGCTGCTTCAATAGGACTTGTTAATAAAAGAAATGACAACAAACCTTATGGAGAGAACACAGTAAGAGAATGGCTATCAAAGAAAGAATATATTTGTATCTTTGAGTATGAAGGGGAAAGGCACAAAGGGAAATACCCTAGAATGATAAGTGATGAATTGTTCTATAAAGTACAAGATGTATTGCTTCACAAGTCTCACAAGAGGGGAAAAACTAAGAACACCTATGCATACTCTCCTAAGCTTATTAAATGTGGTAAGTGTGGTGAGTATATGACAGGAGATATTCAGAAAGGAATAGTGTACTACAAATGTCCTCATAGAAAAGAGCCATGTAAGAGTAATCCTAAAGAGAGACTCTCTCATCTTAAAGAAACTTTTGTTGATGAAAGTATCATGAAGAAGTTAAAACAGATAGAAATATCAGAAGAAAAATGGAAAGAGCTCTCTGCATTAGTTAAAGCAAATTATCAATATGAAGTAGCTCAGCATGAAGAGGATGTTAGAGAGATGAGAACAAAGATAGGTTATGAGCAAGGTTTTAAAAAACAATATTCAAAAGCAATATCAGAGCTTAGAATCAAAGGTACATTGTCTGAGGAAGAAGAAGAGGAATTAAAGGGTTATCAGGATTTAATACTTGATTGTAACACAACTATTGAGTTGTATCAGGAAGCAATCAACAAAGCTAAGGAGGTTATGAATGAAATTCCTTTTGAAATGGAAGGCTTCTTGGAGTCTTTGAAAATAGCTAGTGCAAGGTTTAACCAAGGTACACCTGCTAATAGAAGAGTGATTGTAGAGACCCTTTGTGCGAACTTAAGATGGAATGGTGAAAATGTAGTCTGGGATTGGAAAAACAAGTACAAAAATCTGATAAGTCAGGAAAAAGACCTGGATTGGCTCCGCGACCAGGACTCGAACCTGGAACCGGACGATTAACAGTCGCCTGCTCTACCATTGAGCTATCGCGGATCAACAGACAATTATATATATCTAATACCTTTTCTGCAATACTATCTTCTCTCTTCTAACTCTCTAATAATGTACTCTGATGTATCTTCTGTATAAGGTTCATATGTTACATTAATACTCTTACCCATATACTCTATATTTTTATCAAAATCATAATTCTCCTCATTATTCTCCACCTTTATCTTTGTAGTCACCACAGCCTTCCTAATTTCATCTAATAGATCTACATCATTCATATCTAAATCCCATACACTACCTTCATCCATTCTAATTGTTGCTAATGTCATACTTGTAACAAAAAATCTCTCTTCTTTTTCAGTATTCTTTCCTTTCCTCTCTACAAATATTGGAGCATTTTGTATATATTTTCTTTCAAATAGATCTCCAAATTCCTCTAACAATTGTTCTGTATTAGCAATACCTAATTTAAACTCTAAAGGTTTTTCACTTCCCTCTTTCATATTATATAGTCCTAAAATTATTTGATATATCTATCTAATTCAATATATCATTTAATATATATAATTTGAATTAGGTAGAAGAATGATAGAAGAAAAAATAAAGGTAACATTCATTGGTATGGAGGCATCGGATTCTCTTAAAGATTACATAATTGAGAAGTTAGAAAGAAAAGAATCTTTGTTGGGAGATGCTACAAGTATAGAGGTGTTCTTTAAGGAAAATAAGTATACAAGAGGTGTTAGTGAGGATTTTAGGGTAGATATTAATGTTAATCTACCTAACTCTCCTGTAAGGGTGGAGCAGAGTGGAGAGGATATGTATGCAAATATAGATATGGCTGTAGATACATTGAATAGGAGATTGAGTAGGTATAGTGATAGGAAGATGTATTGGGAAGGAAATAAGCCATGGAAGGTATTAGAGGCAGAGGCTGCATTAGAAGCTCTTACAGAGGAAGTAGAGGATAATTTGGATGATTATTCTGATTATGTCCCTAGTATTGCTACTAGAAAGGTAATTAAAAATATGGAAGTATTGGAGGAAGCAGAAGCTATAGAGAGAATGGAACTATCAGGATATGATCAATATCTTTTCAAGAATAAAGGTACAGGTAAAATATCAATGGTATACAGAAGAAAACAGGGAGGATATGGTTTAGTAGAACCAGAATAGAAAGAAAAAGGGAGGCTTTCACCTCCCTTGTGTTACAAGCCATTATTACTATTACTCTTCACTATTATTTTGTAATCTATCCAATAGATTATTAACAATATTTGTTGTAATAGTTAAGAACCCATACTTTGGTTTTCCAGTAGAGTTATCCTGAATCTTGTATTCAGCTCTTTTCTCACCTAACCAAGTATTTAATTCTGTTTGTACTTGCTGTTGTACATATACCTCTTCTACATCATCTTTGAATTTCTCAAAATCCAATTTAGCACCTTCCTCTAATGCTGCTGTTTCTTCGGGATATATTACATCACTATACTGATTGAAGAATTCCTTAATATCTTCCTCTGTATACTCTAATGTAGGTTTAAGAATTGCAGTAGAAAGAAGATCGACCTCTATCTGATCTTTTAACTCAGCCAATGTAATATTATTTGCTTCTAATGCAGAATTAAACAATTCCTCTCCACCAATACTCTCTACAATTCTATCAACCTCCTTATCTATATCTTCCTTAGATACAGATACATCTGCTTTCTTAGCTTCAGATTTAATAATCTGATCCTCTATTAACTGAGATGCCACAGCACTACCGTATGCTTTTTGTAATCTATCATTCCATACATTCTTAGATATTCTAGTACCATTAACTACAGCAACACTGTAATCATTATTTAAATACTGAACAGCCAAATCTATCAAAGCTAATGATCCTATTATTAATAGAACCATACCTCCTATCTTTAGTACAGGTTTTAAGTTTCCTTTGACCTCTACTTTAGGTAGTTTGATCTTCTTAGGATCTATGGAAATCTTTTTTAGATCTATTTTCTTCTTGGGTGCAGTTTTTTTTGAAGTACTTTTCTTACTCTTAGGCATTAGAAATGAAAATATAATTTAATATGATAGTCTACCAGAATATTTAGGAAGAGGGAAGAGGTGAAACTATTGCAAGTGTAAATATACTGATACCATACCGTTTGTATGATGTACTATTGCATATTTACCTCCACATACACCTTCAACACCTTTGTAAAGTTGTCCATTCATTATTGGGTATATAGGAGCTCCTTCATTTTTATAACCCCATGCATTTTGAGAGTAGGAGACTAAATCTATTGCATTTCCTTGATGCTCATCTTGTGTCATCAATATGTAATTACCTGACAATGGAACTCTTACAGAACCAGAAAGTATGAGAGGAGACCACCAATTATATGTAGACCAGTAGAGGAATGAATTGCCTCCTTTTGTAAGATAACCGTTAGAGAATAAATTTACATCACTATAGAAATAACCCCAACCATCATATCTTTTTCCACTATTTAATCCAAAATGAAGATGTGATCCTGATGAACATCCTGTATTTCCCATTCTTCCTATTGCTATTCCAGTTGTTACCCAACCTCCATCAACTATTTCACTCTGATGTGTATTAATGTAGTTAATAATTGCTTTATCTAAATCAGCGAGTTTTTGTATGTTTTGTTGGTATGCAGCAATCAATTCTGCCTCTTTTGCTTTAGATTCTGCTAGTAGTTTCTCTCTTTCACTCTTTTGGTTAGAAAGATCCTTTCTACTCTCTGCTAAAGCAATCCTCTCTTGTTCTATACTGTTTCGTACTGTTTGTAAGGTTGATTTCTTTTCACCAAGTATTTCTTCTTCATTTTCTATTTCCTTGATCTTAAGCCCATACTCTTGTAAATATTTTTTATCCTGTGATCTTGTTGCAGCTAAGTACTTAGTCTTTCTTAAAAGAGAAGACAGATTATTTAAATCCATAAATAATTCCAAAGGTCCAACAAAGGAGTATTTGTAGGATTCTGTGACCCTCTTTGTAACAGAATTTTCTAAAACTCCCATTTCTTGTCGAAGAAGACCGATATTATCCTCCAATTCTAATATCGCATCCTCTAAGAGTTTTATCTCTACATCATTTGCAGCTATTTCAACTTCCAACGATTTAATAACTCTTTCTGTTTGTTCAATTTGATTATTTATATACGAAATCTTTTCTGTTAGTGAAAGTTGTTGATACTCTTCATTTTTCAATTGTTTCTGTATATTGCCCTGTTGTTTTTGTAATATCCCCAATTGATTTCTCAGATAATCTAAGCATTCAAGAGAATCCGGATCTATATTAGAAGGACAAGTAGTCTGTGCAAACACATGCTCTTCTTTATATGAAGATAATAGTAAAAAAGAAACAGTAAACAAAAAAACTAATCCAATTGTTATTAATATATTCTTCTTAATCATATCTATTCTAAATATCTCTTAACTGCACTAAAACTACTAACTACACCCAATAATCCACCTGCAAATATATGAATTAGGTAATATATTAAAACGAAAGCAATATCTATACTTCTAAGAAAACCTAAATCCAAATCAGAAAGTAATTGATTAATCCAAAATGCAAAATCAGTATTCTGAGTATAATATATAACCACATACCAAGGAACTATTAATAGTGTAGCTGAAAGCAATCCTCCAGCTATACCATAGAAACTACCTTCCATTATGAAAGGAAGTTTTATAAATTTATCTGTACTCCCTACCAAATGCATAATCTGAATCTCATCCTGATGTGCATTAATATTAAACCCTATGGTTATTCTAATTAAGGAAAAGGTGATTATTAACAGGGCAGATATGAGGAGTAGGGAACCTATTCCAATAATTCTTGATAATGTTTTTAAATTCTCTACAACATCCTTGAAATACAATATCTCATCAATATATGCATTAGTCTCTTTCTCTGTATTAATATTCTCAATTACCTGCAAAAGAGATTCTATATTCTTTGCCCTAATCTCCAAACTAGGAGGTAGAGAATCAGCAGTTACTGTTGATATTAAATCTGGACTATCAGCAAAATCCTCTTTGTAGATGAGTAGTGCATCCTCTTGAGATACATAATCTATACCCTCTATTAATTCAGGATCAAAAAGCTTATCTCTTAACATTAATATATCCGCTTCAGCTGTATCTTTTTTAAAAAATATTATTACCTGTGCCTTCTGTTCGTAATACTTAACTCCCTTTTGAGCAATAATTGCTGTACTTATAAAAAAGGATGAAATTGCTAATACAACAGTAGAAACAAATATTGTAGAAAGAGATAACCATTTATTTCTCTTTATATTCTTTTTAGCTGTATTAAATATTTTATCTGATATTGTCATATTATTTCTCTACTTTATTTAAATACTCTTTAACGAACTTCTCTAATATGTCTTTCTCTTTGGAAGAAAGTTTTAGATTCTCAAGATCTCTTTCAGTTAAATTAAGAACCAAATCTATGTTATTTATCTTTGCTTCTAACAGCTTCTCTAATACATCCTTATTTAATTCTTTTAAGCTATCCTCTACCTTTATATCCTTCTTCTTCTCATTTTTCTTTTTAACCTCTTTCTCCTTCTCATCTTTGTTTTCTTCTTTCTTAACAGTAGGTTTGATATCAGGTATTTTCGGTTTCCCAACTGAATCATAATCACCCTTACTATCGGAAACTATTTTTCCTTGAACCATTCTTATAACTCTGGTTTTCATCTGATTCACTATATCTCTATCATGACTTATTACTAAAACTGTTGTTCCAGTCTTATTAATATTTTTTAATATATCTAATATCTGTATAGCATTATCAGGATCTAAGTTACCTGTAGGTTCATCAGCAACAAAAAGATCAGGATTATTTGCTAAAGCTCTTGCTATTGCACCCCTTTGCTGTTCTCCTCCTGATAACTGCTGTGGGAAAAGATTTCTTCTGTCTTGAAGTTTTACTAACTCCAGAAGATACTCTGAAGTTTCTTTTATCTCTTTATCTTCTTTTCCAAGTATCTCTAAAGCAAACTGAATATTCTCTTCTAATGTCTTACTTGGAAGTAGCTTGATATCTTGAAATACTATTCCTAATCTCTGTCTGTATGTAGGAAGAAGTTTTCTTGGTAACTTAGGTACCTCAATATCTTCAAAAAAAATACTTCCAGAAGTTGGTAACTCTTCTCTGATTAATAGTCTAAGTAGTGTGGTTTTTCCAGCACCTGATGGCCCTACTAAGAAAGAAAATTCCCCTTTATCTATGGCAAAATGTACATCCTCTAATGCTGTAATATCTTGATTGTATTTCTTGCTTACTTTATCAAAAAGTAACATAGGCAGGTTTAAACAGTTTATATAACTATATATATTACTCTAATCTTATCTGTGCTTCAAGAAATTCGTCAATATTCCCATCCAATATATCTTCAGGATTACTAGATTCGATATTTGTTCTTAAATCCTTCACTAACTTATACGGATGAAGTATGTAGTTACGAATTTGATTTCCCCATCCTGCAATTTTGTAATCACCTTTAATTTCAGATATCTCTTTTAGATGTTTCTCTTCTTTAATTCTCCAAAGTTTAGCTCTTAGCAGTGACATAGCATTCTCTCTGTTTTGTGCCTGACTCTTCTGATCCGAAGAGTGAACAGATATTCCTGTTGGTATATGTGTGATTTGAACTGCTGAGGAGGTTTTATTCACACTCTGTCCTCCTGGTCCACTAGAGCGAACAGCTTTAAAAGATATATCTTTACTTGGTATTTCTAAATCATTATCAATATTTTCAAAGATGGGGAGGATCTCAACCCCTGCAAATGTTGTTTGTCTTAAACCTTGGGCATTAAATGGAGATATTCTAACCAATCTATGAGCACCATGTTCTTTTTTTAGTATTCCAAAGGAGTATGGTTCTTCGATATGGATAGTAACTGTCGCTATACCTGCCTCACTACCTTTAGTAATATGTGTTACTTTATACTTCCACTCTTCTTTATCAAAATACATGGTATACATCCTATAAAGCATCTCTACCCAATCATTTGATTCTGTTCCTCCCTGGCCTGCATTTATGGTTAGAATTGTTTTTAAATGGTCATATTTGCCTGAGAGGAATTTTCTAAGTGAAAATTTCTCTAACCTCACTTTTAATGTTTGATATTCTTCTATGAGTTCATTCTGTTCAGTCTCTTTTTCAATTGAATTAAATAGCTCTACAAGTGATGTAATGTCAGCTTTTAAACTTTGTGCTGTACTTATCTCATCTTGAAGAAAAGATATCTTGGACATAGTATCTTGTGCTTTCTGTGCATTACTCCAAAATGTGTCTTGGATACTTTCATTTTGTAAAATGACTAATTGAGCCTTCTTTTTCTCTAAATCTAGACTTTTAATTGTCTCATCAATATCTTTTTGTAAGTCTAGGATATCCTTTTTGCGTAAATCATTCATACAGTATATATTATATGTATCTTAACAATTAATTACTACCCAGTATGATGAACTTCTTTAAAAAGCAGGAGCCAGAACAGGAGAAAACATTTAAGAATCTTCTTGATGTAAGGAAATTTGTTACACTGATAGTTTTAGATGGTTTTGGGGTTCATCCCGATTCAGAAGGTAATGCTGTACTTGCTGCTAAAACACCTTTTCTTGATACTGCTTGGACATATGGTAGATCTACACTAATACATGCTGCAGGTACACATGTGGGATTGCCTGATGAAGAGGCCGGAAATTCTGAGGTTGGTCATCTTAATTTAGGTGCGGGACAGGTAGTATATCAAACATTGCCAAGAATTAACGATGCAATTAGTGCAGATGAATTAAAATCAAATCCTGTGATTAGGGAAATGATTTCGCAATTAAGAAAAAGAAAGAGCAGATTACATTTAACAGGAGTTTTAAGTCCAGCAGGTGTGCATGGTCATATAGCTCATCTTTTCTCTTTGCTTGATCTGTGTAAACAGAATGATATAGATCCTTTCATACATGTTATGTTGGATGGAAGGGATACTACTCCAATGGAAGGGTTTTTGTATGTGAGTAAATTGCAGAGTAAATTGAAAGAATTGGGCATTGGTAAAATTGCCTCTATGCAAGGTAGATTCTATGGAATGGATAGGGATAGTAGATGGGAGAGGACTAAATTAGCATATGATGCATTAGTGGGTTTTTCAGACGAGACATTTACTGATCCTGTAGCTGTAGTTCAAGATGCATATCAAAGGGGGGAAGATGATCAATATTTCAAACCTAGGGTAAGGGTTGATGAAAGTGGTAAGCCTGTAGGTCCAGTTATGTCTGGAGATGCTCTTCTTTTTTGGAATTTTAGAGAAGACAGAGCAAGGCAGCTCACCAAGGCATTTGTTTTGAAAGAGTTTAATCACTTTACAAGAAGAAATTTTCCTCAAGATGTATATTTCGCAACTATGACAGGTTATGAAGAGGGTATTCCAGCTAATGTAATATTTCCTCCATTACCTATTAAAAAGTCTTTGTCTGAATTTTTAGCAGAGAGTGGTAAAAGGCAGATACATGTATCTGAGACTGAGAAATTTATGCATGTTACATATTTCTTTAATGGTGGTATTGAACAGCCACATCCAGGAGAGGTCTTTTTCAATATTCCTTCTCCAAGAGTTGAGGATTATGCTGCGGTTCCAGAAATGAGTGCTATTACAATTAAGGATGAAGTCATTAGGAGAATTAGGAGTATGTCTACTACACCGTATGAGTTAGTACTTCTTAATTTTGCAAATCCAGATATGTTAGGTCATACTGGGGATTTTAAGGCAACCGTTAGAGCAAATGAAATTGTAGATCAGTGTGTAGCTCAAATAGCGAAGGAAAGCTTAGCAATGGGAGGAGCTGTTGTAATAACTGCAGATCATGGAAATTGTGAGACTATGATTAACAGGGTGACAAAACAGGTTGATATAGCTCACACGAACAACCCAGTACCACTTACAATGTTAACCAATATGAATGAAATTGAAAGCAAAGTAGGGGTTCCTCTTAGAAGGGTAGGAACAGGACCGAAAGCTAGATCTACAGGATTACTTGCAGATGTTGCTCCAACAGTTTTAGGATTATTAGGTATGGAAATTCCCGCAAATATGACAGGTGTAGATTTAAGACCCGTACTCTAAAAACAGAATCAGTATCCCCAATATTATTCTATATATACCAAATATTGTTAACCAGTTCTCCTTCTTTATCTTTTTCAAAAGATGTAAAGAAATAAGACCAGTAATTAAAGGAATACAGAAAAGTATCAATATGTTATATATTCCTCCATACTGTAATACTAAATTAGAAAGATTTGAGTGCGAAATCTCCTTGTACACAGACCATGTAGAGCTTCCTATGAGTATAGGTAAACCAAGGAGGAATCCAAATTGTATAGATTCATATTTTCCTAATCCTAGTAATACTCCTGTAATTGTAGTTATACCAGATCTAGAAGTCCCTGGTATTAAAGCTAAACATTGAGATGCTCCAATTAAAAATGTTTGCAAAAGTGTAAGTTGTGAAAGATTAATTTCTTCTTTTTTCTTAAATCTCTCAACCAGCATCATTACTAATCCCCAAAAGATTAAGCTTACAGAAGTAATCCATGGAAATCTTAGTCTCTCTTCAATGTAATCTTCAAAAAGAAAACCAATCACTGCAGGGAGGACTGAAGCCAGTGCAATATTTATTAAAATAACTCTATTATTTCTAGAGAAAAGAGTTTTTTGTAATTCTTTCCTAAAAAATATAATTACTGCAATCGTTGTCCCAATATGTAATGAGGTTAATAATAATGTAGTTACCTCAATATTAAGGAAGTTCCCAAGCAACAAAATATGCCCAGAACTAGAGATAGGAAGAAGCTCTGTAATCCCCTGTATGAAAGATGTAATTAATAACTTTAAACTATCCATATAATCTGCTATTCTAAATTACCATATATTTATACTATACTGTTAGAGTGAGAATTATTAAAAAACTACTCAAATTCATATTACTATTTTCAATCTTTTTTTTAAACATCAGTATTGTAAATGCTGCTACTCCTAGTTTCTCAATATATCCAAAAGGTGGTACTGTATTGAACAAGAACAACGGTTTTGTAGTTGATATTTTGATAGATTCTGGAGAAGAAAAATTAACATCTGCCAAATT
>JALHDC010000007.1 GCA_022840695.1 bacterium
GCAGTCGAGGAAGAGATCGGAGCAAAGGAGTAATTGCCCCAGTATATAGTATAATTAGGTAATAATGCAGGTTGTAAAAAAGAAACAATCCATATTTAAGCGTATAAGCCAAAATGCAAATATCTCACTTAGGAGTGCATCTTTGGTTTCTGAACATTTCAAGGAGAAAAAAATTTCTCCTGTAAGTTTGTTTGTAGGAATACTTCTTAATGAAGAGTGTATAGCCACTAGGATAATTGAAGAAATGGGATTGGATAGAGGGGAGATACTTAAAAGGTTTTTTAATGGGAAAATAATTGAGATTACAGGAGATACCTCAGTATCAAGAGAATTAGAATTTTCGTCAAAGGTTCAAGAGATATTTAGACAGGCTTTTAATTTCGCTCAAAAGATGTCTCATGTATATGTCGGTACAGAGCATTTAATGTTGGCCATTCTTCAATCGGATGACTCTCAGTTAGAGCCATTGAGAAGTTTTGGGCTTACATATAGGGCATTCAGGAAGGTTTTAAGTAGGGTAGCAATGTATCCTTTGGGAATATTAGCAAAACCTATGGAGTCTAATTTTGAAGAGCATATAGATTGGGGAACGGATTTGGTTGAATTGGGAAGGGATGGAAAGTTGGATCCAGTAATTGGTAGAGAGGATGAAATAGAGCAATTAATAAATATATTAAGTAGAAGAAAGAAGAATAATCCCCTAATCATAGGTGAAGCTGGAGTTGGGAAAACAGTATTGGTAGAAGGCCTTGCCCAAAAGATAGCTGATGGTCATGTCCCTCCCTCTCTTAGGGATATGAGTATAATATCTCTGGATGTATCTTCCATAATGGCTGGTAGTAGAATGAGGGGGGATGTTGAGGAAAAAGTAATGGCCATAGTTCAAGATGTCATTTCTAGTCACAATACAATACTGTTCATAGATGAGATTCATAATATAGTTTCTCCTGGTATGCCTGGTAGTTCTTCGGATATAGCATCTGTACTCAAACCTGCACTTTTGCAGGAAGGATTTAGATGTATTGGAGCAACAACAAGTGATGATTACACTATGTATTTTGAAATGGATAATGCCTTAACAAGGAGATTCCAACCAATCTTTTTAAAGGAAGCTTCTGTAGATGATACACTAGAAATTTTGAATAATGTAAGGCCAATATTGGAAGCTCATCATAATGTAAGAATAGGGGAAGATGCAATATCTTCCGCTGTTTCTTTGTCAGACAGATATGTAACAGATAGATATCTACCAGACAAAGCAATTGATCTTCTAGATGAAGCTTCTGCATCAAAAAGACTTAAGATTGAGTCGGGATATAAGAGTCTCTCTTCCTTAATGACTGATATTAAAAGTATATCGATAAAAAAGGATGCAGAAATTCAGAAGGGAAGAATGGAAGAGGCGCTAAAACTACAGAAAAGAGAAGAGGTACTAAAGAAAAAGATTGTAAAGCTAGAGAAAGAGTGTTTAAGAAACAAGAAAAGCATTGGAAACGAAGTTAACACGGAAGATGTTAGGAGTGTGGTGTCGAAGTGGACAGGAATACCCCTTAATACCTTGGGGAGCAAAGAAAAAAGTGCTCTTCTTAAGCTTGAAGATAATCTTAAGAGACTTGTTGTGGGCCAGGAAGATGCCTGTGCATCTGTTGCATCCGCTATAAAGAGGGCCAGAACTGGGATAATTGATTCTGAGAGACCTTGGGCATCATTTCTATTCTTAGGTCCAACTGGGGTTGGAAAAACAGAATTAGCAAAGGTCTTAACGAAGGAGCTTTTTGGCAATGAAGACAAACTTATACAAATAGATATGAGTGAAATGATGGAGATGCATAGTGTCTCTAAGTTAATAGGTTCTCCTCCGGGGTATGTAGGTTTTCAACAGGGAGGTTGGCTTACCGAAAAAGTAAAAAGGCAGCCACACTCTGTGATACTTTTCGATGAGGTAGAGAAGGCTCATCCAGATGTATTAAATGTACTTTTACAAATATTAGAGTATGGACATTTAACTGATGGGAGAGGGAGGAGAGTGAATTTTAAAAATTGTGTTGTTATTCTAACCTCTAATATAGGTGCAGAGGAGATAAGTAAGGATAAGGTCTTAGGTTTTGTTGGTAAGAATGGTCATAGTAGGAGTGATGAGCAAATAGATGAGGCATACTCTTCGATGAAGAAGATGTTGTTGGAGGAATTAAGGGATAATTTGAGACCAGAATTAATTAATAGATTGGATGATATTGTAATATTTAGATCTTTAACTAGGAAAGACGCCAGAAAGATAGTAAAGTTGCTTGTGGAGGATTTAAATAGTAGGCTTAAGGAGGAGAGGGTGAAGGTTGTTCTTGATAGGGAGGCTGTAACATATGTAGTAAAAGAAAGTTTTAGTGAAGAGTATGGTGCTAGACCTCTTAGGAGATTCCTGCAAGACAAGGTAGAGAATCTATTAGCAAACTTTATGTTAGAGAATAGTAAAATGGTTGAATCTAATAGGGAAGTTGTTGTTAAATTAGGTGTTAAAAATGGAGTTATTAATATATTAAAGAAGTAATATGAGATATCTATGCTCATCTTGTGGTGCAGAATCATTGAAATGGTCAGGAAAGTGCCCTGTCTGTGACGAATGGGGAACGTTAGAAGAGGTTTCCAATTCTGCAGAATCAGAAACAATGGGAAAGCCCATAGAGGCCTCACACTATAAACCAATTAGCGAATACAGTAATAAGTCCTCTAGTACTTCTGGAAGAATAGGAACTGGATATAAAGAGCTGGATAGAGTGTTGGGAAAAGGTATCGTAGAAGGAGAGGTAATTCTTTTGAGTGGTGAGCCAGGTATTGGTAAATCCACTCTCCTTATGCAAATAGTGCTTAATTTTTCTGATAAAGGGAAAGTTCTGTATGTATGTGGGGAAGAATCTCCTGCACAGTTGAAATCTAGATTGGAAAGAATAAGGCCAAAGGGCTTAAAAGGAAAAGAGAAAGAGAGTTTTGTATTAACAGAGGATGTCTCCGTAGAGGGGATTGCAGAATTGGTAAAATCTGATAACTTCAGTCTTGTAGTAGTTGACTCAATTCAAAGTATGGTATCTCTTTCATCAAAAGGATATCCGGGAAGCATAAGTCAGGTAAGGGTGAGTGGTTCCGTTCTAACAAGGCTTTCTAAAAGTACGGGTGTCCCTATGTTTATAGTAGGGCAGATTAATAAGGGTGGGGATATTGCTGGGCCGAAGGTTTTGGAACATATCGTAGATTGTGTCCTCTACATGGAGGGAGATCAGTATAATCAATATAGAATAATAAGAAGTATAAAGAATAGGTTTGGTTCGACTAATGAGATAGGTGTGTTTGAGATGAGGGGGAATGGCTTGGAGGAAGTGGGGAATCCATCTTTGGTATTTCTGGAATCAGGTAGTAAGTCTTCTGGAAGTGCCATAGGTGCCGTTATTCAAGGCTCTAGAGTTGTATTTGTAGAAGTCCAAGCATTGGTTGTAGAAAGAGAAAGTGAAGCGGGTCCTCTAAGGAGAGTTGCAAATGGAATTAAGAAGCCAAGGTTGGATATGTTATGTGCTGTTATGTCTAGGAAGGGTGGGGTATTTTTAGGAAATAAAGATGTTTTTGTTAATGTTGTTGGAGGATTAACTGTGAATGATCCTGCAATAGATTTGGCAGTATGTGCTGCTATTAAATCATCTGTAAATGAAAGTGTTTTGTCTAAAAGTAGTGTATATTTCGGAGAGGTTGGCCTTACAGGAGAGGTTAGGGGTACTTGGGGTGTTGATTCTGTTGTTTCGGAAGCAGTAAGGGCTGGTTATGATGAGTTAGTAGTCGGAAGAATGAAGATAGGGCAAGCAAAGAATCTAAAAGTGAGGAAGGTCCAGAAGATAAATACCATCTAGTTTTTTATTTTTCCAAATAAATATCCACCAATTATGTAACAGGCACTTTTTGTGTAACACTGTGTTGTGGAGGAGTATGGATAACCCCGATGTTACAGCCTTTATCGATGCGACAAGTATGTGTGGATATTGTATATAGGGTTGACAATTATCGTCCAAAGAGATATACTTTACTCAGATCTTTCAAACATATGTGGATATCTTAGTTTTCTCCCTTTGTCTGGGGTGTTACAAGCACAACTGGGCAACAGGAAAAGATTAAGATATCATTTCCCGTTTATTTTCCCTTTGATTCCAGCCCGAATTAAATGGAAAGAAGAGGGGAAACATGTATTATGTTATTCGAGACTTTTTCTTAATATAAGAGAAAGAACCCGGGGTCGGTTGGGGCAGTACCGATCCCTTCTTCTTTATCCCATATGATTCTTCAAGTATTTGACATCTCAGATTGATTTCAATATACTTCAAATATCATATGGCTATATCATATAGCCCCATATTTTAAATTCCCTAATAATCAAATGGTTAAGAAAACAAAAGGTATTAAAGAATACGAGCAGATGAATCTTGCTGATTTACGCTCTATTGCTCAAGATTTAAAACTTGAGAATTTTATGGAACTCCAAAAAAGAGAGTTAATTATTGAAATATTAAAAAAATCTACTAACGAAGACGGTTTTGTCATGGTAGAAGGAATATTAGAAGTACTTAAAGATGGTTCTCACGGTCTTTTAAGGACAGATGGTTTGTTACCTGGAGATAATGATGTATATATCTCTGGTTCTCAGATAAAGAAGTTTAGTCTAAGAACAGGTGATGAAGTCTCTGGTCCTGCTAGATTACCGAAAGAAAAAGAGAAATTCTTAAGCCTTCTTAGGGTAGATACAGTATATGGCAAACCTGCAGCAGAGGCTGTCAAAAGACCTGCATTCAGAAAATTAACACCAATATTTCCTAAAAAACAGATAAAATTGGAAACAGATCAAGAAACAATATCTACAAGGATGATAGATTTGCTTTCTCCAATAGGTTTTGGACAAAGATCAATGGTTGTTTCTCCTCCTAAAGCTGGTAAAACATGGCTACTTAAAGATATTGCTGATGGCATTGCACAAAATCATCCAAAAGCTAAATTAATAGTAGTATTAGTTGGTGAAAGACCTGAAGAGGTTACGGATATGAAGAGATTTGTAAAGGGAGAAGTATATGCTTCTAACTTTGATGAATTACCTGAGCATAACTGTAGAGTTGCTGAAATGGCACTTCAAAAAGCTATGAGAATGGTAGAGTGGGGAGAGGATGTCATAATCTTAATGGATAGTATTACAAGATTAGCAAGAGCATACAACATTACTATGCCTACATCAGGTAAAACACTTTCAGGTGGTTTTGATCCAGTAGCTTTGTATCCACCTAAGAGATTCTTTGGTGCAGCTAGAAATTTTGAGGAACAGGGTAGTCTTACAATAATAGCGACAGCATTGGTTGAAACAGGAAGCAGAATGGATGATTTAGTATATGAAGAGTTTAAAGGTACAGGTAATATGGAACTCCATTTGGACAGGAAACTTGCGAATAGAAGAATATATCCATCCATAGATGTAATCAATTCTGGAACTAGAAACGAAGAACTACTTCTAAGTCAAGAGGTTCTAAACCAATCATGGAGAATTAGAAGAATGCTTGAAGTCCTAGATTCCAATGAAAATCCAACAGAAGTATTAGTAAGTAGATTGAAAAAGACCAAGAGTAACGAAGAGTTCTTAGCAACTCTGCATGAGGCATAAATAATTGGTATAATATTCATTATCAATTTATCTATCTACTATCTTGGATGCAGATAATATCCCAGAAAATAAAAATATCTCAGGTTTAAGCTTTAGGGAAATCTCACATATTCAAATACAGAGATACTCTAGTAAAAGTGATTTAGAAAGCTTTCTTTTTGTAGATGATGATATTGATGATCAAAACTCTTTTAAAAAATTCAGAAGAGCCCTTTATGAGGGATATACAAAAAGAATTAGTAAAAAGGGAATTCTTTCATTTCTCCTTGCCTTCTTAGATTACCTCTATGCAAGGTTCAGAGTTTTAATTATCCTTCTTTCCGTAGTGTTTAACATAATCTTTAAGTCATTTGAAAACAGTAAAAACAATTTAACAAGAAGGATGTTCTGGGGTAGAGGTAATTTCTTGGGATCAGCTCTTCAAGTATTGGCTTTTGTAATAGTTTTCATTGTTGTAATTTCATACCTTTACAGAAAACCGGTTGTAATTGTAGCTAGCGACGGACAATTAGATAGAATAGGGGTTGCAGAAACTGATGTTATGGTAATGAATGCTTCTTTAAATACATTAATACCTAAAGATAGGGCAAGAAGATCTGTTGAGGAATATATCGTAAAGGGAGGAGATACATTAAGCACAATAGCTGAGTATTACGGTATTAGTATTGAATCTATTCTTTGGGCAAATAATATGACAGAGAGAAGCTTGATTAAACCTGGCCAGACATTAGATATTCCACCTAGCGATGGAGTCATAGTGACTGTAGGCAAGGGGGATACACTGTCTACATTGGCGAAGAAATACTCTGCAAATGAACAGTCAATAGCAGACTTTAACTGGTTAGACTATCCTTTCACTCTTGAGCAAGGTTCAGAACTTTTCATTCCTGATGGTAAAATGCCAGCTCCGCCTAAACCAGTATATGCTTCCACAACACCATCCTTTTACATCTCAAATCAGTATACAAGTGCGAATGCAGCTGCATCAGCTGGAGATCCAAATGTAGGCAGATTCATAATCTGGCCTGTAGCAGGTAGGGCAGGAGTAATATCTCAATACTACTCTGGATATCATAGAGCAATAGACATAGCTTCAAGTGCTTTGCCAAATATAACAGCAGCAGCATCTGGTACTGTAATATTTGCAGGATGTAGTGGATACTGTCCACCTCTTGGATCTACATATGGAGGGTCAGGTTATGCATGGTCTATACAGATAGATCATGGTAATGGATATACAACATGGTATGCACACTTGAAAAATATTTATGTAAGATCTGGACAGGGAGTAGGGGCTGGAGAAGTTATTGGTCAAATGGGTTCTACGGGTAGATCAACGGGTCCTCATGTACACTTCGAACTAAGGAGGGGAGTGGGATATGGATCTCAGGTAAATCCATTAGCATATTCAAATTGGTAATAAAATCCTATGTTTGGTATGTGCAGTTTCATTGTTTTAACCATGACTATACGGTATTTATGAACAGAATTTAATATTCTATAGGTAATCTCTATTCCTTTCGTTGTGATATAATTCTCCTATCGGGCTCATAGTTCAGAAGGTAGAACATCGCATTCGCATTGCGAAGGTGGCTGGTTCGATTCCAGCTGAGTCCATATACATGGGCCTGTAGCTCAGCTGGCTAGAGCACATCGCTGGCAGCGATGGGGTCAGGGGTTCAAACCCCCTCAGGTCCATTTAATTCTTTTTCAAGTAGTTTCTAATTTCCTCTATGTGTATTCTATCTTTGTTCTTATTTCTCTCCCTCTTAAGTTCTAATAAGCTCTCTAATGATTGAAATGGATAACCTTCTATAAATCGAAATTCTTTGTAGACACTTTCGAATGTATACTTTTTGGGATCCCACTCGTCATATATACATAATTTCCCATTTAAGAAAGATACCGAATTAGTGTTGTTTTGGCTATTATGCATGACTTCCCCCAACTCCCTAACCTTTTCCCATCCACTTCTTGAAACCAATATATCAATATCATTTATCTCTTCCATTGGTCTTATACCCAATGCATACATAATTCCAGAACCCATAATAATATATTCATCAGGATTCAAATTTAAACTGTCTAGTTTTTTGAAAATAGGGTTACTCTTGAAATCTATGTTTTTCATCTCTCGATATTATACATCCTTTTGTACACAATCATATATACAATCCCAATCCTGTTCCACACTCTAGTTCCACAAATCAATTAATGCCATTCTTTTAATGTTTTCTTTTTTGCTGTAAAATATCCCAACTAAATATCTGATGATACATATGGAATATAACCCAAAAAACTTTGAACAAAAATGGCAAGAAAAATGGTTCTCATCCCTTTTCTATGAAGGAAAAGACTTTGAAGACAAACAGAAATACTATCTATTAGTAGAATTCCCATATCCATCTGGAGACAGTATGCACATGGGACATACAAGAAACTACTGCATGATGGACTCTGTTGCCAGACTTCGTAGAATGATGGGTCAAAATGTCATATTTCCAATGGGTTGGGATGCATTTGGGTTGCCCACAGAAAACTATGCTATTAAGGTAAAGAGGCCACCTCAAGAAATTACAAAAGAAAATATAGATACATTCAGAAAGCAGCTTAAGAGCTTAGGTTTGACATTTGATTGGAGTAGGGAGATCAATACAACTGATCCAGAATACTACAAATGGACACAATGGATATTTCTAAAGCTATATGAAAAAGGATTAGCCTACAAAACAGAAATGCCAATTAACTGGTGTCCGAAATGTAAAATGGGGTGTGCTAATGAAGAGGTTGTAGATGGAAAGCATGAAAGGTGTGATACCAAGGTAGAGAGAAGAAACATTAGCCAATGGGTGTTAAAAATAACGGAGTACGCTGATAGATTGGACAAGGATTTAGATCTCACAGATTACTGGGATAGTGTGAAGGTAAGGCAAAGAAATTGGATAGGGAAGAAGACTTGGTACGATATAGAATATAAAATAGAGGGAACGGATGAAAAGATTAAAGTTTCTACAACTAGACCAGATACTCAGTTTGGTGCGACCTTCGTAGTTGTAGCACCAGAACATCCTGTAGTAGAGAAATTGAAAAGATATATGAATGAAAAGATTATCAAGGAGGTAGAGAAATATCAGGAAGAGAGTAGAAATAGGTCAGAATTGGACAGAATAAGTGAAAATAAAGAAAAAACTGGTGTTAATACAGGACTTCTGTGTAAAAATAGCATAACAGGTAGAAGCATGCCAATATATCTGGCAGACTTTGTATTAACAACAGTTGGAACAGGTATGGTGGTTGGAGTTCCAGCTCATGATATGAGAGATTTTGAATTTGCAAATAAGTACAATATCCCTGTAATTAGGGTTATCGAAGGACCAAATTCAAATAGATCAGAAATAAATTCCCTAGAAAATGTGTACGAAGAAGAGGGGATTGTTTTTAATTCAGGCTTTTTAGATGGAATTAGCAGTGAAGATGCTAGAGTGAAGGTGGGGGAATATCTAAAAGAAAAGGGCATAGGAGATGTTGTGGAAAGATATCATCTTCGAGATTGGATATTCTCACGACAACATTACTGGGGAGAACCCATACCTATAGTTCACTGCGATAAGTGTGGTCAAGTTACAGTTCCTGAAGAGCAGTTACCTGTGGAACTACCTGTTGTGGAAAGTTATGAACCAACAGATACTGGAGAATCTCCGTTGGCAAATATTACACAATGGGTCGAAACAGAATGTCCGAAATGTGGAGGAAAAGCAAAAAGGGAAACAGACACAATGCCTAATTGGGCTGGTTCTAGCTGGTATTTCTTGAGATATATAGATCCAAATAATTCGGACAAACTCGCTGACATGGACAAATTGAAATATTGGATGCCCGTAGATCATTACGAAGGTGGGGCAGAACATGTAACTCTTCATCTTTTGTATTCTAGATTCTGGCACAAATTCCTTTACGATGTTGGTATTGTACCGACATTAGAACCGTACCAAAAAAGAACAATACACGGATTTGTCTTAGGAGAGGGCGGTGTAAAGATGTCTAAATCATTGGGTAATGTAATTAATCCAGATGATTTAATTGAAAAGTACGGTGTTGATGTAACTAGAGCATACATGATGTTCATGGGACCATATGAAGGTGATGTTACTTGGAATACTGAGACAATTAACGGTGTAAAAAGATTTGTATCAAAGTATTACGAATTCATACTCTCTGCTTGGGAAAGAAGTGGAGAAAGTACTGAAAAAGAACAAAAAGCAATTGCAAAACTGGCAAATAGGATAAAAAATAACATTTTGGAATTTAAATTTAATACTGCAATTGCTGCAATGATGGAATTTTACAATGAATTCCACACAGCAATATTCTCAAAAGATGACTTAGAAAGATTAGTAATCATTTCTGCACCAATACTCCCTCATCTAGCGGAAGAAATTTGGAGCCAAACAGAACATGAGTACAGTATCCATATGCAGGATTGGCCAGAAATTGATGAAAAGCTTTTGCAAGAAGATGAAATTGAGATTCCTGTTCAGATAAATGGAAAGGTTAGGGGAAAGATAAATGTTTTGAATAATCAAACAGAGGAAGAAATAAAGGAAAAAGTCTTGTCAGATAAGGCTTTAGAAGGATATCTTAAAGATCAGGAATTAAAGAAATTTATCTATGTTCCAAACAGGATAATAAACATTGTTGTGTAAGGGTTTTTTAGATGTAAAAATTTGTGCGAAATCTTTGACAAATTCATCACTTTTCTCTATTATTGTATGTAGGTTGGGGCCTTAAAATTTTACCGTTAAAACAGCGTTTTCTACTGTCCTGAAAAAATGCAAGAAAAGTACTGCCAAAAACTAGTAAAAAATATATACATTTTCCTTGGAATATTACTCCCAACTTTCTTTCTGTTTGCCTCTCAAAAAGCCTATGCATTATCTACAGATACGATAAATCTGCAAGGAAAGATTGTTAGAAATGATACAGGATATGAAGGTTTAAATGTCTCTACAGGAAATCCTTCATGTGTTGTAGATGGAGCTAGTAATGATACTTGTGATTTCAGAGTTAGATATTACAGTGCATCTTCAGGAGGGACTCTTTTCCTAACTGAGGTTTTTTCTAACAAAGAAATAGGGCAGTACAACGGAGCTTTTAATTTATCATTAGGTTCTGATGTTTCTCCAACGGCAGGTTCATATACCTCTCTGGATGAAATGATAATGGCAGAGGATGAAATCTATGTAGAGATATCGTTCGACCCTGCAGGTGGTGGCTCATATACTGAGGTGTTTACAAGAATGGCATTGCAAGCTACAGCTTTTGCAATGAGATCCAAATATGCTTCTGAAGCAAGTACTGCATTTAAATTTCAGAATGCTGCTGATGCATCAGGATATTCTACACCTAGTGCAGGTATGGTCTACTTTGATACTACAGATACAACTTTGAAGGTATATGATGGTGCTTCGTGGGTAGATATTGGTAGTGGAACGGGTAGTTCTTTGTGGACTGATGATGGACTTTTTACATATTTAACAAATTTAACAGATCATTTAGTTTTGGGTGCAGATTCATATACAGCTATTGGTAGTGATAACTATGCTACATATATGGCTGGTCTAGGTTCTAGAGCTCCTCTTTCTTTTGATATGGGTGCAGAGAGACTTACCTTGTCCGGAGATCAAGCTAAGTCTGGTTTAACTGTATACTCTGGATATACATCTACAGGAGCTTGGCCCCTAGTGTCTTTCAAAGCAGAGGATTCAGGATTTGATAACTTGATTCTTGAGTTAGTACAGGATGGTACAGGGAATCTTCTTTCAATGAAGAAGGGCAGTACAGAAGTTTTTGCTTTTGAAAATGCTATGACATTCTTCATAAGGCCAAGAGATGATGGACCTACAGTGTATGAAAATAGACTTTACAATGTAGGGGGAACACTGTATTGGAATGGCAGTGCAGTTGGAGGAGGAGGAAGTTCTTTGTGGAGTGATGCAGGTACATATACATATCTAACGGATGATGACGATGATCTAATAATCGGTGGAACAGATTCCGGTACAGCAGCCTTCTACTTTGATGTTGCAAATGGAAGACTTGGTATTGGAACAGGTGCTCCTTCTTCAACTTTGGATATAGCGGGAGCAAGTTCAGTCATATCAAATAGTGCAGGGGATATAACGATAAGTCCTAACGAAACTTTAATAATTAAAGCACAAACTACAGATCCAAATAATTTGACAGAGTGGCAGAATAGTTCTGGTACTGTGTTAAGTTTAATCAATCAGAGTGGATATGCATCTTTTGGTAAGAGTACAGGTAGTACAACCGCTATGCTCTCATTGGGTGCTAATACATCTGGTGTAGCACAGCTTAATTTGGCAGCTTCTAGTGCAGTAGATGTAAGTAGTCCTAATACTGGAGATCTTTGGTATAACGGTACCAATCTCTACTTCTATGATGGAACAGATCATATAGATTTGTTAGTAGGTAATAGTGATGGTGTTGGACTATTTTCAGAATATGGTTCTGTAGACAATGGGTCATATCTTAATGTCGCACATAATGATGATACATACAGTATTCTTGCTGATGGTTGGATATGTGTAGGGGGGAGTGAGAATGCGAGTTGTACAGGGGGTAATTGGAAGAATATTAAAGAAGAGAGTGTAAGTATAAGGCATGCTTTGATGGAGGATTGGGAAGATGCAGGAGTAGAGGGAATTATAAGGACAGATGTTAGAGATACATCTGTATCACTTTCTCCAGCTTTTAATCCAGGAACTGGTAGTGATGGTGATGTAACAGTTCAGTACAATACAAATATCAATACAACAAGTTTAATAGCGGGAAGGAGTTGTGCAGATGGAGGGGATGCAGTTAATTACAATATAACTGCATTTACATCTTCTACAACAGCTACACTATCTGCTTCTCCAAGTGTAGGTTGTTTGAAAGCAGGGGATGAGGTACTCATAATCAACCTTCAGGGCACATATACAGCTATGGATAATGTTGGTAACTATGAGACATTGGAGATATCGGAGATATCAGGTAGTACAGTTACATTTAAAACAGCGAAGAAGAACTACTATGGGGATGGTTTAACAGATGATACGAACTTAGGTACTTCTACAAGTACACAGAGAGTTATGTTACAAAGAGTTCCTCATTATAGAAATCTTACAGTACAATCAGGTGTTAACTTCTATCCTTCAGCATGGAATGGTGTAAAGGGTGGAGTAATATTCTTTAGAGCTAGTGTTAGTGCAAATATTAATGGGACTATAGATGTTAGTGGTATAGGATACAGAGGAGGCAGTGTAGCTGCTAATCTTCAAGGGAGCTCAGGAGGAGAAGCATTTTGTGGTCCTGGTGGAGCTGGTGCAACAACTACCGCGAATGGTAGTAATGGGGCCTCTGGTGGTGGTGGATATAATGGCTATCTGGGTGGAAATGGTTATTGTGGTGGTGGTGGTGGTGCAAGTGATAACTCAACTTTGGGATTGGGTAGTGCTAATAGAGGAGGTGCTGGTGGTGGTTCAGAGTATGCGGCAGGAGGTAGCGGTGGTGGTTATGGAACTCCAGGAGGAGGGGGAGGGAATCTTACTGTGGGTCAAGCTGCTTCAGGAGGTACAAATAGTTCTGCTAATGGGACTTTATCAACAAGTGTCACATATAGTGCAGGAGGTGGAGGTGGAACATATGGAGCCGCTAATTTGAGTAAACTCTTTTTTGGTAGTGCTGGATCGGGAGCTACGGTGGCATCAGCTGGGGTCTCTGGTTCCGGTGGAACAGGGGGTGGGATAATAGCCATTTATTCAAGAAATGTTGTTGTTTCGGGAAATGTGTCATCTAGCGGTACAAACGGAGCTTCTGCTACTGTAGCTAATGCAACTGGAGCTGGAGCTGGAGCTGGAGGGAGTGTATTGCTTAGTGGGAAAAATGTTAATACAGGAACTTCCTTTGTTCGTGCAAGTGGGGGAACTGGAGGTACAAGTGCTGGGTGGGCAGGAGTGAGTGGTGGTGCAGGTGGTGACGGTCGTATAGCCATCTACTACTCCGACTCATACTCTGGTACTACAGCTAATGCCTCTGTTACAAACTACTACCAATCTGGATACAATACATATGGTATATATAATTCTCCAGTTATCGCTACACCTAATGCTCAAACATATGACAATATTAGATGGAGCCAAGATCTAGATACATACGGGAATATTAGTATTCAAACAAGAAGTGGTGGTAGTACAAATCCATTAGATGGTACATGGGAAGAGTGGAGACCATATACTAGTGGTACAAACTATTTAATGTTAGAGAGTGCTGATACTCATACTAAATGGGTTGGGACTAATGCAACAATATCTGAAGGAGATGTAACTAGAAATGTAGACTATTTTGAAGATGAGGATGAAACTACAGATACTAATGTAACTAAAATGGTAAGTAGTACTAGTGGAGGATATGCAGAGGCTACAGGACCAGTAGGTATTGACCTAAGTAACTATGACTACATAACTGCTTGGGTTAGAGCCTCTCAAATAGGGAATACACTAAGACTTGGTTTTGGAGAAAGTGCAGGTACTGAACAATATGAAGATATTACAATAGATGCATCTGATACATGGCAGAAGGTATATTGGGATATATCAGACATAGCTACTGCAGATAGGGATGCTGTCACAAAATTGAGATTAACAAATCAAACATCATCTAGTAATACGATATATTTGGATAATGTTAGAGCAGAGAAACTAGTTACTGAAAACGAAGGCAGTGATATAGCCAGTACACCAAATGAATATATGCAATACAGAGTAATCTTTACTACCACTGATCTAGCATACCAACCAATATTGAAGAATATAACAATATCCTATAACTCTGGATATCAAATAGTTATATATGATAATAACAATGTAAGACTATACAACCATAGCGGTGGTACAAAATATCTCAAACTTGATGTAGCAACATCAGGTGGAGCAGGAGGTGGTACAGGAACAGGGTTTGTAGCAGGAGTTGCTACATCTACAATATCAGACGGAGAGGATGCTGTTGCATTTACATTTAATACTCCATCATCTTACAGTAATCCATCTTCTAAACTCCTTTCTGTTATGAATAACAGTGTAGAGAAGATGTATCTAGATGCAAACGGTAATCTGTATGTATCTGGAAGTATCATAGCAGGAAACGGTTTTGGGGGAGCATTAGTAAATAATTCGGGAGGTGTTGTAACAGAAAGATCGTTAGTAACCATAGATCCAACTGCTAATAACTCCTTTACTATAACAACAGTAGAGAATCAAATGGGAGCATTTGGTGTAATGACAGGAGTTAATGTAAATGGGGATATTAACAAAAATGGAGTTTGTGATGATGGAGATACATGCATGGTTGTATTTGAAGGAGTAACTAATGTAACAACAACAAATGCATCTACAACATCTGTAGGTGACTATATCTTCTCTTCAACAGATGCGGGATCTGCAAAATCATCATCTGAGCAAGGCAATGGTTTAATTGGTGTTGTTACATCAATAGCTGATGCAGGTTCAGGATATGTAAAGATGGTCTTTAACTCTCAGAATAAGGTAACAGCAGACCTATATATGAATATTGGTTTTGACAAAAATGCATACAGAGATATGTATACACTTTTGGCAAAAGAGTATGAAGCTATGACATTAGCAGAAAGAAGAGGGGTTATTGAAACAAACCAATCAGAAACAATAATGTTTGATACATTTTTAGACGGATTGAAGATAGATAGTACTAACTCAGATGTAGGTTTGGATATATACAATCAGAAAATGGGACTATGGGGTGGACTTTCTTTAACCAATACTACAACAGATCTCGCTGGAAATAGATACTTCGGTAGTAGCTCTGCCAGCTTGTTAGAAGATTCTTCGAGCTACTACGACAGAGTCTCTAATGCTGGAGAATTTAGAGTAAAGGGTAAGGCTATGGGTGTCTCAACCAATGGATATATACACTTCGATTCTGATACGTATAACTCTAGTGTCATAGTCACAGAACCAATTGGAAGTGAATCAGGAAAAAGAAGGGTCCTTGGATATGCATGGTCTGAAGATATCGGTTGGATTAACTTTACTAATAGCTCTACATACCAAACATATATACTCCCTAATGGTAGATTTACAGGAAATGCATATGTACCACTAACAGGAGAATCTCTTGAATTCGATGAAAATAGTAGCAATGTAGCAATTAATCTCGAAACAGGTGTCCTCTATGGAAACCTTTGGTCTGATGATATTGGTTGGATTACATTTGATGAACAGAGTGTAAGACTTGAAAGAAGCATAGGGACAACACTAGACTCAAGTGTTGATCCATATTGGTACCAAGGAGTCTCCTTGATATCGGATACAGATAACATGTCTCCTGACTACAATGGAGCACTTTTGAAGGTATCAGGTATGTATGGTGTTTCTTCGGAGCATGGATATATAGATATCACAGTAAAGAGTACAACTGTTAGTACTCTTGTAGCAGATATTGTTTCTGAGGATGGTACATGCTCTGTATCTAATGCAAGTTTAACATTCGGTAATGACTATAGTTTCGTAGCAGGTAGCTGTAGTGGTAGTAGTATTAAGATTAATCCTGCAAGAGCAGAGTATGTCACAGGCGACACATTTAGAGTTGCTAGTTGGTACACAGAACCTGCAACTACAAATGACAGGGGTAGTAAGAGGGAGTTCCCAGAGAGAGCATTAATACTGGCAACGAATACAACAACTGATATTCACATAACGATTGTAGATTACGATACCCAGAGGGTATGGATGAAGCTTAGTGCGGATGCTACAGCTCTCGCTACATCAAATATGCTTCTAAATAATACAGATTATGACATAACTAGTGTACATATGGTTGATGGATATATGTATATTAGTTTTGAAGATGAAAGTTCTTCTAATGCAAGCAAGGTAGTAATTGATTTCGCAAGAGATAGGGCATTCGCGTATAAGGATGAGTATATATACCTATATGATGGTTCAATCTCTAGCAGAGAAGATGGTGATGGATATGGATTCTATATGTTCGAGGACGGCTTTGAGAGCGGAGATATATCAGTATGGGAAGGTAGTACAGTTGATTCATATTCTTCAATAGATACTCAAAGTGTTGTTGTTAGAACAGGGGAATATGCTCAGGAGTTTAGTTTAACAGCAGACCAATCTAACTCTAGTAATGCAAATATATATAAATATCTACCTGAGGCTATGACCTCCTACTATACAAAAGTATACCTATATCTTCCTAATGATTATGATGGAACAGGAGACTATTGGAGATTCCTTACCTCCATAGATCCAGATTGGGAGTGGAGAGCAAGTGTAAGCTTGGTTAACGAAGGAATTTTGTCAGTGGATATGTATGATTCTACTCAAACAATAACTAACTACCAAGACACAGAAGCTTTAACTAAGGGACAATGGCATGAGATAGTACTATACCAGAATATTGATAGTACAAGTGGTAGCTATACTCTTTGGGTTAATGGTGAAGAAAGATTAAGCTATTCAAGTCTAGATACTGGTACATTAGGTTTTAAATATCTATATGCAGGATCAATTTGGTCTTGGAATGGTGTAGCAGATGATATATATATGGATGATATTACTGTATATACAGAGGATGATATTGCTCAACCATACCACTTCGGAGATTTGAGTAATACGGAATATATAGGGTTACAGTATGAAGTATTAGATACGGGTGAGATAAAGGGCATAGATACAAACGCTGAGGATACAACAGGAATATACTACAGTGATTCTGTAACCTTCGCTTCTAACAGTAACAAAGCATACCTATGGATGAATGGATATATTGATCCTGATGATACATCTGGTGATATATCTGTATCAGTATCAAATGATGGTGGATCAACATATGTAGAAGGTAATTTAATTAGATCTGTTGGTACCACTGCAAAGGAGTATGAGTATAGTTTTGATTTTGAAGCAGCTGATAATGAATATGTAGTTAAAATTGAATTAACAAGAGGAAGTACCAAGAAATCTACGGTATATGTTTCTGATTGGGGATTAGCACAGATGGATATATCTACAGCATCTGGAAATGGAATATATACTAATACAGATAATACTGTTGGAAACAAAGAGTATGTAGAGGTTGTACATGGACAAAATACCTTTAATATTTTGGCTACAGGTTGGGTATACAATACCACCTTAGCAAAATGGGTAAGGACAAGTGATAGCAGTGTAACAGTAAATCATGGTAAAGATTCAGATTGGTTAAAGGATCTTTCTATGGAACCTGAGATTCCAATATGGGTAGATCCTATTACAGGTCAGCCAGGAGAGGTAGATGCAGGGACAGGGGCAGATGGTGATATAACAGTGAGTACTAATTCAGATATTAATGTAAATAAATTAATTACGAGTAGGAATGCTGCTTGTCCTGATGCTCCTAATTACAATATAACTGCATTTAGTGTTGATGGAACAGAAGCCACCATTACTCCAGCTGCAGATACTGCTAATGGTTGTTTATCTGCCGGGGATGAGGTATTAATTATAAACCTTCAAGGTACATACTCTGCAATGGTCAATGTTGGGAACTATGAGACCTTAATTATCGATTCTATAGATGTTACAGGTACAATTATTACATTCACAGAAGCTAAATCCAACTATTATGGTGGGAATATCGATGATGATAGTAACCTAGGTACTGCAACTAACACACAGAGAGTTATGATGCAAAGGGTACCTCAATATGATGATGTTACTGTAAATGCAGGAATAAACTTCTATCCTTCCGCATGGAATGGAACAAAGGGAGGGGTAATGTTCTTCAGGGCCACAGGCGAAGTAAATATTAATGGAACAATACATGCAGATGGAAAGGGATATGTTGGTGGAACACAGCAAGATGGATATCATTATAGTGGCGGGCAGGGAGGAGAAGCGTTCTGTGGTCTTGGTGGTAATGGAGGAAAAACTGGAGGTGTAGACGGCGCTGGAGGTGGAGGAGGGTATG
>JALHDC010000011.1 GCA_022840695.1 bacterium
AATATTCTTTTTATTTTCTAAATTAATATCTTTCTTCTCAATATTGAAGCTATTATAGATAACATTTATTCTCTCTTTCTCTATGCCAAAATTTTTGTGGATCCATTTCTTTCCTGTATCTGATACAGCAACTATATCTTGTGCTGCGAGAAGTACATAGGTGAAGATATTTCTATCCAGCCAATTAACAAATTTTGTAGCAAATCTAGAAGACATATATATCTTTCCTGCATTATGCTCTATAACTGTATACGGTCTTGAGAGAAGTGCACATGCGATATGTGTAAGAAGGCTACTTGTTAAGTGTCTGCTATGTATGATTATTTTTGCATTTGGATTTTCTTTTAATATCCTAAAAACAGAGAGAAAGAAATTTAATCCAAATATGGGGTATGTATGTTCGAAGATATTGAGGGGTCTAAAGCTAATCTTTCTAAATCCGTCTTCATTCATCTCATATCTTTGATTGGATCCAAATATTGCTAGACATTTAATATTTTTCTTTGAAAGTTCCTTTAAAAGTGTAAAAGCCATATTCTCCAACCCCCCTATTCTTGGTGGAAAATAATGGGAGATTGATATGAGGTCATATTCTTTTTTGGCAGTTTTAGGCGGTATCATTTAAACAGTATGAAATTATCAGATATATATATTAATTCTTTACCTAATCTTTTTTGATCATCAATTAGTTCGTCTTGGAGTATACCAATGGGATATGAATTGTCCAGAGGCAGAGAATATATATTGTATATCCAAGAGCTATCATCTAATTGGAGACTTCTTTCTAATCTAGATGTATGAAGTATGGTAGTATCTGTTCGAGCAGGTATTCCTGGTGTGAGGAGAAGATTTTCGTAGCTTTCAACTGTTGGCTTGTTTAGATATTCTAATAGTGCATTTCTAGTATCCAAACTCATATATTGTGCATGTGCCGTATCTACATTCGCTAATGATGCAATCATTAATTGTGTATATGGATCCGAGATAATGTACTTTCCAGTTAGACCATTTTCCTTTATATATTCAATTGCTTTTATATCCTCCTTAACAATTGCACTTACAGTTCCATTCTCTTGGGTATAGAAGGAAAGATACTTGTTGTATTGAACAAAAAAGTTCAAAGAATATGAAAATATTAAAGTAAGGAAAAGAAGTAATTTTGTTATTGGCTTAAATCCTAGACTCCAAAGAGTTTGTACTATGAGTAATGAAGAGAAGAATCCAATACCTATGGAGAATTTATTCGCATATGTCGGGGCTAGGAAGTAGAAGAGTATCCCGCAAGTTATAAAAAAAAGAAGAGAGAGAGAGGTATCGCTTTTTTTCTTGTCAAAAAGTGTTGCGATATATCCAATTGCTACTAACATCCACCCTACTCCTAAAATTTGGATATAGGAGAAGAGATTATTTGGGTAGTATGGATTGGTTAAACTCCCAATTACCTTAACTGCATCTTGTTGTATTAATTTCTCAACACTAAAACCTGCAATGTTTGCTAATACAAAAAATATTGTAGAAAGGAGTAGTAGTAAAAGAAATATATTTTTTTCTCGATTGTTTTTGAGATTCTTAATTACTAAATGTCTAAACCAGAGGTATATGACAAACAGTGTCCCTATGATGAAGTGAGATGAAATTAGAATTAAAGATATTATTATCAACTGAGCTATGCTTAAATCTTTCTCTCTGAATGTCATTATGAAAAGATATAGGGCAAATGTTTGCGGTATGAAAAATACGAAATCATATCCTCCCATTACAAAAACCAGAAGGGAGAGCAATACTCCTAACTGCGACCAAAGGGTACTTCTCGTTATTTTCTTAAATATCATATATATAGGGATACTTGCTACTAGAGGAAATATGATATCTAAAACATAAAAGGTTTTAATGGGGTCTGTCCCTATGAATGATGTAAATGATCCAAGTATGATGTGATAGAAGGTAGTGTATCCATGTTGAAGGAATAGATTTGAGCATTGACCAGGTAGTATACATAGTAGCCCATTGTTAAAAATTTTGTTTGGTACTGTAAGATGTTGTAGATAGTCTAGTGCAACGATTGAATCCTTCTGTCTAATGAATAGAAATACAATTGTAATGAATGCTATTGCAGGAATTAATCCAGATGCTATATCTTTTATTATCTCCTCAGATTCATTTCCTTCTTTGTTGTCTCCCACAATGAACAGTATAAATAGTAGATTCCAGAGTATTAGATTAAATATAACTCCAAAAGGTAATATCTCATTTAGTGATAATCCTGTTAAATTACCAATCAATATTTGAAGTAGGAATTGAATTGGGTAATATATGAAAAGTATTGCAGAAGATATGCCGAATAATCTGGATTTGAATATTACTCTTGAAAGAAGATTAGGTAGTGTTAATATCGAAAATATTAGGTACCCAATAAATATATAGTTGTTACTAAATGATTGTAATCCACCAGTAAATATAGAAAATATCAGGTATCCAATAACTCCAATATTAATTGTTATTCCTATAACATCAAACATATTACTCTTTACAACTAATTATCATTTTAATTAAATATTTAATTTGTAAATCATACGGTTTGGATAGTATCAAAGATTGTTTATTCGATGAAATATCATAGTCAGCTTCTTTCTCATATACCTCTACCCTACACCCTTTATCCTCAAAGTACATATGTCCTTCCTCTTCCTTGTATTCGGTCTTGTTTGAATAGTCCAATTGTATGTTGTATTTTAGATTCTCTTTGTAAAGATATGTCGTTTCAGTGATGACCTCTATATCAATCTCATTACTATCTACTGGTTTAATATTTATCAATCTATTACTACTTTCTCCATTCTCGACATATTCAATATACGAATTAGCTCCAGCTATTGAGTTTTCTAAATTGGAATTCTTTTGTATTTTGGTATTAATACTAAATGGGTTCTCATTAAAATCAATATCATCTGTAATGTGATCATTTCTAGATGCTATCTCTATATACTCTCCATTTGGTATTTCTACTAATATTGATTGTTTTTCATTAGTAATTTTAAAGTTTTTAGTTTGTGTATATCCTAAGTAGTATGTAAGGGATAGGTATTAAGTAGTATGTAAGGGATAGGTATATACCAACTAATACAACTATTATGGTTAGTAGTTTAAGATAGAAGGTTTTCATATATACAATATATATGTATTTGGGATAAAAAAAAAGATAATGTATGTTATACCTTAAGTCCTGTTCTCTCTTTTAGTAAAAGTATCCTCTCTCTTACTGGTTTTCGGTCTATAGATGTTGTAGCTAGGTTATAAAGTAATACTAAAGAGGTTGGAATATTGGCTGTCCAAACAGGGATAGGAGTTGATTCTTGTATGTTACCATCTTTTAACTCTCTAAGTAGTGCTAATAGTCTGTGATTTCCATCTATTATACTTCCTGTTGTATATGGGAGTATGTGTTTATTTTCTACTATGAATAAAGGATAATCATAACCCTCTTTTTGGTTATATATGACTAATTTTGCTAAATCGCTATCAATATTCCTTATGTGTTCCTCTATATCTTGAGTATTTGGAAGATAGTCTATTACTGTATCCCAGTGTTTGGCAATTTCGTTTGCTTGTGTAGTTCCTGTTTGCTTCCATAGAAAGTATGACCATTCCCATGGTTGTCCAGTATATATCTGAAGATCATCTCTATCCATTATGTCCTTTATGGGGATGTCCTTTTTCTCCCAGTTATTTGATAATTCAGCAGGTATTGGGAATCTAAAGTCTTTAAATCCTCTAGCTACTTTTTCATCTTGCATTCTGTAATAATCTTCTTTTGGTTCCATATCAGTAGTAATAAAAGATAACATATTGTTATCTTAGTATTTAATTAGGGGTTTGGGTGGATCTTCTTATTATTTTTAAACTCTCATTGAGAGAAAGAAGATTCCACCCGGTGCGGTGAATTTACTTGTAATTGACAATGTATTGGTATTCGTCAGTTTCAATTAGGAAATCCGCTATCTCTATTAGGTAAAAATCGGATAACTTTAAGTCCTTTACTACATAAAGTGCATCTATTTTCTTGTAGGGAATGTTCTCTCCTTCCTCAAAGTGAAGTGTTTTTACACCTTCTTGCTCTATTTTAATTCCGAAGGCATCGTAACCTACAGGAACTTTTTTTACTTTGCAGGATATCATATCCTCGCAACTGTAGAGGTTTTCCTCGTATACCCCCATCCTATAGGTATGAAATGAGTCAATTTCTTCATAGGGGATTTTTTCACCTTCTTTGAAGAACGAGTATGACAATGTTTGTGCATTTCTTTTCGTGGCAAGTGTGATATGTCCCTTGGGTACATACTCAATTTCACAAGTTGTCATATCACGACAACTTTTAGACAAGACAAGTACAGGTTTAGTTTTTAAAGACATTCTTTCTTCCTCGCTCAGCGAAGAAAGGATGTGGTTTATTTTTTCTCGAGGTGTATGTCCCTTCGAATTCGAAGAGGAACCCCAAAGATAGCCTGTCCACAAATTTAGCAAAAAGATAATTACCATTACCACTGCTTTTGTTGTCTCTTTCATTCCAATCTCCTTTATATTTTTTGATTGTTTAAAACAATTCGTAGGATCCCCTACACCGCATTAAACTTCTAATATATTTATGTATTAGAAACATAATGCGATATATTGAGAAGTTTGTATTTTAAAGAGCAGATTCTTTATTTAATTAGGGGTTTGGGTGGATCTTCTTATTATTTTTAAACTCTCATTGAGAGAAAGAAGATTCCACCCGGTGCGGTGAAAAAAGGGGTTATTGGATATCGACGATAGTCTTGTTCGGAAAATATTGGTATTGAGCCAACAAACAGTCAAGATTGCCTGCATATTTCCAAACAGGGTCTGTCGCATCTGAGACAGTGAAGGTTTCTCCCGGATGTACGGAGACAATCGTTAGACTGTCTAACTGAACAATTGCCGGACCTTCGACTGTTCCCAAAAAATTAATCACGCCATAATCGGCCAGAGGGACACCATTGGTGTCCTTGCCATTTGGCATGAATCCATAATCGTAGCTGCATTTTACTGCAGTATCAACAACCGTTTCTGGCTGTTTTGCGACCATGGCTGGTTGGTTTGTAGCGGGAGTATTCTGACAATTGCAGTTGCAACTGTCCTTGACGTCATCGCTGACATCGACTGAAGTTTTGCCGGAAGCAATATCGCAAGCCTCTTTGTATGCTGCAACATCTTCCAGTTTGACCTTCTTGGTCTCTCCGCCGCAATCGACTGGTACCCGTGGGGCAGGTAAGCATCCGCTTACCAGAATAGCCACCAGGGCGATAACCAATACAATGATACTCTTTTTCATTTTAATCTCCTTTATATTTTTTGATTGTTTAAAACAATTCGTAGGATCCCCTACACCGCATTAAACTTCTAATATATTTATGTATTAGAAACATAATGCGAT
>JALHDC010000012.1 GCA_022840695.1 bacterium
CAGCATTGGGTATATTACCCCTCAGCAATGTGAAGATATGGCTGAAAAATCAGCATAAAAAATTCGAGTTTTTGTGTCTACTATATTGACATAAATCCAAAGAGTCTATTATGCACCCTATGTGAAATGGGCCCGGGAAAACAACATTCTATCCGGTGTTTCAGAAAGCTCATTTGAACCGGAAAGAGCCGTCACACGACAGGAAATGGCCGCGATGATGCACCGCTTTATGAAGTATTTGGAACTTGAACCTGAAAAAGGCGGAGAAGAATTCGTCGATGCGAATGAGATCAGCTCCTGGGCACGGGAAAGTGTCATGTCTCTCAAGGAAACCGGAATTTTAAACGGTAAACCGGGCAACCGGTTTGACCCTAATGCATCCTCGACACGCGCAGAGATAACGACTGTTCTGAGAAGGCTTATCGAGTATATTGTGAATAAATAGGCGCACTGCTTGTAAGGAAAGTAAGCCAATAAAACATAAAAAAATATAAAATATTAGAAAAATGTTAGAAAAAAAAGCAATAAGAAAGGACTATGTTCAAATTACATAGTCCATTTATTTTCAATATGGTGCCGAAGGTCGGACTCGAACCGACATGCTTTGAGGGCGCATGATTTTGAGTTACATAACGGATTTGTTAGGATAAGTCTATTGAAATTTAAAAATAGTATTTGGAATGGTTAACGTCTGTTATGTTATTAAGTAATACCTCTGAGAATTATTAATAATTAAGATGAATGTTAGAAAAAAATATTTGTATGTAATTATATGTAAAGATATGTTAAATTACCACTATTTGCTGTATAATACAAATGATAGAATGGCTTATCTAACATTAGAGGGAGGAGATAATTTGAATTTTACACGAGAAGAGTATATTCAAATAGCTGCCGAATCCGTCACAAAATTAGTGAAAGAGGGGTTTGCAGGAATTGTTGATAAAGGAAAAGGTACTTATAAGAAATTCCTTGTAGCAACAGAAAGCATATTTCCAAAGTACTATGATACCGCTATAAGAAAATATAGTAGTCTTAAGTCTATAATCAATAGAACTGAGGTATATTATCTATATGATATATATGTAAATATATTTATTGAAAATAATAAAGGGAAAATTGACACAAGTAATATATTGAATATATTGAAAGTAAGTAATGCGACGATAATAACTGGTATGGGTGGCTCTGGGAAATCTACACTATTAAAGCATTTATTTCTTAATTGTTTAAAGCTTAATGCGTATGTTCCTTTTTTCATAGAACTGAGAGACATAAATGGAATGGAAGTATCAGAAAGATTAGAAATCAGTTTACATAAGCTACTGAATGACACTAATTTGAATCTGGATTATAATCATTTTTGCTATGCATTAGAAAAATGTGATACTATTTTATTTTTAGATGGTTTTGATGAACTAGAAGATGATAAGGCTCAGCAAGTAGCAAAAGGTATTCAAGACTTATTTAGCAGGTATGAAAAAATAAAAGTATTTGTTACGTCCAGACCATGTGAACAACAATTTATATCATGGAATAACTTCAATGAATTTAAAGTATGTCCATTAAGGAAGAATGAGGCTTTAGAACTTATAAAAAAAATAAATTATTCATCAGAAACTAAGAGTAGATTTTTATCAGATTTGGAAGACAAGCTATTTGATTTGCATCGTTCTTTTGCCTCCAATCCTTTACTTCTAACAATAATGTTACTCACTTATGGTGATTACGCAGAAATTCCTAGCAAAATACATATGTTCTATGAAGAAGCATTTGAAGTATTATTTAGGAAACATGATAGTATTAAAGGAATGGCATTACGTACACTAAAAACGGATTTAGCAAAAGACGATTTTGAGAGAATACTATCAGCTTTTTCTTTTATATCCTATATAGAAACTAAGTATGATTTTAGAAGAAAAGAGTTAATTGAGTATCTTGAAAAGGCTAAAGAGCTTATTAATGCTGAGTTTAGCGTGGAGAACTACCTAACTGATTTACAAGAGGCTGTTTGTATAATTCAGTTAGAAGGTTTATTATATTCTTATACACATAGGTCATTTCAAGAGTACTTTACAGCATTATATATACTTAGGTCAAGCAAGGAGCAAAGAAAAATAATTTTTAATATGATGCCTGCAAGAGCAATAAAAAAAGATAATGTTATTGAATTGTTATATGACATGAATAAAGATATTGTTGAGACGGAATTAGTAATACCTATACTAAAAAAAATCAAGAGAGAAACTAAATACGGGATTGTAGATGAGGATGAAAGCTTTAAAATATTTCTTAAACTATATACTGATAGCATAATGTTGATGGATATTATGCCAAATAATTCTACTACTAAAAAAAGATTAGCTTTTGGCTATCATATGAAATATAATACGAAAAGTGAATTAATTATAGATACAATGTTCTTTATACTGATGAAACGAAATATAAGAGATAAATATGCTATAGCCTCAAATATATACAAAGAACTAGCTAAAGAAGTAAAAAGGCTAGGATGTAGCGAGTATATTGAGGTCAATATGAGTATAGATGAATTTTGTAATAATGAAAAAATGTTTAATCTACATAAAAAGTATGGTGGCTGGCGAGATGCTTATGTACACGCAATGAATTTAATAGATGTTTTAGAAAAGGAATATAAAGAAAAAAAAGAATCACTACTTGGTGCATTAATTGCATCAAAGAAAAAAAGAGCACAAGATTTATTCTGAGTAAAAACTTCTTGCAATCTGACTGAGGGTAATATAACGGTTCCTTAAAGATTAGAAAAAGCAATTTAAAAAAGGACTATGTACAAATTACATAGTCCATTTGTTTTCAATATGGTGCCGGAGGTAGGACTCGAACCGACATGCTTTGAGTATAGTGCCCCCATCCGTCAAGACAGATTTTTTTGTGGGCTAAGTTAGATTCTCCTTTCGTACTTAATTTTGTATTTATAGGAATATATGGGTGTTATG
>JALHDC010000013.1 GCA_022840695.1 bacterium
CCAAAGTCTATTGCCTTGTTTCCACCTGTTATGTGATAGGTTTGGCTAATCCACAACTCGTTTCCGTTAAGTGGGCTTTTGTACTTCATATCTATATTATACCATTGTAAACACCAATAACTTTTATTAGCCCGTGCTGGTGTGGTGGGTATGGGTTGTCGTATGCCTTAAAGCCCTCTACTTCTACACCTAGTTTCTTGGCTTTTTCTAAAAGCACCTCTGCAAATGAAGGGTGTACCTGGTTTGTCCCGTCAAACTTCCAAGCCTCACCAGTAGAGTTTATTAACACTCCTCTCCAAAAGTCTATTTCGTCTTGTAATCCATCTTCCCAGTTCATCTGTATTTCTTTATTCTAAAAATTATATCTGAGGTTGATATACCTCTTGTCCTTGGAAGTAATATTAGCTCAATACCTTTCTTTTCAAAATACTCAAGCACCTTACTCCTGTCAGTCTGTTCGCCCCAGTCTTCCCCGTGTATGTAAACGTCAAAGTCTACTTTCTCAAACTCGCTACTATCCACACTTTCAAAGTAGGTTACTACCTCATCGGCGATTTTAAGGGACTTTACCAACTCTACCCTTTCCTGTGTACTTAATATAGGCCTGGGCTTCATTTTCTCCACCCCCTCGTCCAACTGCACTCCCACCACAAGGTAATCACACAAACCTCTGGCCTTTTGTAGTAGGTTTATATGCCCTGTATGAAGTAGGTCAAACACCCCAAAAGTCAGTCCTCTTTTATACACTCTATTAGCCATTGTTTGCTACCGAATTTACTCTCAATTGCGTCTGGGTAAGCCCTAGTAACATCAATCACAGTAAACTCTTGCCCTAATAACTTAATTAGATTATCCAACGTCATATATCTGGATGAATATGTGTCCCCGAGTTCATTAGAGTATTTGTTTATGCTAAAATCCTCCTTACTACAAGGGGTTCGTACAAACAACTTCTTACATTTAAGATCGCTAAGTAACCTTTCAATTACGCCATCCTCAAAGATATACTGTAAGCAAGCCCAAAGTAATACAGCATCCACTTCAGGAAGTTGGCCTCCCTTGTAAATATCATAAACAAAAGTCTTAACCCGAGGGTCTACTTTAGCCAAAAGGTTCTGGGAGATATCGCACCCATAAAACTCTTTAATATCAGACGTTCTAAGTAGTAGGTCTAAAAACTCCCCACTACCACACCCTATATCAAGCAGTGATTCTGCTTCCAGTTTTGGCAATAACCATACAAGCTCATAAATTCTCCTTTGTTTACTCCCAAAGGCGGGGTACTCTTTGCGGATAGTCCAAAACTCTCTTGCTGTCTTTCTATTCATAAGTTTCTCTTAAAAGCTTATCCATTGTAAAACTGTAATTATTCCTGTGAATAGGCGTTCTCCAGTCTCCGTACTTTAACTCCAAATACTCCTCTGTAGGACTTGGTACTAAAAAAGTCTCCCCCTTAAACTCACAAGGGACTAAGACTTCATAATACCTTGCAGGTACCACCAAGTACCTTAAAATACTCTGTCCACTGTACAAGTGCCTGTACGCCTCCACTCCTTTCCTTCCATTAAAAAATATATCTACCCTAGCACCACCTCGCTCAAGGCAGATTTCCAACTCCCACTCGTGAAGTAGATCAAAGCCTAACTCCACGGCTTTCCTAACAATGTCCTCTTTTAGGGCTAAATAACTACTCCAAGTACAAAGGTCTACATCGTCCTCGTCTCCTTCACAAAAGTCCTTGTCCCTGTAAGCTCCAAGCAGTGTTCCTGCGTCCAACCAAAAGACGATTTTAAGCTCGTCTAAGATTTTCTTAATGTCCAGTAAGTTTTGGGTCGCCTGTTGTTTAAGTGTCATATTTGTGTGTATGTATTCTAAACAACTCATTTCCTGGACTGTTAAAACAAGCATACTGGTCAAGGGGTATAGTGTCTATTCTAAAGCCTTCCCTCCATAAAAGATAAGGCAAGGACAATTGGTCTTGGTAACTCCAGGCTAGGTTTTCTAACATCCACTTACTTCCAAAGTTAGTAAACCGCCCGTCCCTTAACATAACCCCACACGCCCATAAGCCATAATGCTTTGGAAAGCCCTGCGAGAAGTAGTATTCCACCTGTTCGGTAAGTGGGTGTCCGTGGTACTTCTCCATGGGTAGAGAGGCTTCTAGCTCCTTCTCTATGCAATCCCGATTCGAAGGGTGTATATAAGTAGCCCAGCCGTTATCCAAATACTCAGAAAGCTTGTCTATGATTTTAGGGTCGGTGATTTCAATACTCCCGTCAATAAATAGCGAAAGTGTGTCAAACGGGCATATAAGTTTGTAAAACTTTGCTCTAAGCCTAGGGTGTAAGTGCTGGTAAATAGGCTCATACCTTACTTCCCATACATCACTTTTAAGATTAGGGTTGTCGGTAAAACATATATAATCGGCTCCAATGTCAGGCTGGTCTTTTAGATCGTCGTAATCCCCATAAACACAAGTATATACAATTGGTTTCATATCCCTCGTAATTAACTTAGTAGTATATTATACCATTACT
>JALHDC010000014.1 GCA_022840695.1 bacterium
ATCAATACTTCAAAGTATATATTCGACAAAAAATTAGAGAATCCTTTTTGTTTTCAAGGATTCTCTACGTAATTTTATACTTTGTCTTCAGTCTGAGACCATTATATGGTCTAATACATACTCACTTTACTATTGACGAAATAGAATGGCTTTCTGATAAGACTGGTGCGAGTTTCGAAGATAGGATATTTGAAATGGAAAGAATTTTAAGAACGGATTTAAAAGAGTGTGAATACCAGATTAGATTGAGTGTAAAGCCAAATTACCAGAAAATAGGCTTAACACCTTGGTATATAGTTTTGCTCATATTATACGGGAGGATTAATGTTAGTTTAGAAACCATAGTTAGTTTAAAATTTAGGTCTAGCGATATCATTTTTGATGAATCTCCTTTTATTAGCAAGAAAGAGTATGACTATTTTATTACTGTTGGTAAAGATATTTTGAAATACAAGAAAGGCATTGTTACGGTACTTTTTGTACTTTTGCAAAGGATCATTCTGTATTATCAAAAACCTATAAACCAAGTTGTTGATTACCTAGATGAGTATAAGGAAAAAGTTAAATATATTAGCAAAGGAGGATACCATAACATATGTGCCCTAAAAAATGTATTGAGTAATATGGGATATAAAACAAATATCAGCAGCAAGAGGCAATTAAAAAGTAATATTGAGCTACTAAAATGTTCAAATAGCGAGTTGCTGGAGGGTTATCTAATTTATTATAATTATATAATTTTGCATAAATCATATAAAACAGCAGAAACTGAGTTATCACATATAAGGACGTTTTTAAATTTTATAAATAATGAATTTAAGGATATTACAAGGTTTAAGGAGATAAAGAATGAGCATATTATCAGATTTATCAAGGTGCAAGAAACTATAATAAACGAGCGGGGTAAGAATAATTGCCCAGCCACTATAAATCATAGAGTACAGTCAGTAGATAAAATGCTTAGGTTTTTTAGGAGCAAATGTATATATGACATTAGTGATAATATTATCTCGAAATTTGATTGTATAAAAGAACATAAGGTATTGCCAAAATATATTTCAAGAAGTGAAATATATAAACTCCTAGACGTAATAAAAAGTATTGACGAGAACAAGTATTTCTTGGAAAAGATGGCACTTATCATCCTTATGGATACTGGGAGAAGAGTAAACGAAGTTTTGTCACTGAAATTGGATTGTTTAAAGATTTCAAATGGGAGGTATCAATTATTCTTTCATAAAATCAAGCATGGAGCTAGCATAAGCCAGGATATTGGACAAGCCTCTGTAAAGGCAGTTACTTTATTAATTGAATATGCTAAGGAATTTAAAACTCCTCTATATTCAAAGTTTGACGGATTAGTAGCAAGAAGACTATTCCCTAGCAAGTACTATAAAGGGGGACATATATTATCTGATACTGCCTTAAGTGAGTTTTTTAAAAGGATTCAGATTGAGAATAGTATTATTGACGAAAATGGTAAAGCAAAATATAGATTGCATGATTCTAAAAGAAACTTTATTGCTAATGCACTTTCATCTGGGATATCACCTATTGAGATATCTAAATATTTGTGCCAAGAGCTTAATAGCATAATCCCTTACGAAGTTTACAATGAACAAGCAATAAAAGCTATAAAGTTTGCCGAACAAAGGGGATTACTAGTTGGGAACAGCTTTAATACAAGCATTAAAGATGAACCTAATGATTATTGTGATATTATTAATATTTTCAAAGATAGGGATGTTGTAGAGAGACACAAAGAAAACCTCATATTTAAATTCAATAATCCTCAAGAGTGTATTCCGTTAGATATTGGCTTTTGTACAGACATAAGTTATATAAATACATGTGGTAGATTTATATGTTATGCATGCGAACAATTTCGGACAAAAGACTTAAATGCATTTGATCAATATGTTATTAAGGTTTATAAATATATCAATAGAATTAAAGCACTCCGGCAGAACAATGATATAAAGGTACAAATAGAAAAAGCATTGAGAAATGTCTACGTCAATTTAGAAAACTATAGCGAAGATAATTTCTTAAATAAACTAAAAGAGTTAAAGAAAAGAGCTAAGGAGCATTCCTGTAACCAAAGTAAATGACCTTTGAAAAAAAAGATGCCAACCCGTACAATTGAAATGTGCAAAGCCGACAAAAGTTAAGCACAAATCAAAAATACGAGGAGGCACCTAATATGAATTTTACACAAAATGATAAGATTGAGCAAATCAAAGATGAAACATTAGTAGTCGGAGTAGATATAGGTAAGGAAAATAACTATGCTCGAGCCTTGGATAACAGAGGCAGAGAGTTAAAGAAGCACATTAAATTTGCTAACACAAGAGAAGGCTTCAGAGCTTTTGATAAATGGGTGAGCGAAGTATCCTTAGCTAATGATAAGACGGATGTAATTATAATGAACCCAGAAAACAAGACAGACAAAACGGTCAAAATAAGTTAGAATGTAGCTATGGATAAGAGAAGAAATTTTACACCCGAACAAAAAGCAA
>JALHDC010000015.1 GCA_022840695.1 bacterium
AAAAAGTTTGCCACTATACAACCAACAAAAAGACCCGGTATGGCAGCAGAAGTAAAGAAGGGCAAAATGGTCAGCGCCTCTGCAAACCTAACCTGTATCTGTCCATAGCTCAGGGGCGCAAATGCTATAGTGAGTACCGCATATACGGCTGCAATGGATGCTGCATGTACCAGGTATCTGTTTTTATTCATTTTTTAATCCTCCATAGTTTTGTTTTAAGTCAGGATGGTCTCGAACTGACTTATTATATTCTGAGCCCTTTGTTTCCAAAGGGTTTCAGTCTTAAATTAATTACATTTCCAACAGCTCTTCCAACGGATTTAAATTATCAAATATTCGTTGTACTTTTTCTGTTGTCGCAGTCTTTATTTTATTTGAGCCATGCAAGTATATTAATGTAGTCGAAAGGTTTGCGTGACCCAAGAAACTCTGTATGTCATCCAAACTTATATTGTGTTTTACCATTATAGTTGCAATACTGTGTCTTAGGTCATGAAGCCTAATATGCTCAAATCCGTTTTCTTTGAGAAACTTTGAGAAATTTTCGTTTAAGCATGCAGTTGAAATAGGTTTTCCGTTTTGTGCTTTGACAACATAATCATTAATTCTATAAGTATTCCCGTAAAATTCCTCGTCTTCCTTTTGCTTCTCCTTAAGCTTTTGGAGATGCTCTAATATCTTCGCTGATAGAGGAAATGTTCTTATACTTGTATCTGATTTTGGTCCTTTTTCGATTGTCTTTGATACCTTTGTTCTAGTATTTTGAATTGATAGCGTTCCATTTTCAAAGTCAATATCAGACCATCTTAATCCCAATATTTCTCCTCGTCTTAATCCAAGTATAGACGCAAGATAAACAGCAGTAAAAATCTTATTTCCTTCTAATGCAGTCCACAATTTTTTTATCTCTTCTGGTTTGTATGTTTTCTTATCCTTTGCTTTTTTATTTCTTTTCGTCTGTTTTGGTATATCAACTTCAAGTGCAGGATTATTTAGAATTAATTTTTTTTGCACAGCATAGCCTAAAGAACATTTAAAAATTGATAAATGTCTATTAAGCGTGCTAGAAGCCAACCCATTTCTAAGTTTTATATCTATATACTCTTGCAAGTGACTACCTTCTATATCTTGCAGATGGGTTTGCTTTTCGTTGAAGTACGGGACTATATGATTATTAACAATACTTAGATAGCCTTCATACGTTGTCTGCTCCACATCTATTCGTTCTATATACTCTACTATGAACTGTGCGAAGGTTTTGTTGACACGGTCAACATACATTTTCATCTCCATTTGTCTAAGGATTTCACGCAAGACAATTTTAGCTTCTGTTTTATTCTTACATTTTGTAGAAATTGATTTTTGCATCCTTTTACCATGCTCATCAACTCCTAATTCTATGATTGCATGAAAGTATTTACCTTTCTTCCTAACGCTTCCTGTCATTATTGGCATAGCTCCTTTCTTATGCTATACCTTCCATCATCAAGTATCATTTTACCAAGATGTATAGCTTTTGTATACTTTTTTAAATTTACTGGTTTAAGTAGTCAATTATAGACTGTTTTTGTATCTTGTAGATTCTTCCAAGCTTTCGGTATTTGAAGCAGTCATCTCTTAGCATTGCGTAGGCTCTAGTTTTACATATATCAAGCATTTCGCATAATTCTTGTACGCTTACTATGTCTTTATAGTCTTTGAACATTTATATCACCCTTTCTAGAACGTCAGAACCGTCCGTCCATAAATATCACTTCCTTTCCGTTTTTACCATTATATTCTCCTGTCAATACTTTGAAAATAGAAAATCGGTTCTATACTGTCGAACCATTTAACAAATGTTGTCAATAATAAAAAAACTTTATATTGGTGCTTTATATGACATTAGCAATCCTCATCTGCTTTATAATTATCTTCATACCCTCTATTGTTAAATAATTCTCCTCTTACTAAATGTTTGAAAAGGGCTCTAAATAGTCTTCAAGATTCAAACTTTTAACAAATATTCATAAATATGATAATATATTAATTGAATATACAATAAATGATATACGAGGAGGAATCATTATGAAAATGCCTTTTGTTATGGATATAACTAAAGTAAAGAAAAATATCAGTATAATGAACCCAGAAAACAAGACAGACAAAACGGTCAAAATAAGTTAGAATGTAGCTATGGATAAGAGAAGAAATTTTACACCCGAACAAAAAGCA
>JALHDC010000016.1 GCA_022840695.1 bacterium
AATTTCAGAGAAAAAATCCTTTCTAAACTGTGCTTTATATCTTAATGGAGTTGCGGCATTAGATTTAAAGCTTACACTTTTACCATCAATTACTATGGTTTTTTCCATCTTATACACCTACTTTTTCGTAAACTGCTGTATACCATGAATCATAAATAGTTGATGATGTACTTGCAGTTGTTTTAGTTTTTACTGCTAAATCTGTACTTCTAGGACTAGCTACAAATGTTAACTCATTTGTGTTAGGCTCTTTTGTATTTGTCTTAGTTGAAGACGTTACTGTTGGTCTGTTAGCATTGCAATTATATAGTACATGTCTTATTGCTTTTGCATCTCCATCAAATTCAAACAATAGTGCAAAATTTTTACCTACTGCATTAGATTTTTCAGTAATAACATTATCTGTTTCATCTTTGATTTCTCCTAAACAATCTATAACAAATTGTTCAGGAATATTAGCTATACTCAAAGTTCCATCATACCCTTGGTTATTAGGTGCTGAATAATATAATATATCATCTGCATAAAACTCACTAATATCTCCTCTAGGCTCTAAACTTATTTCTACGCCTCCTGGTATTTTTATTGGAGTTCCATATGTTATTGTTCCTTCTCCTTCTGTTATAACAGCATAATGAACATTTTTAAGTCCAAATGTAACTTTATTTTCTGGCATTTATATCAACCTCACTTCATATATTCTTTGAAATAATTTTTCTGAATTTATCCACTCTTCTGTAGTCTCATAAGCTATTTCATTTTCATCTAATATATCTTCTAATATTTTCTCTACTACTAAATCTTTTTTATTTGTATAAAGTTCTATTTGAATATTATCTATCTTTTTATACACCTTATCATCTGCATATAAATTTGAACTGTAAACAGACAGATAAGTTATATATGGTGGAGATTTTTTCTCTTCAAAATGTGAATAAGCAACAGGTAATCCAGTGCTTTTTAATAATATATATAATTCTTCTAATGTCACCTTTTAATCACCTTCTGAACACCTCTTATATAATCCTCTATTGCCTTTTCTTCTGCAGGTCTAATATGAACTTTAGCAGCTACACGTCCACCATTAACTTTTGCATGTCCATACTCTAGTAAATGCGTCAATTGATATTTTTTATTATGAATAATCTTTTTACCTTTAATATCTGAAACTTTCCATCCTTTAGCATACATTCCGCCGCCTTTTCCTTTTTTCTTTGGACTAGTGTTTCTTAACTCTTTTACTGTTGATTTTGCTACTTCTTCTTTTACATTGTTCATTCCAAGTATAACTTCTTCTTTATATTCAGATAAAATTTTAGAAAACTCATTTGAGATTCCTTTTATCTTACTCTTAGCCATCTATCTCACCTAATTTTTCAGTACATACTAGTTCTGTTATACCTTCTGAATTGCTATAAGTTCTAATAACATTGTATTTTTTATTATTATATAGAACTAGCACCTCCCCTTGATATTCAAAACTTCTTATTTTAAATACCATTTCTGGCTTTAATCCTGAAATCTGTGCTTGATAAAACTCACTTTGCCTTACAGATGAAATACTTGAAAAAACTTTTCTTTTTTCCTCAATTGGTATAGAAGATCCTATATTATCAACTTCATAAGTTATAGATATTAAATAAATAGGATTAATAAACTGCATATATTTACCCCCTACATAATTGCATTGCAAACATATTAAAAGCTGGAGAAAACTTAGTATCTCCAGCCTTATTATTTAATAAATCATTTACGCCTGTAGCAATGCATGCTATAACCTCTTCACTGTAAGTATCATCTATAATTGCTCCTGCCTTAACTAAATATAATTTTACAGCATTACTCTTTATAGCTATATTTCTAGTTAAATCTTCATCATCAGTTGTAATACCTAAATAATCTTTTACACTTTCTACAAGCATATTATCCATTTAAATCACCTATACTGTTACCTTTTTCTTTAAATATATTAAACCTTTAGCACCTACTAATTTAGTATTTCCAACTTCACCAACCTCACCTATAGCCATTTTACCATCTGCAATCATCAGTGCTTTATGAATCCACTTATTTTTATCTTCATTGAAGTATTTCTTATAGTACATCGCTAAGTTAGAGTTTAATATATAATCCTCTAAATTTACTAATGCTCCAAATATTTCTCCATCAACTGCATTATCAA
>JALHDC010000005.1 GCA_022840695.1 bacterium
AATATATCCAAAAGGTGGTACTGTATTGAACAAGAACAACGGTTTTGTAGTTGATATTTTGATAGATTCTGGAGAAGAAAAATTAACATCTGCCAAATTCACACTACTTTTTGATCCTCAGATATTACAATTAAAAAAAGCAGAGAGAAATAACTCCCTTTTTATCCAATTTCCAGAAGATGAATCTACATTGGATAATGAAAATGGTGTTGTACTACTAACTGGTTTTACACAATCAGGTAGTGGAACTTTGTATCAAACATCACAAAAGCCTGATGTCTTTGCAAGGTTAACATTCGAAGTTTTGAAAGAAGGAGAAGCAGTTTTAGATTGGGAGTATGGTGGAAGTAGCACAGTGTTTAATACCTCTATGTACAAAGAAGGTAGCCCTCCACAGAATATTTTAAGTAGCAGGCCCGAGAGTGCAACCTTTGTTATAGGGGATGCAATCCTAGATCCGTCGATTGTAGATACCGCTATCCCTATAGATAAGTATGTTTTAGTTACAGGAGCAGTGCTTATACTTTTTGGTGCATTCATGGTTTTTACTAAACCTTCTACATTCAGAAAGAGAAAAGGTACTGTAATCGTGTATGACGAAGAGTAATTATACTAAACAGCGAGTAGCCTTAGTCACAGATTCACTTTGGAAAATTGCTGGAGCAGAGAAAGTTTTATTATCCTTTTTAGATATATACCCTGATGCGGATGTTTTTGCTCTGTTTGGTAAAATGGGTATTCTTTCTGAAAAATTAAAAGAAAAGGAAATACATTTCTCTTTTTTAAATAAAATTCCATTTGTCAGACATATCTATAGATATACTTTTCATTTATGGCCTATTGCAATAGAGCAGTTTGATTTCTCCAATTATGATTTAGTTATTTCAAATACATCTTCTGTTGCACACGGTGTAGTAACCCCTTTAGGTTGTAAACATGTTGTCTATGTTAATTCTCCTATGAGGTATGCATGGGACCTATCCTTCCTCTATACCAAAATTGTAAGATTTGGATTTTTAAAAAGATGTATAAAAGAGGTATTTGTTAATTTCAATAGAATATGGGATGTAGTTTCTGCTCAGAGGGCTGATGTAGTAATAACTAATTCTAAATTTGTTAAAAAGAGAGTTGAAAAGTATTGGGGTAGATCTGTTGATTATGTAGTTACTCCACCTGTTGAATTGTATGAGGGAGAGATAAAAAGGAAAAGAGAAGAGTATTTTTTTACAGGTTCTCCATATGAACCAAATAAGAGAGGAGACTTTTTGTTTGAATGTGCTTCTAAATTGGGTTTCAATCTCAAGGTTATAGGTAATGGATCCATGAAGAAGAAACTAAAAAGAAAATATAGGAAATTTAAAAATATAGAGGTTTTAGATTGGGTATCTGATGAAGAAAAATGGAATTTAATATCTAATGCAAAGGGATGTATCGTACCAGGTATTGAGGATTACGGAATATTTTGTGCTGAGGCTATAAGTTGTGGAACTCCTGTTTTGGCATATGGATATGGAGGTAGTACAGAGATAGTTAAAGAGAATATCTCAGGTATGTTTTTTGATAAATGGGAATTAGAGAGTTTTAAAAAGGCTTTAGGTGATTTTGAGAGTAGGAATTGGAATTATGAAAAAGTAAGAAAAAGCTTAAGGGATATAAACAATAAAAAGGAATTTAGGGAAAAAATAATGAAGTGTTTAGTTGAATAGGGGGTGTATTTCTGATATTATTTTGACTACCAATATGCCAAGATAGCTCAGCTGGTAGAGCATCTGTCTGAAGAACAGGGGGTCCCCAGTTCGAACCTGGGTCTTGGCATATTATGCGAGAGTAGTTCAGTTGGCTAGAACGACACATTGCCAATGTGTAGGTCGCGGGTTCGACCCCCGTCTCTCGCTCCACAAGAGTATTGGAAATTCAACATATTTATCCTATAATAGCCCCCATATTTTAATTCAACAGCTCTACTAATGCTAGAAAATTTAACCGAGACTCAAATTCACAGAAGCCATGAGTCAATGAAGGAAATTTGGGAATTACTTAGTTGGGAAGATAGAAGATTTTTATACAATCTTCGTGGAGTAGATATAAGTAACAAAAGAAATAGATTTACTCCTAACACTGGGTTTCCAGAAGAATATGTATTAAAGAGATTTCCTGTTTCTTCAGTAAATTACTCCTTGCTTTGTTCTAGTAATTTTATTCTTAGAACGGATAGAAAAGATATTGCTAAAGATTTTCTTGAAACCTATGTAGAAAATATCCAAGAAGATAATGAAGAATTTTCCTCCGCATATAATAAAGAAATGTTTATTTTAGAATCTACACAGGAAGGTGAAGACATGAGAGTAGTTGCAACAGAGGAGTGCTTAAGGTTTTTTGAAAAATTCTTTACTGAGTCTTAAAAAATTTCTTTCTGTTTTTATAAATATATATTCCTACTCCCAAGAATATTAGGAATAGCATACCATTATTAAATGTATCTATAATTTTCTTTATAGCTTCCCAATTTAATCCGACCTCTGCACCTGCATATGCAAAGCCGTAGGCATATATAAATGTAGGAATAAATACTGTAATAGCAAATATGAAGTAATTATATTTTACATAACCCGCTACCAAAGATGCTGCTACCCTTATCCATGGTACAAATCTTGCAAAGAAAAGATACCAAGCTCCGTTTCTATTTATGGAGTCATAACCGTTTTTATATGAATTCTTTGTAACGTTAATTAATTTTCCTCTTCTTTCTAAAAAGCCAAATATATCTTTTTTATTAAAATACAGACCAACTAAATATGTAGGAATAGATCCAATAACTTCTCCAAAAGCTGCTGCAAGTGCTATTTCTGAAAGATTATCAGGTCTAACTGCAGCTACTGCTGCCATGACTATCTCCGCGGGAAATATCCCAAAACATGCAATGAATACACCCCAATATCCTAATCCTCCTAACCAAACTGTTATATTGTAAAGTAAATCTGAAATCACAATTAATTATATTATCAAATATCTGTGAAGAAAGTATACATCATTTTCATTCTTGTATTTCAATGATAATATTTAGGTATTCATTATGCCTGAAGAAATAGAGAAAAAGCAGAAGAGGTTTTTTAAAGAGAAAATATCTAGATACAGACCTGTTGTTTTTATACGGAAAAATATATATGTATTTTCTTTTATATCTCTTTTTTCTTTGTCATTGTTGTTTGGATTTTGGAATATTAAAAAATATGAGATATATGACATAACAGGTTCTACCGTTGATGAAAATGTTAAGGAAGATATAGATAAATATTTTGATGAAAATATACAGGGTCAAAACTATTTTGTGCTCTCTCCCACGGAGTTAAGAGAGAAGATGTATTTAGATATATCATATGTAAAGAGTGTCAGAATAGAGAAGGTTGTGCCTAATAAATTGATATTCTTTTTTGAGATATACTCTCCACAATATGTTGCAAAGATTGCAGAAAAAAATTGTTATATCTTGTCTAACGAAGGAATTGTCTTGGAACAGCTTTGTCTTGAGGGGGATGATGAATGTTGCAAACAGATATCACTTGAAAAGAAACTTCCATTTGTTCTTTCTTCTGATATAGATATATCATTTTTTGAAGATCAAAAGGATAGATTACTCATAATGGAGGATATAAATAAAATATATACTGTTATTAGTAGTTTTAAATATGTAATTACTGATATTACATTAGATGATGAGGTACTTGAACTTTCGGATGAGCAGGGTAAAATATTTAGGTTCAATATAAATGATGATGTACAGTTACAAATAAAAAGATATATCTCTGTAATGAAGAAAATAAGAAGCGATGGAATGGAGTTTAATAGTCTAGATATGAGATTTGAAAGACCTGTTATGAAGATCTAAGAAAGTTCTTGATTAAATAACTGTTTTTGATTATATTATTAAATAGAACTTGTTTAATTGAGTTTTTTATATATAATAAGTTTTAAGTAAAATTACTGCCTCTTAACAAATATGGCACGCAAAATAATAACAGCAATAGATGTAGGTTCCTCAAAAATTACGACAGTAATTACAGCTGTAGAGGATAATCAACAACCTACAGTTATCGGTGTCTGTTCTCATCCAAGTAAGGGTATCAAGAAAGGAGTGGTGGTTAATATAGATGATGCTACTAGTGCCATTTCCGAAAGTGTCACTGCTGCAGAAAGAATGGCCGGCGTTACAGTTTCCGATGTGTATGTTTCTATCAATGGTGAACAGGTAACAAGTTTGAACAACAAAGGTGTTGTCGCAGTTGCTGGTTCTGAAATAACTATTGATGATACATATAGAGCTATTGAAAATGCTAGAACTTTATCTCTTCCTGATAATCTTAATCCTATCCATATTATTCCTAGAGAGTTTGTAGTGGATAATCAGGGAGGTATCAAGTATCCAATTGGCATGAGTGGTGGAAGGTTAGAGGTAGAGACACACATAATTACAGCACCAAATTCATATTGGCAGAATATTAAAAAATGTGTGGATCAGATAGGATCAAATGTATATGATGTGATATTTACAGGTTGGGCTTCCTCTCTTTCTGTTTTAACTGATACAGAAAAAGAGTTAGGTGTAACACTTTTGGATATAGGTTCTGGAACCACCAGTATTTGTATTTTCCAAGAAGGTTCAGTCATATATAGTGGAAGCATTCCTATAGGTGGTAATAATATCACAAGTGATATCGCTATTGGATTACAGGTTTCTTTAGAGGATGCTGAAAAGATAAAAATAAATATGGGAGATCTCTTTGATAATAAGTGTGTTGATAACAAGAGTAAAAATATGGATTCAACACCTGCTTTATTGAGAAAATTAGATGAACCTAAGGGTAAGAAGGAAAAAAGTGAAGAGGTCGATTTAAATGTAATTGGTGTAGATAAAAAAGTATCTAAGGATATGTTACAAAAAATAGTAGAAGCAAGATGTGAAGAAGTTTTTGAAATGGCCAAAGATAATGTTACGAAAGCTGGATATGAGATATCAATGCCAGCAGGTATAGTTCTAACAGGTGGTACCAGTTTATTAAGAAATCTTACGAAATTAACACAGTGTGTATTTGGTGTAGCAGCAAGGGTAGGGTATCCTTCAGGTCTTACAGGTATGACAGAAGAAATATCAGATCCTTCGTATGCAACTGTTCAAGGCTTGATAAAGCATGCACTAGATGATGATGTTGAAATTTCTTCTTCTGTAGATAAGGGTAAATCTAGTATGTCTGGTTTCTTTAATAAGGTTACAGAGTGGTTTAAGTCTTTACTGCCCTAGTAGAATTTAAATTAATAACAGTAAAGTAGTTATGTTAGTTACAACAAATGTAGATCCGGTAGCGAAAATAAAAGTGGTTGGTGTTGGTGGTGGTGGATGTAATGCAATCAATACTATGATTACCGACTATGATATTGCCGGTGTTGAATTTATGGCATTTAATACAGATGCTCAGGCATTAAAAATGTCTCAAGCTCCAATAACTTTGCAATTAGGAGAGGAATTAACGCACGGTTTAGGTGTAGGAGGAAATTACGAATTAGGGGCACAAGCTGCTGAAGAAAGTATTGATCAAATACAGGAGCTTTTAGAAGGTGCTAATATGGTCTTCATTACGGCAGGTATGGGTGGTGGGACAGGTACAGGAGCCGCTCCAATTGTTGCAGGTGTTGCAAGAAACATGGGTGCACTAACAGTAGCTGTAGTTACAAGACCTTTTGATTTTGAAGGAAATAAAAGAAAGGAGATTGCAGAAGAGGGTATTAATGCAATGAGAGATAAGGTTGATACTTTAATTGTTGTTCCTAATCAAAGATTGTTAGAAATAGTTGATGAGAGTGAGAAACTTTCCTTTATAGATGCCATGAAGAAAGTAGATTCTGTTCTCGCAGAAGGGGTAAATAGTATATCTGGATTAATTAGTCAAACAGGATATATTAATGCTGACTTCAATGATGCTAAATCAGTTATGCAAAATGCAGGTACTGCTTTAATGGGTATAGGTAGAGCTAGTGGAGAAAATAGGGCTGAAGAGGCTGCTAGAGCAGCTACAACAAGTCCATTGCTTGATATGTCCATAGAGGGTGCAACAGGTGTTCTTTACAATATTGTTGGTTCAGATTTAACTCTTCCTGAGATAAGTTTGGTATCTGAATTAATTAAAGAAGCAGTAGATCCTGCAGCAAATATTAAATTTGGTGCTCAAATAGATCCAGATGCTGGAGATGAAATTTCCATAACAATAGTAGCTACTGGATTTGATGAAAATAAACAGATATTTACTAAAAAAGAAAGAGGTTTCGGTGGTACTGCTACAAATGTTAGAACATTCGGATTTGATACTAAAGAAAGTAGTACTGATACTGATGAAATGGAAGAATTTGATGTTGTAAAAGAGGTAGAAAAAGAAGAGCTTCCTTCCTTTGAAGAGGAAGACACTACTTCTGATACAGTAGATATGCCATTAAATACAGATCTACCCAATGATGTCGGAGATGATCCATTAGATGTTCCAGCATTCATGAGGAAAAGAGATAGTAAGTAATCAGTAAGAGTAATATAATCAGATATATATGAGTTTTCTAAGCTCTACTAACAAGAGAAGTATTAAGGTTAATACTACAATTCTTTTTATACTATTTTTACTTTCAGGAATTGGAATTCTTTCTCTTCTCTCTACTACAATACTACCATCTGGGACATTTGGAGACTTGGACATAGTTTACAAACAGTTACTATTCATCATCTTAGGATTGGTAACATACATAATCTTTTCATATATAGATCTTTCTTATCTAAAACATTGGCAAATTCTTTTAGCAATATATCTCCTTACCCTTCTCCTTCTAATCTTTACTCTTCTTTTTGCACCAACAATCAATTTTGTTAAAAGATGGTTAGTAATTGGTGGAATACAAATTCAACCATCCGAGATAGCCAAAGTTACAGTAACTATATTTACAGCAGTAATCCTTTCAAAAAAGGATACCATTAATGAATGGCTTCTTTTTGTAATATCTTTTCTTCTAACTCTGCCTTTAGCTATTCTAATATATCTTGAACCACATGCTAGTATGGCACTGCTAACATTGGCAACATGGTTCTTCGTTGCATTTTTGGGTCTTTCTAATCCTGTAAGGAATACGATACTATTAATAATACTTTCCTCTCTTACAGGAGCATTCCTCCTAAGTTCTATAACCTCAAATCATAATTGGTATTTTCTTGCTATACCAGGAGTAATTCTTTCAATATTTGCCTTCTATTCAAGTAAATCTTGGAAAAATCTAGCTGTAATAGTTTTTGCTATTGGTATTCTTCTTGGATTTATATCATCCACAGTCTGGGAAAATGTCCTAAAAGATTATCAAAAAGATAGAATTGTAGCATTCTTTAATCCAGAAGGAACAGAATCCGATATTGGTTTTAATGTTAATCAATCTAGAATTGCAGTGGGGTCAGGAAAGATATTTGGTAAAGGATTTGGTAATGGTACACAAAGCAAAAGAAATTTTCTTCCTGAGCATCAAACAGATTTCATCTTTGCATCCTTTGCAGAAGAATTTGGACTTGTAGGTAGTCTTTTCCTCATGGCTATATATGGATATATTGTGCTTTTTTGTTTCTTCACTGCTATTAATATTGCTGAAGATCCAATGCTTTCTCTAATATCCCTTGGGGTTGGTGTGAAAGTACTTCTTGAAGTTTTTATTAATATTGGAACAAATACTGGAGCCATCCCTGCTACGGGTATTCCTCTTCCCCTTATGAGTGCAGGTGGGAGCATAACTTTGATGACTTTTCTTTGTTTAGCATTGGTTGGAAATATATCCTCTAATGTTTCCAAATTAGGTAGGGTGGAACAAAGAAATCTGGTTAATATATATGAAGAATAGGGTTATATTTGACTTTTTGACGATATTAAATTAAAATCTCTTCTCATGGCAGAAAAGAAAGAAACTACAAAAGAAAAGTTCGCAATTATCAAAATCTCTGGAGTTCAGTTGAAGGTTTTTGAAGGTAAGGAGTATGAAATTAACAAGATTAGTGGAAATAAAGGTGATAAGGTGGAAATAGAGGAAGTACTTTTGATTAGCGATGGTACAGATACAAAAATTGGTAAACCCTTTGTTGAAGGGTCTAAGGTTGTATTAGAAATAACCTCTCAGAAAAAGGGAGAGAAAATAGAGGGTCTTGTTTATAAAGCCAAAGCAAGATACAGAAGAAGATATGGCTTTAGAGCTAATATAACAAAAGTTATTGTTAAAAAAATATCATAATGCCCAAGCAGTATTTTTTTCAAGCCGGTACTTTTCAGGATCTATCCTATGCAGAACTTGTTTCTGTGTTTGAAATTTACGGATTAAACAAAGATGTTATTCACAAATTTACAGATGACATATTCTTAATAAAGAGCAAAGAAATTTCTGAAGATCTCTTAATGAATATTTTCAATAGATTGGGTGGATTCATAAGGTTAGGGTATGTAATTGATAATTTAGACACATTTTTAGAAAAATTCACGGAACAGAAGAGTAGAGTGGTATTTGGATTGAGTGTTCTTGGAAGGAGAGATAGGGGTGATATAGCTTTCCTTAAAAAGTTAGGTAATGAATTAAAAAGAGGTTTTAAGGAGTACAATATTTCTTCTAGATTTCTTTTCCCAAGGGGTAAAGATTTGGAATTAAATGCAGCACAGATAGTGAACAATGCAGTTCTAAAGAAAGGGTTTGAGCTATGTATATTAAGAAATCAGGAAGAGGAAATATATTCTAGTACATTACTAGTCCAGGATATAGAGGGATATATTAAAAGAGATACCCAAAGACCACATTCTGATATCGATATGGGAGTATTACCTCCTAAATTAGCCAGAATCATGATTAATCTGTGTTCATTAAAAGAAGGTACGATATGGGATCCTTTCTGTGGATCGGGGACAGTCCCCATGGAAAGTGCTCTCCTAGGCTACAATTTCTTAGCATCGGATATTGATGAAAATGCAATATACTATACAGAGGAAAATGTGAAATGGCTGAATGAACAGGGAGATTTAGGAAATATCGTATACGAGGCTTTTCGATTGGATATATCACAACCAGATAGGGTGGTAATTAAGAAACTTAAGAACACAAATATATCAGGTATAGTATGTGAGCCTTATATGGGTCCAGCTCAAAAAAATGTAATTTCAGAGGAAAAGGCAGATGGACTATTAAATGATGTTAAATCTTTGTATAAAAACCTTTTTGAGATGCTAGACGAAGAAATTGGTGTGAGGGGAGTTAAAATGGTTTTGATAATACCATCATATAAAACATATTCCGGATGGAAAACTTTTGGGATTAGAGAAATTGTTAGTAACAGGTGGGAAGTACTAAATTCCTACTACTCGCCATCAAGGGACTTGAAGTGGAGCCGTAAAAATAGTATTATCACTAGGAATATTTTCATACTACATAGAACTTAGTAGTAATTAGATAAATTAAGATATTTTTGCTATGTCACATGTAGCAGCAGGAGCGACATCATCAAACTATGGTCATGTTGCAGGAAAAAGACTTGGAGTCAAAAAATATGCAGGAGAAGAGGTTAAAGCTGGAAACATAATTGTTAAACAGAATGGTTCAGTTTACCATCCTGGTAAAAATACATACATGTCAAAGACATACTCCATACATGCTAAAACAGATGGTGTTGTTGCATTTAGAAGAATGAGTGGCTTTAAAAGGGGGAAGTTTTACATAGATGTGGTAGAATCTAAATAGAATGTCTAAATCCAAATTCATACAGATAGAGAGTAAGAATGCTCTTCTTGAACTTTTAAAAGAGGGAAGAGAGTTTGACAAGATTTTTGTTGCAAGTAATGCTTTCAAGGATGAAAAAAGTAAAGAGATATTGCAATTAGCAGGGAAAAATAAAATTCCTGTTATGAAGGTGTCTAGAAGAACATTGAATAGAAAATTAAGATCTTCCTCATCCGAAAGTATAGTTGCATATATGTATTCAGATAATGATTGGTCTTTGGATGATCTTTTAGAGAGTATATATAAAGATGGAAAACAACCTTTCTTTTTGATATTGGATGATTTGAAATATTCACAAAATATCGCAGCCATAATGAGAACTGCATTTGGTGCCGGTGTTAATGGAGTTATTATTAATCCCCAGAAGAAAAGTATAATTTCTGATGAGACAATTAGAATATCCATGGGAGCTGCTGAAAGAATTCCTTTGGTGGAAATGAATCTTTTTAATGCAGTAAAGACTCTTAAGGATAATGATATAAAAGTATACGGTGTTGATATGGAAGGTGAGTACTACTATGATACGAATCTTACAGGTCCTATTGCTTTTGTGTTGGGAGCTGAAGATGTTGGAATATCCACTGGCATTATGGAAAGGGTAGATGCAAAAATAGCTATACCAATGAGAGAAGGTATTGGGTCTCTAAATGTAGGTGCTTCAGCAGCAGTTCTTGTTTATGAAAAACTTAGACAAGAAGTAAAGGGTAAGTAATTATATTAATTTCCCCATCAAATCCTCTAATTCATCCCTTGTGTTGTATCTAATTACAACCTTTCCACCTTTAGTCATTTTTATAATATTTGCTGTAAATCCAAGTTTCTTACTTAATATACTGGAATATTTCTCAGTCACTTTATCGCTTTTTTTCCAATTCTTCGTAGTTGAACCTTTACCATAATTGATTTTCCTTACTAATGCTTCAGTTTCTCTTACACTCATTCCTCTTTTAATAACTAAATCTGTAGCTGCTATCAATGATGTCTCGTCCCTTATACCAAGTAAAGCTCTGGCATGCCCTTCACTTATATTTTCATTAAGAACATCCTCTTTTACTTCATCTGGTAAATTAAGTAGCCTTATCTTATTAGTAATTGTAACCCTGTTATATCCTACCTTGTCTGCTATATCATCCTGCGATACCCCAAATTCTTCAATCATTTGTAAAAATGCATTTGCCTCTTCCAACGGATTTAAATCTTTCCTTTGAATATTCTCTATCAAAGCTAACTCCAACATCTCTTGAGGAGAACTATCTTTGATTACAACTGGTACTGTTTTTAATCCAGCTAATTGTGCAGCTCTAAGCCTTCTTTCTCCTGCTATTAGGAAGTATTTGTTTGATTCCTTATCCTTAGTAATGATTAATGGCTGTATTACACCATTCTCTCTAATCGAATCAGCTATCCCTATTAATTCTTCTGGATCTATGTGCATCCTTGGTTGATATGGATTAGGTTCTATGCTGTTAATATCAAAATTTGGATTATATGCACTACTAGAGTTATCAATCTCTTTGGAATCTATGAGTGCAGCTAATCCTTTTCCTAATCTATTTGTATTTTCCATATTTAATATCTATTAATTTAATTATCAAACTTTTTAATAAATTCTTTCGCTAAGTTTTTGTATGCCATTGCTCCTGTTGATTTCTCGTCATATTCAAATATTGTCTTCCCATATGATGGAGCTTCAGAAAGTCTTACATTTCTAGGTACAATGGTATTAAAAGCTGTATCTTTGAAGAAATCTTTTACATCTTTTACTACACTCTCTGAAAGTTTAGTCCTGCTATCATACATAGTTAAAATGACACCACCAATGGATAATTTAGGATTAATACCCTTGATTAATTTGGTTGTCTCTATTAATTGTCCCAAACCTTCTAGTGCAAAATATTCACACTGTATAGGTATTAATATATAGTCTCCTGCACTTAGTGCATTGATTGTAAGGAGACCTAATGAAGGAGGACAATCTATAATTACATAATCAAAATCTTCGTTGATTTGGGAAAGAGCCTTTTTTAGCAATGATTCTCTACTTATCATATTCACCATTTCTATTTCTGCACCTGCTAATGAAAGATGAGATGGTACTAAGAATAGATTTGGAGTAGAGGTTGTAACAAAGACTGAAGAGATTGGTTCATTAGCTACTAATACATTGTATATACTTTTATATGGTGCTTCATCGGAAGAATTCCAACTCTGTTTATCAAATTGCTGTGTGAATCCTAACCCTGAAGAAAGGTTAGACTGTGGATCCATATCAACTACTAAAACTTTTTTCTTGGCTCTAGCTAAACTAGCACTAAGATTCATTGCAGTAGTAGTTTTTCCTACTCCACCTTTTTGATTAGCAATTACGAATATTTTCATATCTTTACTCTATCATGTTTCACAATTGATTTCTACATGTTTTTGTACACTTCGTGTTGTACAATTCTAAATTCAGGGAATGGGAAGTACACTATCCAAGCTTTTCCTTTAATATCTTCCTTAGAAATTGATCCAAATGTCCTGGAATCAGAACTATGTGGCCTGTTATCCCCACATACAAAATACTCTCCCTCTGGTACTGTTTTAGATTCCCCCTCCTTTAGAAAATCTCCTCCATTTGTATATACGGAATCATTTAAATAGTTGGATTCATCAAGTAATTTGTTGTTAATATATAACTGACCATCTTTTAACATTACAGTATCTCCAGGTAGTCCAATTACCCTCTTAATGAAGTCCTGTGTATCTGAATATTTAAATATAATCACATCCCCTCTTTGTGGATCTTTTAATCTGTATGTAATCTTGTTAGCCATTAAGTATTCACCATTTTTGTATGTAGGATGCATAGAGTTCCCTATGACCTCGTGTGGTGTCATTATGAATATATAAAGCACTATTGAGATTACCAAAGCTACAACAACTGTTTCCAAAAAGGATAGTATGAACTGTCCAATCGATGCAAATGCTGAAGATACTTTTTGTGTTGGTGTTGTTATTTGTTCAGAGCTGTTTTCATACATATTAGGACAGATTTTTAAATTAATATCTATTAATACTAATAGATATGGTCTGATTATGCAATGTTAATTGATTTTCTTTTACACAGTACAGTATGGTTTGATATAATACTGGAGTGATAGATGTAGAATTAAAAAAAGAAACAGTTAAAGCAGGACCTACACAAGAACAAGAGAAAATACTCGTACAGATGTTTGGAATATTTCAACTATGTTGGTTGTTTCGTATATAGAAAAGACAGAAGGTGTAAATTTAGATGGAGATGAGGAAGACATCTTGATGAGAGAGTGTCAGAGTATAGTGAATAATTATCCAAATAATTTTTGTGCTGAATTTCTTCAAGAAAGATTAAGTAGATATAATCCACTTTTGATAGAAGAAGATTATGTCTAGTTATCAAAGGAGTATATAGATTTCCGTAATTCGGTTGAAAAAGTGTAGGAATACCGCTACGGGGAATCGAACCCCGGTTTACAGGATGAAAACCTGTTGTCCTAGACCACTAGACGATAGCGGCATAACTGAAAGATTCTACTATAATTAGAGTTTTTTGTGAAGTTATGATTATCTTTTTTCTATATCTCTTAATACTTGTTGTTCTTCTGCAAATGTAGCTCTTTGGTAGCAATTCATCTCTTTATCAAATACATATCTTCTTTTACATTTACACTCTACCATTATTCTATTATCTGATAGATTACCAATTATTCTTGCTTTATCTAAAGGATATGTACATCCTACACATAGTCTTCTTTCTAGTAGAACTTCTTGAAATGGAGCAATTATTTTTTTCATGTCATTTGTGTTAAATAATATATGCCGAAGAGAGGACTCGAACCTCCACGGAGTATTCCTCCATATGCTCCTAAGGCATACGTGTCTGCCAATTCCACCACTTCGGCACTACAGACACTATTTTACTAAATAATGGGAATTTTTAATAGGGAATTAGATTTTCTTCTCTAATATTATTTGATCATCCCAACCCTCTATGCCTGCTTTCTTATAGTGTACTCTTTCAAATCCATTTTTATAGTAAAAGGATCTTGTGATTTTGTACGGCTCATATTCTACTTCTTCAGGGAGTGTTTCGGTCTCAATGTAATAAAGACCTAGGGATTTAGCTTCTGAAATGAGATGTTCTAATAGCTTTGTACCAATTCCATTTCTCCACTGATCTTTCTTTACTCCCATCCATATTAACAATAATTTACCACAGTATGTTGTATAGCATGTAAAGCCAATTACTTGATTATTATCTTTGGCTACAATAACAGTATTATTATCAAAATCTATTTCTAGATTTTTAATACCTTCATCTGTGAACCATTCTTTGAGACTTTTAGCTATTTCAAGAGCTTCTTCCTTTTCCTGTTCGTTTGCTTTTACTATATCCATATTAACTCTCCTCAATACCTCCAAATATCTTTCCATATACCTTTACAAAGCCATTCTCTTTGTGTGGTGCATTCTTAAGTACATCTTCCTGTGTTAATCCATTTTTAGGTTCATCTACTCTAAGATCAGAAAATACAACTCTATCTTTCATAGGTTGTACATTTTCAGTATCTACCTCCTTTAATACAGTAACTGATTCTAATATTGTTTCCATTTGTGGTGTAAATTTCTCAAGCTCTTTCTCTGTTAGAGTTATTCTAGATAACTCTGCTACATGTTTAACATCTATCTTCATTTCTTTAATTCCTTAATTAATATATCTCTAACATCATTTGGGTTTGCAGTACCCTTAGTAAATTGCATAACCTGACCTACTAGGAAGCCAAGAGAAGCTTCCTTGCCATTTAGATAATCGTTAACAGCTTTTTCGTTTTTTCCTAGAACCTCTTTTATTATTGTATCTATATTACCAGATGTATTTTCTTTCTCTTTTTTAATATTTTCTACTTCATCAGATATATCCTTACTATTCTCTATGCAATCCTTTAATACCTCTTCAGCTTTGTTTTTTGTTAAGATGCCATCCTTAAATGCAAGTATTAATACTGCTAGATCATTAATATCTATATCTAAATTACCAATAGCATATACAGTACCCATTAACCAATTAGATGCCTCTATTGCTGCATCTTTCTCATTCAATGATCTTGCTAATACCTCTTGTAACTTTTCAAAATATCTAGCATTCTCTATGGTTGAAGATATAACTTCTGCACTATATTTTGATATACCCCAATTATCCATATACCTTTTTACTTTCTCATGAGGTAGTTCAATCATTTCTTTTGAAATTCTATCTATATCATCCTTTGAAACCTGTATAACTGGAATGTCAGGTTCGGGCATATATCTATAGTCATCAGCTGTCTCCTTACTTCTTTGAAATTCTGTTACTCCCTTATCTGCATTCCAACCTCTTGTCTGCTGTACTATCTCTTTTCCATTCTCTATTTCCTCAATTAACCTCTCGACCTCATACTCTATGGATTTTTCTACTGCTGTTATGGATCCAATATTCTTCACCTCTACCTTTGCATTTAGTCTATACTCTCCAATTGGAAGTATCTTTCCATCTTTGTACTCCCACTTTCCTTTCTCCTGTACAGATATATTAGGTTCACACCTCATCTGACCTTTCTCCATATCAGCATCCGATATACCTAAGTATCTAGCAATCTGTCTAATCTTTGTTGCAAAATCCTTTGCATCTTTGGCAGATCTAATACAAGGTTTTGTAACGATCTCAATCAATGGGACTCCTGATTTGTTGTAGTCTATTAGGGAATACTCTTTGTTTGTATTTTTTTCAATATGATGCGTAGATTTAGCTACATCCTCTTCCTGATGTATTCTCTCAATTTCTATCCTAACTTCGTTATCCAAATCAACATATCCATCTGAGCAAATTGGTCTTTTGTACTGACTAATCTGATATCCTTTTGGAAGATCTGGGTAGAAGTAGTGTTTTCTATCAAAATATATTTCATCAGCAATATTACAATTAGTCGCAAGACCCATTAATATACACAACTCTATAGCTCTTTTATTTGGTAAGGGTAGGGCACCTGGTAGTCCTAAACATACAGGGCATACCTGAGTATTAGGTTCTTTTTGAAAATATCCTGTTGGACAATTACAAAACATCTTAGACTTTGTATTAGTCTGTACATGTATCTCTAATCCAATTATCACATCATATTTATCATTTGACATCATGTAATCTTAACAATTTTAATTGGCTATATCAATTCATCATCCTTAGGGGTCATCTCTTTGGTGAGTACATACACAGTTCCTCTTCCCTTTCCTTTTGTTTTAATATATTTCTTATCCACCATATCCTGAAGATCTCTGTATGAAGTCATGAATGATATCCCCATCATCTTAGTATATTTACCTCTAGATATTTTTTGATTAAGGGTGAGGTAGTCCAGTAGCTGTATCTGTCTTGAATTTAGGTGCAATTCTAAAGAACCTCTTTTCTTAACTTTTACGGTATGTGTTTCTTTAAATTCGTTGGTAATATCCAATACTGTTAAGGATATGGAGTATAGATATGCTTCTAAGAATGTAGTTAAATCAAGCTTACTCTTGGAAAGTTTAAAAGCTGAGAGTAGGTCGGGACCAATATATTCAATACTTTTAAAAAATGGAATTACATTTTCTGGGTTATATCCATATTTCTTTGTTAACATCTCTAACATCAATATTGCAGTTATTTGGTTCCCTGAAAGAAATGGTGCTTTATCTATGAACTCAAATAGCAATACACCTAATTTAATCAATTTATGGTTGCTATCCTTCCCATTCTGTATCCATTCAAAAATATCATTAAAATGACTTCTTACATCTAAATTAGGATAGAAGTCTCTGGCTTTGTACCATGTGTCATATATTTCATTTGGTTTTTCAGAAAAACTCCTGATTTTAGAAAGATCCCATTCATCTACAATTCCTTTCATAGCTAGTTTGTTAATGTGGGATGCCAAATCTATAGAGGGTTTAAGGAAGTTACTATTGTTATATGATTTAACAAAATCTTTGGAGTTTCTAAAGTTAGTAAATAGCTTAAATGTTTTTTTCTGTGAGGGCATTTCTTGTCCTCTTTGTATTTGTAATGCTTGGTTATATCCAATTGGATTTCCTACAAGTTCTCCAAGTTTTTGAGTATCTTGAGCACCATATTTTTCTTCTAAAGGGAGTCTATATTTTTCTGGAAGAGGATTGTAGAGGAGTTCTTTGATGGATGTCTCATATTTGACTATGTAGTTAAGTATGAGGTTTGTAATTGTATATTTAGGTGTTCTCATATTTATATATTTAAAAGCTGATGAATGGTTTCGAACCATTGACCTCTCCCTTACGAAGGGAATGCTCTACCAACTGAGCTACATCAGCTAATGTAACAGTATTGTAACAAAGAATGGTTGGATCAACAAGAGTATGCTATTAGAATATGCCTAGTATGTCAATATATTTTGTGTATGGTGTATAATAATGGGCTGTGGAAAAGGATTTTAGTGAAATTTGTTTAGAAAAAGAGAATAGATACAAGAATAGGGATCCGAGAAACTATATATTAGAAGGGGAACCTAGATCTTTGTATTGGCATAGGTATAGGGTTACATATGACCTATTAAAGGATCAATTAGTTTCTGGAAGAAAAATATATTCTCCTCTTAAACTTAGAGAAGAAGTTCCACAAGACATTTTATTATCTAAATTCTGTGTAGATGAGGAGTATAATTTGTTTAATTTGCCAATTGTCATGGTTGGGAATAATAATTTAACTCCATTTAGTTTTGATATTAGAAAGAAGGATAGGGTAGAGATAGATGGGCTTGAGTATCCAGGTATATCTGCTACGATTGGTTTTTCGGATAATCTTGCAGAAACATGTGGAGGTATATTTGATAGGGATTGTAAAAGACAGGACAGGATGTATTGTACAACGGTAGGTCAAATAGAGGAATGTAATTACTCTGCCTACTATCTTCCAACAGAAAATCAACCATTACATGTCAGATTGGTACATGATATACACGAGGTGTCTCCATTTGAGCATCTTCCACCATTTAGGGATAGGGAGTTATTAGCAGAGACTTTTAGTAATGGGAAATGTATGAAGTAAGAAGCGAGAGACGGGATTCGAACCCGCGACCTTCTACTTGGGAAGCAGACATTCTACCAACTGAACTACTCTCGCATATATGTTATTTTACTAATAAAAAGGGACTATATCCAGTCCCTTTCTAATTCACATATGAAAGAGTATATTACTTAGCTAATTCCTTCTTAACCATACCCCAATCAGCTCTTAATTGCTCAGCTAATCTCTGTGAAGCAGAAGCAGTTACTGTAGCATCTTTTTTAAATTCATCTACTACTTCTGATACTAATGCCTTATACTTTGTTTCATCTATCTTCCCACCTGCCTTCTTAACCTGCTCAATCTTTCTCTCTACCTCTCTTCTAGCATCTTTGTATAGATCTTGTGCTTTCTCCTTAAATTCTTCAGCCAATTTCTTAATGTCTTCTCTTGTCTCTGCACCAGATTTAGGAGCTAAAAGAACACCTGCAACTACTCCAGCCACTGTCCCAAAGAGTAGGCCTTTCATAAATGATTCTGCACTATTATTACTCATATGATTATTCAATTAAAATTATATATATACATAGTAGTATATATTTTTTAATATGTCTAATTAAAATTTGAAAAATTTTAGTATCAAATATGCAATTATGATGAATATACTAGGTATTAATATAGCACCTAATATTGTTAGAAATGATACTGGTTCGGGTTGTATATCTTCTACTGTTTTTTCCTCTAATTGATCAGCAAGAGTATCGGTTTTTTCTTCATCCTTAGTATTCTCTGAATCATTGGTTTGTTGTATAACCTCTTCATTTACATTTTCTTCTTGTGCAGATGTATGGGATATTGGAAGAAGAATAAATGATGTTATAAGAAGGATTGTTAGTAGTTTTTTCATAGGTATATGTTAACATATATCAATATGGTATATCCAGATACAAAATTAGAGGAAAAATTATGGAAAGATGGATACAAGATTGTTATTGGTCTTGATGAAGCAGGCAGAGGGCCCTTGGCAGGTCCTGTAGTGGCCTCAGGAGTGGTTATTTCTGATATTAAGCAAGTTATACCAATAGTTAGGGATAGCAAGAAGATGACCGAAAAACAGAGGAATGAAGCATATGATCAAATATGTAAAATTTCTACAGCATATGGAGTAGGGATAGTGGGGAGTAGGGATATAGATAAGTTAGGGATACAGAAGGCAGTGCTTGAAGCAATGAGTGTGGCTTTGGAGATAGTGGAGAGAAAACTGAATACCAAAGTTGATTATATTATTGCAGATGGAAAGAATATATTAGATATTCCTAAATACAAGATGAAAAAGATAACTAAGGGAGATCTTCTTCATTATTCCATATCAGCAGCATCTGTATTAGCTAAGGTTACAAGGGATAGGATTATGTATGATTATCATACTAAGTATCCTGTGTATGGTTTTGATAGTCATGTAGGGTATGGTACTAAGAAGCATTTAGAAGCAATATCTAAGTATGGTATTTGTGATATACATAGGAGGAGTTTTAGGCCAATTAAGAGGTGATTTTCATTATTAAATATGATATACTTAATAATGGAAAAACAAGAAACCTTTGATATTGTAAATGAAAAAGATGAAGTTATAGGTACTGCTACTAGAGAAGAATGTCATAATAATCCAAATATAATACATAGGGTTGTACATTTTACACTCTTTGATAAAGAGAATAGTTCTGTTCTTTTTACCAAAAGATCATTAAAGAAAAAATTTGATGCAGGGAAAAGTGTATTTCTGGGTGAACATTTACTCACAGGTGAGACATATGAAGATGCTGTAACAAGAGGAGTTAAGGAAGAATTAGGGATTGACTTGAAAGAAGTAAAATATTTTTGTACTACTAGCTTTGAACAACCAGATCAAACAGAAATAGCAAAATTCTATTTAGTATATTGGGATCACAGAAAAATGAAATTTGATTTTGATGAGGTAGAGGATATTTGGTGGGTGAAGGCTAAAAATTTAAGAAACTATAACGATAATGTTGGATATATGACTAGATATTGGATAGAGAATATAGATTGGAATAAAGTATTGTAATAGAAAAAGATATAGTAGTATAATTGCAAGTCTTTTATATATATGGGGCGCTAGCTCATCCGGTTAGAGCAACTGCCTTTTAAGCAGTAGGTGCTGGGTCCGAGTCCCAGGCGCCTCATATTCTAGTAATTATCTATTATATTATATTGAATATAATAATTTCTTAATGTATAATCTAAATAGTTAAGGCAACGGCGAGACAAAAAAGCTCCATGTTGCCTTCTTTTTTTATTCAGGAATTATTGTAAATGATGAGATAGCTTTCAAAAGCTTTTTCTTTTCCTTCGTAGTATTCTCGGGTATTTTAAATTTTTTATTTTCTAAAATTTTCACCAACTTTTTCTCACAACTGTTTTCCGCATATTTTCTTCCATCTTTCTCTCTCATTTGACATGTCACTCCGTAAGCAAGAATATCTGCTAATTGTTCTTCTATATCACCATTAGATTTATTTACAAAGGATATAGATGTTATTAGTTTTGACACATCAGCTCCAGATATTTTGAGCTCTGGTATACCATTTGATTTAAAGTGATTTAATGCTTCGTGGTAATAATAATCTTTTTCGAGAGAGGATGCTTCTATAACGATTTTTCCAGTACAACCCTTGATGGATATAGTATGAATTATAAAATTTCGGAATAAGGATCTTGCTACAGTTCTTAGTTTTGTTTTTACAGACCAGTTTCTTTTTGAAACCTCGAACTTTTTCAATATTACAGGAAATATGACAATGGGTGCATAATTGAGAAGTTTAAAAAGATCAACATTGAATTCTTCTTTTGTTTTTAAATCTTTAAGGTTGTTAAATTGTCCGATACATTTTCCAATCTCTTGAGAGTGGAAAGTAATAGAATCAGAACCCCAATATTTGTATTTTATTTGTCCTGCAAGTTTATTAAGTTCAGTCCTTTTACTTTCGCGAATAGAACAACCTACGAGTATATAATACCCAATATTACCATTATGTTGACCAGTTTCATCAATATATAATCTATTAATTTCCATTTTAGGGGAGTCCTGCTAGTAAAAGAAAACGGAGGACATTCCCTTGGGACAAAACCTTTTGGTAGTTCCTCCATGGTGATAACCTATTATCACATACAGTAATAATCCAGTCAATGATATTTAATTATTTCAATATATCTTCCTCTCCACCTAATCTCCAATATGATACTCCTGCTATCTCATATTCTTTAGCAATATCTCTTCTCATCTGTACTCCCTTGTTATCTTGATAGTACATAATACATCGTTGACCATTCTCGCAACCAAATTCAGAATATCCCTCTCCAAGGTCTGATTTTAATGTACCATTAATATTAGGATTACTTAATATACTTTTTACACTAGTATATGTTAATGCTACAGTCCTATCTGATATCCACTCATATCCATATAGATGTACTCCTAACCATATCTTCTCTTTGGGTATATGTTTAATAGCATACTCTAATACCTGCCGTATCCAACTTACTGGACCAATAGGTCCAGGTACCTTTGAACTTTGTAATGTGTAATCATATGCCATTATCCTAACCTCATCTGCATACTTTGATATTTCAGCATACTCTTGTACACTTCTTGTATCTCGATGATCTTGATATGTAGCATTACTCCATTGTGCAAATACAGTGACAGAAAGTATCTTACTTCTTTTTCTTAATTCAGTGCTCAAATCCTTTAAGAAAAGCATATAGCTATCTTTTTGTTGAATACCAATTATTTCATAATCCAAATCAATACCATCAAAATCATATTTTTCTATTTCACTCACTATCACTCCAATACCTTTTGTATATGCTTCCTTACTACTTAAATGACTACTCATTGAACTTAAATCATATGATCCTACAGTTGGTATTACTCTAATATTATTTTCTTTGCAGTATGTTAAAAGCCTCTGTATATTTGCATCTGATACTCCTCTGGATATAATATCCCCATTACTATTTATGGTGTACAGTACAGGATTAACAGTATTTATGATTCCTTTGTTTTCAATTAAACTCTCATATCCCAAATCAAAAGCCCAATTAGGTATCCATCCTGACTCCTTAAGCTCATATATCTGTTCCTCTTCTCCTTGAATTTCTTCTTCATTTTGAATATTAGTATTACAAGAGGTACATGGTTGCTCAAGATCATTGCTTGAATATATATCTATTCTATTATCAATGGTGTTGTTTTTGCTATTTAGGAAAAGAAGTATTGAGGAAGAAGAAATCATTAATATTCCAATGATTATTCCAATTATGGACAGTATTCTAAGGGGCTTCATTAGTCCATTATATATTATCTGTATCTAGTATCAATCTTCCTAATTCTTTTTCTAATCCGTATGCTAGATTTAATATTGTTTGTTCATCAAAATATCTTCCTACAAACTGTATACCAGTTGGCATATTCTCACTTAATCCAGATGGTATTGATATACCTGGAAGTCCAGCTTCAGAACTACCCTCTGCTAATACATCAGCTATCTCTCCAAACAGTGGATTATCTGCATCCTTGTCTTTTAATGCTATGGATGGAGTAGTGGGACCAACTATTGCATCATATTTTTTCAATATATTATCCAAATCTTCTTTTATTAACTGTCTAACCTGTTCTGATTTTTTGAAATACTCGTCTGCATATCCTGCAGAAAGAGAAAATGTTCCTGTCATTACTCTTCTCTTTGGTTCTTCTCCAAATCCTTCTCCTCTTGTAGATTCAAATAGTTCTTTTACATTACTACTCTTACTTCCCTCTAAACCATATCTAGTTCCATCATATCTAGCTAAGTTAGAAGATACTTCACTCCTACATGTTATGGTATATACAGCTATCCCATACTTAGGATCTAATATATTTACCTCCTCAATCTTCACCCCCATTTTCTTAAGAGCATCTATACCTTTCAAAAAGTTCTTCCTTACACCTTCCTCTAATTCAAGTTCTAGGTATTCCTTAGGGAGAGCAACCTTCATATCTTTAAGATTCTTTGTACTTAGATTTTTAAAATATTCATTAGTTTTAGTTTTAGAAGATGTAAAGTCGTTGCTGTCGTATCCAGCTATGATATCTAACATATATGCACTGTCCTCTACACTCTTAGTTAAGGGTCCAGGACAATCTAATGATGATCCCATTGCTAATACACCATATCTAGATACTCTTCCATATGTTGGTTTAAGACCCACTATTCCACACCATGATGCAGGTAGTCTAATGGAACCTGCTGTTTCTGTACCTAATGTCGCTGTACAAAGATCTGCGGCTAATGCACTTGCAGAACCGCCACTAGATCCTCCAGGTAGTCTCTCTATATCCCATGGGTTTCTAGCTGGTCCATAGTATGAGGTAACTGTTCCTGAACCGTGACAGAATTGATCTAGGTTTGTTTTTCCAATTAATATTACTTCTTCCTTTAGTACTCTGTCTATTACAGTTGCATTGTATACTGGTTTGTATCCATTCAATATGTGTGAAGCTGCTGTAGTAAGTATATCTTTAGTAGAGTATATATCTTTAACAGATACGGGTACTCCCGCTAATTTATTCTCTTTAAGTTTGTTAAAATCATCATCCAACTCTTTTGCTTTTTTTAGTGCTTCCTCCTCACATACTGTTATATATGCATTTAGTTTAGGATTAAGTTTTTTAATTCTTTCTAAGTAGTATGTAACAATCTCTTTAGATGATATTTCTTTTTTAAGAAGTTTTTCTCTAAGTTCTGTAATAGTTAGGTTCATATGTCAGTATTCTATCAAAATCCCCAGTAAATGAGAATGGAAATGATTAGGGTAATGAGTGTACCTAATGTCACTTGAGAGAGGGTATGTTTTTCTAATGCTATTCTAGACCAACCAATGAATGGTGTGAAAAGAAAGAGTAGGTAAAGGGTAGGGTTAGTAGGGAAGAGATATATGAGAGTAGCAAACAGGAGTGTGGAGTATGTCATGTGTCCAGATATTTTCCAAAAGAAAGTAATTATGGTCAGTACACTTGATGCTAGGAATATATTTAAGGATACATCTGTTAATATATCTATACCTAATGTTTTTACATATATGTATGAAATACCAAGTAGTATGGATACCGTTACAAAGTATGGGGGTCTTTCCTCTCTTTTAGTAAATTCATAGTCAGATATCTTTCCCATTTTTTTAAGTACAAAGTAGGGGAGTAGGGGAAGTAGTATATATATTACTGTATATATTATCTTCCTATTTACTTCCAGGGGAGATATATTAACGGCTATGACAGGAGTTAGTATCATTGTCATAAAGCCGTTTGATATTTCTGATATTATTCTTGCAATTTTCTTTTTGAGCATTGTTTATTGTAGCTCAAAAAAGAGAATATGCAAAGAATATATTATGGAAATTGTTTAATATCCTCTAGCTATATACTCAGGATCAGATATACCTTCTGAAAGGATATCTTCTGATGTATCTATTGGATATACCTCTTTAGAACCAATTAATGGTAAGAGGAATGTATTTGCTATTGTTAGAAGCAGTATTAATATTTTCATACTTATAATTATATCACAAAAACAGCCCATTATCTATACTATAGGCTACTACTTTCTTACTGCAGTAACTATTAATCTCTTGTAATCTGTACCTGCTGGCCAACAAGTCATAATAGTTAGAGTATCTTCATCCATATATTTACCTAAATACTTTGTTTCAGATGGATCTACCTTCTTAATTTCTAATACCCTGTATGTATATATCTTTTCTTGATAGCTTACATATACAGGATCATCTTTTTTAAGTTCTCCTAAGAGGTAGAAATATATGTTAAATTTACGTTGTTCATAGAAATTTACAGCAGAGTGTGCAAAAAGAAATACATTACCCTCCATATTTGGTGTAGAAGAGCCCTTAGCATGTGCTACACCCTTGTAGAGAGCATTAATATACTCTTCTTCATCATTTGGATTAACATCTTGTATTACAGGGGCATTTGCCTTTATTTTAGGTATATATATACCAAAATGAGGATCTAGTAATACAATATCTGTACCCTTAGATATATTTTTTGTAATATCTTTATCATCTTTAACAATCTCTACAGGTATATCTGTATTAGGTGGAAAAAGTATGTAATCTATATATGATTTTAGTATTGGATAGAAGGTTAGTACTAGGGATATTAGGCCTGTGAGAAGTAGTAAGATAGCGACGTATCTTACTACCTTCTCCCTTTTGCTAGTAGGTTGTTTTTCTGTTTCTGACATACATATATCCTATACCACCTGCTAGGAATATTACAACTATTACTATTAATCCAATGTTACTTTTCTCTTCTGTCTTATCTTCTTTTTCCTCACCTATTTCTTCACTTTCTTCCTTTTCTACTTTTTCAGTATCTTCTGGAGTTTCTTCTTCACCTTTAACTTCTGCATCTTCACTTTCTTGTACTGTTACAGCTGTTGGAGTTGTTGATGTAGGAGTAGTAGTTTGAGTAGTCGTAGTTGTAGTTGTTGCTTCTCCTTGTACTTCTACTGTTTGAATAATTGGGTCTGTGACAATTGGTGATGTATTACTTACACTATCTACACTTCTTACAGCATAGAAGTATTCCTGTCCACATACAGGTATAGTGTCTGTGTATGTGACACTTTGGTTGGGTGATACGGATATTTCTTTAATTAGGGTGGATGCATTTGCACTAAATGGTTGTACTGTGGATCTAAATATCTGTACTTTTGTACTTTTACTTCCTGTTGTAAATGAGAGTATGTATGTACATATTCCTTCTGTTTTAGTGTAGTTTGTAATTGGTGTAGGCATTTCTAAATCTACTACTACTGTTACGGGTTTTGATATTTTGTAATCTCCACTTCCATCGTTAGCTGTAGCTTTTACAGTAAATGTATATGTACCACTTCCTGTTAAAATGGATGAATCTACTAAGCAGGTTCCACTGTATGTACTGTGTGTTGCATATTTACCGTATGTTGTTTCTAGGCATTCTATGGTTAATGGTCTAGAGTCTAAATCTAATGCTACATAGCTAATCCTAAAGGATGTCTTGTTAGTTGGTGTTTGTGGTTGACTAATCTGTACATTGATTTTTTCATTTTCACTAGCATATGTTGCTTTAGGTGTTAGGAAGATACTCATTCCCAAAAGTAGTGTAGTAGCTAAGAGTAGTACATTTACCTTCTTTTTGGGTTTAAAGAGTAGGAGTATGAATCCTAGTATCATTGATACTATAGCTCCTATTGTAATTAGGATATTTGCTCCTGTACTTGGTAATTCTATATTTTGAATTGTAGTTGCACCTAATACCTCTCCCTCTTCTAATTCTTCCTCTGCAATTACTAGTACCTCTGTACCTACAAAGTTTTCTGTAGGTTCTACACTAGATACTCCTAATACAGATCCCTCTAGTATGTCTTCTCCTGATACCCATGCTATATCTGGATAGAGACCTGGTTCTTGTGTGGTAGATATGAGGGCTTTGTATGTTAGTATAACTATATCTCCTTCCTCCATATCTCCTATTTCCCATTTAGCAGGTACTCCATTGTACACAGGTTCATTGGTTGTCCCTGTCCAACTTCCTAGTATGTATTCAAATCCTTCTGGTAGGATGTCTGTTACTACAACGTTTTTAAGTAAGTATTCACCATCAGTATCATCTTCTGGTGCTTTTACTATGATTGTATATGTAACAATGTCTTCTGTACTCATTCCTAATCCACCTGTATCATTTAGTTTTTCAATTTCAAGTTCTGGAGGTATAACATAGTTTCCAAAATTATACTCAGGTTCTGGTTCTATTAAGAAATTTACAGTCAAAGGATAGGTATTTGGATTATCATCTGGCAACGTTATAATATGACAATTATCATTCTCATTTATTGGGAATGATTGAAGCCAACCATCTTGAGGTACTTCACATACTTTATACTGTCCTGGAAGTAAATCCTCAAACCAATACCAACCAAAGTGTTCGTCAGTATCATCTGTTGTTGTACTTTCTATTGGTTCTTCACCGTAATCTTCTCCGTTCCATCTGTAAAGATTAATAGTCCAATCAGATAGTAATGGCTCTGCCCATTCTCTACAATAATTTTCTTGTAATAATGATCTCTCTAATAATTCGTCTGAACAATCCCTATACCCATTACCATTAATATCTTGCCATTTGTATCCATGTATATCAGAGAGTTTAGCATTTTCAAATTCTAAACTTGCACTATATCCTGATGTAGTTAAACTAATACCTTCACATACTGGGTATTCATCTGTAGCTCCGGAAAGATTGTTTGCTGGATTAAATAGGGATCTCATATCTTCCCATCCATCCTTTTTAATTTCACAGATCTTATACTCTCCTAATGAACTCATTTGATTTTCAAAGGAAGCTTTACCAGAAGAATTGGTGTCCTCTTCTCCTATTAATGTCCATTGAGTATCTTCAATATAGTACAAGCGGAAGGTGAATGTAGGGTCTCCAATTAAGGACTCTTCTCTACCTTCACTTCCTAGAATGCCATCGGTATCTTCGTATTTATCAACATAGATGGTACCATTTTCAAAGTTTCCGAAGTTATTGTTAATGGATATCTCTCCAGAAGTTATTTCAATGGGTCCTAGAAATTCGGTGTTTGGATATGTTTGGGTCCATCCTGATTTTAGTACTTCAGTTAGGTAGTATATTCCAGGAGATACTCCAAATCCGAAATATCCATCTGCTTGGGAGAATACACTTCCTGGTTGTGAGACCTTTTCTCCATTAATCTCTTTCCATAATTTAATTTCCCATTGGCTATTTGGAGCTTGTTCATTAGAATCATATATACCATCTCTGTTTGTATCTTCCCATTTATATCCCTCAATACTTCCATTTTTATAGTTACCAAAATCATATTCTAAGAGATTAGATCCTGCTGATAGGACAACTCCATCGTAGTAGTTTACTCCTGCACTAGGATATGAGACATTCCATGGATAAGGTGAATCTTCAATGATTTTGTATGTACCAGGAAGAAGGTCTTCAAATATATATATACCATTTGAGTTTGTTGTAGTAGTAAAATCTATTGTTCCATCCCCATCTTTATCAAGTTTAATTGTCCAGTTATCTAGTCCTTCGTCCTCTGCATCTCTTACGCCATTGGCATTCATGTCCTCCCATTTAATACCGGATATTGATCCTAATTGAGTATTAACGAATCTGTAAAGGAAATTTTGACCACTTTGGGCTGAACCAAAACTGTGTGTTGTGGAATTTAAATTAGTCCAACCTGTTCTTTGTTCTTCACTGACCCCATATGTGCCTGGCCCTAAATTAATCCAAGAATGACAACCATCGCCTGGTTCTAAGGTTGTTGAGTCAGTATCGATTATACTGCCATTTTTAATTAATGAAACAGACCAATTATCTACTGGGAATCTATCATTTGATGTACTATACAAACCGTCCATATCAGCTTCTTTACATGCTGTTACAGTGATATTTTCAAAATTACCGAAATCGTTTTCCGTGCTGTTTGTTCCTGAAAGTATAGTTATATCAGAAGGATTAGAAGTTGTTTGTGTCCATCCACTTTCCAGTTGTTCTCTTACTCTGTATGTACCAGCAGTTAAACCAGTAAATATGTAATTACCATTGGAGTCCGTGATTGTAGTTGAATCTACAGTACCATCTGCATTTTTGTCTAATTCAATAGTCCAACTTGATAAGCTGGATTCTCCAGAATCTTTCGTACCATTTCCATTTAAATCTTCAAATTTTTGACCTGATATTGAGCCTAATTGGAAATTCGTAATTCTAGCATTTATAGCAGATTCAGAAGTATCATAATTGATATTATAGGAATAAGTTCTACCACCAGAAGGTATAGTTTCTATCCAACCACTTTGCATTACTTCGGAATATGTGTAAGTACCATATTCCAGGTTTCTAAATGCGACATTCCCATCAGCATTTGTAACTTCGGATTTGGAATATCCATTAGGTCCAACTAAATTAATAGTCCAACCTTCTAAACCAGGTTCTCCTGAATCTTTCATACCATTTCCATTTAAGTCATTGAACTTAGAAACATTTATATGACCTAATCGAATATTTCCAAAATCTAAAGATTTTGGTTCCCCAGGACCAACATATACATATTGACAGATTGGAGTTGAATTAAGATAGCCTGAAGGTACAGACTCTTTAACAGAATAATTACCTGGGAGTAGATTATTGAAGGAAATGTTTCCACTACTATTAGTGGTTCCTTGTGTAATTCTTGTTCCTGTACAGTCAGTACTACTAAATAGTTCCATTTGTAATCCAAAGATATATGCTGGTTCACCAGCTTCCTTGCTACCATTAGCGTTTTTATCTACAAATTTATGGACATCTATGGAACCTCTTTGAGTATTAGTAAAGACACATGTGATAATCTCTCCTGGTTGGAGGTTTATTGCATTAATGGGGCTTCCATCACTACAAATTGTATTTGTTAAGTCCCATCCTTGTGGGATAGTCTCTGATACGGAATAAATCCCTGCTATCAACCAATCACTGGGATATGTCTGTCCATCACTTAATGAGAAAATAGGATTAAAATTTGAAGTAAAATCGAATAATTGTGAGCTTTGGCTAGGTAATGTTTGTTTTTCAGTTATAATTTTACCTCTTTGGGTATTAGTAAATATACACTCAACATTTTCTCCTGCCTCTAAACCAAAACTTGCCACATTTGTACCGATGAAAGGACCTACTGTTTTCCCATCTATACTTGATGTACAAATTAGACTATTTAAATCCCATCCAGAAGGAATAGTTTCGGTAATAGAATAGGAACCAGGTAAAAGATTTCTAAATGACTCAGTATTAAAATATTCTGCATCATCATTATCATCTAGTATAAAGCTTGACAACCCTACACCTGTTGTTAAGAATGAAAATGTCTGAGGACTATTGTTAGGTATAGCCACTTTTGTTACTGTAATTGATCCTCTGTACACAAGATTATTAAATGTACAAATGGTTTCTCCTCCAGGTAGAACAGTAGCTGTAGCTCCTGAAGAACCATAAGCAGTACAGTTTGTTCCTGAAATGGAACCTAAATAATGTGTTCCAAAAGGACCATATTCAATAATAGTATGGGTTTCTCCTGTATTGACCTGTCCAAAGTCGACATATCCATCAGAATCAGGGATTATTGGTGATCCTTCATTTAAAGCGAATGACCAATCTGTCACGTTCCCCCAATCTACAAGTTTTCTAACCTTCAGGCTTCCAGTATTACGTGTATTTGTAAATGTACATTCTAATTCTTCTCCTAAACTGACATCAACATTTATTGAATTTCCTGTTGCTGTACTTCCATCATTACATGATATTGAAGTTGCGTAGTTTGAATCTGAAGTCTCTGTTATAGTATAAGGACCACTCATTAAGCCGTGTAAAGCGTGGGAATCACCATCTCCAAGGCCATCTCCGATACCGGGTATAGAGTAAGGTCCTCCCGCTCCAGGGATGGAGGTTGTAATTGTAAAGTTCCATTTACTTGAATTGTTAGGAACAACATCTTTAGTAATCCTGATTGATCCTGATTGATCATTATTGGTTATAGTACAAGTGACATTCTGTCCTGGACTTAGAAGTACTGGATTAGATACTGTAGCTCCTGTAGCATCATCTACGCAATTCCAAGTACCTTCAATATAACCTGTAACATCCTTTTCACTTAATAAGTAAGAAACATTAGGTAAAACAGATGGAGTTGATGTATAAGTAGTTGTTGAACCATTTACAACACCTGCTCCAAAAGTAATTAAATTCGTTCCTACCTTAATCTCAAAATCATTGACTGTTGCTGTTCCTCCATGATCATTTAGAATATTTTTAATAACTGTAAGTGTTGGTGTTTCATAATTAAGAAAATCGATACCCTCAACTACAGCATTTGCAGCACCGAGAGTTCCAACAGTTACTCTATGGCAACCGTTGTTATCAGTTGGAAAACTTTGAGCCCATCCTGTTTGTGACTGTTCACAAACAATATTTAAACCTGAAGGAACACCTAAGAAAGAGTATTCCCCTTGGGCGTTTGTTGTTGTAGAAAGTTCACCTGTATCTAATTGTCCATTTCCATTTGAATCAATGAATATAGTCCATCCAGATAGGGGTAAATCTACATCAGAATTATAAATTCCGTTTGCATTAACATCCTTAAATTTACTCCCATATATAGATGGAATGTTTTTTCTGTTTGTTACATATACATGTAGGGTTTGATTTGCAGCAAGCGTAACTTGAGCTCCTTCAGTAGTGGTATCACTATCTGGGGTAATAGATACTAATACAGATCCAGTAGGTAATGAAGTCTCATAAATTGTATGATTTCCAGCAACTACACCATTGAAAGTTACTGTCCCACCATTACCAATAGTTTGTGGAGAACCATTATTTAGTTTAACACTATATGTTCCTCCATCGGAGATGTCTTCTCCATGAGGACCAACTACATCTTTGTGAACAATAATGGTTCCCGTTCTAGTATTTATGAAGTCACAGGATATTATGTCTGAATCATCAATCGATATATTCCCCCATCCATTCGATATGATTGAGCCAACAATAGATCCAGCTTGATCTCTACAAATAGCCGAACCATATGAGTATCCAGAGGGGATATTTATCTCTGTAATGGAATATGTCCCAGCTGGAATTTTACCAGTATTTGCAGTTCCATCGGAGCTTGTCGAGAGACTTAAGGATGATGTCCCAGCTATGGAGTATTGCCAACCTGCTCCTCCAGGAGTTGAAGTATTATCTATGTATTTTTTGACACTGATGGTACCACCACAAGTTCTACTTGCAAGTTCACCAAGATCCTTTGCTAAATCAGCAAAGTCAGAGGTAATAACATCTGAAGTTAGTATTCCCGTATTAACATTGGGACCGGAGATAGCAATCATATTTGCAGTATCCAAGTCTGAACCTATCCCAAGAGCTAGTATTCTTGTGCCAGCAGTTTTTATTGTGTCCGCAACAACTACAGCAGCTGCTACTGCCTGAGATTCTGTAGCATATGTCCCAGATACTCCTGTTCTATTTGGATTCCCATCTGAGGAGAAAATCATTAGGTTAGGTTTATCATTTCTAGGATCATATGTTGACAATGCTTTATTCAGACCATCTTCCCAGTTTGTAAATCCGCCATCGCCTGCAGAATTTATTGCACTTTTAACTAAAGCAATATCAGCAGTAAAAGGTTGTAATATATTTGCGGTTGTTGCAAACTCTGTTACTGAAAATTGTGTAGGGGTTCCTGCAAGAGCATCTACAAAAGCTACAAAGGCACTTTTCATTTGAGCTAGTTCAGTTGTGTTTATACTTCCAGATACATCTAAAACAAGAGCAATATCCAAGCCACAGGCCTCTGTAGGAAGAGGGGGATTAGTAACTGGGGGAACGACAGTAATTGCCTCCTTCATTACATATGGTGTGGGGTCAGAACCACCACTACAATTATCTCCATTATATACATTTAAAGATAAATCATAGCTACCAACATCAAAAGGAGCATTAATATCAAAACTCTCGGTATAAGTTCCATCACCATTATGGTCCTCTGTATTTACACATTCCCAATCACTATCTCCTATTCTATATTGAGAAGAATGCCAATCATCCTCAGAGTTTCTTCCACTAGTTATTGCTTTGATTGTTACAGTGATAAGAGCACTGGGAAAAACAGTTACTTGAGTTTGGTTATTAACTGCTCCCGAGGCTAATACAGGACTATTCCCAGAAGTTTCAACAATAAATATTGTAAAATGCTCCAAATCCTCTATTCTAACAGTATCCCCTTCATTAACTACTGTATTAGTAATTTCTCTTACATTTGTAAATATATCCTCTCTCTCTTCTACATAAACCACCTTTGTATTTTCCCTATTAGATGGTAGTGTTAGATCATACTCAAATGTCCCATTGACCATATCTGTTGTAATATCATATGCCTTATTACTTATTGACCCAGTAGCATCTATTTCTTCTTGTGTTAATGTAATTTCCTCTATTGAAAGAGTAGAGGATTGTTCTGGTAATTTGGTAAATGTTACAGACACATCACTATTTGAAGGAAATATATATGTTTCTCCCAATACGACTAGATTATTAGTAGTATATATATTGCCTACCTGATTCCATATAGGGATATCTTCTTCTATAATAATAGGCGTATCTGGTACAACATCTTCTTGAATACCATTTTCAATGGTAGCTTCTTCTACTATAAAATCAATAGCTTTTACAGAAGGTACAAAGGTATAGAGAATTAAAAATAAAGAAACAAAAACCCTGTTAAGGGAGTTTTTCAATGATTTTCTCATTAAATGGTTATTAAAAATTTATTTTAATGAGAAACACTCGGGGCAAAAGAAGTTTCCCACTAAATGTCTTTATAGTAGAATTATATGTCTTTTAAGAATAAATATCAATAATTCTTCTTTTCAAAGATATTGGTTCTAAATTTGGTATTCTTAACCATATACAACCTATGCAATGCCCTTGTAATACCAACATACAGTAACCTAGTATCTAACTCAGTATCTTTGTAATAGTTACTATTAACATCAGCAAATATTACACTATCAAACTCCAAACCTTTAGCATTCTCTATGGGTAGTACAAGTAATCCACTATGATAATCATTCTCTTCATAACTAATAACTCTTCTATCTATGATATCCTCATACTCTTTGAATATATTGTAAAGGGTACTAGCATGATTCCTATCCTTACAAAGTAATGCACATGTCACAGAACCCTTAGTAAACTCATTCTTAATAGTATGTACTAATTCCTTTATCCTACTATCTGCTAGTTGTGATATTTCTGTATCATATTCTAGTATCTTTACATCATCCCCATGTCTAAGTACTGCTTCTGGTAGTATATATGACTTAGGAAATCTATCTTTAAATATATTATTTGCAAATTCTACAATTTCTACTGTAGTTCTATAACATTTTTGAAGTTGATAATACTCTGTATCCTTATTTGTTAATTTCTTTATTAATCTCATCACATCATCCCAATCCCTTATATAGAATGGAGGAATAATAGATTGAGCTAAATCACCTGCTATTGTGATATTTTGATTCTTTGCAACCTTTATAAGTGTTGCTAATTGAACAAAACTAATATCTTGTGCCTCATCAATCATTACATAATCTCTCTCATGCATCTTGGTTCCCTCTATTTTAAGATGTAGATATACCATTCCCCCTAAGTCTTCCATTCTGTAATTATGTATTCTTCCTTTCTGTGTTAAACCTGCGAGAGTATATTTGGATGTATCCTTAGTTATTAAATCAGTTTTAAATAGATTCTTGTATAGTGAGAATATGTCACAATTTCTTCTAAAGTAGTCATATATATTCTTTCGGATTGTAACATCTGAATCATATGTAGAATCATAGAAACCTGTATTACCCTGTTTAAACTGTTTTTGTGCAAATGCATAATCAGTTGCTAACTCTAACCTCTCTTTCATATCTATATTGGGGAATTCTTCCTTAAGTTCGTAATATCTTCTTTCAATAATATCTTGTCTTGAGTATGGAATCTTCTCAAGCAATTCTTTTTCAAACATAGAAAAATATTCATCCAATATATCTAAAAATTTCAAAGAACCTTTATACTCTTTAATATCAAGATCTTCCTTTTGTGGGGATATAGTGTATGTATCATTCCATCCTAAAACCTTTTTAGCCCAGAAAAGGTAAGTTTCAGTATCAACTCTTTCTACACCTAAATTAGGTAGTACATCAGATACATAATCTATGAACATCTGATTAGGTGCAATAATTAAGGAATTGTTTGGATTAATTTCTTTCTTATATGTATAGAAAAGATATGCGAGCCTATGTAAAAGTATTGTAGTCTTGCCACTTCCTGCAACTCCCTGTATTAATATTGGCTTCTTTAGAGTATCTCTAATTATTTTGTTTTGTTGCATCTGTATTGTAGAGACAATATCTTGCAATTTCTTTCCTAATCTTTCATTTAATTGGGAGAGTAGAAATTCATCTGCTGCAACATTACCAGATTTGGCATCATATATACCATTTATCCTAGCTCTGGATATTTGAAACTGTCTTTTCTGTTTTAAATCTCCAGCCCTCTTACCTATAGGTGTGTCAAATGATACATTCTCACAAGGCCCACTATTCTCATAATATATATTTGATATTGGAGATCTCCAATCTGTAATTAAAGGTATATGAGTTTCATTCTCTACTAATGCAAATTTCCCAATGTAAAGTGAGAGAGATTTATCATTTCTAGATTCGTAAGGTTGAAAAACGATCTTCCCAAAATATGGAGAATCTAATGCGATTAATTCGTTGTTTATTCTTTCAACTAAATCCTCTATCTGTGAAAGCAATTTGTTGTAAACACCCTTTGCTTCCATCCTAGCATCTATATCACTCTCTGTTTGAATTAAATATATTTGGTGCTCGAGTTCCTCTTCCAATCTGTCTAAACGAGGCAATAGATTTTTTATACTATCTGCCTTTATTTTCGTTACTTTCTGTAAATTGGGATATTCTTCAGTCTCAAGTGGAGTTAATTCTTTCAAATCATCAAATTTAGAAACGAGGTCTACGTCCTTGTACAAAGGGTTTAAGTACTTTTTAAAACTTTGCATAGTGAGTTGTGAGGCAATGATTTTACAAAAATAGAATATATATCATATTGCTTAGAATGTAAAGCTTTTATAATATTTTCTTAATTGTGATATATTAACATATGAGTAATCAACTTAAATTACTGTTCTATATTGCAGTAATTGCTGGTGTAATCCTATATATCCAAGATAGTTTTAATATATTCGATATATCTTTTACAGATGGAAAGAAGGAAAATATTGAAGAAGAAAAGCAAGACAATGAGTCAGAGAGTGTAACTAAGGAATCTGAAAAGAATTATGTTGAAATATTTTTTGAAAATGGAGAAAGAATTAGTGTAGATGTTGAGGTGGCTGATACTGAAGCTCTTAGAACATTAGGATTATCAAACAGAAGATATTTAGGAGATTACAATGGAATGTTATTTATTTTTGATGATGTAGTGAGTAATCCTTTTTGGATGAAGGATACATATATTAATCTTGATATTATCTTTATTGACGAGAAAGGCTTCATAGTTGATACAAAGAAAAATAATCAACCGTGTACTCCAGAATTTTGTCCATATATATTTTCATCATCTATGTACAAATATGTACTTGAAGTAAATGGAGGATTTTCTGATTTAAATGATATTAAAATAGGACAGAGTGTTGTTATGTATTTGGCTTCTAAGTAGTAAGATGATATATTTTTATGTTTTAAATTAGTCTCTCTATTTAATGATTAATTCTTTTGTAGTTTGGTTAGTGGATATTATCAATAGATTAGGATATCCAGGAGTAGCATTAGCGATGTTCATTGAAAGTTTTTTTGCCCCTATACCTAGTGAAATCATATTACCTTTCTCTGGTTTTGTAGCTTCTCAAGGTAGTTTAAATATATATTTAGTAATAATTGTTGCTACTTTAGCAGCATATCTTGGTACTCTCCCTTTCTATTTCGTTGGATTGTGGGGAGAGGAGCATATTTTAAAATTTTTAAAGAAATATGGTAAGTATCTATTCATTTCCCAGAAGGATTTAGATTTTGGATATAAAGCCTTTGAAAAGTATGGTGTGGGGATAGTTTTCTTAGGTAGAGTTATTCCAATTGTTAGAACTGTGATATCTTTTCCTGCAGGTGCCTCTAAGATGAATTTTGTGAAGTTTTCAATATTTACACTTTCTGGAAGTTTAATATGGTCCTCATTATTAGCATATATGGGTTATGTTATGGGAGATAATTGGAAATTAGTATCTGTATATACAGAGGAGTATGAAAGAGTAATATTAGGGATATTGGTTATTGTGGTACTTCTATATATCACCAGAGGCATTAAGAATCTATCAAACGATTCTGATAAGTGATTGTCCTGTCATATCACTAGGTTTAGGAATTCCGAGAAGTTCAAGTATTGTTGGGGCGACATCTTTTAGAGAGCCGTAAGGAAGTGTCTTTGCAGTTATTGATGTCCCAGCTAAGATAAAAGGTACTGGATTTAGAGAATGTTCTGTGTCAATTTGTCCATTTTCAATATTTATCATCTCTTCTGCATTTCCATGATCAGATGTAATGATTACAGCACCTCCATAGCTTGTGAATGTTTTAACAAGTTCATGTATACAGTGGTCAATCACTTGTACAGCTTTAATTCCTGCATTCAAATCTCCTGTGTGTCCAACCATATCAGCATTTGCAAAGTTAACAAGTATGAAATCATACATTTGGGCCTTTATCCTATCTACTAATATATTTGTAATTTCTAATGCACTCATTTCAGGTTTCAGATCATATGTAGCAACTTTTGGTGATGGAATAACCGTTCTGTCTTCTTTTGAATATGGTGAAGGAATGCCTCCATTGAAGAAGTATGTAACATGAGGATATTTTTCTGTTTCTGAAATTCTTAATTGTCTAAGTCCCATTGAATCTATAACTTTACCAAGAGGTAGAGTTATGAATTGTTTAGGAAATATTACATTAGAAGGAAAATCCTTTCTGTATTCAATCATACTAGCAACAAAAAGATTTGGAATTTTCTCTCTACTAAAACCTATGAAATTATCTGAGAGTAGTGCTTCTGTCAGTTGAAGGGATCTATCAGGTCTAAAATTAACCATTAAAACTACATCATTAGGTTGTATAGTACTAGGATTTATAACTGTTGGTTCCAAAAATTCATCTGTTATCCCTCTTAAATAGTTTTCTTCTATCGCTTTTTGATATGTAGGGAATTTTTCTCCAAAGTTTTTTTCAAGTAGATAATATGCTCTTTGTGTCCTATCCCATTTCTTATTCCTATCCATCGCATAATATCTTCCAATGAATGTACCTAACTTTCCAAGTCCCATCTCTAAACAGTATTTATCCATATCTATTAAATAATTTAGTGCTACATTGGGAGCAGTATCTCTTCCATCTGTAATAGCATGTATGAATATCTCATTTTGAAAGTTTGCTTTTGCAAAATAATCAATTAGAACTTTAAAATGATTAATATGGGAATGTACACTTCCATCACTTAGTAAACCAACTAAATGTATATTACTGTTATTCTTCTGTGCATGTATGAATGCATTCTTTAATGTATCGTTTCTGTATATTAATCCGGAAGATATAGCATTATTAATTCTAGGAAGACTTTGAAAAACAGTATTCCCTGCTCCTAAGTTCAAATGTCCCACCTCACTATTTCCTTTTACATTTTTTGGAAGACCTACGGATTCTCCAGAGGCTAATAGATATGTATGAGGATGGATACTCCAGAAACTAGAAAGATTCTTAGGATTAGCCATTACAACGGCATTTCCCTTGTTATTAGGGGCTGCTCCTAGTCCATCTAAGATTATTAATAATACCTTTTGTTTTACTTTCATAGGCAGTTGTTGTATACATTCTGGCATATTTTCAGAATTTATTCTATAATTGCAACTGCAAATTAGTAATATATTTAAAAGACTCATTATGGATAATAGTTTTACAAAAAAGATAGAAGAAGGTTTCTACAAGAAAAGACCTGATGTTAAGGTTGGAGATACTGTTAAATTACATCTTAAGATAAAGGAAGGGAGTAAGGAAAGAGTTCAGATTTTTGAAGGTGTTGTAATATCATTAAAAGGTTCTGGGTTGAATAGGAACATTGTGGTGAGAAAAATATCCTACGGTGTTGGTGTAGAGAAGATTGTACCTTTACATACTCCGGTATTACAAAAGATAGAGGTTGTTAAGAGGGGAACTGTTGGGAGATCCAAACTCTACTACCTAAGGGATAGGGTTGGTAGAAAAGCTCTTAAGACTGGTGCCACAGAGGATATATATTTAACAGATGAAGTAGAGGTTCCCGTAACAGGAGAAGAAATTGCTGTTGAAGAGGAAGTAACTGAAGTAGAAGAGAGTACAGAAGAGAAGGTTGAGGAAGCAGTTGAAGAGAAAGAGGAATCTTAGTATATTGAATATATTACTCTTGCAGGAGTAGTTCAATTGGTTAGAATATCTGTTTTCCAAACAGAGGGTTGCGGGTTCGAGTCCCGTCTCCTGCTCAGATATGAAATTCTCATTAAAGTATTAGATAATTATTGGACAGAGCAATTATAAAGATGTTATACTCTGTGTAATAACCGCCTGCACCAGATTCTTCTGACAGTGCAGGCATTTTTTTATACCTATGTTTCCAAAAGAAAAAGTAAAAATATTTTTAGATGGTAGTAATTTCTATTACTACTGCAAAGATATTGGGATACCAGCATATCCTAATTTTGATTTTGAAAAGCTAATTAATATACTAGCAAATAGTCGTTTAATAAAAGAAAAATCATACTATGTAGGTGTTGTTAGAGGGAAACCCTCTGATAGTAAAAGCATGAAAATGATGGCAAAACAAATGAGTCTCTTTTCATATCTTAAGAAAAACGAATGGAAAATTAACAAAGGGTATCTATTAAAAACAAAGGGAAAACATCACGAAAAAGGAGTTGATGTTAAATTAGCATTGGATTTAGCACTTGGGGCTGTAGATGATCTATACGATGTCGCCATTTTAATTTCTTCTGATACCGATATCCTACCAGCGGTAGAAGAAGCAAAACTCAGAGGAAAGAAAGTTGAATATATCGGATTTTCTGACAACCCAAGCAAAGCTATGCTGAATAAGTGCGATCGAAGTATGCTACTTGGAAAAAAGATTTTGAAAAGTTGTGTGATCTAGTCCATCTACAAATTATCCACAATTTGTAATATAATCAAAGGTATGAAAAATGTTGATGTTCCAATGTGGGACAAGGGTGATGATACAGATGATTTCTCAAAAGGAGGAGCTTCCTCCTCATTTTCTTTTGAACCACCAAAGGTAAAAGCTCCAGCTGTTCAGGAAATATTCCAATTAGTATTAGGTAGAGAACCTTCTTCAAGAGAAATGTCATATTACAAATACAGCACATTAAAAAAAGAAGAAGTTGTAAACAAACTATTAGATGGAGAAGAGCATAAAAATATTTTAGAAAAATCTAAAAAATTCCCAGAGTTAAAAGAGGAAAACAAGAAATATCAATCTACAATTTTAAAACTTAAAAGTAATATAGAGGATAGTAGGAATGAGTACTTAGAATTAAAAAGGTTACTTGTAGAAAAGAACAATATAATAGAATCGTTAAGACAAAATCGAGATCTTCCATTTCTAACAAATAAAAGTACCATAGAAGAAAACAACATACATTACAGCATATCTAAGGAAAGAAATATTTCAGAAAAGAAGGATATTGGCATTCTTGATAGGCTAAGATATTTACTTTTTGGTGATAAATAATAATGAATACAAAAATATTTGCAGAAAGATTAAGAAGGGCAAGAGAGGATATGGGATATTCCCAAAGAATTCTTGGTATGAGAGTAGGATTATCAGATAAATCTATTAGCATGTACGAAAAAGGTAATGTTTATCCACCCGTTGGCAATTTACTAAAGATTGCTAAGGAATTAAAGAAAAGCATAAACTACTTTCTTGAAGATTAAGAAGGTGGTGTTAACCATTTCTTAGCTTTAACCATATACCTCTTTACTACAGCAATTGTAATAATACAGATTATTACAAAGAGAGTTAATATTCCGAGTATTTTAACGATATTCATTATTGTATATTGAGAACTAACAGGTTGGAGTACAAGAGAATTACTCAAGGTAATGCTGTCATGTATAGAGTTTGTATAATTTGTATTGTGTTGCCATGAGATTACAGAAACTGAAAAATCAAAAGTACCTCCTCTTAATGGTTTGATATTTGCTTGAAAAGTATATGTTTGGCCATCTTCTAAGCTAACGAATTCTTTATGTTTTGGACTTACATCTAAGGTTGTTGGTACATTCCACAATATTTGTGTTCTACTTGAATTAAGATGTGGAGTTACAGTAAGAACATATGGGATATGTTTTCCAAATGCTGATTGTGATTTTCTTTCTAAGGTGAGATCAAAATATTTATTTGTAACCATCTTTGTACTTTCATCTATCTGGGTTTCCTCATCAGAAATATCCTCTGCCTCATTTGTCACCTCCGTTACAGCTGGTGTCTCCGTGACTACCTCGTCAGGAGGGAAAGACTCTGCAGCATAGAGAAAATTTGATGAGAAGAGAGAGAGGAATAATAGGGTAATTAATGTTTTTTTCATTGTAATACTCTTAAAATATTTATTTTATATACTTCAAATGCACTTTTAGACTCCTCTAAAGATATTTGATAGTCATCATGAACCACCTTGTTCCTTAATTTGTGAACCTCCCAAACCGAATTGTATGCTCTTTTCTTAAATATTTTTTTCGCTAATTTCAAATTCTCTCCGCACTGTAAATTATTCTTAAAATACATCTGTAATGATTTTGAGAGAAGATTATCTAATTTAATAATTGTATCTCTCCTAACTGCTAATTCTTCACTTTTAGCACTATCATTAAGATTGTACAAAGCTTCTACTACCTTTTTCCTTTTTCTAATATCAATCTTTCTACTATTTAAAGAGACTAAAATGAAAAGGATTGTAATTAGAACTAAAATTGTAATTGGTAAAAACAGTGTACTATCCATTCTTTTTAATTATCTTTGATAGAAAGTATATCAGAAAAGCAATTACAACAAAAACAAAGAAAGAAAGTATCTTTGCAATATATATAAGGTAACCTGGAACAATAGAATTAACCTCTTTCTCAATCAAAATATCCTTATTCTGTAGATTAAAATTAGAATATGTAATGTTTACAAATATATTTCCTTCCTGAAGTTTTTCAATTGGTATATTAAACTGCAAGTTACCACTTTGTTTTGGTAATATAATTTTAGAAGAGAGATTATTAACAGGATCTAAGTATTTTTGAATATTTTCTATATTAGATTTAGATATAGAGTATCCATTTATGGCGGTATTTCCTGTATTACTTATGTAAATATATCCTTTTAGATATCTATTTGTGATTCTGTATTCTTCAAATGAAAGCTCTGAGTTCATATCGAAATTAGGAATGATACTTTCTTGACTTTCAGATCGTACAATGAAATCAGAGTCATTAAAGAAGGATATTTTAGGTGCAACAGGAGATTTGCCTCTTTTTAGTATAGATATGTGATCAAAAAATGGTGTACCAAAGAGATTCTTCTCAAAATATTCCTCTAAAAATGGATCTGATATAATCCATTTTTTGTTTACATCATCATAATACTCTACCCAATGGTGATAGAAGCCATCAGCTGTGTAACCAGTTATATTTGATATATATCCTACAACCATTCTTGCAGGTATTTGGTAGTTTCTTAATATTGCAATATACAGGTCTGCATAATCTGTTGCTGTGGAATCATTTGGTGCTTCTACCAAAGCATTTGCTCCCAATCTTGTTTCATTTATAGTACCTAATGTTATATCTTTGTTAAAATTTAATCTCTCTATTACATATTGATATATGTATTTATAAAATAATTCTTTGTTTATATCCTCTAACTCCTCTATGGAATCGAAATCCTCTGATATATTAATTCCCTTCTTCTGAACATAATTGTTTATTCTTTTAAATTCTGTTTTGTTTTTTATTGACCAATATCCAGAAGTTTCAGTTAAATAGGATCTGCTTAATGTTTCGGATACTGGATTAATCATTTGGATGTATCCTGAGACAGTACAATCAAGTGATTCATCAGGAGCTACAACATATTTGAAGATATAATTTCCATCTTCATCAAGTAGGGTGGAATTTGGTAGGGGAGATATCTTATCCCAAATAATCAATTGATTTTGTGTATCTGAAGGTACATATATTTCAAAGGTTTGATTTTCTCCATCTAGGCTATTTGTAAAGACTTTACTAATTTCAAATCTGTATGTAACATTTTCTCCAAAAAGCAATGAAATACTTGAATATGCCGGTTTATTTATTACTACCTCTAAATTTTCCCCCACTGATTTTATATTTTCTATCGGATCTGAAGACCAAAGTGGTTCCCCTTTCTCTTTCGGATATTTTATTACTATCGTATTTGTAGTCGTATCAGCAACTTTAGAAGGCATCGTATATGTATTTCCTTCTGATATAGGTGTTGTATATGTTAGGAGAATTTCAATTGGAGAATCTGGACGAACTACTGCATTCTTCAAATCCATCAAAATATCAGTAATACTACCTCTGTGGTACAGAGTACAATCCAAATCCTGATTGGTTGTTAGATTTTTACATCTCGCTTGCAGATTTTTGATTGGGATGGATGCAGTATAGTAAGAGATAACCTTTGGAAAATCACTTCTTATTTGTAATACAACTTCGGTATTAATAGAATCTGACTCTAAGGTATGTTTGAAGCTTGTATATATTTGAAAATTCTCAGCTGCGGAGACATTAGATAGAGGAGAGAAAATAATGAAAAGACTAAATAGATATAGAATTTTCTTTAAATAACCAATCAAATCTTTCATATTTCCTAATAATCTGTTTATTTATAGGTGTTTTAGGAGTAATCCCGTAATCACCTATTATTTTGTCCCAATCTAATTTTTCTGGTTCATTAACAATCTTGTAGCTAGGATTGCGGACAGTTTCCTGCTTAGCATTCTTTCTTATAATATAATAGGCTAAACCATTGTTATCATCAAGCACTACTCTCGGAACGGCTTTAATACTTAGATATTCTGCAAAAACCAAATTCGAATTTTGCCTTGTATTAACAACAACTACTGAGTAACCAGGTGGGACAATAACCTTTTGTTCTTTTTTGGCAACAATTTTAATAACTCGGTTGTTTCTTGGACTACGATAATCTTGTAAAAGTATCGTTGCACCTCCATAAATAACATCAAGGATTCTGGGATATTTATTACATCTGGTAGCTCTTGTTTTAACAAATTCAATACCTGCTAGATTAGGTTTGAGAGTATAGAAATTTATCTTAATTCCTTTTGATCTATATATATCGTTATTATCAAGCTCTTTATATTTTCTATAGAATATATCTGGACAAGAAAGCTCCTTGTTAAGCAATTGATCTCTGATTTCATCAATGGTAACCTCTATTTTTTCTTTGAAATCAAAATCCTTAACTACTAATTCATCACCATCATATATTATTGGAAAACCGGCAGTCTTTTTAAGATTGATTCTAGCCATGCCCAGTATTATACCACAACAATACTAATCTCTAGAAAAGGATTTGAGTAATTCAGAGAGTACAAATGCTGCAACTATATAGAAAAGAAGTGCTACAACAGGGGTTAATGGAATAACTAAACTATTTATTTGTAAATTAGAAGCTACAATACCATCAAATGGTTGTACAAACATATCACTCATACTTAAAACCCAGTTTGCAAAAGTATTACTTGTATTAGCATTAATTAGTAAAAGGATTATTCTAGTAATAACTAATGCTTCAACAAACATTGTTGCTATATATGCTAATCTTATTATTAATTTCAACATACTCTATAGATTCTCAAGATTATTTACATAATATTCTAACTCATTCATGAATCGAGTTACACCCTTTGCCCAAAGATCCTCTCCTGAAGCTCCACAAGGGGGACAGTAGGTGTTTTGAATATCAAAAGGTGTTAGATCAGTACCATATCCAATTGCTAATCTCTCAGTAATATGTTCAATTGCTTCTTTCCAAGTATTAAACATGCTCCACCCGCCATCATTTCTATTTATACCTCTCCATCCCCATCCGTTATTAGATCCTTTTGGTATTAAATTCCCAAAAGCAGACTCTACTCCTGATATCGATACAACTAATCTCCAATCCAATCCATGCTTGTCTGCTTCCTCTACGAAAACTTCTGCATATTTTGCCATAGGAGATTGATAGTCTACTAAAAATTTGTTTAATGCTAAAACTCTGGGATCTAATGTAAAAAACTTTGTTTTACTAGACATAGAATCCTTTTCAAAAGAAGAAGAAAGATTATACTCTCCTGCATACACATGTATATCAAATATTGGTGTTAGAGAATTCACCTCAATAGTTGATGCATTTCGTACGACCTTAGCCAATTCTTGAATAAAAAAGCTCTCTATTCTTGTAGAAAAGAGTAGTGAATACATAGTCAATGCAAGAAGCAGAAAAAGAACTCTAGTAATACTGGAGTTGAATATGTTGTTTCTGGTAAAAATATTTGACTTACCCACTATACTATCTGGCATAATATTTCAGTATATCAAATTGGGGCAATATTTGTTATGTTCACACATCTACATCTACATACAGAGTACTCTTTGCTTGATGCAACAATCAGGGTCTCTGATTTGATTGAGAAACTTCAAAACTCTGGAATGAAATCATGTGCTGTAACTGATCATGGAAGTATGTATGGAATATTTAAATTTCAACAGCAAATGAAAGATGCCGGTCTAAAACCGATCATCGGCTGTGAAATATATATTGCACCAAGAAGTATGCATGAGAAGGAATTCGGCATAGACAATGAATACTATCATATGGTACTTCTAGCAAAGAATTTAAAAGGATATAAAAATTTGATGAAGATAGTTTCCGTAGCCCATATGGAAGGCTTCTACTACAAACCAAGGATAGATATTGAGACATTAAGTAAATATACAGAAGGAATTATTGCTCTTTCTGCTTGTCTTGCCGGACCTTTGAGTAAACCTATTCTTAAAAGTGATCCTAAATTATCAAGAGAAAATGCAAAAAAGTACAAAGAGATGTTTAAAGATAGTTTCTATGTTGAAATTCAAAGAAACGGAATGGATGAACAGAATTTAGTTAATGAAGAACTACTAAAGATATCAAAAGAATTAAAACTTCCATTAGTAGCTACATGTGACAGTCACTATTTGAATAAGGAAGATGCAGAAATACAGGAGATTCTTTGGTGTATCAGTGATGGATATACAATGGATGATCCAAATAGAAGAAGAATGCCCACTAATGAATTTTATGTAAAAACACCTGAGGAAATGCAGGAACTTTTCAAAGATATTCCTGAAGCTCTGGAAAATACACAAAAAATATCGGATAGTGTAGAAGAGTACAACATTACTTTTGACAGAGTTGAGATTCCATACCCTGATCTTCCTAAGGGAGAAACAGCAAAAACATATTTAAAGAAATTAACATATGAAGGTGCTAAAGAAAAATATGAAAAAGTTGACAAAAAATTGGAAGAAAGAATTGAATATGAACTAGACATCATCCATGACAAGGGATATGACGACTACTTTTTAGTTGTTAGAGATATTGTAAAATTTTGTAGAGAGAATGACATCGTTGTTGGAATGAGAGGTTCAGGCTGTGGTTCAGTTGTTGCCTATGCTGTTGATATTACTGTCATAGAACCCATATCTTGGGAGCTATACTTTGAAAGATTTCTAAATCCTGAAAGACCTAGTCCTCCAGATTTTGATATTGATATTGCAGATAAAAGAAGGGATGAAGTGATAAATTACACAATTCAAAAATATGGTGCTGAAAATGTTAAACAGATAGGGACATTTAGTAAACTACAAACAAGGCAGGCCATCAGAGATGTTGCTAGAGTAATAGGAGTTGATTTGACCGTTGCCGATGAACTTTCCAAAATGGTTGAAATAGTCTTTGGAAAAGCCAAAAGTTTGGATCATATGATTGAGCATAATCCTGAATTTGCACAAATAATAAATTCGTCTGATAAAACTAGACATCTGGCTGAAATAGTTAGAAAAGTATCTGGTCTTTGTAGGGGAGTATCGACCCATGCTTGTGGAATACTCATAACACCACTACCTGTTGTTGAATACTGTCCAATTCAAAAAGATGCACATGGTGAAGGCATAGGTATGACCCAATATGAAATGTTTGATATTGAGGCAGTCGGTTTAATGAAATTTGACTTCCTTGGCCTTAGGAATCTTAATATCATAGGTGCTGCTTTAAAGAAAATTGAAAAAAATAAGGGAATAAAAATAGATCTTTCTAAGATAGATATACAGGATGAAAAATCATTTGATTTGCTTAAATCAGGACATACTATTGGGATTTTCCAATTAGAAAGTGAGGGGATGAAAAGAACAATAAGAATGCTACAACCTGAGAATATGGAAGACATCTGTTATATCCTTTCAGCATATAGACCAGGCCCTATGCAGTTCATACCCGAGTATGCAAATGTAAAAAAAGGTAAACAGAAACCTGATTACATAGTTGATGAATTAGAACCAATACTTTCAATCACAAACGGTGTCATAACCTACCAAGAACAAGTTATGAAAATTGCTGAGATAGTAGCAGGATACTCTCTTGGCGCTGCTGATATTTTAAGAAGAGCTATGGGAAAAAAGAAATTGGATGTAATGAATGCAGAAAAACCTACATTCATAGAAGGTGGTCTTAAAAATGGATTTAAAAAAGAAGATGTAGAGAAATTATGGGAAAGATTAGTACAATTTGCTAATTACGGCTTTAACAAAGCACATAGTGCATCATATGCCACTATTGCATACTGGACTGCATTTCTCAAAGCTAACTATCCTTTAGAGTATATGGCAGCACTATTAGAAGGAGATTTAGAGAAATTTGACAGAGTAATACTTGATTTAAACGAATGTGAAAGATTAGGTATAGATGTACTACCTCCAGATATTAATAAAAGCGATTTCTACTTCACTGTAGAAGATGAAAAAAGCATTAGATTTGGTTTGGCCGGTATAAAGAATATAGGGAATGACATAGTTAAATATATATCCAAAGAGAAAAAAGAAAATGGTCAGTACAAACATCTAGATGATTTTGTACACAGAGTATTTGAAGAAGTAAGTAGAAAAGCAATAGAGTACTTTATAATGGCAGGGACGATGGATTCCTTTGGTGATAGAAATGCACTCCTTCATGTACTTGAAGAAATATATAACAGAGAAAAGTCTGAAAGAAAAACTTCTCAAATTGGACAAATAGATATTTTTTCATTAAATAATGGTGATAATAATGCAAAATATGAAATTCAAAAAACTCCTCTTCCTTCTGACATAACCACTGAGAACTCCCAGGCACTTCAATGGGAAAAAGAACTTTTAGGATTATATTTCTCTAGTCATCCTTTGGATTGTCTAGAAGACTTTTTCCAAGATAGAAATGTCATACCATTAGCAGAAGCTTTAGATATTAAGAAAAATAATGACAACCTGATTTTAGGAGTAATGGTAACTAAAGTAAGGAAAATAACAACAAAAAAGGGAGAAGTAATGGCATTTCTAACGATTGAAGATAAAACTGCTAGAACTGATGCTATAGTATTCCCTCGAGTCTATCAGGAATTAAAAAGCGCACTACAAGAAAATAAACCTATGCTTTTAGTAGGTAGATTAAATATAAGAGATGGAGAAAAGAGTGTAATTGTTCAAAAGGCAAAATATGTAGATGAAGCAAAATACTCATCGAAATTTGATGGTATTACATTTAGAATAAAGCCATCACATACACAAGAAGAAATTACAGAACTAAAGAAGTATATACAAGATTCTAATGGTGATATTCCTGTTAAAATAATAGTTAATAATGGAGAGGGGAATAAAACTGTAGTATTGAATAAAAAAATAGAAATAAACCAAGAAACAAAGAAATGGCTTAGAAAGTTCTAGAATTGGTATAATACTGTATGAATAAAGAAATACTTGATACATTACCCAACAAACCAGGTATATATAAATTTCTAAATGAAGATGAAGAAATTCTCTATATTGGAAAGGCCATAAACCTTAGAAATAGGGTTAAATCATACTTTGCTAATGAATTAACAGATAGACCAAGAATTAAACAAATGATTCCTTTGATAAAGGATATTCAAGTAGTAGAAACTAATAATGAAATAGAATCATTAGTTCTAGAATCTATTTTAATAAAAAAACATAAACCTTTCTATAACTCAGACAAAAAAGATGATAAATCATATGCTTGGATATACATATCAACCAAGGAAAAATTTCCTACAGTCGAAATTGTTCGAAAAATATCTAACAACGATCTTAAAAAAGGACGAATATTTGGTCCATATCCCTCATCCACATCTACTAAAAGAATATTCTCATACTTAAGAAAAATATATCCATTCTGTACATGTAAAAAAGAAAACAGCAGAGAGTGCCTATACTTTCACCTTGGACTATGTCCTGGTCCACACCAAGGGCATATATCAGAAAAAGATTATAGAAAAAATATTAATGAAATAATTAAGTTTCTAAACGGAAGAAAAAGAGGGCATATATCAGAATTGGAAAAAGAAATGAAAATATATTCCAAAAACAAAGAGTATGAAAAAGCCGCTCAGTTGCGAGATCGTATAAACGATTTGAAATACTTAGGAGAGAAAATAGATTTTGAAATGAATGACACAGAACTCTCATATGTAGAAAGAAGAAAAAGAGTACTAAAGGAAAATTTTCTAGATCTAAAAGAAGAATTGGGAATTAAAAAATTAGACAGAATCGAATGTTATGACATATCAAATATCCAAGGCAAACTAAGCTACGGCTCTATGGTTGTTGCTCAAGATGGAGAAATAAGAAGAAGTGAGTATAGGATTTTTAAAATAAGAAATATTGATACTCCGAATGATCCTGCGATGTTAAGAAGTATCTTAGAAAGAAGATTCAATACTAAAAATTTAGAAAAATATACTCTCCTTCCAGACATAGTATTAGTTGATGGAGGAAAATCACAACTATCTGTTTTGAAAGAAAGTATTCCCAAAACAGTATTTCTCGTAGGAATTAGTAAAGGAAAAAGATTAAAAAGACAAGGTAAAAAGAAATTGGATGAATTTTGGGTAGTAATTGGTAATGAAATAAAAAGGATTGACATAGAAAACAAATCAATATTGATAGATCTTAGAGATGAAGCTCACAGATTCGCAATTCTTCATCACAGAAAAGCAAGAATTAGAGAGTCAAAGAAATCAGTTTTGGCAGATATAGAGGGAGTTGGAGAAAAACGAAGAAAATTACTAATAACAAAGTTCAAGGACATAGATGGAATAAAGAAGGCTACAGAAGATGATTTAAACAATATTTTAAAAAATAAAAGAATTGCAAAAAATATCTTTAAATATTTTCATTAATTCTTCTCTTTGCTCTGAGGCTTCAAATTGGATAATACATATTCCAAAAACGAATTATCTTGTAGATCACTATCGATTACATATATAACCCCATCGTAACTATTTGGAGTAACTATAACATCATGGTTATTTCCTAAATTGCTTCTTATATCCCCTCTTAAACCTACACCCGATTCCGTATACATAATCATCGTATTATTTATATTCCAACTTTCTTCATCTGCATTTTCGTTTAGAATATCAATGTAATCTCTTAAAAAATCATCTAAACCTTTTCCTCCGGAAGCTCCAACAGGCATTATTACTACAGTATTCTCTGTCCCAATTTGTTGAAATTGTACAGACCTCATATTATTGTAGGGGGCAACTTTATAATTAATCACATACTCCTTTGGTACTTTCATAACCCAAGGGAAATCAGGAAGTAGATCTTGTGGCTCGTCACTAGTTAACAAAAGATCTCTTTCTACCTCTCTAACGACTCTCTCTCTCAAACCAGTAATTGCTTCCTGTTCAGATATTAACTCATACCAAATATCGCTAAATTTAGAATAAATTCTTAATCCCTTTCCATCTTTAATCCAATATTGACCATCCTTCATTTCCTCAGACCCTATATCCACAGAAAGTACTAAGTTCCAACCCAATTCAGGCAAGACCTCAGTATAATAATCATAAACATCAACAATAGATACTCCTGGAAGTAATCTATATGCTGAATTACCAGAGCTTAAGAAATTTGCTACAGAAGTTTCATCTAGTGTATTTAGAAATATAAACTCAGATTCAGGAAATGCAGGAACCGAATCTATTCCGATTACATATTCAGTTGAATTCTCAGTATCTTCACCAGAATTTCTCAATTTTACAATTAATAGGGCAGAACCATAGAATAGGGCTATAGCAAAAATAACAATCAATAAATAGAAAAAGAATGATGGTATAGAGAATTTTCTTCTAGATGCATGGACTTTTGTAGATTTCTTTTTAAAGAATGAAAAAGATTTTCTTTTTCGAATAACCTGAGTAGCTGGTTTCTTATACGGCATATATACATTACTACTTTTTGTGGACTGTTTTCCTCTTGTTTTTTTTCTTTTTAGTAGGGGCATATTTCAATTGATTATATTACAAATTAATTAACACATGTAGTATAATTTCGACATATTGCGGGGTCGTCTAATGGTAGGACACCGGCCTTTGAAGCCGTGAATCATGGTTCGAGTCCATGCCCCGCAACCATTATTTCAGCAAAAACATGGTCATAAAGCTGCTATTGTTTTATAATTAGAAAATGGACAACAGCGATATCTCCTCAATAGAAGATAACGAACCAATGACAAGAAGAGATTTTTTAAAGTCATCTTCAAAACTATTAGCTGCAGGTTTTGTTTTGCCCGTAATGCAAAGTATGTCCCACTATTCTGAGAATCCTGAAATTGGTGAGTTAAGTGAAGCAGAAATTGAATTTATAGCCAATCATGAAATTGTAGAAGGAGATACAGATAGGAATGTTGTTATGATGACTTATGACGACATGGGCACAGAAGAACAGATCGAGAAAATTCTAGCAGCTTATAGACCATATCCTAACTGCAAAGCCTCGTTCTTTTATTTGGGAGACAAGCTAGAGTGGAGTGCAAAATCTATTCAAAAAATTGTAGAAGAGGGACATCTTCTAGGTTCTCATTTTTGGAATCATTCCCAAATGTCTACTTTATCCTCAGATAGAATTGAAAGATGGTTCGAGCTAAATATCTCGGCACTTGATAAAGTAATCCCTGGTTACAAAATGAAATATTTTAGGATGCCATATGGAGATGGGGTCAGTAATAAAAGAATATTAAATATTGCAGCAAAATTCGGGTTACAACATGTATATTGGTCAATGGGAAGTAACGGTACAGTATCAGATACTTATCAAAAGGTTCTATGGGCTGTAAAACCCGGTTCTATTGTACTATCTCATATACATAGATACTATGATTATACCCAAGCTAATTTGATAGTAGACGGATTATTAGAAAAAGGTTTCTCCCTTGAAACAATAGATACTGGTAAGAAACCTGCAGACAGATTCTCTCCGTAATAATAATAGTAATTATGAATATCTAAAACTTCTTAGTAAATTGGACACTTTGTTTTTAACCTGGTTTAGTAATTCATTGTTAGTAATTCCTCCAATTGCATCTAATATACTCTCAAGTTCCTCTTCATTAAATAATACTGATTTTTCTTCTTCTTTATTTTCTAAAGCAATATTCAATTTCTCTATATATATTAATTTCAAAATTTCTCCTATTTCATCATTATTTAACAACAATGTTCCTCTGTTCATATAATCAAAGACTTAATTTAATTTCTTTAATCTCATCTCTCAATTGAGCTGCTTGTTCAAATTGCAAATTATCAGCAGCTATGATCATTTTTTGCTCAAGATCTCTAATTAATAATCTTTTCTGCTTTTCGTCTAACTTTTCTATATCTATATCAGCATCTTTACTTTCTTCTGTATCCACTAACCTTCCTCGAATCTCCTTTTCTATACTCTTAGGTGTAATTCCATTTTTTTCATTATATTCGATCTGATACTTTCTCCTTCTTTCTGTTTCCTCTATTGCATATTTCATACTCTCAGTAATATGATCAGCATACATAATAACTCTTCCCTCAACATGTCTAGCAGCTCTTCCAATAGTTTGTACCAAACTGACTTTAGATCTTAGGAAGCCTTCTTTGTCAGCATCCAATATAATAACCAAGGAAACCTCAGGTAAGTCAATGCCTTCTCTTAAGAGATTAATTCCAACTAAAACATCATACTCTCCTAATCTTAAATCTCTCAAAATATCCACTCTTTCAACAGTATCTACATCTGAATGTAAATACTGTACTTTAATATCCAGCTCTTTCAAAAATAATGTTAAATCCTCAGCCATCTTTTTAGTTAATGTGGTTACAAGAACCCTTTGTTCCTTCTTAATATTCTTATTTATTTCATTAATCACATCATCTATTTGACCCTCTGTTTTCCTAACCTCTACAGAAGGATCCAGGAGGCCTGTAGGCCTTGTTAACAGTTCTACAACATGTTTGTTACTATCCTTAACTTCCCACTCAGATGGAGTAGCTGAAATATATACGGTTGTACCCTGCCTCTTTCTAAATTCATTAAAATTCAACGGTCTATTATCTCTTGCTGTAGGCAATCTGAATCCATACTCAATCAAATTATCCTTTCTTGCCTTATCTCCATTGTACATTCCACCAATCTGAGGAATTGTGATATGTGATTCATCTATGAACATTAAATAATCTTTTGGAAAATAGTTAAGAAGTGTATATGGAGGCTCTCCACTTTTTCTTCCATCAAAATATATACTGTAATTTTCCATACTCTTACAATATCCAACCTGTTCTAACATCTCCAAATCATAATTTGTTTTCTGTTCCAAACGATATGCTTCTAAATCTTTCCCAATATTCTTTAAAAACAGTACACGATCATTTAAATCCCTCCTTATCCTATCTACCGCTCCTTTTATAATATCCTCAGAATATACCAATGAAGTTGCAGGAAAGATTAAAGCCTCTTTTAAATCCATTAATTTCTGCTTTGTAAGCGGATGTACTTTAGCTATATTCTCTATTTTATTCCCCCACAATTCAATTCTGTATGAAAATTCCTCATACGGTGGAAATATTTCAACAATATCTCCATTAATTCTAAATACTCCCGTTGTAAAATCAAAAGAATCTCTATCATATCTCATGGATACTAATTCTAAAGAAAGTTCAGATATATTTATTTCTTGTCCTACATACAGAGATATACTCTTGTTCTCATAGTTTTGTGGATCACCGATATTGTATATACAAGATACCGAAGCCACCACTATGGTATCTCTTCTTGTTAATGCTGAATTCATTGCTCCAAATCTCAAGTTCTCAATTTCCTTGTTAACTTCAGACTCTTTCTCAATATATAAATCTTTGGCTGGAATATATGCTTCTGGTTGATAGTAATCATAATATGACACAAAATATTTTACAGAATTATTGGGGAAAAACTCTTTAAATTCCTCATACAATTGAGCAGCAAGTGTTTTGTTATGCGATATAACAAGTGTTGGTCTATTCAAATTCTCAATAATATTTGCCATGACAAATGTTTTACCTGAGCCCGTTACTCCAAGCAATGTTTGCTTTTCATTGCCTGCTCCAACACCATTTACCAAATTTTCAATAGCAACTTGCTGATCTGGCGATACATTGTATGGTTTTTTTAATTCAAACTTTCCCATATCGTATTCTAGCAAATATATTAATGTGTTAGAATAATGTATATGCAGAAACCAAAATTAAACAAACTATCTCCTGAAATAATAAATCAAATTGCTGCCGGTGAGGTTATAGAAAGACCGGCTTCAATTGTAAAAGAATTAGTAGATAATTCAATAGATGCTCAATCAACCAAAATTGAAATAAAGGTTAAGAATGGAGGAATCGATTTAATAGAGGTTTCAGATAATGGTATTGGTATTCCAAAAGAAAATATTTCTTCGGCTTTTGATTCTCATACCACTTCCAAAATTGAAAAGATAGAGGATTTAAACACACTTTTAAGCTTGGGATTTAGAGGAGAGGCTCTTTCTACTATTACTTCTGTATCAAGAGTTAAACTTGTATCAAAGTTCCAATCAGAGGATTTAGGAAATGAGATAAATTATAATGAGAATGGGAAATCCTTAGTAAAAAGTGCAGCAAAAGAACAGGGAACTACAGTTAATGTTGAAAATATTTTTTACAATATTCCTGCTAGATTTAAATATCTTAAAACTGCACAAACGGAATACAGAAAAATCTATGAATTATTACTTAATTATTTTCTAATATTCCCCAATATCCACTTTATTCTATACAAAGATGGAAAGATAGTCGTGGATACATCACTTGTTCCAAATAGTAAGGCTGGTGAGATATCTGAGGAAAGAGTAACAAAGTTTTTAGGAAGTCATAATTTTTTAAAACTATTCTCTGATGGTGCTGGGATTAAGATTAATGGATATATAGCTCACCCATCTACACATAAATCCAAGAGCTCCAACTCGTATATCTTTCTCAATAACAGACCAATCACTGATAGGGGGATTATGAGAGCAATATATGAAGGATATTCAAGATATCTACCATATGGAGAAAAAATTTTGTTAATATAAATATTAATCCTGAACTTGTTGATGTTAATGTACATCCAAGAAAAGAAGAGGTAAGATTTGAAAATCCCTTTAGAATATATTCTGCAATAGAGGAAGCAGTAAAACATACACTGAACAAAGAACTCTCTTTTGAGAATACAAATAGCTCAGAATCTAAACTTAATGAAAACTCCTTCTCTTCATTTAGAGATCGTTTTAATAAACCGAAAAAGGAGTATGGACAAAATAATCTATATTTAAAAAACAAATCATCCTCTGTAAAAGATACATTACTCTTCTCTAAAGAGCTTCTAAAAAGCTCATCATCACCTGAATATGATTCATTTCAACAAAATAATGATCACAATGATATTGTTAATATCTTCCAGCTATTTAACAAATACATTGTTGTCGAGTTTGTAAATGAAAACCTTTGGATAATTGATCAGCATGCGGCTGCTGAAAGAATAAATTTTGAAAAGCTTTCGAATAATTCTAAAGATCTAGATATACAAAACTTTCTTGTTCCAGTAGAGCTCTCTATGAAAAAAGAAGAAATACTGTTTTTAGAAGAAAACAAAAAATTTTTCTCTGATCTGGGAATTCAGTTTGATATAAAGAAAGAAAAAATTCTTCTCAAAACTGTTCCTGTAGAATTTGCTAATTCTGATTTTCAAAAAATATTCTATGAAATATTCGAGTTGGAAGAAAATCTTTCTCTACTAAAAAAGAATTTCAAGAAATTAAGAGATGATGTTTTAGCAACAATATCATGTCACACAAGTGTTAGAAGTGGACAAAAGCTTACAAGAGAGAGTATGCTAGATTTGTATGAAAGACTCTCTAAGTGTGAAAATCCATATAGCTGTCCTCATGGTAGGCCTGCAATTTGGAGACTAACACTGGATGAGATAGATCATAATTTTGAAAGAACATATTAATGAACAAAGGAAAACTTTTTTTACTTCCCACACCAATATCTAAAGATCAAAATGTTACTGATATTCTCTTACCGATGTATTTGAATTCAATTAGATCCATTGAATATTTTGTAGTAGAAACACCCAAAATTGCTAGAAGTTTTCTAAAAGATTTACCATTTGAAAAAAAGATTCAAGACTTGCATATAGAATCTTTAAATGAACACACACAGAAAGAAGAAATAAAAGAATTAATTGCACCACTACTTTCCGGAAATGATATAGCCTTACTCTCTGATGCTGGCATTCCAACAGTAGCTGATCCTGGATATAAATTAGTGTCATTAGCTCAAAAGGAAGGAGTTAAGATCGTACCGTTGATAGGACCATCTTCTATATTATTAGCATTAATGGCTTCCGGTTTAAATGGTCAATCTTTTGCTTTTCATGGATATCTTCCAAAGGAGAAAGGTTTAAAGAGAAAAAGAATAAAATCCTTAGAGAAAGTGGCTATGAATACTCATCAAACACAAATTTTTATGGAAACACCGTATAAAAATCAGCATATGTTAGAAGATATTTTAGAAGTTTGTGAAGAAACAAGTATGCTTTGTATTGCTCAAAATATAATGAGTTCAAATGAATATATCGTTACAAAAAGTATTGGTGAATGGAGAAAAGAACCTATTATATTAGATAAAACTCCATGTCTTTTTTTAATTAACACATAATACAAATGTCACTGCTTATTGGTTCTACACCAAATACCCAAGAGGATGATATCAAATTAGCAAAAGAGATTCTCAATGGAAGGGTTAGCACAAATGAAGCCTTAGAATTACTCAAAAAGGAACTCCCTAGGGGAACACTATTTTTTAATAAAGGTAGAGATTCTTTGTATTTCTTTCTTTCTCTTTTGAATCTTAGCAATTCTGATGAGGTAATAACACAAGCCTTCACCTGTGTAGCTGTTGTAGCACCAATAATATGGAATGGAGCTAAACCTATCTATGTTGATATCGAAAAACACTCCTTTAATATGGATATAGGTGCTCTTGAGGAGAAGATTAATGAAAATACTAGGTTAGTAATAGTTCAACATACATTTGGAAACATAGTCGATATGAGTGAGGTAAGAAATATTGTTGATAAGGCTAATTTAGAAAGAAGTCTTGAAAGAAGAATATATATTGTAGAGGATTGTGCTCATATCTTTACAAAAAATACTAATAACCTAGATATTGGCAAATACTCCGATGCATATTTCTTTAGTTTCTCTCAGGATAAAAGTATTAGTTGTACACAGGGAGCTGCAATGGTAATCAATGATGAAAAAACGAAAGAAATTGCCAGCAGAGAGTATCAAAATTTACATGAATTAACTAAGAAAGAAGCAAGGTATACCGTAAGATATATTCTTTTGTGGAATATAATCAAAAAGTCATATTTTAAGAAGATAATACCTTTTACAAACATAACCATAGGAAGAATTCTAATAATACTTTTTAGATCATTAGGAATTATTAAAAAACAAGCTTCTGAGAATACTTTACAATTCAGTGAACCTCGAAAAATGAGTAACATCCAAGCGACTCTACTTTTAAATCAAATCAAAAAGGCAGAAAATTTCAATAATCACAGGAAAAATATTGTGAATATATATAACACTAGATTAGATTGTACCTTTAAATTTAATTCTAACAGTAATATCTTAATTCGATATCCTGTTCTATTAGGTAATCGTGAGGAGATAATGAGTATATTAAGAAAGAAGGAAATAATACTAGGAAGATGGTATAGCTCTGTTGTATTCCCATTAAACAATCCCGAGCAACTAGAGAAGGTTGGGTATATTATTGGTAGCTGTCCTAATTCAGAATTTTGTAGTAATCACATATTGAACATACCTACAAACATAGAAATGGGTAAGGATGATGTAGAAACAGTAATTGATTCCATAAATAGTTTTGCAAAAAATATTAATTTACAATAGCATAGATGTATGGCATTGGAATTTAAAAATATAGAAAATGACAAAGAATGGGACGAGCTAGTTTTTTCCTTACCAGAGTACTCTTTTCTCCTAAGTAGCGCGAGGTATCAATATAGTCAAAGGAATGGTTTAAAGCCATATAGAATAGGAATATTTAATAATGATATTTTCCTTGGTGTCATATTCTGTTACATCGGTTATTCAAAACTTTTTGGAAAATATTTAGAATGCAAACACTCCCCCACTTTAATGGAGAATAGGGTAGAGTACTGGGATGAAATTTTAGAATATTTAAAAATTTTAGGTAATGATAATGGATGCTTTATGATAAGATTCGCACCTTTAAGTAAAGAGAATGAACAAATTACAGAATTCTATAAAAAACAATCAATGATTAAAGCTCCTATACATAATGTAGATGCATTAATATCTCAACATATAGATTTAACTAAAGATATTGAAGAATTAAGAAGAGATATGAATAAAACGAAGAGGAATCTTCTAAACAGACTACTTAAGGATAGTAATGTGTCAGTTAAAATTTTTAATGATGATTCACAGTTTGATGTTTTCAAAGACTTTCATTTGCAGACAACCAAATTAAAAGGTTATACAGATAAACCTGTTAATTTGTTAATTGAAGAGTTTAAGGATCAGATATCTAATGATATGTTCTATATTTTAGTTGGGTATTATAAGAATACTCCTATTGGTTTTTGGCAATGTACAAGATATGGTAAGAATTTACATCTGTATCAAGCAGGTACAGATACTGAATTTAGAGAAATGAATATAAATATCTCATATTTGCTTTTCTGGGAAACAGTAAAGCTTGGTAAAGAATTGGGCTGTGAAAAATTAGATCTTTTTGGGGGTGTTGTACCCGAGAATTATGTAGGCAAGAATCATCCTTGGAGCGGAATTGGTAATTTTAAGGAGAGTTTGGGAGGAAACAAAGAGACATATATGCACAGTAGAGACTATCCGCTTAAAAGTTTGATATACAAAGCATATTCCTTTACTACTTCAGTAAGGACTAAATTGAAAGGATATACAACAGATTGGTAATATTACCAACTACTTCCGCCGCCACCTCCAAAGCCACCTCCACTACTTCCTCCACTGAATCCACTACCTCCAGAGCCTCCATGACTTGATGTAAAGCCACCAGCACTGTGTACATCTCTACTCATATTAGCAATAGAGTTTGCAAGTATATATGAATTGAAGTTTCGCATATCACCCTGATACCAAGATGGTGGTTCTTTATATATATCTTCAAATTCTTTAGCCCATTTCTTTTCTAAACCAAAGATAATTGCATATGGTAGAAGACTTTCAAATACTCCTCTCCACTTCTCAGGATCATTATGGAATTCAATTCTATGCCTCTCTGCAGTATTTATGTACATCTTAAGCCCTTCTAACTCATAATATATCTCATTACCTTTCTCTGCTCTTAAATCAATTTTAATGGAAAGAATAAAGGTCAAGATTGATGATACTAACATTCCAAATATCCATCCTCCTGCTGCTACAAATGAAAGAGGACCAATCAAAAATATTGAAATTATGCCTCCTAAGACACCAAATAAAAGCATTTTAGCTTGTAACTTTCTTCTTTCATTACTAAAATATCCATCAGAATATACAGCCTTTGATAGGCTTGAATTCAGGGAATTAACAGTTAGATAGAAATCAGAACTAATCTTTTTTGTACTTACCTCATCCTTTCCTTTAAATAAACCTGCATACAATGTTCTTGGGATTTCTAGAGCTATATCCTCACCTTTCTGATCTTTTACTAATACATAATTTCTTTTTCCTTCCTGCTTTATTAATATATGCCCATCTATAGCTAATTGAATTATTTGTGCAGTAATATGTTTATTATCTAACATTTTTTTGTATATATACCCACCTAACAAAGGATATAATCCCTTAGGTTCTTCGTAGTGTGGTATTACTGTTATCTTCTTATTCTTCCCCTTATTCTTTATCAAAGAGGTAACAAATATAAATATAGGAATGGGTAATAGTACACCTAGATTACTAATTAAAAATGCAAGCATCTGTCTTCGTGTAGTGTCTTCTAAGGTGCCTTT
>JALHDC010000017.1 GCA_022840695.1 bacterium
AAAGGGGATGTAGAAAGGTTTGTGGAAATACAAATCTACTACATCCTTTTTTGTATTTTATAGTGGTAGATTTGGAATAATATTCTTTAAATAAGGGAGGATTCCAAATGAAAGAAATAAAAGTACCAGATATAAATTATCAAGAAGAAATTAAAAAGTGTAAAACCATGGATGACGTAGTTGGCAAAAATGGATTGATGCAAAAATTATTAAAAGATGTGATGCAACAACTTTTAGAGGCTGAAATGGATGAAGCACTAGGCAGAGAAAGATATGAACGTATAGGCACTGATGAAGATAAAAATTATAGAAATGGCCATTCTAAAAAAAATGTGCGAAGTAGCTTCGGAGAAGTAGAGCTTGATATTCCACGTGATAGAAAATCTCAATTTGAACCAGTAGCTGTAAAGAAATATCAAACAGAATGTAGTGAATTAGATAAAAAAATTATTGGACTATATGCTCGCGGGATGAGTACTAGAGACATTCAAGCAGAATTAGAAGAATTATATGGAATAGAAGTATCTCCAGGTATGATATCAAACATAACTGATAAGGTAATGGCTTCCGCGGCCGAATGGCAAAATAGAATGTTAGATGAAATATATCCTATAGTTTATATGGATGCTGTTCATTTCAAAGTAAGAGATGATCATCGAATTGTTATTGTTACTAAAGCAGCTTATATATGTATGGGAATTGATATGGAAGGCTATAAAGATATTTTAGGAATATGGATTGGTGAAGCAGAAGGTGCTAAGTTTTGGTTAAGTGTTTGTAATGATTTAAACAACAGGGGTGTTAAGGAAATATTTATCGCATGTATGGATGGACTGAAAGGCTTGCCTGATGCTATAAGAACTGTTTTCCCTAATGTATGTATTCAAAATTGTATAATCCATCAAATTAGAAACTCTATGAAATATGTACCTTACAAAGATAGAAAAGAATTTATGGCAGACTTAAAGAAAGTATATAAAGCATCAACAGAAGAAATCGCGCTAGCGCAGCTCGATAGCTTAAAAGAAAAATGGAATAGTAAATATTCAAATGTGATAGATTCATGGTATGTAAATTGGGATAAACTTTCAACATTCTTCTCATTTACAGAAGGTATAAGAAAAATGATATATACAACGAATGCGCTTGAGGGGTTTAATAGGCAACTTCGAAAGTTTACTAAAACTAAAACCGTATTTCCAACAGATGATTCATTAAGAAAATCACTCTATTTAGCTACAGATGTTGTTATGAAAAAATGGACTTCACCAGTCGCTAATTGGGGGTTAATATTATCACAATTTATGATATTGTTCGGTGATAGAATTAACAAAGATGAAATAATCTAAGCTTGTACTTTTTCTTAGATTTATGTATATAAAACCTTTTTTTACAAAAAATAAAAACAAAGTAAAACTTATTATTAGTATTTTAATTAATGTATAAAAATATAACTGGAAATCAAATTTCCAGTTATATAAATTAACAAAATTTAAAATTCACACAAATTTTTTCACATTCTCTAATTAATAATTCTTTTAAGTTAACTGGAATTTTTGAACCAAGTAATACGCTACCTACTTCTGACATATAAATAAGTTGTGTTACAGATACAGAAGCAATTATGAATTTTGTCATTTCATTTGTTATTGTATTAGCGGCTAATACTGAAGGTAATAACATGTCTGCAAATCCTACAACTAGTGTTTGAGATGCGGCTACTGCTTCAGGAACTTGTAAAAGCTTAAGTATAGGCACAAATGGCAGCCCAAGAATTTGAAATGCTGTAGTGTATTCAGCAATTATCAATGCAGTTGTTGCTAAGAACATAACTACTGGAAGTACTCCAAGCCACATATCTAGTACGTTTTTAAATCCGTCAATAAAAAATTCCGTTACGCTTGTATTCTTATTTGCTTTTTCAATTGCACTTGCATATCCCCAAGTAAGAGCGTTATATCCTTCTGGAGAGTTTTCATCAAGCTCTTTTGTTTCACCGTTAAAATATTGATTACTCTTTTTTGATAGTGGAGGTATTCTAGGGACAACTATAGCTGCTACTATACCAGCAAGTGTTACCGTTAGATAAAATGGTATAAACATATGACTAAGACCAACTTGACTTATTACCACTAAACTAAAGGTGATTGAAACAGCTGAAAATGTTGTACTTACTATAGCAGCTTC
>JALHDC010000018.1:0-693 GCA_022840695.1 bacterium
CAAAGTTAGAAGAGGCTAGTAAAGAAGATAGAGAAAAGTTTAAGCAATGGGTAAAAGAAGGACATTTATATGTTTGTGAAGATAATGAAGTAAATCAATCTGATGTAGTGGCTTGGTTTGTAATGATATATAAGAAATATAAAATTAGATGTTTATATACTGGATATGATAAATGGCAAGCAAAGGCTTTTGTTAATGAAATGAAGGACTATGGATTTGATTTAGAAAAAATAGGTCAAGGATTTGATTTATCTAATGCTATGAATAGCCTAGAAATGGATTTGAAACAAAATTTAGTGAATTATAATCAAAATCCAATTGATAAGTATTGCCTTGAAAATGTTACTGCAAAATGGAATTCAGCAGGAACTAAGAGAATGCCAATAAAAGTTCAAGGTGATGTTACTAAAAAGATAGATGGAGCTGTAACAATGCTGATATGTTATGAAACATTAGATAGATATAGAAAAGAATATGTAGATATTGTAAGTAGGAGGTGATTTAAATAGGTGTTTTAGATATTTTAAAAAGATATAGGACTGAAAAAATAATGAAAAGCTATGCAAAAATGATGAATGGATACACCCCAGTATTTAATGATTTTGGGAATGATGTGTATGCTAGTGATATAGTTCAGAATGCTGTAGGTTGTATAATGACTGAGATGAGTAAACTTAATCCAAAGCATATAAG
>JALHDC010000018.1:719-2243 GCA_022840695.1 bacterium
GGTAGGCTTTTAAAATTTGGCCCTAATCCATTAATGACAACATCTGATTTCTTAGAAAAAATAACTTATTTAAGAGAAGTTAAGAAAAATGCTTATATATATCCTACTTTCAGACAGATTCCTTTAGGGGAAGGATATTACAAGAGAGAATATACTGGGTTATGGCCATTAAATCCAGTGGAAGTTGAATATTTAGAAGATAGTACTGGAAGATTATTTATAAGATTTTACTTTACAGATGGTGAGCCACATACATTTCCATATAGCGATATAATTCATTGGAGAAAAGATTTTTCAGCTAATGATTTTGTAGGTGGAGATGAAAATGGAAAAGTTAATAATGAAGCTTTATTAAAATTATTACAAGTTGATAATGTGGTTATTCAAGGTTTAGAAAAAGGTGTGAAAGCTGGATTAACCATTAAAGGTATTTTGAAAGTTAATACAATGATGGATGATGACGAGCAAAAAAAAGAGCGAGAAAAATTTGAAACTAAAATGTCTGATATGAAAAATGGAATATTAGCTGTAGATTTAAAAAATGAATTTTCACCTATAACCATAGATCCTAAGCTAGTAGATAAAGAAACTATAGAATTTATAGAAAAAAGAATATTAGCTAATTATGGAGTGTCATTAAAGATATTTAATGGAGAGTTTACTGAAGAGGATTATCAAGCATTTTATGAAAAAAAATTAGAGCCTATGGTTATCAGCTTAGGACGGTGTTTTAGTAAAATATTATTTACTCAAAGAGAGTTAGAAGTTGGGAATGAGATTATTTTTTATAATCAGGGACTTATGTTTATGAATACAAAAAATAAAATAGCAGCTGTCGATATTCTAAGTAGAGTAGGAACATTAACTGATAATGAAATACTTGCAGTGTTTGGGTACCCTCCATTTGAAGGTGGAAATATTAGAAATAAGTCACTAAATTATATAAATAGAGATATAGCAGATACATATCAGCTATCAAAAACTAAACCAGGAAAGGGTGAAGTAAGTGAGTAAATTAAATAATGAACAAAGATTGATTGAAATGAGAGCCGTAGATAATACTGAAGGTAAAATGATTATAGAAGGTTATGCTATAACTTATGATCAACCAGCTACTCATGAATATGGCACTAGAAAGTTTACTGAAATTATTAAAAAGGGTGCATTAGATTATACTGATATGAAGGATGTACCATTGAGATATAACCATAATGATACTTGGTGTATAATGGCTAGAACTAGGAATAATAGTTTGCAACTAATTAAAGACGATAAAGGTCTTAAGATTAAAGCCGAGTTAATTGATACACAGAGCAATAGGGACATCTATAAGTCAATTCAAGAAGGATTGATTGATAAGATGTCTTTTGCTTTTTCTATAGCTGATATGGGAGATAATTGGAGCTATGGAGATAGTGAAACAATTAGAGAAGTCAATAATATTAAAAAATTATATGATGTCAGCGTGGTGGATACCCCGTTTTATGATACAACTTCCGTTTATGCAAGGAGTTTTGAATTGTT
>JALHDC010000019.1 GCA_022840695.1 bacterium
AGCCTGGTCTACTGTGAGGGCGTCCTTTCTAAAGCCTTGCTGGTGCTTAGCTCCCTTTATGCCGTTGGCTATGTTGGGGTATACCTTCTCAGCTTCCAGAAAAGCAAAGAAGCCTTTAACGGCTGTCATATAGCTGGATACTGTACAGGCTTTGTAGTTGTCCATTAGATAGGCTTTGTACTTCAGTATGTCTGCCCTAGTCGGCTGGGTTATAGCATTGCTCTCTAGGAAGAGCATAAACTGCTTCAAAGCCTTCTGGTATGTATCCCTGCTCTTGGGCTTCACGTCTAACAGATCTATATACTTTTGCACTACTTCTGCACTACCCCTCAACACTACAGCATTGTCCATACTTCCCCCTACTTCTTGTACCTCTTGTGTACTGTGTACCTCTTGTGTATTGGGTACTTCTTGTACATCTTGTGTATCGTGTACCTCTTGTGTATGTATTGCCCTCTTGTTGCTCATGCTTCCATGTTAAAGGGTTATGACAGTGAAGTCAACATATTTTTTCATATACCATCATATATAAAGGGTAGGGGTAGAGTCTAAAAGAGGGTAGGGGGGGCTGCCGTTTGCTTTAGCTTGTCCTGGTGTATTGCCCCTTTCCCAGTGTATGCAGCTGGTCTGTTTTTGGCTTACACTCTCTATGAATCTGTCATAATAGAATTAGCGTTCTGATGATTCTCTGCCTTGCTTTGAGTAGTTTCAAGGCTTTTCTTATTGGATTGATTCTAGACCTGTCTAGCGTTGTCTGCATGGCTATTTCATGCCCCCTTTAGAGCTTCCAATCATCGCTATCTATGTCAACGGTCTGGGGCTTTCCCTTATAGCCTTTTATGTCCTGGGTATGCTCCGTAACATTGCCTTCTGGGTCTGTTTCTCTGAAGATGATCCCAACGCTTTGCAGCCCTTCACCTAGTTTCTGCTCTATCCTTTCCAGTCTCTTTCTTGTCATAGTCCTAGCCTCGCTCTTATTCTTGCTACCAGTTCCGCTGCTTCCTCTTCGCTGATATGGTTCATTGGTATGTTGTGGTTAACGTTGTATCGTACCTCTTCCAGCTTCGCTTTTATTTCCGGGTCCATTTCAGTCTGTCCAGGAAGCCTGTCTATAGCTCTTGCTATTCTCTTTAATCGTGTACTGTTCATAAGCCTACCTTGCTTTCCAACTCTGTAAGACGTTGCTCTAGCTGCTGCTCTGTCTCTGTTTTTTGGAAGTTGAGAAGGACAGAGAAGGCATACACCAGGGTCTTAAACTTGGGCGTTTCTATTTCGTCTCTGTAGTATGCCCTAATGAGCCTTGACAGCTCTCCCTGGGCTTCCTTCAGA
>JALHDC010000020.1 GCA_022840695.1 bacterium
ATTGGCGTTTTCACCTATACCCCTAGGTAATATCTTTATTACTCTTTTTTCTATTTGTTTACTATTTGGTTTGTAAATAAAGCTTACTGAAATGTAATTTTCTTTGGCTAGCTTGCTAACTATTCTAGATATTCTATCTTTACTTAAATTGAAGAAATTCCCAATATACTCATTTGTAGCAAAACAACCATCATCATTATCTAAACTATCCAACTCCGTTAACACTAGCTTTTCTATCCAACTAATATTTTCAGCAAGCCATATATCTTTAGGAATCCAAACACCTTTAAAATCTCTTTGCATAATTACTTTCCTTTCTGCATTAAAGCTGATATAATAATACTATTGTTTGTTTGTGTCATTACTCTTACTTTGGTCGGTGGAGCAATGACCTTTTCTTTTTTCTAATAAAGTTTTCATATAGCATTCTCCTCACATAATCTTTTAATTACCTCAACCGCTGAATCAAGCACTCCAATTATCTTTTCATCTGTATATATAGTTCCAATGGATGAATAAAAAACAATATCTTCTCTTGCTATATCCAATAGTAATTTAAATTGTTGCTTGTCCAGTTTATAGTAAAGCTCTACTAACTTCTTTAATAACACCCTTATTCCTCCTCACATTTCTTGTATTCTTCTCTTAAATAATCTAAATGATCCTTATAAATTTTCTTTAATTCCTCTATATCATGTTCCGAATATATAAAGCTTTCTAGCTTATGTATTCTTTCAAGTAAAGACTTTTTTCTAACCTCTAAACTATCTATCACGTTAATCCCTCCAATATCTCTTCTTATACTCTTTAAGTCCTTCCCAAGATGGTTTAATCCCCTTAGACTTACAACTCTCTCCGTAGTCAATTAAGACGTATATACTCAATTCCATCACCCCCTCTCGAAAATGAAAGTTCATTAAATATCCCCTATAATTTGATCTAAAGTCATACCAAATTCTTTTGCTATCTTAATTACTGTTTGGATACCTGGATTAGTATTCTTACCGGTAACTATTTCACATAAGCCACCTGTAGAAATATCACATTTTAAACTAAGTTCTTTAATGGTTAATTTTCTCTTCTTCATTTCTTGCTTTATGTTTTTTCCTAAATTCAACATTTTTCCTCCTTATTATTCATTTTAATGAAATATATGGTATAATATTGTTGAAAGGGGGTGTTTTTATGAATGATCTTATCAACACTTTAAACTATATTCCAAGAGATTATCACCTCGCTGATTATCAATATGAAGTAATAATGGAAAG
>JALHDC010000021.1 GCA_022840695.1 bacterium
TATGTTTAGCATTAGCTCTAAAGTAATTTTGCGCCGTCTTAACTGATTCTTTTAATTCTTTTGAATTACCTAAACCAGTAACATCAAACTTACCGCTACCTTTTTCATTTAAAGAGCATTCAATTCTAGCCACACCAATCATTGAGCTACTATTGCAAATTGCGTATACAGTACCAGCACTAGAATTACCTTCTGGAATTAATTTTCCTCCACCTTGTTCTTTAACTGATACAAACTTTTCTTCCATAGTTTCTAAATCAATATAAGAGAACATAGTGTCATAGAATTCCATTCCACCAAGTTTCTTTAGCTGCTCTTTTACTCTTCTTCTTCCTTCTAAAGCATATTTTAAGATTTCTTCAATATCTTCTTTAGAATAATTATTATCAGGATATAAGAGTTTACACATTGCAGATACAGTTTTATTAACTGCCATTGTATCTCTTTGATTTAAGCATCTACCTAATTTGAAATATTTATGATAACAGCTAGATTCATTTCTCTTTCTCATTTCTCTTAAGAATTCAGCAAAATAGTCTGAAATAAATCCCCAACTATCAGTAAAGAATTCTGGTCTTAATTTGGGAACTTCCCATCCAGGAAGATAGAAATGCATTCTATCCAAGAAAGCAGTATCAATCATAGCTTCAGGAAATGGTTCAAACAATGTTGAAGTCTTTAATAATGATTCAACACTTTGATTAATATTTCCTTCAAAAACCATTGAAGCTTTTGCAATGATAGATTCTTTACCTCTAACAAATGAACCACTATTCATGTAGTCCTTCATTATTTGAACGCCATCATGATCTTTAAAATTAATACCAGCTACTTCATCGAAAGCAACTACATCCCACATGCCAACAAGTCCAACTTGTCTTCTATTCATGTTATAGAATAAATTAGCTACTGTTGTTTGGCCTCCAGAAAGCAAAATTGAGTTAGGAGATAATTCCTTATAGATATGAGATTTACCTGTACTTCTAGGTCCAAGTTCACATAAGTTCATATTTGCTTCAATCATAGGAAGAATTCTTGCAAGCATATGCCACTTAACTCTTTCATCAAAGCAAGATGGCTCCATACCGCAGCTTCTAATAATTAAATCTATCCATTCTTCTTTAGTGAAATTCTTTCTAGCATCAATTATTTCATTAAGTTCAAATCCAGGCATTTGAATAGGAGTTATTTCATTAATCT
>JALHDC010000022.1 GCA_022840695.1 bacterium
CATACCCTCCTCCACCTCCAGCGCCGTCTACACCTCCAGTTTTTCCTCCATTACCACCAAGACCACAGAACGCTTCTCCTCCCTGCCCGCCACTATAATCATATCCATCCTGCTGGATTCCCCCTTGATACCCTTTTCCTGTAGCATGTATAGTTCCATTTATACTTACAGTACCACTTGCTTTAAAGAACATAATTCCTCCCTTACTTACTCTGTATGTTGCATTCTCAGAAGTTTCTGTAGCCCACTCGTCTGGATAGAAGTTTATTGAAGAGTTAACCGTTACATCCTCATACTGGGGTACCCTCTGCAACATAACTCTTTGTGTATTAGCCGTTGTACCTAAATTAGTATCATCATCTAAGTTATTACCATAATATTTAGTCTTTGTAGTTGTAAATGTTACTGTTGTACCAACTACCTCATCAATTGTTAATACTTCCCAATTACCTACATTGTCCATAGATGTGTATGAACCTTGTAGGTTAATGATTAGTACCTCATCCCCCGATGCAAGACATCCTGTGCTTGGGGCTCTGTTAAGTGTAGCTTCATTTCCAGCGACATTGAATGCTGTAATATTATAGTTAACTGCATCTCCACCATCTGCACAACTTCTTCCTGCTATCAAACTAGTCCTATTAATATTTGTATCTGTAGATACTGTAATATCTCCATCTGTACCAGCAGAAGGATTTTGTACTACCTCTTCACCAACAGTATAGAAATTTGTTACAGTAGGTGTTCCTGAGATACCTGTATAGCTTGTACCGAAGTATATGGCAATTCTTCCATCACCACCATCACCTCCGTTATATACTGCTGTATTACTAAATCTCCCGACTCCACTAGCTCCACCTGTAACAGTTAATAATGATGTACCAATATTTACACTTTCCGCATCTATTCTTACAGAACCACCTGCACCGCCACCACCTGCACCTGTATAATACGATGAACCACTCGCTCCATTAGACCCATTGACTCCATCGCTACTTAAAGCTCCATTAACTTTTACTGTAGCTCCTGCTATATATACCACACCACCACCATCACCACCTGCTCCACCTAATTGTGGGATTGCATCATTACCACCTCTTCCACCACCTGAACCAAGCATTAATTTATTTAACCCTTCATCCCCATACGTTCCTCCTCCTCCTCCTCCTCCCACATCGCTCGAGTCATAGCCA
>JALHDC010000023.1 GCA_022840695.1 bacterium
ATCTGAGAGAACCTGTTTCTTTAAGTAGAGTGCAAAACCAACCTGGCCCGAATCCCAGCGATCATTAAACGGCTTTAGGCTGATTGTGATACCAGAGTGTTCATATGCATAGATAGGTTGTATAATGGCAATTCTATCAAGCCACATTTCAATATCTGCTGCATCATACTTACCATCCTCCAGTGCCTCATGCTTTTTCTGTGCATAATAGGCGAGTGTTTTGTCCGGTGCTGTGTTCCTAACCAAATGCAGCACAGCGAGTAAATACTCAATTCTGTCATTTGGTCTAGCCAGTCTCATATTACCTATCTTGTATCGCGGGTGCCATGTGGCAATAGTCATGTTCTGCATACCATCTTCAAATGGATGCTGTGCATCCTCATCATACATGATCTCCAGTGTCCGACCGTCCTTGAGCGTTAGTATCTTGCTTTCCATCCAAGTTCTCCTTCATTGCTAATAGCCGGGTTTCCACCTCGGCAAATGGTATTGTCTCTGGCATGTATGTGTTGAGTGCTTCGTCAAACGTAGTAGAGTGCATACCATACAGTTCACCAAAATAGCGCTTCTTGATTGCTGCCCGCTGTTCTGGTGTCACATCACGTTCTGCGATGTGTAATATCTCTGCAGCTTTTGCTCGCCATATGTCACATGCCATATGCTACATGTCTCGCATTCTATCTGTTAGGGTTGTTACCAAATCTGCACCATTAACCTCTGCTTCTCCATTGTATAAACCTGGGAACTTTACACGCAGGTAGTGCATAATATCCTCACCAAACTTCTGTGATGCTTGCACATATCGTGCAAGGTCGCTGCTACACCCGCAACACAGATCCAGCTTCATATGCTTAGCAATATGTACGTGCTCAATATCATCTTCTTGTTCTATGACGCAACCACACACGTCACACGTAATTACAGTCTGTTTCATATTAACTCCTCGCTTTTTGGTGTATTCACGCCATATGCCTCGTGCCTATACACCTGTTTTTATGCTGCTGGTGTTCACGTGGGCAATACATTCTTCGATACTCAAAAGAGG
>JALHDC010000001.1 GCA_022840695.1 bacterium
TTCCTAATTGCTGCCTCCCGTAGGAGTATGGACCGTGTCTCAGTTCCATGGTGGCTGACCGCGCTCTCACGCCAGCTACCCGTCTTAGCCTTGGTGAGCTTTTACCTCACCAACAAGCTGATAGGACGCGGACCCCTCTCGAAGCGCCAGAACTTTACTTACAAAATCTAAATGAAAATGTAAGACCATCATGTATTACCCCATCTTTCGATGAGCTGTTCATGACTTCGAGGTAGGTTATCCACGTGTTACTCACCCGTTTGCCACTATCCCAAAAAGAAAAACAATCGACCGAAGTCTCAAGTAGTTCAAAGGGATCGTTCGACTTGCATACCTTAGGCACACAGCCAACGTTCATCCTGAGCTATGATCAAACTCTCATTGAAAAACGCTTGACTTACATATTACCGAAGTAATATGACCAACCAGCATTATGTTGGATTTAAAATGTCTAACTAAATGAATTGTGTGAACCCATTCACACTAATATTAGAAAGTCATAAATTGATTTTGACTTCCTGTCACTCTTCAACTTTTAAGGAGCTGAGGAGGGTATTTGTTAGAAGATATAAAAATATCTTTGTATCAGGTTTTCGTTAGAGAATCATACTCTAAGAGGAAGCCAGTATCTCCGTATATAATCCCAAACTCGTGAAGGATTTTAACATACTAAAAGGTAGTATGCAATACTTAATCCACATATTAATTATAGTGATCCTCCGCTATTAAATAACACATAATCAAAAAGTGGATTATACCATTTGGCCTCAGGTATTATTATCTCTTTTCCCCTATATACTCCAGAACAATTAGCTGTCGCTCTAAGCTGATACATTCTAAAACCATTAACACATTCCGAAGGTAAAGAATATGTTATACCAATGGTTCCAAATATAGCCTTTATTCTAACCTCACTCAAAGGGTACTCCCCTATAGACAAACTTATTACCTCTTTATCATTCACTCTGTACTTAGTCCACTCCTCATCTAAGAAATTTTGATTGTTACAATCTGATCCGTTACTTGAAAAACAGTAATTTAAGATATCATCATCTTCATACTTCTTACAATCTGTAACATTCCCATCAATATCGTAATTACAATAAACTTTTGTTAATACAAAACCAGATCTAGAATCTCCCCTTATTTCTAAATTTAAATCAAGAGCACAAGACTCTTGTAAGTTTCTCGTTGGTAGAGACCAAGCACTTCCTGCTTTTACCTCATAATATGTATCATTATCAGACTCTTTTAAAGTTAACTGATATTCATTTAGACCTTGGGATACCGGACATAATGGTCCTAATAAATCACTTAAATTACCTATCTGTAATACTTCCAACTTAGTTAATAGTCTTGTTAAGTCAGTATTTTCTCTGTTCTCCTTTAGTACTATGCCATTTTCATAATTAAATTCGTCCAATTCCTTTATTTCTACTATTGCGTCTACTACAAAACTCATAGGATATGGAGTTAATTTGTCTAATATTAAATCCGCTACTTCTAGAGCTTCTGCCGAAGCTCTTTCTTCCAATACAAGACCTTTATCTTTCATGCTTCTTGAATAGATTGATATCCCTATTAAAGATGAAACAACCATTACGACCATAGCTATTGCTAATGCTTGAGCTTCATATTTTTTATCTTTGTTTAGTATCATATATCTTTTAAAATACTTTAAAACCTACTTCCTGTTTATACAGCGCTGCTTCAGTTCCAAAGAATATTTCTGATAATTTAGCATGTCTTACATCCCATGATGTAACTAACGTTGGGCTAGAATAGTTGAATAATCTCAAATTCCTTTCTATTACGATGGCTGTTCCATCAATAGAATCTCTTCCAAAGGAAACTAATCCTCCATATATCTCAAGTCCATCCCTTATTCCTCTAAAACTGTCTCCTCCCTTTATATGAATTTGATTCTCGGCTATTAGGAATCCATCTATATAATCACATCTTACCTTTTCCTCTCCACTCTTGTAAGTTCCTTCCCCTATCTCTATATCACCTTTAGCAATGAATATGCATCCTTGTATTCCTATTTCACTTGTATATATATCCGGATTAATAATGATGTTCTTTTCTGACATGAATAATGTATTCTTATCACAGGTATATCCACTTGGGATATCTATGTTCTCTGTTGAATACATTAGACAATTTTCCCCAATACATTTGTCTGATACTTTCGTATCACTTACCCCTATTACAAACTCTGTCAGAGTAGATCTCTGTACTTCTAGTTTCCTTTTAAAGTACTCATACCAATATGTCTTTCTATCGTTGGAGTCGTATGTATTTATAGCTCTTACTCCTCCTAGTTCTGGGTGGATTAGATTGTTTATGAAATCCATTCTTGAAGAGACTAATTCTGTTCCTGTATCTAGCTCTTCTTTAACTACATTTCTAAGTACTCCATCTAGTTCTTCTACCTGAGAGACGTCTTTTGCACCGGAACCAAGACTACCCTGGGAGTATACTACTCCTCCTTTTGTAGCTATCCATGGTCTTAGGTCTATGTTATGTTCTCTTAGGTTATCATTACATCCTTGGTCAAATGCTGTTAAGTACATTATTACGGATCCTCCTTCGTTTCCATTTATGGATACTCTTGTATTATTCGTATTTATGTACGGGGTTGTATTGATATTTGATATCTTCCAGCTATTACTATCATTCATTAGGCCTATTTGGTCTTCTGGGGGGATGTTATCCAAGGTTATATCGCTGTAACCAACTAAGCTTATGGTGTCATTTATTAGGAAACCTTCTCTGTAGGCATTGATTACGGTATCAGTTATATTACTTGATGTACCCTCTACATTCCAGTTAAGGTATAGTTCTTGGGGTCCCAGGACAACTTGGGACAGGTCAATCATGGTAGGGATTACAAGATCTATACCCCAGTTAAAATATCTTTGCATACGGCTTATATCCACTCTTCCGTCACTTAGTAGCATATATTGGTCAAGGGTTATACTTTTGAAGTTATACATTCCTTCTAGGTTATCTGTGAGGTTGGGGATTAGTTCTAGGTTAAATTCGAAGGTTACTATTTGGCTTCCTTGGGTTATTTCTATATCAGAGACTCGGGCTATATTATTTCCGCTACTATTTTTTAATGTTTTATCTGATATTACTGCCCATGTATTATTACTGTTAATTCCATACACAAGTGGGGGATTATTCCAGGAGTTATTATCTTGGAGAATCATTATTCCCAGTTCATCTGTACTGCTTGAGGTGTAGTTACTTACTATGTTTGGAAGTTGTGGAGTATTATTTGATTTACTAAACCACACTACAGTTCCTTTTATTTCGTTATTACCATCAATATCCTTGGATCCCACCCTTATTTTAAGGGGGTTGTTTACCTGGGTTCCTGTATATTCTTCTGTTTTGCATCCTTTAGGGGAGGTTGAGTCTTCTTCCCCTACTTCTGGAAGGAATTCCTCCTTAGTACACTGTTGGTCAGGGAGCATTAAGCAGGGCTCTTCAGGATCTCCGGTATTTGGGTCTATACAGTTAGGGTCAGTAGCAAGGAGTGAGGGGTCCCAATCGCACACATCTATATCTACAATTGGTAAATTGTCTACCTTGTAGTAGGTTTCCAAAGGAAGGGAATATTCTTTGTTTGTATTACAGAGATTTTCTGTGTAATACATTCCACTTACTTGTCCTTTAGCATTTTCTTTGAGTACTTGGGGTATGGTTAAGGAGGTTGGAGTAAAGTTTTGGGTATTATTTATTGATTCAACACAGTAGTCTTCTCCTCTAGAGCAATCAAAGGGAAGCCATTCATTGTCTATTCCGTAGTTATTGGCTCTAAAGGCATATCCCAGTCCATTTGAGGTTGGAGGGGTTGGTCTTGTTGGTATGGATGTTTGTACATTGTTTGCGGGTGAGGGATATTTTACTGTGGTTGGGGTTGAGGAATTTAATGACAAAGAATAATTCTCACCATCCACTATCATGTTTAATGAGGTCGGAATTGATTGAGCTACATTACTCTCTGTTTTATAGCATGTAGTTCTTTGTGTGCATGTATTATTACAACCGTTTAGATATGTACAGCTTACTTCCTGAGTATCTGTACTACACAAATTATTTGGGTTAGTTGTTGTATATCCTGCTGGACAGGATGGTGCAGTACAAGATCCACTACAAGAATTATTACATGGAGGGGGAGGGCAAGGACAAGAGTAATCATCACAACCAGAAGTTGCTTTTTCACAGACATATTCTCTGTAAAGAAACCTTCCCATTTCATCACGAACGGTTCTCCAATAACAATAATCACAACTATACATACCTCCACTGTGTCCACAAGAATACCACCGACAACAACATTGAGCAGACACAAATTGTCTGGAAGAAACAAACAACAATATTACAAAAAATAATATTGTTAAAAATATTTTAATTAACTTCTTCATAATTTTCTAATAATATCTTTAATAACCTCGCATTTGTCCTTATGTTATAATAGTTATCATTTTCCCATATACCTTTCTTATTATCATCATTATACAAATTAACATATACAGATTTGAAAACCCTTGAAAGAAAAAGGTCTCTTAGCTCCATATCCTCCTGATAGGCCTCAATACATAAAAATGAAGCATAAGAACTTGTATCCAATAAAGATAATGTCTTATTTATATCCTCCAAGAACATCAATTTTATATTATTTAATATTTCTAAAAAGAAAGGGTCGTCACTGTATTGAGAGGCTACTTTTGAGGCATAAGCCAAACTACACACATCTCTCACCCCTATCTCTCCTCTATATATATATTCGTATATCAAAGAATCTTTAGCCATTTCTAAAGCGAAGGTCTCAAAAGATCCAATTCCCATATCTTTTACAATAAGAATATCTGGAAGAAAATTTATACTATTCTCCAATGGTAACATCTCTTCTGTGACCTCATAATTGCTCTTCTCAACAATTCTACTCAAACTTAAACTTTGTAATAAATCCTCCTCCCTAACAAAGACCTCTTGTTTTTTATTTTGTAAATTTTCTATATCCTTTTTAATTCCGTTAATATTGCAAAATTCCTTAGATAGAAGATTAAAAAATCTTCTATCTCCAATATTATTATCTATTTCCTTAATCATATTACAACCAAAAGAGCTATTTTGAATGTGCGATATTTCCTCATTAACAGTTATAAAATCTTTCGATTCACATTCTTTATCATCACAGGATCCTCCTTCGGAAGTAGCTTCCATTTCTCTTCTATCTTCCCTGTTTTTTAGGAAATTCGCAGTCATAGATTCAAAATTAGCTATAGAGGAGACATCAAAAAAATTCGAATTTTCTTTCCCAGCATTTTTAAATAAATATGAGTCGATCCAAAGTTGATAGAGGGTTAAGTTATAAAAACCATCTGTATTATGATAAAAAGTTTCTGTATCTCCACTTTCAGACTTAATATCATATACTTCCGTAGTCACAGATTCTAAATTATCTTTTTCAAGTTTATTAAAATTCTTAATACTATCATACAAAATTCCTTGACTATCAAGATATATTTCTTCTCCTAGCTTTAGATCTTCCAATTTAAACGTTATGAGACTATCTTCACTCAAGTTGACTGTTAAGAGAATGTTTCTTGGGATAGACCCTAAGTCCTGAATGTCCTTATCCGCGGACCAATCAAGATTTAATGAAATATCTTTATAATACAAACTCTCTCCCTTCTCTGTATCCCAGGCATTTAAATCAAATATAAAATTACTACCCTCTTCCCTTATGTTATACATTATACCCCTTACCTTGTATTCCTTCTCCCCACACTTATTCTCTACTACAAACCTCTCTAGAAATTCATACCCCCTTGGCAATATTCCGCACCTATACATGAAGAAATACCAATATCCTAGTCCTAAAATACATAATACAAAAAGGATACTTAATATCGTTAACTTCTTATTTTGGGCAGACCTATTCATTTCTACTCTGTAATTATAGATAATATAACAATTGCAACAGAATCATTAAATACTGATCTCCACGTATCAAATTCTCTTTTTACAAAAGGGAAAAAATTATTTAAATTATATTCCTCATACGAGGAACACATATTAGACAAGAAACAAAATTTTGCATTATAATCATTGTATGTATAGTTGCTTATCCTTACCTCGGATCCTTCAAGATTAAGATTCCTCCTTATCCCATTTAACCAGAATACTGTTTCTTCATTAATATTATGAAAATTATACAAATAATTAATACTAGCTCCATACAATCTCAAATACTTATCAGAACTCATAGAACTACAATATTTAATATCATCCGCAAACAATCTTAAACTATCATTATATTCAGGAGGTAAAGAACCCTCTAAATAAAGAGATCCTATTAAATTACTCATATCTCCATCATTAACAATATTGTTTGTTCCATCCGGAGATTCTAAAATAGAAGTATATTCCAAACCTAATTCCTTAGCCGCATAACAAGGAAGATATGAATTCTCTAGACTGAAATATTCCATATTCTCATCTATGAAATTTTGAATCTCTTCCCTTTGTCCTTCACTCAACCAATCTTCTTCTAAAAGTTTTTTAGCTGCTAGAAGCTCTAACACATCCCTCTTATACTGAACATTTTCATCTGTACCTTCTAATTCAGAGGTTTCCTCCTCTCCCTCTAACAACATCTCAGAATTTTCAAGACCTTTTCCCCCAAAACCATTCCTAATGATTTCAAAAATTCTAAAGAGATATTCATTCCTTTTCTCATCCATTAAAATTTTATTGCCTGATATGTTTATAATATCTGAGACATCTCTACTAAACTCAACATCATAGTTATATCCAATCTCAAAAATATCTCCAATATAGTTACAAATTGATATCTCTTTTTCTAGGTTGTCAGATATATTCATATTGTAGACAATGGCATCTACCAGAACGCACTCATTACTATCTTTAGGTTGTACATCTTTAATATATATATTTACATTAAAAGATCTCTCTGTAATCTTTTTACTTTCCTTTGTCTTGTATTCATACAACTCATTGTAATCACCCCAATCATTACTAACAATGGATATTGATATACCATCCTTCTTTACAAAGAAATACCAATATCCTAGTCCTAAAATACATAATACAAAAAGGATACTTAAAACTATCAACACCTTATTTTGGGCAGACCTATTCATTAGATATATACTAGGTTATTTATTTACTCTTTTCAACCTTTTTCTGCTTCTCATACATACTCTCTAATTCTTTTACAGAAGTAGCCTCTGTAATACCCTTATCTCTACCCCATTCTATTAACCTTGGAAACCTTAAAGAAAGACTCCTCTTCCCCTTCTTCATACTTATCTCATCAGCCTCTACCGTAAAAACAATCCTAGGTTCTACCCAAACATCTGGTATTAAACTCTTCTCTACCTCAACATTATTCGGTTTCTTCTTTACAATATCCCCCTCAAAAGACTTAAAGGTATTCTTCAATTGATCATCACTAAAACCAGTACCAACATTACATATTGCTTCAAATGTATTATTATCCTCGTTATACAAAGCTCCTAGTATAGCTCCAACACCCAAACTACTCCTTCTACCAGAACCAAAACTATATCCTACTGCAACCAAATCTATACTATCAACCAACTTACTTTCCATTGATTTTTTCAACTTAATCCACTCATAATTCCTAACCCCTGGTAAATATGTACCAATTTTTTGCTTAACTATGACCCCCTCATGACCCTTTGCTACAGTTCTATTAAAAACCTCATACAACTCCTCTACACTCTTAACCTCCACTGTTTTATCCTTATCAATAGCACCACCAACACTCAAGGTATTCAATATCTCAACCCTTTCCTCGGTATCTTTCTCGGATATATCAACACTATCCAAATACAAAATATCAAAAGCCATAGCCTTAACAGGTATACTCTCTCTCATATTTTTTACATCATACTTTCTTCTCCTTTGCATAGTTTCTTGAAATGTGAGGAATTTCTCAATCTTTGAATTCCACCCTAAAACCTCGGAATCAAGAATAAAGGAATCTCTATCTATAGCCATAGCACTTTCTACTACCTCTGGAAACATTTCGGTCACATCTTCAAGGTTCCTTGTAAAAAGCTTCACTTCATACTTGTTTTCTACACTACTAAAAAGAGAGCTATTATCCTCACTCTCTAAATATTTCAACCATACAGACTCCTTGTGCCTTAACTCTCCCTTTTCATACTTATGAATCTGGCATCTTAAACCGTCATACTTACTCTGTACAAGAACAGAATCTCCCAACCTTTCGAACACCTCTTCAAAGGTAGCTACCCTTTCAACTAATCTAGACAAAACAGGAACTCCAGGCTCTATCCTAACACCCTTCAAATTCTTCTCAACCTCTTCTTTTGTATTTTCTACTACTAACGAACATATATATCCAATATCTGCATATGCCCCATATGCCCTATCCAACTCTTCCCTTATACCTTTGTCTCCCTGTACTACAAAAGAAAAGACGTCTAAAAGGGTCTTTGAATTAACTCCAAACCTTAAAGACCCGCAAACTATCCTAGCAAAATATTTAGCTTCTAATGGAGATAGTTTTTTTAATGTATCAGCAATTATTCCATTCTTTTTCTCTACAGAACCTGTACCATATGTCTTAACTATTTTCCAAAGTATTTCATATATTTCTTCTAAAAAAAGCCCTCCTGACTTGTATTTTAATTCTTTAACAAAATATTCCAATGTGTCTCCAATATCTCCCAATTCATTCCTTTTCTTCCCAATATTCTCTTTTCTTCCCCCTACTTTCAAAATATCTCCTAACAAAGAAACAAAACTTTTTTCAGAATAGTTAAATTCTTTATTTACAAAAAAAGGCACAACCCTTCCAAGTATTAAGTAGGAAAGAATTTGAGAATCCTCCTTGTTCAGATCTTTGTAAAAGGAAGATAAAATACTAGTCATCTCATTTCGAGAGGCTGTACTCTCTAAATTATTGAAGATTTCACATACACGACTGAATGTTACGTTTTTCATACTAAGAAGGAGTATAGATATATGAGGTAGATTTTGTTAACCCCTCTTGAGACACTATCCCTTTAGCAACTAACACATCCATATCTCGTCTAATTGTCCTTGTTGAAACATTTGGAATTAGGCTATATATCTCACTTGGATCCATTCTACCCTCTTGTCTAATTCTTTCTAAAATTTTCATCTGCCTTTCATTAAGGCTTAAATCCAATGAAATTTTATTGGACGATATTTTTACTCTACCCTCTTCCTCATTTTCATCAAGAAATACATGATCAGTTTCTTTACTCTTCTTCTGTTTTAAAAATATAATCAAAAAAAGGGTTAAACCAAAAGTCAGAAGAGTTATTAAATTGAACAGAAAGGAGCTGCTATTTTCTTCAGAGGTTTTCATAACATACATTATATATTTTAAATCAGAACTTGTTAAATCCTATTTAAAGTTTCAGGAGGTACTAGATTTAATTCAAACTACTATTTCAATTCGGACATGTTATCGCCAACTGAAGCGTGGACTAGTAAAGGAACTTCAAAAGAAATAGCTTCTTCCATAATCTTTTGAGAAATCTCTACGAAGTCGTCCATCCTATTCTCCTTAACCTCAAATACTAATTCATCATGTATTTGAAGAAGAATATATGCTTCATCTTTAAAGTTTTTTTGTATTTCTTCATCTAATTTAATCATTGCCAATTTCATAATATCTGCTTCACTTCCCTGTATAGGCATATTAACAGCTTCCCTTTGAGCTGCCTTCATCATCCTTATATTCTTAGACCTAAGTCCCCTAATATTCCTTGTAGTTCCAAACATACTCTGAACATATCCTCTCTTGTAAGCCTCCTTCTCTAGATTTCTAATATATTCTTCTACTCCTTTGTAGTGACCAAAATAGCTTTGAATGTATTCGGATGCCAAACTACTATCTATACCTAGCATACTGGCTAAACCGTAAGCTGTTTGCCCAAAAAGAATTCCAAAATTTACTGTTTTACCAATACTTCTCTCCTGCTTAGTAACATCTTCCATCTCTTTGTTTAACAACCTTGACGCTGTCGCTTTATGTATATCCAAATTATCCCTAAAGTCCGCTATTAACAGATCATCCTTAGATATATCAGCCATTATTCTTAACTCCATTTGAGAATAGTCCATAGCTACTAGTTTAAATCCTTTCCTAGCAACAAACGATTTTCTTAATTTCTCAGCCCATTCTCCCTGTAAAGGAAGATTTTGCATATTTGGATTAACAGAGGAAAACCTTCCAGATGTCGTTCCTGTTTGTTTAAAATCTGTATGTATGGAGTGTTCTTCATTCTCTTTTGCCATTTCTAAAAGAGGAATGGTATATGTGGTATACACCTTGTTTAACTCTCTGTATTCAAGTATCTTTGCAACACAGGGATGTGCATCTTTCAGTTCACTTAAGACCGATTCTTTTGTAGATGCCTTTTTGTTAGACGGGAGACCAAGTTCTTTGAAAAGTATATCTGAAAGCTGTTTTGGTGAATTAATATTAAATTCATGTCCCACAGTATCGTATATTTCTTTTGAGATGCTACTTATACTCTTAGATAGCTCCTCATTTATCTTTTCTAAATGTTGTATATCGACTGCTATTCCCCTACTTTCCATTCCATAGAGAATCATTGCAATTGGAATCTCTATCTTTCTTAATACATTTAAAAAATAATCCTCTTTTACCCCAAGAAATGATTCTATACTACCCCTTGTGTAGTCATATAGCTCAATTTGATTTGCCTTTTCAATTTGACAGGCTTTTATTTCCTCTACAGTATCTAGCACTTTTCCTAATTCATTAGGAAAGATTTTTTCTCCCAATGTTTGATTAGAGTAGTCAAATGCTAGATCTTTTAGGGTATACTTACTTCTTTCGGAATTGATTAAATGGGCAAGAAGTCCGATATCGTATGAATTCTCTATTGAAATTTCTTTGAATTGTGAAACTGTGTCTTCTAGGTAATAAAATGTGGTTTCACAAACCAAAGGCTCTGTGCAACTGAAATTTTTAACTAAATAATCCCCTTTTTCACCCTTCTTGTCCACAATTCTAATCATAAAGTAAGAGTCTCCGGTTGCGGACTCAGAGCTACTAATATAGACAACTGTTACCTTCGAGGCGCTAGTAATCATTTTATTAACATCCACATTTTCACTCCACACTATATTTTCAGTATCTGTAGAGAAAATATCTAACTGATTTGAAGTAACAACCTTTTCGTCCTCCTTTACATCATCTAACCTACTTATTAGCGATTTAAAAGAATACTTCTTAAATATTTCAACAACCCTTGCTTTATCAAAATCTTTTAACAAAGCCTCTTCTAAACGGACGTCTACGCCAACCTCCTGCTCTATCTTAGCCAATTTTCTACTTAATTCAGCCTGCTCTACCCCCTCTAGGAGTAAATTGGCATACCTTGGCTTAATATCCTTTAAATTCTTGTATATACCATCCATATCACCGTATTTTTTAAGCAAATCTAGTGCCGTTTTACTACCTACACCCTTGATTCCTGGAATATTATCCGAGGAGTCCCCTGCAATTCCCTTGTAATCAACTAATTGTTCAGGATACAGACCTAAGTACTTAAATGTCCCTTCCCTATCATATGCTACCAAATCTTTAAAACTACCAGCTGGAAGGCACACCTTAATATTCTCATCCACTAATTGCAAAAGGTCCCTATCCCCACTAAGGATATATAGTTCTAGGTTTTCATTACTCCATTTACTGCTTCTTACATACTTAGCAATCGTACCTAATACATCGTCTCCTTCGAATCCATCCTTTTTAACAATTGGTATATTGAAAGCCTTGATAATCTCTTCTACCAATGGAAACTGATCTATCAAAGATTGATCTGTAGGTTTTCGTGTTGCTTTGTAATCAACATACTCTAAATGCCTAAACGTTGGCTTATGAGTATCGAATGCACACAACACATATTTAGGATCAAATGTCTTCAAGGCAGAAAGTAACATAACTGTAAAACCGTATACAGCATTAACCTGAAGGCCGTCCTCCGTTTGTAAAGTTGGTGGATATGCATGAAATGCCCTATGAATTATTGCATTAGCATCTATTGCTAGGAATCTATCCTTGTGTGTTTTAACTAAGTTCATATTTCAATTCTACATCTACTTAAACAATGTCTCAAACTCATCTCCAGTCACAACTTCTTTCTCAAGAAGGATATCTACTAATTTTTTAACATATTCCTTCTTTTCATTTAACAAATTTTTTGCATCTACATATGCCTCGTCAATTAATCTTTTAACCTCAAAATCTATCATTCTTGCAGTATCTTCACTATATTCTTTCCCTCCACCATATGAATATCCCAAATGCTTTGTTTCTTCTAAATCCCCGTACTTAACCATACCTAACTTCTCACTCATTCCGTAATCCATTATCATTTCTCTAGCAATATTAGTGATTTGTTGAATATCGTTAGAAGCACCTGTAGATATATCTCCTAGGAAAATCTCCTCAGCTACCCTACCACCAATCCCCGTTCTTAACCAAGCCAACATTTGCTTTCTGTAAAGGAACTTTCTATCTTTCTCTGGTAAATATACGGTAACTCCACCACTTGCACCCCTGGATATTACAGATATCTGTTCAACAGGATCCGCTCCAGCGGTAAATTTTGCAACTATTGCATGCCCTGCCTCATGATATGCTGTTTTTTCAATATCCTCTAATTCTTTGTCACCCTTTTTCTTCCTTCCTAATTTAACCTTAAGGTATGATTCCATTAGGTCTTCTTGAGATATTTTCTTCCTTCCCTCTTTCACTGCCATTATTGCAGCCTCATTTAAAAGATTCTCTAAATCTGCACCCGAATATCCGACTGTTTTCTTAGCTAAAGTATTTAAATCTGCACTCTCTTCAAATTTCTTGTTCCTTGCATGAACATCCAGTATGGCTCTCCTACCGGTAAAATCAGGCATTGGAACAACCACAGTTCTATCAAATCTTCCTGGTCTTAAAATTGCTGGATCCAAAACATCCGGTCTATTTGTAGCAGCAAGAATTATGACGTTTTCTCTCTCTTCTAAACCATCCATCTCTACCAAGATCTGATTCAATGTTTGCTCTCCAGCTCCTGAATGGAGTACTGTTCCTCTCTTCTTAGCGACTGCATCTATTTCATCTATGAAAACTATACATGGAGATGTTCTTCTTGCTTTTTTGAAAAGATCTCTAACCCTAGAAGCACCTGCACCAACAAGCATTTCTTCAAATTCTGAACCAGAAGTATGGAAAAATGGAACTCCTGCTTCACCAGCTACTGCCTTAGCTAAAAGAGTCTTACCAGTTCCTGGATCTCCCGCTAAAAGTACACCTCTTGGTATTCTGGCTCCCATATCTCTATATTTTTTTGGACTTTTAAGAAAATCTATTATCTCCGTTAACTCTTCTTTTACTTCCTCTATTCCTGCAACATCATCAAATGTTATCCCAGTTCTCTTTCCCATTAACAACCTGGCCTTACTCTCTCCAAAATCCAGAATTTTACCTCCAGAAGCTTGCATGTTCTTTACCATAACATACACTAAGATTAAGGCGGCACCTAGAAATATGAATGTAAGGACATCTCCAAATGTAATACCTAATTTAGGCTCGTAAAAATCATTTTCCAAATCCTTAACATTTATTTCAGCATTTGTAAGGACTTGATAGAAATCGGTATCTGATGGTAACAGAGCATACCTTCTAGACAAAACCTCTACCCCATCAACTTCTTTCTTGTTCTCCAAAAGCACCATATCATCTTTCAAAATGATTTTCTCATATTTTTTCTCTGAAATTTCGGTTACTATCTGACTCACAGAGACCTCTTCCCCTTTGTAATTGATTACCTTGATTAAATATATTCCTGCAGTTAAAAGTACAGAGAGGATTACAGTAGCAACCAAACTTGGTACTCCCATCTTCCTTTTAGGAATACTTCTTATATCTATCTTAACAACTTTGCTCTCAGCATTATCTTTTTTAGATTTATCCATCTTGAGGAAACATAATTTAATATTTTTAATAGTGGGAACTGGGATCGAACCAGTGACCTTGGGTTTATGAATCCCATGCTCTAACCAACTGAGCTATCCCACCAGAGATTCTTCCTATTATATCAAAGGAGATGGTAAAAATATATTTAATTAGCTTTTCCTGAATACTCTCCTGTAGATGTATTTATCTTTAAAACATCACCTCTTTTTATGAACATTGGAACTTGAAGTCTGTATCCTGTTTCCACAGTTACTTCCTTGGTTGCAGAGTTTGATGTATTACCCTTAACTGTATCTTCGGCTTGAGTAACCTCTAATTCCATGCTTGGATTCTCTTTAACTGTTAATACTTTTTCTTCGTACATCATAATCAAGTGTGTAGATCCTTCTTTGAGAAAATTAGCATACTCACCTATTACATCTTTTGATATTGGTAATGTCTCATATGTTTGATTATCCATGAAGTAGCAATTTTCATTATCCATATACAAAAATTGCATTTCCTTTGTTTCGGGATTAATATATTCAACCTTGGTTCCTGCCTTTACCGTTTCTGTTAGAACCTGACCATTATCTAAAGCTTTTTTCTTCATTATCACCAACCCCCCCTGTCTTCCCTGGGTTTTAAGCTTTCTATCTATGAGATGAAATACTCTTCCGCTCTCTAGTATATACATTCCTTTTACCGGTTGATCTGTTAATGGCATATATTGTTGTTGAAAAGTTAATGACAGAGATGATTTTAGCACAAGAGAAGTACATTTCCAAGAGAAATGGTTGCGGGGGTCGGACTCGAACCGACGACCTCCAGGTTATGAGCCTGACGAGCTTCCACTGCTCTACCCCGCGTTAAGAATAGTCTGATTATACTAGCAAAAACCCTTTTATTCAAATACCGGTTAGGAGGAAATCTTTCCAAATATGATATCCCCCCTCCTCATTGTTTTCTTGATTCGTACCCAATATCATTTCCATATCCTTTTCTGACTCGTCTAAGACTGCTTCAGGAATTACAAATATATACTCTCTCTCTCCAGCAAAGTTCAGTCTATCTCTTGCTTGGATCTCCAAATATTCCTTACTTTGCATGGTATCTAACAGAAGTGCCAATTCTAAATTCTTTAATCTTAATTCATCTACCTCAGAACGGGCATTTTTTAATATATCTAATTTTTGAACAGTAATGTCCGCTGAGTGAATAACATTGTAGAGGAGAAAGGCTGATACAGAGAGAAGAATGATTTTAGTTAAAAGATTGTCGAACAATTTCTTAAATGATGGACCCTGATCTTCCTGTTTTACTCTTGTCCCTTCTTTGTAAATAAATCTATCCATGTATAGATATTAACAGTATGCAGATTTTAATTCAAAAGTCCTATATATTTTTATTATTGCTCTCTACCCCTCGTGGTGATATAATTTTTTCTATATACAGTAAAACTATATAAAATTAGGAATATAGAAAAGTGAGCGGAATAAATAACCCAAATTTTGAGAAAAAAGCCCATGCATTTATAGAAGATTTAAAGTCAAAAGGTCGCTCTGAATCAACAGTTATTGCATACTCCAAAGATATAGAACAGTTAGTAAACTTTTTCTCCAAAGAGGGACTCGCTTCTATGGATGATGTTGCGATTGAACATTTAGAAAAATATAAACAAAATCTACAGGATAATAACTACACCCCAAAGAGTATTTCAAGAAAAATAAATAGTACAAGAACATTCTTTAGATTTCTTTTAGAAAATTCATTAATTAAAGATAATCCTTCAGAAAAGTTGGCTCATCCTAAGTTTGAAACAAAACCTCCAAGAATCTTAACAGAGATGGAGTACAGGGCATTGAGAGATGTTAGTAGGGTCGATGTTAGGCTTTACTCTATTGTAGAAATTTTGTTACAAACAGGGATTAGGATTGGTGAATTAGCAGGGCTTTCTTTAGACGATGTAAGGCAATCAAAAGATGGGAAAATTGATTTTCTATATATCAAGGCTGCAGGCAGTCATCCTGCAAGGAAGGTTCCTTTGAATAAATCAGCAAAAAAAGCTATAGATGATTATATAGAGGTAAGGCCAGAAACAGAGGACGAGACATTATTTGTAACTAAGAATGGTAGACCATTATTGGTTAGAAATATAAGAACAGCTATAGATAAGGCATTTGAGAAGGCACAGATTAAGAATGCAAAGGTTAATGATTTAAGAAATACCTTCATCGCTCATCACCTATCAAATGGTGTAAGTTTGGTTACAGTTTCAAAACTTGTTGGACATAAAAGATTATCTACTACAGAGAAATATTTAAATCTTGTTAAGATTCAAGCTGAAGATCAGAAGAGCTTAGGAGAGCTGTAATTGATAAATATCCGATAGAATATTAAATTTCTTTGTAAATTTCGCTATAGTCATTGGTATACTAACATTTCTCAACTCACTAAAGGTCTGGAGGGTGTGGGAATAGGTGGACTCGAACCACCGACCACGGCTTTATAAGAACCGCGCTCTAACCACCTGAGCTATATTCCCATAACTAGATGATTCTACCAAAATGTAATGAAATTTAGAAGCCCATTGGAGGAAATCCTTGCGAAGGTTGTTCCACTTTCTCCTCTACCTTATCCAATTGAGATCTTACCCTTATATCATCATTTACTACATTTAAATCTCTTCCATACTTTCTTCTTGATATTTCTTTCACTATATTTGCAACTTCTTTGTTTACAGGAAGATCAAATCCAGAATCTGGGTACTGTGGACCGTATAGAGTGTTAAGTGAGAAAGGAGAAGGATATATGCCATTGTTTAGAAGTTTAACATATGCATGTCCCATTCCTTGGTTAACGATATCCATTGAACTGATATACGATTCAAATTGTGTCTCCAAAAATTCCGCATCTTCAGCACTGCATCTGAATATGAATAGCGATCCTACATTTCCAAATACTGCATTTCTTATATCTTCTGGTAATTGCCCAATATATTGGTGAGCTAATGTAAGGTTTAATCTATACTTTCTTGCTTCTGAGAGTATAGAATTAAATTCTTCTGTAGCAAAGTTTTGGAATTCATCGGCATAGAAGAAGAAGTCTTTTCTTTCTTTTTCGTCCATATCTTCTCTACTTAGGGCAGCAGCTAACATTTTTTGGACCAAGAGTAGACCTAAGAACGACATATTTTCTTCCCCTAATCTACCTTTTGAAAGGTTAACTATTAAAATCTTGCCTGAGTCCATAACTTCTCTGAAATCGAAAGATGATTGTGATTGTCCAATTATATTTCTAATGGCTAAGTTTGTAGTGAATTTGTCAAACTTAGATATAAAATATGTAAGAGCTTCTGATTTTGTCTTTTTGTCTGTTTTAGCTACCTGATCTGTCCAATATCTACGAACCAGTTCATCCTGTATCAAGGGTAACCAATGACTCATAACCCAATCTTCATCCTGGAGTATTCTTACAACCTCTATTAAAGTAGAGTCCTTTTTAGACATAGCGGTAAGCATAGAGTTCCTTACAGCCTGTTGGAATGCTGGTCCTGCATATCCTTGGTTATGTGGATCAAAGAGACGGATGAGGAGAGCTATGAAGCTGTTCACTATTTGATGCTTATGCTGTTCATTGTAATACTCCATGATATTGATACCAAATGGTCTTTCAAAATCTCCAGCATCAAAATATATTACATCTTCTGCCCTATCCGCAGGAATTCTCTCTAATATCATTTCTGCAGCTTGTCCGTGTGGATCTATGAAGCAGACACCATCTCCATTATGAATATCCTGAAGTATCATTCTAACCATGAGCCATGATTTACCTGTACCTGTTTGTCCAAGTATATATGAATGTCTTCTTCTGTCATCCCTCTTAAAACAGATAGCTTTCTTTTTTCCCCTAAAGTAGTTATTCCCTACCCATATTGTATCTTTCGAATTTATATCCGAGCTTATCTCGTTACTTGCAATCAGTTCTTTTGAGAGTAACCAGTTAACATTGGGAGTAGAGATATCTTTATTTGGGAAGTGATACAGAGCTGCTAGCTCCTCAAGGTTTAAAACTGTTTTTTCATCTTCGGGTGTTCTTCTGTATATTACATCATATACAAATTTCTTTTCTTCATTTTTGGAAATTTTTCTTTTTTTCAACCTATTAACACCTGGATTACTGTATTGGTCAAAAGCCCCGATAATATTGTCTAAATGCATTTTTGCAATTCCTTTATCTGGAGCACTAGTGATTATACGAATTTCAGCCATAAGACCCGGTTTGGAAACCTTTTTACTAATTGCCTGCAACTTCTCTTGAGAGACATTTATTCTCTTCTTTTCAGGATCTGAATTATTACTTTCAACTTTCTGCACAAACTTTTCACCATTTTTCTGCCAACTTGAATCTGTAGGAGCAATGACTATCTGTACCAAAGCTCCTTCGTCTTCAGACATTTTACTCAAGGTACTAAGTACATTTGCCATTGGGTCTCCAGTGAAATTTTCAGCCACCCTTATTGGACAGTACGAATCTTCATCTAGACCTAATTTTGCATAAGCAATTTCAGATTTAGGTGCGAATATATTGTACTGTTTGACTATTGCTACATCAGCATCTTGGTATGATCCTAATATTTGTTTTTCAACCAAATCAGCAAGTTTTCTAGGACAATGAACAAAGAATCTGATTTCTCCAGGAAGTCCTACTATTTCAAAACTAACACTATTGTTTACACTGAATTTCTCTGCAAGACCTTCCCCTTTTCCTCCTATTCCATAGAGATTGGCAAACATTTTCTCAGCAACTCCCAACTCTACTTCATTATTTCTCGGGACTCTAACTTCCATTAATACCCCATCCATAGCTTTTTCATCTCTATCCTTCTTTTTTAATTTTTTCTGTATATACAGAAATCCAACGACTAAACCTCCTACCAAGAGAAGAAAAAATATTATCCAGCCGTATGGAATATTACGAGTTGCTTGATTGTATAAATCACCGTATGTATCTTTAGGATATTCAACATTAGAACCAGTCTCTATTTCTGGTATTTCTTTTGGTACAGGACCAATTAATTGTGAATATGTAAATTCCCCCGGATTCATAGTAGGACAGTAGAATCTTATGATTAAAGAATATCACACAGGGATATATATATCAAAGAAAACTAGAGTGGCTCGTTACCATTCATATAGTCAACAAGTGCCTCCAAAGCAACATTGTATTTTGTTTCATCGGTGGCATCTATTACAGGAAATCCTACACCCAAATCTAGGTATTTAACTTTGTCAGTATTTGGTAAAGCTTTTTCTACAAGCTCTACTCTTTCCGGTGTGATTGGAGATGTGTCGTTTGAAGGAATTTCTACTACCGGGCTTTCGACAACAGGAGTAACTCCTACTGGCAATATCTCAGGAGTAATATTTGATTGTTCTATACTAGGTGTCATATTATTCATAACCTATAATATTATATCATAAACACCTTTATCTTTCATACTTTCTCTTCTCGTACAGCAGTTCTCTTTCCAAATCTCTCTCCTTCTCAACTCTCTTCTTTTCATAGTTCTTCTTCCCCTTACCAAACCCAACCTCTACCTTAACCTTGCCTCTTGTAGTATACACACTGACAGGAATTAATGTAAGATTTTTCTGTTTTAATTTTGCATCTATCTGTACAAGCTCTTTTCCTGTTACTAACAATTTTCTAGATTTTTTAGAATCATAATTCATGCTGCCATCAAATTGATATTTAGGGATATCTCCATTTACAAGCCATAACTCTCCCCCAACTATCTTTACATATGCATCAGACAGATTAATTCTTCCAGATTTTATTGATTTAACCTCAGCTCCTGTTAATATGATACCGGCTTCAAATGTATCTAAAATTTCGTAATTGAAAAGTGCTTTTTTATTCTTTATTTTCATGCGAGTATTATACTACAAACCAAGCTTCCAGATTACTGAACCATCAAGTATATATATATTCTTTTCAGAGAAATCCACAACAAAATTTCTTACATCAGAAAGAACCGAATCCTTCTCTCCTCTGTAGACATACTGGAAAAGAAGAAGTATTTGGTTAGGATGCCTACTATCTACCCCTGATTCTATTGGTTTTTCAAATCTAAGAAATCTTCTCCCTTCAGAATCAAACAGATACAAACCAGAATCTAATGTATCTCCTGTAAAAGCCTTACTCAAGTTTCCATAATTTCCATCAAATCCTAAAACACTCAAAGGAGCTTCGTTATACTGATTTTCATAGAAACTGTAGTTAAATCTCAAAAGGTGTGGCTCTTCAGAAATTGTTACATAGATACTAAGATCGGCTATTAAATCCGTTGATTTTTCAAATCTATCATCAACAATATATGCATAGGTCAGACCATATCTATCACCATATGCCGAGGTTGATTTTAACAAAGCCTTTCTATCTTTAGACATGAAATAGATATTGTCACTCGTAGTCCAAGCAACCATCTCTGTAATTTCTGCTGACTTAATATCATTAACACCCAAACCAGATAGCTGAATAAATGGGGAAAACCATCCTTCCTCGTTAAAGGCTGCTTTCAACATCCCCTGCTTTTCATCATATACATACACTCCGTTAACACCAACATATACCTGTGAAGGAGAAGTAACTAAGCCATCATTATCTGGAAGAGTCTTAACACTTTTATCATACAAAGAAACTCTATGCACAGCTTTTCTCCCTTTATCTGCAACAAACAAATATTCATTACCATAACTATCTAAGGATATAGCTAAATCAACAATATCGGAGCCCTCTCCAAATGATAATCTACTATCAAGATAGTTAACCATTGTTCCTCCCTCTACAAACCCTACTCTCTTGTAAAGAGAATCACCCACCTCCAAAACCCTCTCTCTTAAGGTGTGAAATTTCTCAGTATCCTCATCATTCAATTCCCCAGTTATTTCTGACAATTTCTTCTCTGCTTGGAATAGGTATGTCTCAGCAGAAGAGCTATCCGTTACAAAACTATTTTCACTTTTACTCAGTAATTCTTCAATTTGAACAAACGATTCATTAGCTAATTTACTAATTTCTTTCGATTTCTTAGCTTTAACTGTGAAATTAATACCAAGAAGAATCAATGTCAAAATAATTAAAAACATGAAGAGAAGTTTAAATCTCTTTCCACGAAGATCCCTGACTTTGTAATCATCTATTCGCATTCCTGCTACACCAACTGGTTTTCTTCTTCCAACCCTAACCTCCGAGAATTTAGAAGCAACTCTTTTGTACCATCTCTTCTTGCCTAAGTTCTCTACAATATTTTCCGAAAGGGAGTTCCAAATATTTTTGAAGGAAGCCACAACTTTGCCCCAAAATGGTTCCACCTTCCCCCATATTCTATTGAAAATTTTTTTAACCTTAGAGAATTTTGAACTCAAATCTAATTTTTCCTTAAAATCAACAAGAACTCTTTGCTCCTGAGGTTTCTTAATCTTCTCTACTCTAGCAATAGGTTTTAACAAATTTTGAGCACTTTCTTTAACAGCATTAACTGAATCCTTGATAGTAGTTCTTTCACTTACAATCTTCTTCTGTCGCTCTTCTTTACTAAAATACAATAAAGCTTTTGTACCTTCTAAAGAACTACCAATAGCATTTAACATCTTTACGAAATCTTCTTTCTTCTTTAACACTTCCAATCTAGAGACATAGTTATTCAATATATCTGAAGAAGAAACCATTAGTAGGTCCCCTTCCTCAAGAACAACTCCTGCTGTATTTGCTTTTTTCTCTTCAAGAACTTTACCAATATCTACAAAAGAACCTTTCTTAAATGTAAATATGTCGTTCTCTCCAAAGATTCCAACATATACTCCCTCCTCCTTTACCAAAACAATTGTAAAACTGATATCTACCCCAATCTCTTCTAATTCAATATCGTTAGCAATTAGGTCTTTTACCTTTTTGACACCAGAGGATATTGAATCTTTCAAAGATTCGTTTGTTGTAGATGCATTGGAATACAGATATCCATCAATAATACTGTCCCAGACAAATTTTGATATTCTTTCGGATTTTACACTTTTCTCCGAAGATATTTTTAATAATGCATATATATCACCCTTTTTATCTACCTTTTTTTCTGTACTATTAAAAAAATGCCTGAATACCTTTATAAAGGAATTACTATCCTTACTATTGGATACATATTGTTGAGCAGTTATTTCCATAATTATGTAAGAATTACAAACAACAAAGAAAGTAAAGTTCCTACTAGTACTATTATGGTGTACAAGAGTATGACTATGTTTACTATTTTGTTTTGTGGGGTCTTGAAGGTGTCTGCCAAAATTCTAACTCTCAAAAAGAGTAACAGAGAAAAGAATATATTCCCTACCAGTATGAGAATTATTGGTAATTTAAGAAGCGAAAGGAAGTTGAATGAAAGAATGGTATTGCTTCCTCCTAAGTTGTTTAAAAAATCATTTATATCCACTATATTTCTCCTTTCTGCTTAGATTCCAAAAGATCGTACAAAATATCCTGTACTTCCCTCGGTCTCGGTATATTATCAAATTCAATTTCTGCAGTAGCTCCTGCAGTCTGGATGTATACCGTACCGATATCAAATATACTACCAAGAGCACCTAACTGTTTATGTGATACATCCTCTATCTTGTCCAATCTTGCTTCTGCCATAGAGTGAGATACTATGCTTGTAAAATCTATATCTATAACCCTTCTGTCCGTTATGATATTCACATTGTAAAACCATCTTGCAAATGCATATACAACTATAGAAAAAGAAATAGTTAGACATGAAAGAAAAAGTGCCAAGAAGAAAGATGTACTTTCAGCAAGACCAGATATAACTATCTGTATTAATACTGGAATAAGCAATACAGTAAGGGCTATACCTGCATATGGGATATATATAATCCAGTGTGATCGAACAATTAAAACTACATTTTCATCTTTCTCTTTTCCATAGAATGTTAAATCCTTAGGAAATGACATAAAAGAACCGTTGTTATTCTGTTGCAAATTATCCAAGAAGGATTTTCTCAATTTCCTGAATTTCTTGGGTACTAGATTGGGATTTTCTCTTTTAGCCATATATGTAAAGATATCATAGAAAAGGGAAAAGTTAAAGGGTCTGGCACTGGTCTATCCCCCAGATATCTTTACCCAGTACAACCTTTTTGCAAAATCAGGAGGTTCTTTGGGATGTTGCAACAACAAAAATATGTACAAAAAGAGAACGATTTCCTCTTGTACAAAGGTTTTTATGGGGACAGAGGAGGGTCTGACCCTACTTCTTCTCTACGTTGAAATACCAATAGTGTGATTGTTGTTGTATACGCATGTGGCCGGGAGCCATTTGATTGTATATATCCTTAAATTCATTACCGGGAATGCTAATTGTCCCCCGCTCCGTGCCATAAAAATGAACATATGTGGTTTTCCCTTCGGACAGATCTGTCTTAACAAAAGATATTGATTTTACAGGGTTATACAAAAAACTCTCCAATTCGGAAGATGAATAAGGAGATTTCGTTATGTTGCCATAATCTACCCTATATGGACACTTCCCAAAATCACTTGGTAGTAATCTTGATAAATCGGGATTTCCTTTTACTCCTTTACCATATTTTATTAAGTATGCATTTAAAATATCTATCATTTCTTGTGGAGATAGCCAGGGAGAATGACCGCATGTTATCCCATCAGGCTTATCACCATAGCGATACCAAGATTTATAAAACCATGTCACTCCAGAAACTTTTTCCCAAGCATCGTAAAACCAGTTACTTCCACCTCCACTCTGTGTATCCCACCCTCCAATACTATCAATCCACCCACCATGCACAGCAGCATACTGTGTGATTGCAAGATCTGCCCCACGGAACAAAACCTGACTTCGTGTACTATCAACTGCTTGTTTCCAAGTCCCTGTTTTAACACCTGCCACATACTGATGACATGTATCACCTCTTATCGCGGAGGCTCCGTATCCTGTAACTCGCAAAGCAAATGTTCTTGCTGCAATAGCCTGTGCTTTCAATGCTTCTATATGGAAGTATTCTGGCATTTCCCCAAGACGATATAGATATTCCGTTTCGAAATCGTATGTTGCATAGGTGGGATTTACACAACCATCCTCCACAGGATACCCACTTCTGGGACATCTTGAATTTGCACCACAATAGACAACTGTTATAGATCCCATGGTTCCACTACCAAAAGTAGGATTAGAATAGTAAAAATTCAAAATATCTCTATAACTTTGACCCGCATCAGCTCTAGCTCTAGCACCCCACTGACTCATACCGTTTCTATGTGTATATGCCCCAATAGAAAATACTCCGAAATAACCTGCTGGCGCCTGAGCTATAGAAGTACCATCCCCAGAGGTTGTATCTCCGCCACTCGATATAAACCCTGAACTTCTTGCAGCTATCAATGCAGCTTGAAGCTGTGATACCTTTTTTGTCAGATCTGTTATCTCAGAACTCAACCCACTCTTACTAGCTACCTGCTTACTCAACTCTGCCTGTAACCTAACCTTCTCTGAAGCTAACAACTCATGAGCATCATCCAAACCCTTTCTCTGACTATTCAAATCCTCCATCTGATTATCCAAATCAGCCTTACTCTCTGCTAACGAACTAAACTCCCCCCCTATCTTCTCTACCTCTCCCCTTAACATAGATATAGTACTCTGCTTTATGAAAATACTCTCCACCAAACTCTTCCACCCCTCTTTACTTAAAAAGAAATTAGATACCTTAGACCTACTCTGTATATACAAATCACCAGAAACCTCATCAATTAATACTTTCATTTTCTCCAACTGTCCCTGCTTTTCATTAATAGCTAAACTCTTCTCCTCTATCTCCTTCTCTGTTCTTTCAATATTTTCTTCTAACTCTGTAATCTCTTTGTTTATCAAAACAATCTTTTGGGATATTGAATAATTACTATTACTTATCTCTTTTATTCTGCTTTCAACACTCTTTAAAACACCCTCCTTCTCTTTTAACTCTTTCTCTGTTTCAGCTATTTTATTCTCTAAATCCACTATTTCATTAGAATATATTGGGAAGTTGAAAAGAGTGAATGAATACAAAACAAAAAGAAATACGGCAAATATATTTGTGATTATTCGGGGCACTTTAGACATAACAGCATTATACCATTAGCTGATAATGTTTTTTACAAATTCTATTATATATGGAAGAAACACTATTAATCCTGTTGTTACAGAAACAAAAGCACTCACTAAAACAGCTCCAGCACTAACATCTTTGGCATATTTAATATTTACCTTATACTCCAAAGAAACAGTATCACACAATGCCTCTATTGCACTATTAACTGTTTCAGATATAAAGACCATGGATATTACTAAGCTTAATGCTATCCAATCTGTATGAGAAATTTGGAAAAAGAACCCAGCAAAGACAACCAAGAGTGCAAAGATGAGATCTATTCTAAAATTTCTTTCGTTCTTAAATATCAGCTTAATACCATTCCTAGCATGCCCTTGGCTTTTAAAAAAATTTTCTGCCTGATATTTATGATTTTTCATTATTGGGCAATGAAGTCTAAAACTGCATTAAGTACTGTAAATATAACCATTACAAAGATAAAGCCAATAACAGCCCATGTTAATGTCCCTTGAGCTTGCTTCACCCTAGCAGGATCCCCTGCAGATATCATCCACATATATCCTCCCTGTATTATGAATATTACACAGATCAAACCTGCCAATGGAAAAAGGTAACTTAAAAGTTTATCTACCAATGTAGCCAATGTCCCATCTGTTAACCTAGGTGGTTCCTGGGCAAACACCGGAGAAACTAGAAGAAGTCCGGAGAAAAAATATATATATTTAAATATACTTTTCATTATTTAGTAGTTAAAACTTCATTTATTACAAATTCTATAATTGTTGGGGATATAAATACAAGTATTAAACCTAAAAGAGAGAATGCCATTGATCTTGTAGCATCTTTTATCTTATCCTCATCACCAAAAGAAAGTATGAACTTAAAGCCAGAAATGACTAATGATATAACCACTATTACTACGGAGAATGAGATGGCAAAGTTTATTATAAAGAATACAAATTCTGTTAAATTCTCATACCCCGTGTTGTTAAGAATACTTAAATCCACCAACATACGGGTATTAATTAAAAATATCTATTACTTAAGAACGTTTGTTAATACAAACTGTACTAAGATTACGGAGATAAAACAGATAACCAAACCAACGATTGCATATGTCAATGATTTTGTTGCTTTTTCTATCTTTGATTCATCTCCAGCTGCTGTGATATATGTATATCCACTAGCTATCAATATTGCAACACATACTAAAGCTGCTAAACCAATTACTAAGTTCAAAACATCTTTAACCCATGGTAAAAAATCTTTACTTAATGGACCTTCTGGTAAATACTCTGTACCTGTTTGTGCTAAGACTGCAGAAGCTAAGTAGAGATTAGAAGCAACTCCTGAAACTACTGCTAATATCTTGGTCATTTTCATATATTCTGTTTATTAAATATTATATTAATTGTGATAATTATATATAAAGGATTAGTTTTATGCAATACTAATTCTTTATAACCCCAATATCTTTCCAATAACAAAATCTATTATTGTTCTAGCTAAAAATACAATAACCAAACCTATGATTGCAGCTGTTATACCCTTTTGACCTTTTTCGATCTTTTCAGGATCTCCTGCAGCAGTTATGAACATATACCCTGAAGCTACTAAGATAATTACAGCAACTAAAGCTGAAAATCCTACAAAGAAATCAATTGCAGTACCCACTTTTGAATTCAAAACGGAATCAAGAGTAGGATCTCCCCAATTTATTAATTTATCTCCAATAAACTGAGTTATATTTGTCATATTCGTATATTAATAATTAATTATAAATATCCAAACCCAATGTATTACTGATTATCAATAGTATTGCAACAGAAAGTAATACTACTAAAAAACCAATAATTGCATTAGTTAAAATTTCCTTCCCTTCTTTTAATTTGTCCGGATTTCCTTGACTAGACATAAGCATATATCCAGCATATACCACTAAAACAACCACACATATCACAGCCAAAGGAACAGCGATATCTACGATGGCATCTATAAGTTGATTCTCATCGGCAATCCCACCACTCTCCAATTTACCTAAACTTTCACTTAGTTTTGAACCCAAATCCTGAGCATATGCTTTTTGCACTATTAAATCATGAATTTTACTAATAATTTCCATAAGCCAAATTATACTATATCAATTACAAATCTGCATATTCACATATTGAATTATAATCACAGAACCTACAAAGATATCCAGGAGTGGCAGTAAAATCTCCTCTCTTTACAGATTCTAATGTTGCAAGTAATTTTTCTTTTGATAACTCCCTTCTCTCTTCCGAGACATTAACCTCCAATTCCTTCCCTGTTTCTACATAAATATATTTAGCCTTACAAACTTTATATCCCAGTTTCTCCTCTGCGAATAATGCATACAAAGGTAATTGTAAATCATCCTTCACGTCCTTCTCCTCTTTTTCCTTACCGGTTTTATAATCCACAATACATACCTCTGTAACACCATTGCTTTCTCCTACATAATCTATTCTGTCTATCTTCCCTACAAAAACAGTATCCCCCAAATGAACATTAAAACCCTCCTCTAATCTAAGAGGTTTATCCTTTTCATCAAAAACTTTCTCATAATAATTTTTTAACATTTCAACACCTTCCTCTTTTCTTTCCTTTTCATGCTTACTACTTTCATAACCAGAAGAAACCCAATTCTTTTCATACAATCTGAGTAACTCCCCTACCGTTGGCACATCAGTTATACCTTCCAATCCAGATTGAGAATGTTTTAATAGTGAATAGAAGTCCTTCATTGTATTATGAATAGTAGTTCCAAAAGAGAGGGCAGCACTTGGTCTTTGGGGAACCTTCAATATATATGCATATTCATATTTTCTAGGACATGCCTCATAGACATTAAGTTGAGAATAACTAAATCTTTTAACTAAATTCCGTTTTAAATCAGACCCCAATAAAACACCTACATCCTCATCATTTATAATATTAATTCCAACACTCTTTTCTGCCAGATTTTTAACTTCAATATTTTTAAATTCTTCCTCCACATTCCTATCAAGTATTTCATTCAGAAATATACTTGGTTTTTTCTTTCTCTTTCCATCACCATAGAAATATGCAGCTGTGAGGAATAATTTTTCCATTGCTCTAGTTGCACCGACATAAAACAACCTTCTTTCTTCCTGGATATTAGATTCTTTTTCACTAATCTCTTCAGGCAAGGTTTCTTTTATTAAAGCCTCTGGTATTGGAATACTATCTGATCTCCCATATGCAGGAAATCTCTGTGCAACAAGATTTACTAAAAAGACAATTGGAAACTCCAAACCTTTTGAACCATGTACTGTCATAATATTTACTCCATTAAAATCTTCTAATTCTGTCTGATCTACCAAAGGTGATTCTCCAACCTCTATGCAGTAATTGAGATAATCTACATACTCATAGATATTAGATAATGGATTATCCTTCTCATACTGCTTAACTAATTCCAAAAATTTGTTTATATTTGAAACCGCAAAAAGATTCTCCGGATCTTCATTCTCCATAAAGGAGTCTAAATACAGGCTCTTTATCACAAACTCATACACTATTTCTAAAACTGGTCTATTATCCTTAACTCTTACAATTGAAGAATTTAATAGATCAAGAAGCCTACTAATACCAGCAATAGCTTTAGGGGAAAGAATTTTTGCAACTTCCTCATTCTCAATATCTTCGATTTCATCACTACTTACATCCCCTAATTTCACATTCCATAGTTCCTCCAATTGCTCAAAGAGAGTTATCTTCTTCTCTCTCGCCCGTTTACTAATTTCTACATACTCCCTTGCAGATAAATCCCATATGGACATAGAAAGTAATCGGTACATAGATATTTCATCGGAATAATCTGTCAAGACTTTAAGAAACGATACTATATTTCTAACTTCTTCTCTGAAATATAATCCTCTTGAACCACCTAGTTTATATGGAATCCCTTTATTACGAAGAGCTTGTATAAAACTCTCTGCATGAGAATTAGCTCTTACAAATATTGCAATATCAGAAAATTTATAATCTCTTTCCTTCTCATCGACAAAAGATGCCTGCCCTTTCTCATCAAAGACCTGCCCTTCACTATCTTCAACAACATATTCATCATATCCTGTTAATTTTAATATCTCCTCAGCAACCTTCTCAGCTTCTGCACTCTCATTATTTGCCACTACTAAATTAACAGGATTATCATCTTTTTTAAAAACAGCCTTAGCCAAAAGCTTTTTCTCAATATTCTCAGTAATCTCCAACCTGTTGGGATTATTATGCTTAATTAACTGGTATGAAGCATCTAAAATCTCCTGTCTTGAACGATAGTTTTCTGTTAGAACAATTTCTTCTGCCTCTGGATATGTTTGTTTAAATTGGAGAATATTTGATATTGCAGCACCTCTAAATTTGTAAATGGCTTGATCATCATCACCAACTACAGTTAGGTGTGATGGCCCTTCTCCCAGAAGATTTACTAATACATTCTGTGCATAGTTAGTATCCTGAAATTCATCTACTAGTATATATTTAAACTGTTTCTGATATTTCTTCCTCTCTCTTAACAACCTCAGCGTAAGGGTTATTAAATCACCAAAATCTAGCTTTGAATTTTCAATCTTCAAATCCGAATACATCTTATATGTATTAGCAAGCTCATTAGTCTTTGCATACTCCTCTTTCTCCTCTTCACTGTTTTTAGGTAAACTACTCGCATATTCTAAGTATTCTTGGGGAGAGACATCCTCATCTTGAAGTCTTGAAAAGTGCCCAATCAAGTCATTTATAAATTTTGTAGAATTACCCCTTGGTCTTAAAGTTTTAAGAGGTAGATCATACAAATACCTTCTTAAAAAGATATATGCTTGAGATGTACTCATTAAAGAATATCCCCCATCGAGACCAATATTGTAACCATCTTCTCGTAGAATTTTGTCACAAAAAGAATGAAATGTTGATATTAATGGCTCTTCATACCCATACTCCATTTCCAGATCTACTCTCTCCTGCATTTCTTGGGCAGCTTTTTCTGTAAATGTTAATGCCAATATCTCGGAAGGCTTAGCATATCCCTTCTTTATTATATGTATTATCCTTTGTGTTAAAACAGCCGTTTTACCAGTACCAGCTCCTGCAATTATTAATAGATCCCCTCCATTATATTCAACAGCCTTTTTTTGATTTTCGTTTAATCTGATTTGGCTCACTATTTAGAGAGTATAAATAATAAAGAGAGATATATTGTTATTCCAAGAACTATAGCAACTATTAATGCGAAAAGGAGTTTAGGGCTTGGTAATTTATTAAGTAATTTTTCTAAGCTTTTTCTTAAATCTTTTTCCATATTTTTATTCTAAAATATTAATTAGCTAACTGTTTTAAAACTTTGACTTCTTTCATAATTGTCTCCTTGCTCTTTAGAGCTGGTGTTTCTAGGATGAAAGGAATGTTTTTAAATTTAGGATATTGAAGAAATTTCTTAATTGTTTCTTTACCTAATTTCCCCTCCCCTAAATTAGAGTGCCTATCCTTATTCGAGCCACACTCTGTCATCGAGTCATTTAAGTGAATACTTTTAATATTCTCTATTTTCAATTCTCTATCTAAATCTTCAACAACCCCTTCAAAATTATTCACCCAATCATATCCAGAAGCATGAGTATGTTGAGTATCTAGTACATACCCCACCCTATCTTTTTCCTTAACTCCTTCTCTCATCAATCTTAATTCTGTGAAATTCCTTCCCAAATTACTACCTGTACCTGCAGTTGTCTCTATTAGCAATTTTTGTTTCCCCTTTACCTCATCAAATACCCATTGAATACCGTAGGAGATTCTTTCTAAGCTATCTTCGTAAGATAATTCTTGTTGAGATCCAGGATGAAAACATACTCCTAATATCTCAGCATCAATCTTTCTCTTCGTTATTAAATCAACTACTCTTTCTGCGAAATCTAGGTACACAACTAGACCCATTTTGCCTAAATGGAATAGCTGTTTATCCTTTCTAGCTAGATTAGTTAGATATATTCCATGTATTAGGATCTTTTTAATACTAGACTTTTCTAATTCATTAACAAATTTTTCAATATCTTCATCAGGTATTGGCTTAGTCGCCCATCTCATGGGGGCAGTTGGCATAATTTGAATGGTATTTACTTCATACTTTTCTCCATTTTTTATTGAATTTTCTATACCACCGGATGATGATACATGAATACCTAGATACATAGCATATTCTAGCATAGATATAGATAATGAAGTATAATTATGGCTGTTTGGAGAGGTGCCTGAGTGGTCGAAAGGAACTCACTGCTAACGAGTCATAGGCCCAAAAGCCTATCGCGGGTTCGAATCCCGCCCTCTCCGTATACAAGAACCTAATCCCTTACTGCAACACAGTACCTTTTAAGAATAGACTCCTCCTTCGCGATCTTCCCCCAGTCTTTATATATTTCAGAGACTTTTTTCATTTTATCCCCTACCAAACAATACGGATCTACCACTCTAGATTTACAATCAATTATCTCTTCGTAATTAACACTATCTTCGTAGAATAATTCACTACTATTCATACGTTCCCAATATTTTTTCAATAACTTATCTTTTTCTACATACTTCAAACATTTATCTAAGACATATTGATCATACTTTTCTAAATCTTTTGTGGAAATATACTCTTTCTCTAAAGCATGTTTCATAAAATCTTTTATACTCTTGAACATAATTGCACTTTTAAAACCTGCATAAAACTTATCATTTAACTCCTTAAAACATTTAGCATACTCATACCCAGCATCAGCATTGTCGAAATACCAGGAATTTTTACCCTTGGTTTTTAGATGATTTAGAATCTTTTTTACTTTAGATTTACCATTATCAAGAAAAAGTATAATATCCCTCGTTGAATACTCAATCCTATCCGCACATATATCTGGAAGAGAATTTTCTAAGAGAGGGAAGTTTTCCTCATTTGCAATATATTCAATATTGTATCCGTATTTCTCTAATATCTCTGGAATATTTGATCTTTCCAAAAACCTCTGTTTACTTCTGTCTTGTAAATCCTGCTTACTAATATCTCCTTCTTTTAACACATAATCTATGGCATGAGAAAATGCATAATGGGAAATATCATGTATTAGACCAGATATTTGTTCTTCCAGGGATGCTTTGTAGTTTCTAAGAAGTAAAAATACTCCAACTGAATGATCATATCTATTTCTGGAATGATTAAAGAAACCCTTAGAGTATCCAGCCTGATCAATATTTTTAAGCCTTTGAATAGCTTTTGAATTTAACAACTCTACTATCACTTCATCTTCTATAGAAGAATCTCCCCAAACTTGGTCTTGTAAAATCATTCTTTATTCTAACAAAAATATCTTAGAAATTTTTCATCACTTTTAATTCAAAGTAATACTACTCATCACTTCATCTAAAAGTGGTAAAACCTCCTCATCAGGATTTCCTATGATCTTTACACCATAACTACTCCCTGTTTCTGTTCCCATACCACTATCATACTCAAACGAAAGAGTATCGAATGATAAGACACCTGCAGACAATCCACATAATGGATGGAATTCATCAACATTCGCATTATCCAAATCATTCCAATATAGGCTAGATTCAACTCTTCTCCCTCTAAAATCTATGAAAGAAAATTCTGTATAATCTCCATCCGCAATTACGGTAACTGTAGGCATAGCCTCATCAGGATCACTACTAAGATTATAATCTGTAGTTAAGCCATTAATCACATCTATATATGACTGAGGAGTATCCGAGAATCTTCCAACAGAAGAACAAATATCAATACCTCCTATACCCATTACAGCATATACTTGAAGAACTTCCTCATCCTCATCTGTCAGAATAGAAAGACCTGTTAAACCTTGATACTCAGCATCCATTAACATATCTGTTCCGTCTCCATCCACATACTCTACAATACTCCACCCTTCAGGAAGTTGAGCAGTTATGTAATCTCCCACGAAATCAGAAGAAAGAGCAACAGCATCTTCCTCTTTTTCATCTTGATCCTCCTCTTCCCCATCAGGATCTGGAGTATCAGAACTGGAACCTTCTTCACCTGCAGGTTCATAATTAGCAAAATAGTAGCCTGCATATGCAGCTGCACCCAAAAGCAACATTACTCCCAATACTATTAAAACTGTTTTTAGTCCTTTTCCCTTTGGTTTACTCGCAGTAGCAACAGTAGGTGTAGCTACACCCTCTTTAGGAGCCTCTGTCTTCACAGCATTCTCCATCGAAGGTGCTCCTTGATTTAAATCTGATTCCATAGAAATAATGGATAAAATTATTTAATCCATTGTAGCACAATCCCTTACTTTGAAAAGATATCTCACCATTATGCTAAAATATATTATTAAATTATTTTGTTAAAACAATGAAATATATATATCTATATCTACTCACATTCTTAGTTTTTCTTGTAATAGATTTTGTGTGGTTAAATTGGATAGCAAAAAATCTATATGCTGAAAAAATTGGTCACCTACTCGCAGAAAATGCAAATCTCGTTCCCGCTCTGATTTTCTACCTACTCTTTGTCGTAGGAGCTATTATATTTGCAGTACTACCAGGATATGAAGCAAAATCCATAGGAAAAACAATTTTCTTAGGAGCACTCTTTGGAATGATGACATATGCAACATATGACTTAACAAACTTAGCAACACTAAAAAATTGGCCTATCTCTGTAACCATAATAGACATAATATGGGGGACATCTCTTTCTACAGTAACTGCAGTAGCAGGATACTACATCGCTAATTTTTTAAATGTTTAAATATGTTAGAAATATTACCATTACTTCTAAAAGTTGCACTTTCAATATTTATATATATGACCCTCTTCTACTCTCTTTCCTTAATTATAAAGAGAAGTGACATTGTAGACATTGGGTGGGGATTAGGATTCATACTCGTTGCCCTTGTGTCTCTTTTTTCCCAATCATATTTAACAGATCGAGCTATTCTTGTTTTCTTCCTAGTCTTGTTTTGGGGATTAAGGTTAGCATCACATATATATTTTAGAAACAAAGGCAAGGAGGAAGATTATAGATATCAGCAGTTTAAAAAAGATTGGGGAGATACTTTTTACATTCGTTCATACTTCCAAATATTCCTCCTACAAGGCTTCTTTATGCTAATTGTATCACTACCAATAATATTCATAGCTAAGTTCTCTGATTCGCCACTTGGTTATACAGACATCATTGGTCTCTCAATCTGGATCCTAGGATTCCTTCTAGAATCTAATGCTGATTCTCAACTCAAAAGATTTATAACAAAGAAAAAGGAAGGAAAAACAGAAACCAGATTTGCTAATATTGGTCTTTGGAAATACTCTAGACATCCCAACTACTTTGGAGAAATACTACAATGGTGGGGTATTGGGGTTGTTGCTCTTTCTGTATCATTAGGATATGTATCCTTAATAGGGCCACTTTTCATTTCATATTTAATAATTTTTGTTTCTGGAATACCACTTCTAGAGAAGAAATTTAAAAATGATCCAGAGTGGAATGAATATGTAAGAAGGACACGACTACTACTCCCATTTCCAAAGAAGATCTAAGTATTACCATTTAAGAATAAATGATATATACTAGGGCTATGGAAGAATCAAAAAATAAAGATAATTCCTTCCTAACTGGTTTAAGCATTACTCTTGGAACCATAGTAATCGGATTAATCAGCTACATAGTATATACAACAGATTTTCAAACAGAGAAATTAAGATGTGAATACAATGGATGGGCATATGCTCATGGGGAAACCTTTGATGCTTCAGATGGGTGTAATATGTGTTCTTGTAATAATGGAGAGGTTGTATGTACTTTAATGGGTTGCGACCAACAACCCACTGTCGATTTAAATTAAATATATTATAACTATGGAAGTAGAACAGAATATTGATACAACTATTCAAAAGGACGATGGTGTTAATACAAAAAATCCTTCTGATGGGAATAAGGATATCTGGGTTATTCTTTTAAATGTGTTTCTTGCCTTGGTAACAATCCTCCTCCTTGGATATGTAGCATATAGGAATGGATATATTGATTTAGATAATGTATTTAAACCTAAAGAACAAACAGAGGAAGAATCAAATGAGGAGAATGATGCTTCCAATGATTTAGTTATACAGGAGAATGGGGAAACAACATTAAATACATACGAGGGAGAAGTTCTCTCTGCAATACTTCCTAGTGGTTGGAGCATAACGGAGTATATGGATGGAGATGGAACAGATATGTTAATGGATACTGTTGAATATACTGGTTTGACAGGCCTCACTGTATCATACAATAATGTACCAATACTTGAATTAATAGCTGTTTCAGGTATCGGTTTCATTGGATGTCCTGAATTACCTATATTTACAGATAGTAGTGAAGCCTACCTACAGGAACAGGTAGAGATGAATGAAGAAATCCAGGAAAATATGGTTACTTATGATTATACCAATACCCCATATTCTGATTTTCAATGGTTTGGAAAAGATTTTAGGAGGGTTGGAACAACACTATACTTTGATACAGTAGCAGGTAATGAATATTTTGAACCACAGTGTGAGGGAGGCTTAGTGACTGTACCAGGACTTAGATTTGAGGATTCGGATGGATATGAGGGAGTAGCATATTTCTATAATATAAACGAAGAAGCATCTGCAGAACAATTGGAAACATTAGATAATATATTGGCTAGTATGATGGAGATATAGAATCTTTATCTGGTGGAGACGACGGGAATTGAACCCATGTCCAAAAGCATTGTTTAGCACCATGTACAAACATAGTTAACCTTGTATAGTAAGATATTTCTAGAAAGGTTAACAAAAAGAAATATCCCCTCGATTATGTTTCTAAGTTAGTTACCCTATCGATCAAATAACCAACCGTACCCTGATAACGACTATCTATAATCCCTCATCAGGGAAAAGGATAATAGACACTAACTAAAATATTTAGTTAGACCTTATGCAAAGTTAAATGCATAAGCTGGAGCAGCAAAAGCAGCTCTTAACTTAGCAGTAAACTCATTAGCAAAGGCGACAATCTTATTTTCTACACTTAAGCTGTGTGTTGAATAACGACTCAACGAACGGTTTGTGATAACTAAACGCAAACTTCTGTCGAAAGCCTTACGTCCCCATATTGATAAAGAACATTGGTATTATACCATTTATTTATATACTTTTCTACTTCCAGAATGCCCCCCTATGGTTAATAAAAGAATAATATTCCCATCCTCAAACCTCCAAAGTATTCTAATATCTCCACTAACCCTAGAAGTGTACGTCCGGGCACCATAGGAACTATACACGATATGCGTTCTTAATCCTGGATTTGAAGGATCCTTTCTTAATTTTTTCAATACAGAAACTATCCTAAAAGCTAACTCCCTATTTTTCTTAGTTAACCTTTTAAACTCCTTTTTATATTTTGCTGTTAAATGTATTACAAAATTATTCTTCTCCATTTATCAAGGATGAGAAATAATCATCTATTTCTTTTGAGTTTCTTAAAGCAATCGTTTTCCCCTCCTTGTACTCCTTTATTCCATCTTCTATATCCTTTGCCAATTGGGGATCATCTATATACTCCTCAGAACCAAGATGAAAACCTTCAACATCCTTGGTAAGAACATATCTCACATACTCAGGAAAGGAATATCCATATATTCTCGCCTTAGATTCAGCAATATCCATCAATCGACTTGGAAATGTTATCTGTCTTGTAACACTTTTTTTATAGTCTATACTCTTAGTCATTCGTATATAAATTGTATAGTTTAATATACAATCTTAACACAAAAACAACACAATAGGAATAGTTATTTTCTAAATTCCCACATTGCCAAACTAACAGCAACGGAAAGATTCAATGATTCTAATTCCTTACTATGTGGAATATATACACTCTCCCCTACCTTCTCATCATTAGGTGACAACCCTTTACTCTCATTCCCAAATATTAAAGATACTGGTTCTTTAAATTCAACCTCTGAAATACTTCTATTTCCACCCAATACAAAAGAGTACCTATTATGATTCCCAAACCTCTCAACATATTCCCCGATACTTGAAAAATATTCGAAGTTAATCTTAAAAAGATTTCCCATCGTCGAACTTATTACCTTAGGGGAAAATACATCCACACCAGATCCCACTATTGCTAAATTCTTAAATTCAAAACCAACCATACTTCGTATAATGGTACCAACATTGCCCATATTCCTTGGTTCAACAAGAACAATATGATTTTCATTCACAACTAATTCAGAGCTATACTTTCTAAAAACACCTACAGCATATGTATTCTCCTTGAAAGCTATTTTCCCTATCAATCTATCGTTATATTCCAAAGGAATATCTCTTTGTTTACAAAGATCAACTATTTCCTTAACTCCGTCAAACCTTTCAGAGTCTTTCCTTAGGAGAACTTTAATCACACTCTCAGATCTTCCTTTTAAAAGATCTAAAGTTGGATAGATACCAAATGCATATGAGTGATCGAACTTCTTCTGATATTTCTTCAATTTACCAATACCCTCATTCATATCCCTATTTCCTCTTTGATGTCTTAGAAATCTTCTTTTTCCCACTTACCAGATCCCATTTTTCTTTCCTAATAACCAAATATGCCTCCTCTACTTTCTTTTTAGTTTCATCCAAAAGCTTGTTCTTCCTTTCTAACTCCTGCTGTATGAGAACTTCTTTTTGATATAGTTCATATATACTATTCAAAAATCCAACCAACAAAGCAACATATGCAAAGAATTTAGCCCATATTGATAGATTCATCATGTTGTAGTATTCAAGGTTTAGAAATGGAAGGAAGAATATTTGAGAAAGAAGTAAAAAGGAAATTGCAAATATTAACCAAAATTGGAAATTATCATATTGCCACTCTTTTTGGAACATATATCCAATAAAGGAAAGAAGAAGAAACATTAAAGTAATTATTCCTGCAAATACCACCCACAATGAATCCTCTATGACATTTGAGAGTACAAATGACGCTACTACTCCAGAAAAAAGAACAAACATACCGACTACAAACAACATAATCCTCTTCTCATTCCATTTAGAATTCTTTTCTCTTAGCTCTCTCTTCCCAAAGATCCAGCTAAAAAAGAGAATTAAGGAAAGAAAAGCTCTAGACAGTATTGATGAGAAAGGATATATTTCTCCTGGAGTATATGTAAAGAGATTTCTAAAATCCCCAATATCTATAACTAACTGTACAACATCTAATACTCCAACAGCCAAAAACCCTATCCCTAAAAGAAGGAAAGTTAAACTTTCTTTCTGTGTATAGTACCTAAGCATAGCTATTAAACCTGCAAATATCGCAAATACTCCAGAAAGTAGTACTGCGAAGTATTGAAAATCCTTTATCCAAACTATCTCCCCAACAAAACAAGCCAATATTAAGAAAGATAGAAGGGAAATTAACATCATAAGAAATTGTAACCCTACATGAGTTCTATCTAATTTTACTCTTTCCATAGTCATTAATTTAAAATTAAAATACAAACTTAGAAAACGATATATCCACATTTCTCTCAGCATATGGGGCGCATATCGTAATATTTCCTTGACCATCTTGGGAAATGTAATAACCAGATCCATTTACAGACTTACTTGAAGGGTCTGTGGGCAGAGAAATAACTCCACCATCTGAACTACCATTAGATGTTAAGAAGGATAGGTCTACAAGCCCCTTACAATCGTACGGACCTATTTTACATATCTCGTTACCAACAGCAATGCATTCACTGTTTATTGGTATATTAGAAGGAATCTCTCCTTTAGAATCGATATAGTTGCTTACGGCTGTAAGTATGGATGCAACATCAGCACTTCTATGAACATTTCTTTCATCAGCACCCTGTTTTTCTGGATTTAATACTAGATATCCAAGAAACCCTATTACGAAAAATGCAGATATTATTACTAGAAAATCCAGTATGGAAAATCCTTTATTAAGAGGCTTTCCCTCTACTTTTTGCTGTAATTGCTCCTTATAGAGCAAATCAATACCAGAATTTGGAGCAGTTTTACCTTCTTGCATATCTATATAATACATAAGAGTGAGAAAAGTTCCAACTACATTCGCATATCCTTTGAGATAATAATTTATCATTATCCCAGATTTTATTATTACCTATAGTTTAATAACTAGTGAATATAGTATTTCACATTAATCGAGAATACTGTTATAACAAGCTTCTCGGCCTCTTAGATCTAATTATCCACAATTGAAATATTTATGTGATTAACTGCTCAAAGAAAAAAGTGCCTGTATTAAAAATGCTATAATTTTTCAATAAATTAAGGCTAGAAAATATGGAATTCTCTTTAAATGATGATCCTATGATATTAGTGTATGTAACATGCAATAGTATTGAACAAGCTGAAAGCATTGGAGAGCAGATTATGCAGAAGAAGCTTTGTGCATGTGTAAATATATTTAAAGAAATGCAACCAATGTTCTTTTGGCCACCTAAAACAGGAAAAATAGATAAAAGTAAAGAAGTCGTATTAATATTGAAAAGTGTTAAGACTAAATATAGTGATATAGAAAAGGAGGTTACGAAACTTCATACCTACGAAGTGCCTTGTATATTTGCAATACCTGTTACTTTTGTAGCAGATTCTTACTGGGAATGGTTAAAAGGTGAAATGGAATAGAGTTTTAACGGAGGGAGAGGGATTCGAACCCCCGGTCCTACGATTGTAAGACAGAGCTTTTCGAGAGCTCCCCTTTCGACCACTCAGGCATCCCTCCTAACAATGCAGTATTATACAATGAATATTGATCAAAAGAATGCTTAAACCTCCTCTAAAGGAATGTATTCACCATAACTCATCTTGTCTAACCAACCCCACTTCTTTATATCCTCATACAAAATCTTTTCTTGAAGCAATACAAATATTGGATCCTTATCTTTTGAATTTACCAAAAGAATTAATGCTTTGGGAAAATTAAGCTTTGTTCTTACAATTAAAAGTATGGTTTCTTCTCTTTTTGTAAAGAAAAAACTATCTAACATATACCACTCATACAACTTATCCCCTGTTTCTATTCCCCTAGCAGTTATTCGATGCTTAACCTTCAAAGGTTTAGTTGTACCAGCGACATACAGAAGAAAAAGCATAGAAAGGATTGCTGCCATTAATAGGTAGTTACCTAAGATTGCTAGTAACAAAGAAAATAGAAGAGAGAGAACAACTACTATTAAAAATCCCTTATTATCAAACTTAAATTGATACCTATCAAATGCACTCCATTCAAAAAGCTTAATATTCTGAACAACCTTATCTGTTTGTACAGGATCCTCCTCTAATTTAACTTCCTTTCGTACAATTTCCCTCCTCCTATTATCTTTCTCCTCCTCTACTGCCTTTTTCTTTGCATCCATTATCTTCTTCTCTCTTTCTCGGAGGCTCTTTTCTCCAGAAATTATTTCAAGTAGTTTTTCAAAATCCTTTTTCTCTTCATTATTTTTCATATTTTAATCATATAATAAATGAGAATATTAATACAACAACAAGAATAGATATCCCCCAGGTAATTGTTAATATATGGAAGAAATTTAAAAGTAATACTGTTAATAATCCAATTGTTAAAATTGCAGAATATTTTACAGAATACACTATTATATTTCTCCTACTATCCCCTCTTCTGAATATTTTTAAAAGAATATAAAATATCGAAGTAAGGATAGATATACAAGATATAGCAATCAAAGATAATAGTGTAAATATATTTATCCAGTTATATTCTCCTAAATGATTTGTAGGTAGAAAATTCTGATTATTTAACAAATAGTACAAAAGAGTTACAGGTGTAATAGAGAGAATTATTAATGATAGTACAAATTTCATAATTTTTTATTATCTAGGTTTTAACTTCTTAATTATACCCAATTATTATTTATTAATAATTTTTAATTATACTTCTATGAATATACTAATTATAGAGAATTCAAAGACTCTTTCCCAACTTCTTTTTAAAACTCTTAACTCCTACGGATATTCTGTATCTGTTGATGATAAAAATTTTTCAAGTCAAAACCTAATTAAAAGTAAAATATTTGATGTATGCATAATGAATACTAATTTAGGTGATACTTTAAGCAAGAAGATATTGAAATATATAGTAGATAAATCAACAAATACTAAAATATTAGGGATCTGTAATAGAGGTAGTTGGGTAGAAAAGGTTGAATTTTTAAAAAGAGGTGGAGATGATGTCCTTACCTACCCTTTTCCAATACAAGAGTTACTAGCTAGAATTCAATCTTTAATGAGAAGACCTAAGAATTATGTAGATAAAAACCTATATATTGGAGACTTTATGTTGGATTTAGATAATAAGTCTGTATATAAAGACAATGCGGATATGGATATTAGAAAAAAAGAGTATGATCTTTTTGAATATTTAGTCAGGAATAAAGACAGGGTTATATCAAGATGTGAACTCCTCGATCATGTATGGGATTATAGAGAGTACATAGGGTCTAATACGATAGATGTACATATAAAAAGGTTAAGAGATAAACTTCAAGATAAGACTTTAATAGAAACTGTCCATGGAGTTGGATACCAAGTAAAAGAGCCTAAAGCATCATAGGCATGACTAGATGGACAAAACTATCATCCCCGTCTATCTTAAATACTCCTGGTTTAACTGCTTCTGAACACTCAAAAAGTATATTTTCGGAATCTAAGTGATTAAGTATGTCAGAAAGAAGTTTTGCACTAAAAGCTATCTTTAGATCCTCTCCCTCTACTTTACAACCAAAGTTACTCTCATTTTTACCTAAATCAGCTTGAGTAGCGGAAAGAGATATTTGATCTGATTTAGAAGATATATCTAATATCATCTTATTTCCTAAAACAGATCTAGCAATAATATTGACTATCTTTAAAGAATTTAGAAATACTTCTCTCTCTATACTACATTTAGTTTTAAATCCTGTAGGTATAATCTGTTTATATTCAGGAAATTCACCATCTATTAACCTAGATATTAAATCTATATCTCCAACTCTAAACATAACTTGATTCTTATCCTCTATTAAATAGATTGATAATAGTTCATCAGAATCATTACTTGTCTCAGAGATTATATATGAAAGCTCTATTAAAGCTCTTACAGGAATTAAGAAACTCCTATTCTTAGATGTTTTTCCAACCTTAATAACCTGTCTAGATAATCTCAAACCATCAGTTGCTATTAAAGCCACCTGATCATCCTCTATTTCAAATTTGACACCTGTTAATACCGGTTTAATATCATCAGTAGCAGCAGCAAAAGCAACTCTATTAATGGCCATAACTAAATCTGCTTTATTAATCTGAATAAACGGATCTTCCTTCTTTTCTACAGATGGAATTGTAGGAAAATCATCAGAAGGCATAGTATTAAAACTTGCAGTATTGTTAGATGTTGATATATTGAAATTTTGTTTTTCAACTTCTACCTGAACAACCTCTTCTGGAATTGAATTTACAAAATCTGTTAATTGTTTAGCAGGTATAGTTACTTTTCCCTCATCTGTAATATCAGCACCTATCCAGGTATTGATACTTAGTTCTAAATCAGTTGCCTTGATAATCAATTTATTCTTTTCACTTTCGAATAGTACATTGTTTAATATTGGAAGACCAGGTTTATTACTAACTACCCTACTTACAATATTCAAATATTTTGAGAATGTATCTTGATTACAAGAAAACTTCATATATGTATTTTAATATTTTAATTGAGGCAGTTATGTTATTCATTTTAACATTTTTTTATACCAAAAAGAATGAATCTGTCTAATTCTTAATTAATATATATAAATAGTAATAGTTATAGTAGTAAGTGTGTATATGTAGATAATTATAGAAAGTACTGAAAGAAACATTTCCAGAACAGACTTTTCTTTCATTTTTCTCCTGTGAATAATTTAAGTATTAAATTTTCCTTTAACTATGTTAAAAATCTTTTATTAAAAAGATTTCTTACTGTGGATTACTTTGTGGTATATGTGTTGGATAATTACTTATATCTTGTGGGTATCGATATTTGCGTAAATCTTTATATACCAATGTTTCTACGAAATTAAAAGATCTTTAGAGTGTGGGTAATATGATAACTTATCAGTAGATATACAGTACTTATCCACATACTTATCCTCACCTAACTTCTTAATATCTTAATACACTTATCGATCTTTTCATCTGTTCTACGGTCATTCCCTCTTAAGGCTTCTATTTTTTCGTATGCATGTATAACTGTTGTATGGTCCTTTCTATTTACTTCTTTTGCTACCCTTTCAAGTGGCATATCCAACTCCTTTCGAAGTATATACATTACAATCTGTCTGCACTTTGCTACATATGCTGTTCTTCTATTTCCCTTTATTTCATTTGGTTTTACATCAAACACCTCTGATACTGTTTTTATGACCTTGGTAGGTGTAATTCTTTTTCTCTTTGTATCAATATCTATTTGCAGTATTTTTGCTACATCCTCTTCTGTTGGATTAATACCTAACTTGAAAAGAGATACAACTTTAGTTAGTGCTCCCTCTAGCTCCCTTATATTGCTTTCTACATTTTTGGCTATCAATTCTATATATTCATCAGGTATTGAGTAGTTCCTATCTGTTAAACACTGTCTTAGTATGGCTATTCTTGTTTCGTAATCTGGTGCTTGGATATCCGCAACCATCCCTCCTTCAAATCTAGATCTTAGTCTATCAGTGATATTCTTTATTTCCTTAGGAGGTCTATCTGATGCTAGTATTATCTGTTTATTAGCTTGGTATAGGGTATTAAAGGTATGAAATAGCTCCTCTTGTGTTCTAGGGTATGTTTCCACGAACTGGACATCGTCTATGATTAAAAGGTCCACTGCCCTGTATTTATTCCTAAAATCCTCATTTCTTTTTGTCCTAATAGCCTCAACCATTTCATTTAGGAATTGTTCTATTGATATGTAAACAACCTTTTTATTTGAATCTTTTCTCAATATCTCATTTCCAATAGCTTGCATAAGGTGTGTTTTTCCTACACCTGTCTCTCCGTAGTAGAAAACAGGATTATATGCATTTCCAAGATCTTCTAAAACTGCCTGTGCTACAGCCTCTGCTAATCTATTATTGGAACCAACTATGAAGTTAGAAAAAAGATACTTAGGGTTTAGGTGTGACTCTTCTAATGACTTTTTATACAAGTGTTCCTCTTTCTCAGCTGAGGAAAAAAGATCTAGGACCTCTTCTTCCTTTTCCGAACCTGGATTATGATACTCATATCTTGGTTTACTACTTTCTTTAGATTTTTCCCTTAAGTTTATTTCCAATTCAAAATTCCTATCACAAGTTTTTTGAAGAGCATTTTTAATTGCATACTGATAATCTTTTAAAATCTTCTCTCTTTTATATGCAGCATCACAAGACATCTGCACTACTCCATTATTTATTGACTCTATATATACATTCCCAAAGAGACCACCAAATTCTCTCACCCCGATTGCTTGTTTCAAATACTCTTGAGCTACTTTCCATACTTCATCTGGATCCCATTCATTATCGTTATTACTCACAACAGTAGTGTTACTTGGTATCTTTTCAAAATGATTTTTAAAGTCTGCTTTGTTCATTAGCATAAATAAAAAATAATAAGGCAGTTTAAAGGGGGGCAGTCACATGGCCGATTGGGACTTTTATCCATTATAATGATTTCGAAAGAAATGTGGATATGTTTCTAAATAGAATATTAAAATCTCCTAATAAAGGCACTTTTTAACAATGGTGGATAACTCTAGTAATTTTAGAGTCTTTTTATACAATTCTTTTAAATTTTTAAATATCCCTTATTATACTTGGCATTTTACAATATCAACTGTATAATAACGCTGTATGAAAAGAACATATCAACCAAAAAATGTAAAAAGAATCAAAAAACTTGGGTTTAGAGCTAGATCTAAAACCGTTGGTGGTCGAAAGGTACTTAAAAGAAAAAGAGCGAAGGGAAAGAAAATCCTTTCTGTGAGTGAGGAGTACAAGCTTTTAAGAAAAAAGCATACAAAAAGTATAAGATAGATATATATGCTTCCTAAAAAATTTCGTTTACCGGTAGAAAATTTCGAAAATGTATATCGTACTGGTAAAAAAGTGCGGGGGAAGTACGGAATGTTAGTTTTTTCTGAGAATAATGTAGATAATCCAAGGATAGGTTTTGTTGTTAGTAAAAAGATAGGTAATGCTGTCATGCGACATAGAATGACAAGATTACTAAGAAACTCTTTTTTAGATTCGGTTAATGAATTAAATATCTCAGAGGCAAGTTTTGATTTTCAGTATGTGGCATTTGTGTATTGTGATAAATATTCCCTACTTAAGGAGGAAGTAAAGAATCAATTAATACAGATAAAGAATGATTAAATATATTCTGTTAAAGATTATAAAGGGATATCAGAAAGTTTTTTCCTTTGACCATGGTTTTATAGGAAAAGTATTCCCCAACACAAGATATTGCAGATTTGTACCTACTTGCTCGGAGTATAGTTATGAAGCAATTAATAGATATGGTGTTTTAAAAGGTATTCAAATATCATTTAAAAGATTTGTAAGATGTAATCCATGGAATAGGTCTGAAAGATATGATCCTGTTCCTTAAGCTCGATTTATGATATATTCGCTATCATTGTATTATTTTTATTATTAAAAATATGTTTTCAGCAATTTGGAACAATATATTCTACTTTCCAGTTCTAAATCTTTTAGTTATTTTTCATAATATTCTTTTTGATAATTTAGGGTTGGCGATAATCGCCGTTGCTATTATCTTCAGATTTCTACTTCTTCCTTTGATGAAGAATCAAACAGAGATGACGAAAAAAATGGCATCTCTTAAACCCCAAATAGATGCATTACAGAAGAAGTATAAGAATAATCCTGAGAAACTATCTCAAGAACAAATAAAGCTTTATAAAAAAGTAGGCTACAATCCTTTAGGTTGTTTAGTTACTTTTATTCCTCAGTTGTTAGTACTTTCTGTTTTGATTCAAGTTATTCGAAATGTCACAAATAATGATTTAGATGGCATATATCCTTTTCTTCAAAATTGGTTGAGCGATGGTGGTTCGTTGAGTATTAATACAAAGTTTTTATTTTGGGATTTAACAAAATCATACAATGATGTCTCTGCAGAGGTTGGGAAATTTGCAGTAGAATCCTTACTCTACCTTTTCTTAGCTGTATTAGTAGGTTTTTCTCAGTACTTAATGTCTAAATTTACACAGAATATACAGGGAACTGAAAAGAAGGAAGAGAAGAAAAAGAAAGAGGCTGATATGTCTGCTGATGAAATGCAAAAGCAAATGTCTAAATCTTTTATGTATATTCTTCCATTTACAACTGTATTTATTGCTGTAAGTGCTCCTGCTGCATTAAGTCTCTACTGGGTAATTCAATCCTTTATGTTAGTAATTCAGTATATGGTATTAGATTGGGATAAGACGAAAAAGGGTGTCCAGAATCTTTTGACAATGAATAGAGATAAAAAGGATTTGAAAAAATAATGTCCTAATTGTTTGAAGCTAAATTTTTAATATTATCTTATGAAAGATAAAGAAATAATTAAGTTCATGAAAAAAGAGGTTGATGAATTATGTTCTCTTTTGAATGTTGATTGTGAGAACAGATGTGAAATGGAGGAAGGTGAGGAGGGAGTTAAGTATATAAAAGTGTATTTTGATGGTGAAGATCTAGGATATATGATTGGAAGTCATGGTAGACATCTTGATTCTATACAGTACATATTGCAATTAATAATGGGAAAAGAGCTGGAACAGGATCCTAATTATAGAGTTCTTGTGGATGTTAGTGGATATCGAGAGGAAAAAAATAGTAAGTTAGAGGAGATGGCTATGCAAAAAGCAGATGATGTTCGAATTCTTGGAGAAGAAATAGAATTGCCCCCTATGAAGCCTTCTGATAGAAGAGTAATACATGTTGTTTTGTCTAAATTTGAAGATATAGAAACTGAAAGTATAGGAGAGGGAAGAGACAGGAGGATTGTCATAAAGCCTATTAAGTAGACTTAGTAAGTGATAAAATTGCTTAATGCAAAGAAAATTTATCAATAAAGAAAGAGTATTTATTATTACTGTTTTCTTTCTTTCTTCCATATGTCTTTCTATTCTATTTCAAGAATCTTTGTATAAATCATTGTTCCTCCTGCTAACTATTTTAATCTGGGGAGTATCCACTTTTTATACAAAAAGTATTTCTCTTTCCTCTTTTCTGTATATATTATTTGTTCTTCCATTCAATGTTACCTTACAACTCCCCCACTCTGTTCATATCGTTGGTACAGAGGTTTTGTTATCTACTCCATTCGTCTCAGGAATTTATGTTAATTACTTAGTCCCTACGGTTTCAATCCTAGATATTGCGGTTTTGCTTTTTCTGGCTTCTGCTATAGTGGAAAATGGTATTTCTGTTTATTGGAGACTATTAAAAAATTGGAAAAATGGAGTTTTAATTTTTTTAATTATATTAATTGCCCAAGCTTTAATGCTTAGTAGTTTCCTCTCGCTGTTTAACTCTATCCGATTATTTTTATATATCCTTTTTGTCATAACGATAGTAGTAGAGTTTAAAAAGAAATTTTCTCCTAAAACATATTCCTCTGTTCTTTTAATCTTCCTTTCTAATACTATTGTTCAAGGAGTAAGTAGTATGATTCAATTTACCAGAGGATCTTCATTGGGTATGAATTTTATCGGAGAATCACAGGTTGTAACTGGTATGCAGGGATCTAGTTTTTTAGAGTTGGGAGGACAATTATTTCTAAGGGGGTATGGCACATTCCCTCACCCTAATTTATTAGCCGGATACGTTCTTTTAAGTATACTTGTTGGAATTCTATTCTTTGAGAGACAGAAAATATTATCAACTATTTTAATTATATTTTCCTTTATTGTTCTACTTTTTACCTTTTCAAGGGTATCAATACTTCTTGCTGGAATATTTTTCTTAGCTATTTTTATGAAAAAGATTATAAGTAAAAAATATATACTTAGTTCTTTCGTTCCCACTCTGCTATTTGAAAGATTTATGAATCTGTTCAATAACGGAGATAGTGGTTTGAATGACAGGATATTACTTCTAAAGAAGAGTTTTGAATCATTGAAAGATAATTGGTTCTTAGGAGTGGGAGTTGGGAACTTTGTTAAATCTATGGAAAAGATGATTCCTAGGACTGCAAGGGGAATACCATTATTACAACCAGTTCACAACATTTTTATTCTTGCTATTTCTGAATTAGGATCAATTGGTTTCCTATCTTTTGTATATGTACTCTTTTACTTTTGTATATCTAGTATTAAGAGATGGAATTTAATAAAGAGTCTAGTAGTTCTCTATATTTTAATCATAGGAAGTTTTGATCACTATCTTTTCTCTCTTCCTCAAGGATTAATGATATTCTCACTTCTTTTGATAATTCTCTGTTTAGATCATCTGTACGATGATAAAGAGGATATAAAGAAGAATTAAGCCTATCCCCTCCTTTTTACTTATATAATACTTCTTTCCTAGTATCGCAAAAAGTATAAATATAACAGTTGCAAAGATGAGGAAAAGGAATTCCTCCATGAAAGGCTTGAAATCAAGAGTTGTTATAAAAGAGGAGATACTTGTAACAAGAAGAATATCAAATATTGTAGAACCTAATATATTCCCCAACCCTATTTGTAGATTTCCCTTCTTTATTATTGCCAGTGAGGTTATTAACTCTGGTATAGATGTCCCTATAGCTAATATGAAGTATCCCACGGTTGTTTTTGCTAATCCATAGCTTTCTGCAAAAAGTACAATATTATCTACACAAATCTTTCCAGAAAATATTAATAACCCAAAGGAAACCAAAAGGATTAATACATTAAATCTCGTCTTACTTGCTATTGTAATAGTATGGTTGTTATGTTTGGCAAGGTATATAGCAATGATTAATAAAATTACTGCTACTATTCCAATAATCCAATTCATTTTAAATCCGAAGAGTAGGATAATGAGGAAGAATGATGAAAACATTATTAAGTTTGTGGGAATATTTCTCTTTATATCTATTTCGGATAGTTTATAGTTAGAAAATAGTGCTAATATTCCTAATATCAATGATGATTTAACTATTGCGCTTCCTAATATTGTAGATATTGCAATTTCTGGGTGTCCAGTCATGGTTGAATATGTACTTATCACCAGATCAGGCAGAGAAGTCCCTAGTGCTATGAGAGTAAAACCTATTAAAAAGCTACTAATCCTTATTTTTTTAGCTAATGCTATAGATTGCTCTATGAAGATCTCTGCAGACTTAATAAGAAAGAGTAACGAGAGTATTGCGAGTAAAATTTGAGGCATACTATTTTAAGAATGAATTATCCTTATGAATAGTACCATATATTAGGTATTTGTAGAAGTTTTTATGGGAACGGAGAGAGAGGGATTTCTCAAAATGATTCTTTTTATATAACTTCATCAATAAATCCCATTTGAAGTGCTTGTTCAGATGTTAGATATGTTCCAACACCCATGTTTGCTTTCATTAAATCTTGAACACTTTCAGGAGTCATATCCTTTCCTGCTTTATTAACCCTGTCCGCAACTATTTCCGAATATAATGTATATAGGGCTCGAGATTCTGCAATTTGGTGTTCTATTCTGTCGACTTCTCCCTCAACATATGTACTTATAGGATGGAAAAGCATTCTTGAATTTTCTGGCATCTGTCTAATATCGCCTGCCTGTATAATAAGAGCTCCCATCGACATTATCGGTCCATATCCTGTGATTGTTATTGGAACATTATGCTTTCGGGAGAACACTCTTAAAAGATCGTGAACTCCAAAGCCTGAATTCACAGAACCTCCAAAAGAGGAGAAATTAACCTGAAGGTGACTGAGGTCATTCTCATCATTTTCTATCTTGTATAAATCTGTGCTTACCTGTTTAAACATCTCTTGGTCTACTCTTCCATTGACAGTAATCTGGGGTTCTTGCCTGCGTAACCTTTCTGGAGAAATAATCCCATCGTATCTTTCATAAAATCCTTTTGGAACTTCTTGGCTCTTTCCAATCTCCTTTATTGCATCACCGGATAAAGATGTTTGTCTATCTATGTACTTTGGGTAATCTTCTTGTCCTGTCATAAAAGAATATTAACAGTAATATAAATAAATAACAAGATAATCAGATAGTAGTTGTTTTTCAAGAAATTAGGCCGAAACGGAGAGAGAGGGATTCGAACCCTCGGTATGATTTCTCATACGCACGCTCTCCAAGCGTGTCCTTTCGACCACTCAGGCATCTCTCCCTATATTTAGGCTATTCTATCAAATGTTGTTGATATTAACTAGATTAGAAGATAATATTAATTAATGAAAGATTTTCCTAAAAAAATCTGGTTAATAGTCCTCTTCTTTTTATTACTATCCCTTTCGATCAATCTACTAAAAGAAAATCATGAAAAAGAGGAAGTACTCGGAATAAATAATAAAAATATTGAGGAGGTAGTAATAGAAGAAAGCCTTAATATTGCAAAAGCACAGCTAGATATATCTAATAAAAGTGTAGAAAAGAATGAAGTCTATGTCCCCTACTATTGGAAGAATGGTTTAAATGTTGATTCTAAAGATTATTTATTAGGATATATTCCTTCTATTAATAGTTTTTATGAGTATTATGTATCTAAAAATAAGATACTATTAGGAGTTAATCCTCGAAAATATGATTATGATATGGAAGAGGTAATGAATGTCGTAGATAATCGAGAGATGATATTTTCAAATGGTATTTTGAATGAAAGTCAGTATTTTCAGTGGGAAGAAAATTTATGTGATTCTTTCAGGTTGGATTCTGTAGGGAAGAAAATTTTTACCTGTTTAAACTGGTTGAATTGGAGTGGAATTGAATTATCTAAGAAAAGTTTTGTATTAACAGATTGTAGTATAGAAGATACTGATGGATATTGCTTATTTGAGGAGTATAGTGAGATATACTATGATAGTAAGAAGTTAGGAGAAAAAAGGTGTTTCCAGAATGAGAATGAAGAATATCTTTGTGATTATGATGAGTATGTTAAACAAATAGAATATAATTAAATTTATTTACTGCCTTAATGAGATTTATTAAATCATTTATATTTTCACTCTTTCTCATAATACTTCTCCCCTCCACCATTCTTGCCAGAGAGATTATTAGAGAGGAAGACGGAGAAAGATGCATAGATTTGGAAGCTGCTTATGCAGATATTAATGATTCGAGTAAGGCATTGACAGGGCAGGATAATAGTGTTGATGCGGTTAAGAGAGTAAATACCGTAGCTTCTCTGACTAATATTATGTCAATCTTAATAGGAGATAGTATTTACTGTGTGAACGATGAAGCTTCTGTATCGAATATCGGGGGATCAGATGACAATGGGCTTATTGGACAGTTATTAAATGCAAATTCACAAATGATTGCTTCGTTCCCGACAGTCAATGTCGGGCAACACCTTGCCGAGGAGTTTATCCCTGGTTATCGCGACAATGTAGGAATTTTTGCATTGGGGATAGGAGATTATGAAGAAGATGATCTTGATAAAGAGGAAAGGAAGGGACAAAAAAGAATAAAGCAAATACAAGAGAAGGTGACAGATCCCTTACAAGAGCAATTTTTAGAAGATGCTAACCAAATTATTGAAGAGAGTGAAAATTTGGAAAGTGTAGATACTTCAAACCCTGTTACAAATTCTGGTTATAACTATTTAAAGGATAATTTACATCTTGATGAGATTTGGGGTACTTTTAGAAATATTGCCTACCTGGGATATGTAATTATTATTATTATTGTTGGTTTCATGATCATGTTCCGGAAGAATCTTCCTGGGCAAATCGTTGTATCGTTGGGAAATACAATCCCCCAGATTATATTCGGGCTCATTTTAGTAACATTTAGTTTCGCCATTGTTGGAATAGTTATGGATGTAGGTAAAACATCAATGAAAGTGATAGGTTCTATGTTTGTATCTGTGTATAAAGAGGAAGATCCTACTGTAACGGAGGAAGATTTGGTAGGAGTTGAAGATATTGGTTCCTTAACCGATGAAGCCTTAATAACTGCTAAACAGGACGGTTTTATAGTCTCTAATCTAAGAAAGCTGCCATTGATAGGCGAGAATTTAGCTGATTCATATTCTGGAACTGCCGGAACAGTTAAGAAAATTGTTGGACAATCAGTTGGTATATTTACATTAACTGCATTAGCAGATGTGATGACTAAGAATATTCAAAATATGCATTTTGATGTAAATATTTTGGGGGTTGATTTGGTTTTGGATATCGCTGCGGAGACAATAAAGAGCATTATAACCCTTCCTCTGAATGCGATAAAAGTTGGTTTAACAACCTTTCTTATTAGAAACATATTACTTCTCCTAGTTTGTCTATATGCTTCTTTTAAATTGTTCATTACGATGTTAATGACATATCTTAAATTATTCATCAATGTCATATTTGGCCCTATTCAGATAATGTTAGGTTCTCTTCCTGGAAATTTCTCTTCAACAACAAAATGGTTTAAATCCGTTATTGCAAATGTATTCACATTTGTAGGAATATACTTAGTTATAAATGTATTTGCATTCATATCTTCTGCAGTTGATCCTGCTCAATTCAATTTTTTTGGAAATAAAGGAGTATTTTGGCCAGATTGGATAGTCTCTTTAGAGGGAGTTATTTTAATAGCAGGCTATCTATTTGCAGCTAATATGCCAACAATAATTAATGGTGCACTAAAGATAGAGCAAAGTAAGGAGATGTCTATGGTTGGCCAATCAGTACAGAAGGCTGCAGGAAAAATACCTTTTATAGGTGGAATGTTTAATGGTTAGAGGTAAATGCAATGGATAAAAAAAACGATTTAAACATATATGATTCGATTTTTAGTTTCATATTTGATGCTCAAGAAAAGAAAAGAAATAAACCGTTTCCTAAAAATATTGATGGAATGTCCGATTATGCTTCTGCTTTAGTTGAAATAGGTACTCAACCACTACTCTATCCCTTAGAATCAGCATTTAAATCCATTAATAGTAGTGTTGCAAAAGCAACCTCCATAGATTTAGGTGGAGGTATTTCAGCTGGATTGGGATCTGGAGCCTTTATGAATCCATCAAAATATTCCAAATCAGAAGTATCTAAAAATAGGGCAAGAGCTAAGTGGGCTTCTATAGGGGGATCCCTACATTATGCAATCGATGGGGCATTAATATCTTTGTATGCGAAATCAAATGGAGCTTCTTCGAGAACGGCATATGAGGCAGGTGATCTCTTCAAGGAACTTTTGAAAGAAGAAATATATTCAGGATATAAATACTCAAATCACCATATATTTGGATCCGATTCTTTATCAAAAAAGGAAATAGAGGAAAAATCTAAGTCGAAGAGAAATGATCAAATATTCGGATATCGTTCTAAGGAGGAAATATTAGGATCAGAAGAAGAATTTTTTAATAGGGCTGTTCAATTAAGAGCCTCTACCCTATCAGGATTGAATCCAAAACTTTCGAAATCTTGGTTAATTGCAAATGTTAAGGATTTACAAAAGGAACCTTCTAAAAATGAAAGAATAAAAAAGACTGCACAATTACTTTCCTTGCAAGGTTTAGATATGAAAGAAGGTCTTAATGTCGGATATTCTCTTTGGGGAAGTGCTAAGACATCCGATTTAGGATTATTCAGAGTTGGAGATGAAGTATGGAAATCAAAAAAAGAAGAAATAAGTAGAAATTATAATTTAGATAGGCAAGATATTGGGAAGATTGAATATTATAGAGAAATAGAAGATATTAAAGAGAGGGAGAAAGCAGTATATACTTTTTTGAAGAATGATAAAAATTTGGATCCCAAAATTGCTTTTAATATTGCAAAGGAAATATCCAATATTCAGGTAAATGATGGGAATACCATTGCAAAGAATTCTATATATTGGTCATTAGCAGCTGATATTACAGAAAAACTAAAAAAAGATGGTAATTATGTAGAAATACCAGAAGTTAAAAAAAGGGTAGAGTCAATCCTACAACCATCTTCTAAATCAACTTTGGGAATGAAATTTGAGAGGGGAATACTTATAGGAAATTGGTTAGCAAATAGTGGTTCTTGGGGATCTATATTAGTTGATGGAAATTGGGAGAAATTTGGAGTTGAGGATATTAACTTTACTAAAATAGTTGAGCCTGTATCTGTTAAGAAAGATGGTGAAGAGATAGGAACTTATTACAAAGGGGCTAATTCTGTTATTGGTAGATTATTAGGTGATTTTTATTATTTTCATCCCAATAATTTAATAAAGGGATTATTTATTGATGGGAGTCTTTGGCTTAAGTGGGCCTGTGATAAGCAAGGGAATCTAAATACTAAAAGTTTCGCATATTTGATGAGTCAATTGAGTCTTAATAATTCACTGTCTTTCTTAATGAAACCTTTTAGGGGACTGACAAACAATGTTATTAAGATAATCAATCCTTTTTTTGAAGGGACAAAGAGATTTTTGAAAGGATTTTTTACCAAAATGTTAGGAGCTACTGGAATTGGTGGAATTTTGGTTAATCTTTTGATGAATGCAATCTCTGATAAATTTGCATATGTAATTAATCAAATTGTTATGGTTGTAGTATTAGGAGCAATAGGGATAGTATTTGTGATATTTGATGCCTCTGGAGTAATGTATTCAGATGAGCCAATTAATACAGTAAAAGGGAAGGAGGATACCCAAGAGAATATTAATAACGAGAAGATATTTACTGATGATGATTTTTTTGTAGATACTAGTGATAATTAAAACTCCCCGATAGTATATTAAATTTGCTTAATATAAGGGCTATAGTTGTTATTGTAGTACGATGTTACATCTACCTTAAAGGAAAGAATGTTTATGGCGTACCTGGCCGGAATCGAACCGACAACCTACTGCTTAGAAGGCAGTTGCTCTATCCGATTGAGCTACAGGTACATGACAAGAGCCATTTTATCAATAAATGAGGTTAAAATAAAGGATTAGTTAACATTTAGAACAGATATCATAACTCCACCCTGTCTTTTTGGGAATCTTTTTAGAAATTCTGGGAACTTCTCTGGAAGGAATTCGATCTTTGTTTCTTTCTCAGAAAATTCATAATTCTTCAAATATTCTTGCCCTTCTTCCCAATTCATACTTTTTAGATCATCTATTATTTTATTTTTATCAACCTTTGGTTTTACAGAACTTTTTGCAATAAGTTTAATCTTTACTCCTTGTTCATTACTTTCTATTACAGAGATCTCTTTTTCTATTTCTTTATCTAATTCCAAATCCCAATCTTTGTCTGTTTCAAATAAGTTCTTATCCTTTGCTTCCTTAGTTAGTAGCTCTTGATGCTATCAGATATAACTTCGCTTTTTAGAGAATCTTCTATAATCAGCCATTTATCAGATAGTCCTCTTAGTTCACTTTCTCCCTCCTCTATACCTATTTTCTTCAGATCTTCCACACCAGCATCCACATCAGCCTTAGAAAGGACGGTATATTCCTCTTTAGATCCCCCTGTTATTGCTCCACTATTATTAAGTGCCAATAGTTCTGTGCTAGAGTATCCTTGGAATGTAAAAAGTTGACCAGAAGGTAGATTATATTCTTCTCCAACTTCTATAGCTGTAATTCCAGCTACCGTTAAAGTGGTACATTTAACAGATGTATCTGAATCTAATGTATAGACTTTTCCTTTTGTAGAAAGTGTGCTTCCTGCAGGAAGGTTAAGTGCTGCTGTCCCATCATTACAATCCTCTTTTATTTGGTAGATCTGGATTTCTCCACACTTTCACTTTTTACAGGTATCTTAAGATTTTCAAAGTCTATCTCTTTTATATTCTCATCTCCTTGAAATTCCCTCTCTATACTTACCTCTTTCGCTTCTACATATATTTTAACTTTAACGAGTAATGCTGTATTTAAATATATAAAGCCAACTAAAAGAATTAAAAGGACAACGGATATAGCTACTAAAGGTGCCAATTTCTTAAGTTTTATTGGTATTGGAATATTATTAAAAAAGTTTTTAATCTTTTCCCCAATTGCTCCTACATTAGGTTTAAAGTTCCTTCTTTCCTTTATCCTTTTTTCTGGTTGTATCTTTTTGGGATCCTGTGTTTTCTGGCTAAAATCCACCTTAGAAAGATCAGGATCAATAACAATGGGGAAATCTTCGTTATTGTTATTAGCAGAAGGTAAATCCTCATCTAGAGAAATTAACAGACAATTGCACTATCTATTCTTTTTTGAAAATCAGATATGTTGGGAGTATCTTCTTGTTTCTCTACAACAGCTTCTACCTTTGGTGTTGTTTTCTGCTTTGGAGGATTTATTCTATTGGCATAGTTAATCTCTTCCTTCTCCCAAATGTCCTCTGTTGGGAAGGATGGAACATCTATTGTTGAAATCCCCGCTAGTTTTGCGTTCCTTAATCCAGTTGGATTTTTTATAATCTGAGCTACTAATAATTTCTCACTTTCATCTGCTGTTTCTAATAGGACTTTTAGATTAATTGGGCTAATCAAAAGATCTGTTTCTTCTGCAAAAGTGAGTACGATCCTTTCATTTTGAGAATCTAATATCGCAGTAACAATATCTGTTAATTCGTCATCCTTATTTATTACTATTTTTGTAATTTTCTTTTCTTCTTCCATTACAATTCTTTCTCTTTCATATCATATACAAATTTAGTTAATGCTGCAGGTGTAATATCAAATATGTTTCTCAAATTCCCACTATTATCCTTTATGCAATCTAGTTTCTCAGGTGTAAAAAAATCGATTTTAGGTACTACTGGAAAAGGTAGAAACTTTTTCCAAGGAAATTCTAACATAACTTCTTTCATCTCCGGTAATAAGGATCCTCCACCACATAAATATATTTGTGTGGGAAAGGAACTAATGTCATCACAGTATGAAAGAGCGGATTTTAGTGTTTTCATCCATAATTTAGCTACTGGATACACAATTTTCTGAACATCCCTTGAGAGTTCCCTGTTTAAAGTCTTTTGTGAATATTTAATTTTTCTTTGTTCTGCATATCTATATTCTAAATCAAGCATTTTTGCTATTTCTTTAGTAAAAGTTCTTCCTCCAAATGCAAACATTTTAGTTTCTACAACATTTCCCTTCTCCACTACGGCAATATCTGTTGTCCCTCCTCCGATATCTATGAAGATTGCAGAAAAATCTCTGTTTGATGATCCAGAGTATGCCCTGGCTACAGCAAAAGGTTGAGAAACTATTCCTAATACATTTAATTGAATCTCTGAAGCCACCTTTTTTAATGCTTCTGTGTATGTTTTTGGAGCAAATGATGCATAAAAGTGTAATCGAACATCCCTCCCTTTATACCCAACTAAAGAATCAACTGGCATTCCCCCTATTTCCAATCCTGTTTGTGTAATATGTAATATCTCAATATCATCGTTAGTTAACCCAATTCTTTGGCTTAAATCTTCCTTTCCGCTTGCCTCTATCTTATGTCTAATTTGAGAAAGTATCCTTCCTTCCTCCTTTTCTGTGACTTCTTTTTCATAATTTTCTTCTCTTTGATAATTAACTACTATGGATACTCCTTGTATATATTCTCCAGCTATACCCATAACAACATTTTTAGGAAATTGTTCTTCTGGTAGGCGATCAGTTAATTCGGAAATGGCAAGTCTGCAATTCTCTAAAACAGTATCTAAATTTTTGATAATGCCACTCTTCATCGCATGTTGTTGTTGCTCTACCCTTGAAATTTTCTTTACTTCAATACCTAAATCATTAATTGAAAAAAGTATACTCTTGAGTTGTTCTGTCCCAATATCCAAAGCCACTATGTTATCTCCCGCTCTCAGAGAACTTTTGGGAGATGTTTTCAAAAAAGGCAGATTTAGCATACAAAAAGTATATCATATTTGTATCTTTTAGAAAGCTTTTAGATTACTGCAACAAGGATGATTGGTTCTCTTTCTGTTTTTTTGAATATCAACTTGCTTAACTGCTTCTCGATATTTTGAACGAGGATCTTTTCTTCGAATTTACCTTCTTTTAGTGACTTTTTCTCCCAATCCCTATGTATATCGAAGATGAGATTTTGTATTTCTTTTAGTAATGATTGAGAGCTTTTTAGATATACGAAACCTCTTGAGATAAATCTTGGTTTTCCAATAATCTTTTTATTTTTTGAACTCAAATTTAATACTACAGAAAACATCCCGTATTCTGAAAGTTGTTTTCTATCTTTTAATACAACATCTCCTATATCTCCTACTCCTAAACCATCTATTAAGATTGGTTTTGATTCAACCTTCTTACCTTTATTCCAATAATAGCCGTCATAATTCCAAATTTGACCATCTTCTGTTAAAAAAACCCTATTTTTATCAAAACCCCATTTAATTAAATTCTTTTTATGGAAATATCTGAATGTTAATGAACCGTGTACGGGCATGATGTATTTAGGTTGAACCATCTCTAGCATCATTTTTAAATCTTCCTGATTTCCATGTCCTGTTGAATGGACCTTAGTGTCTACATCATCCTTTATTAGATCCACTCCGAAATCCAATATTCTATCAGTCATCCTTTCTATGGTCGTGATGTTCTCTGGAATTTCCGAAGAAGAAAGGATAACTAAATCACCTCTCTTTAATTTTATGTATTTATGTTCATTGAGAGAAATTCTATTTAATACTGCAAATCTTTCTCCTTGGCTTCCAGTACATAGTATCAAAAGCTCGTTGTCTGAATATTTGTTTATATCTCTCTCTTTTATTAAGAATTTGTCTTCTATGGTTATATATCTTTTTTCTCTAGCAATAGCTATTGCTTGATCAAGGCTTCTTCCGGATATTAATATCTTTCTATTAGTTTTTTTTGCAATTTCTATAAGAGAATATAGTCTGGTAATCAAAGAAGAAAAAGCAGAAACAATTACTCTACCATTATGTTTAGATATTATTTCCTCTAAATTCTTTGATATTTCAGTCTCAGATGGAGCTTTTCCAGGTGTTGATACATTAGTACTTTCCATTAGTGCTAAATCTATCTTTCCTCGTAGACCTCTAAGTTTTTCATAATCACTTTGTGGCTCATTTGCTGGTTCCTTGTCTATTTTAAAATCTCCTGAAAAGAAGATATTTCCTTTTGGAGTTTCTAAAAATATTGAAAAAGCATCTGGAATACTATGATTAATTCCTATAAAGGTTGCCTTGAAATTTCTTCCTATATTAATTCGTGATTTTCTATCTACCTCATATATCTTAACCTTGTTTTCCATTTTATATTCTTTCATTTTTGCCTCAATTAAGGCTTTTGCAAAACCTCCCGCATATATTGGGGGATAGTTCAATTCAGGCAGTATCCACTTTAAAGCTCCAGTATGATCTAAATGACCATGTGTTATTAATATGGCCTTTACCTTCTGTTTATTTTGTCTGAGATATTTTATATTTGGTATTAAATAATCAATACCGTACATCTCGTGTCCAGGGAATGAGTACCCTGCATCTATCATAACTATTTCATCACCGTACTGAACAAAATTTGAATTTCTTCCAATCTCTGACGTTCCGGAAAGTGTACATAGTTGTAACATTTCTTTTCTATTATCTTTCATCTTTTATCTAATTATATTATCTATACCCTCTTCAAACCATTATACAGGTTTCGAAGAAGATCTGTTTTGGGAAGGGGAAATCTTTAAGATATGTATATTCTATCACAGAGATCGTTATATGACCAGGGTCGGACGAGGGTCAGGCCTCCTCCTTCCGTAGGGTTGTGCTACCAAAGCTTTTGGAAAAGGGGGACAGAGGAGGGTCAGACCCCAAAGGGGATTGTGATATAATTGGGATTATTGATATATGAAGGAAGAATTACCAAAATCATACAATTCGGATGTGGAAGTTGAGATATATTCTCTTTGGGAGGGTTCTGGCCTTTCAAATCCAGATAATATGGCAAAATATCTTAAAGAAGCTGGATATGATGTTAAAAAACCCTTTACCATAACTCTTCCTCCTCCTAATGCTAATGGGAATCTTCATTTGGGACATGTATGTGGGTATTCTTTTCATGATGTGATGGGTCGATATATGAGAATGACTGGACATCCCACCCTACTTCTTCCTGGAAAAGATCATGCTGGGATACAAACAGAGAGTGTTTTTACAAAGATTCTGGAAAAGGAAGGAAAAAGTAAAAGTGAAATGGGAAGAGAGGAATTTTTTAGAAGAAGTTATGAATTTTGTACAGAGAATGCAAAAAATGCAAGAGAACAAGAGAAGAGGATTGGTCTCTCAGCAGATTATAGTAGAGAGTTTTTCACTTTAGATCCTAGATTGACGAAAATTGTTTATGAAACATTTTATAAAATGTTTGAAGAAGGGTTGGTATATAGGGATAAAAGGATAATTAATCAATGTCCGAATTGCCATACTGCATTGGCAGATGTTGATACTGAGCATGAAGAAAGAAGGGGAATATTCGCATATATTAAATATCCAATTGTTGGGAAAGATAAAGAATATATTACTGTTGCAACCACTAGACCGGAAACTATGCTTGGAGATACTGCAGTTGCAGTTAATCCAAACGATGAGAGGTATAAGGATTTGGTTGGGAAAAAGGTAATATTGCCAATAGCTAATAGAGAAATTCCAGTAATAGCAGATGAAAGTATTGATATGGAGTTAGGGACAGGGGCTCTTAAGGTAACACCAGCTCATTCTCCAATAGATTTCGAGTTAGGTAAAAGGTATGGTCTTGAGGTTCGTAATGTTATTAATGAAAATGCCAAGATGGAGGGAGATATTCCTGAACGATTTAAAGGTATGGGTACAATAGAATGTTCCAAAGCCTTATGCGAAGAATTAGAAAAAGAAGGATTATTGGAAAAAATAGAGAATATTAAGCATGATGTCATGATTTGTGAGAGGTGTAAAACTCTTATAGAGCCAATAATTTCTAATCAATGGTATTTAGATGTAAAACCTCTTGCTGATAAAGCTTTGGAAGAGATAAGGAAGGGCAATATTAAGGTTATTCCAATTGGACAACAGAAAGCTTTAGAACATTTTTATGAAAATATTGAACCTTGGTGTATATCTAGACAATTATGGTGGGGCCAAAGAATTCCTGTTTGGTACAGTGGAGGAAAGAAATTATATGATTGGTTACAGGAAAATGAAGGAAAAGGTGTGGATGATTATGAAAATGAGACTGGAGAAGAAGCTACAGGTACAGGAAAGATTCATTTAGGAGAGGAACAACCAAATGTAGAGAATAATGAAATATGGGAACAGGATGAGGATGTTTTTGATACATGGTTTAGTTCGGGACAGTGGCCTTTCTCAACCTTAGGTGGGCCAGAGGGAGAGGATTTTAAAAAATACTACCCTACTCAAGTAATGACTCATGCTAGAGACATTCTTTTCTGGTGGTCAGCAAGAATGATAATGATGGGAATATATAAAACTGGAGAAGTTCCGTATAACACGGTATTTCTTACCGGTATGATCTTGGCTGCAGATGGCTCTAAGATGTCAAAGAGCAAAGGGAATGGTGTTGAGCCAAAGGAAATCTTTGAAAAGTATGGAGCAGATTCTTTAAGAATGTGGTATTACTCGGATGCTCTACCCGGATCTAATGCACCATTGAGGGAGGAAAAGATAAAGGGGAATAGAAATTTTGTTAATAAAATATGGAATGCCAGTAGATTTATAGTAATGAATATAGATGATAAAGAAATGGGGGAAATTTCAAATTTTAAGATTACCGAAAGTGAAAGAATTAACATAACAAAAGATCATATAGGTAAGGTGAGTAGGTATATGGAGAAGTATCAATTTAACTTAGGGGCGGAGGCCATTAGGGAGTTCTTCTGGCATCAGTTATGTGATGTATGGATAGAGGAAATAAAGAATGATATTAAGGATGAAGGGATAGGTAGTGAAAAGAGAATAAAATCGTTATCAGAATTGTTGTATATATTGAAAGAAAATCTAAAGATAATGCATCCATTTGTACCTTTTGTTACCGAAGCTGTATGGCAAGAGCTAGTAAAGTTAGGTTTGGCTGATGGTATATTAATGTCTCAGCAAATGATGTCCCATTAGGGACATATATTTCTCACTATAACGAAATAAGTATATAATCTAAGCATAGATTATATTTTTAATCTAATTTTGAAACTGAACTATTAATGAATAATAAAAAACTATACATAACAACTACTCTCCCCTATGTTAATGCTGAACCACACATCGGTCATGCCTTAGAATTTGTACAGGCAGATGCAATATCTAGATATTTTAAACAAAAATTGGGTAGGGATAATGTTTTTTTTAATGTTGGAACAGATGAACATGGACAAAAGATGCTAGAACATGCAAAAAAAGAGGGATTAGATGTTAAAGATTTTGTAGATAAGTACTCTCAAAGATTCAAAGACTACTGTAAACTATTTTTTGTTGAATATGACAGTTTTTATAGAACTTCTAACAAAGAACATCATAAAGCTGCTCAGGAATTTTGGAAAAGATGTGAAGAGAATGGAGATATATACAAGAAAAAATACAGTGGGTGGTATTGTGTAGGGTGTGAGAGATTTATTACAGAAAAGGAATTGGTTGATGGCAAATGCCCTGACCATGCCAAAGTTCCCGAGCTTAAGGAGGAGGAAAACTACTTTTTTAAGTTATCTAAATATAAAGATTCATTACTGAATTGGTTAGATGAAAATCCTGATGTATTAAAGCCTAAGAGTAAATTGCAGGAGTTAAAGGGGATAATTGCAGATATAGAAGATATTAGTATTTCTAGATTAAGAGAGAATCTTCCATGGGGAATAGAGGTTCCAAACGATCCAGAACAGGTTCTTTATGTTTGGTTTGATGCATTAACCAATTATGTAAATGTATTAGGTTTTGGCAGTGATGAAAAGAGATTAAATGAATGGTGGCCAGGAATTCAACTATTTGGTCCTGATAATTTAAGATTTCAAGGTTGTATCTGGCAAGGAATGTTGGCATCCATTGGATTACCACATACTCAAAAGCTTTTAGAACACGGAATGATTTTAGGACCAGATGGAAGAAAAATGGCTAAAACATTAGGTAATGTAATATCTCCATTTGATCAAGAAGAAAAGTATGGAGCTGAAATAGTTAGATTCTACCTTCTAACAGGTATAGTTACCTATGGGGACAGCCCCTACAAGGAGGATGATTTAGTTAATATGTATAATTCAAGATTAGCTAATAATTTTGGAAACCTACTTAACAGAGTAATACATCTTTCAAATAGTAGAGAGGTAGAAATTAATGACGAATCTAAGATTGAGAAAGATTTTAAGGATAAGGTTGATCAGTATGAGGGTGAGATACAAAAACTGTATGAAGATTATGAAATAGCTCTTGCAGGAGAGAAAATAGATTCTTTAGCAGATTGGGGGAATAAATATATTACCGAAAAGGAGCCTTGGAGTAAGGATATGGACAAGGAGAATGTTCAGAATATCTTAAATAACCTTAGTTATCTACTAAGTATAGTCATTAAGTACTACATTCCCATAATTCCTGTCAGTTGTGAAAAAGCCAAGGAGGCATTAGAGAAAAAAGAGACAATAATACTGTTTAATAAGATTTAGTATATTTAAATATATGCTATACTAAAATTATTAAAAAGATAAAACTGCCTAATGTTTAAAACGGATAAACAACCAAAATCCATTAATTTCTTAGATGCACTATATTCTCCTAATGATCTTTGGGCAAATGCATATGTTTGGCTTGTTAATATAGGAAAATATCTTCTGATATTTGTTCAAGTTGTGGTTTTGATTGTTTTTTTCTCTAGGTTTGTACTAGATAGAAAAAATAATGACCTTACAGAGGAGATTAATAATAAGGTTGTATTGTTATCCAATGAAAATTGGAAGAAGAATTCTGCTCTTTTTGAAAACTACCAATCTCTTTTACTAGACAGTAAAAAAGTTAGAGAAGGTCAGCAAATTAACTCCACAGTAGTTAGTGAGTTAATAAATGGTGTCCCCTCTTCGCTTAAGTTAGAAAATTTTACCTTTAATGAGGGAAAGGTTTCTTTTCATTTAACAACATCAAATTTAGATGCTGTTAATAATTATGAATCTGCTTTGAAAAATAACCCTAACTATTACGATGTTAGATTTTCTATTAGTAAAGATAGGACAGAGGTTAGTGTAAGAGTTACCTTTAATCTTTATCCTGCAACAAAATAATGAAGGAAAAGAATATTAATACAACAGAATATATCAAAATTATTAAAGAATCTCCTGAAAAGAAGAAGTCATATATATTTTTTGGATTTTCGGTATTTGTAATGATAATTTTAATCGCATTTGCAATTAGACCAACGATTTTGACTATAACGAGGATAAATAAAGAAATAAAAGAGAAGAGTACAGTTAATTCTCTCTTAAAAAAGAAGATAGAAACTTTGAGTGAATTAGATAAACAGTATGCTACAGAAAGAAAGAATTTTGATAATTTAGAATTAATATTTCCAGCAGATGGGAATTTCAGTCTATTTATGTCAAATATAGATGCAGTAGCTGCTAGAAATGGTTTTGCTTTAATGGCTGTTAATTTTGATAATTACAAAGGAGATAGTTTTAATGTTGCTACAAAGGTCTTGGTCCCAAAGGCAGTGAGATTAAGTATCAAGGGGAAGGATTCTAATCTGATCAACCTACTCCGAGATTTAGAGGCATTACCAATGTATCCCGTGGTTGAGTCAGTATCATTCTCTACCCAAAGGGATAAGGATAATTTGAATTCATTTAGTTTGAATTTAAGAATATACAATATAGAGAATAATAATTTTTACAAATAGAGGTATGGATATAATTAAAAAATCTATGTTTGTTTTAATACTCCTTTTGGTAGTTGTTTTAGCCTGGATAGGTTCTTCTATATATTTTCAAAATAGTAATATAGATATAAATCCTAATGCTAATTCATACACAAGTCAGATTAAAAACCAATTTGATTTAGCAGAATTAGAAATGATAACAGAGAGAACAGGTAAAAGTTTTCCTGTTTCTCCTGAAGAATTTCTTTCTTTAATAGGTAGAGATTAGTCTATATAGTCGTCTAACTTCTGTTGTGCAGACTTTTCCTTTAGCTTCTTTAATGCTTTTGCTTCTATCTGTCTTATTCTTTCTCTAGTTACTCCGAATTCTTTCCCAACTTCCTCCAATGTTCTAGATACACCATCATCTAAACCAAATCTTAATGAAAGCACTCGTCTTTCTCTGTCTTGTAGACTATCAAGAATCTCATGTAACTGATTCTTTAAATATTCTCCTGTTGCATAATCTTCTGGAGACTGTGACCAATCATCTGGGATAATATCTTGTAATTTACTATCTTTCTCCTCTCCTATTGGAGTTGCGAGTGATGTAGGATTCTGTTTAATTTTTCTTATCTCAGCAATCTTTTCTATCTCTATATCCATCTCTTTTGCAATTTCCTCATCTGTAGCAGGTCTTCCCAGTTTTGTAGCCAATGTATTACTGACTTTATTAAACTTGTTTATTGTTTCGATCATATGTACAGGGACTCTGATAGTTCTTGCTTGATCAGCAATAGCTCTTGTAATAGCTTGTCTAATCCACCATGTAGCATATGTAGAAAACTTAAAACCTTTTTTATAATCAAACTTCTCTACTGCTCTCATTAAACCTATATTTCCCTCCTGTATGAGGTCTAAGAGTTCTAAATTACTCTTACTGTATTTCTTTGCTATACTTACAACCAATCTTAGGTTTGCAGTAATTAATAGTTGTGATGCTTCGTTATCTCCTTTTTCTATTCTTTTTGCTAATATTACTTCTTCCTCACCTGTGAGTAATGGAATTCTCCCTATTTCATAAAGATATGATCGTATTGCATCTGTTGATATATTGGTCTGTATATTTTTTAGGATTCGGATTTTTCCTTCAAGTGTTAGTTCCTCTTTTGCATTAGTCTCGATATCATCCTCTGGTTCTAAAACCTCTATCTCATTTTCTTGTAACTTTTCAAAAATTTCATCCAGAAGTTCGATATCTTCCTCTATTGTAGGAAAAACATCTAAAAGATCCTCTTGTGTAAGGAAACCTCTTTCTTTTCCCTTCTTAACAAGATATTTTATAGATTTACTTTTATCTGTCATCTATTTTGTATGGTATAATTTAATATATGGACAGTAATGATAATAGCATATTAGATAAAAAACAGTTCTTCTTAGACTCTGTTGCAAAGTTTTGTGACAAATGTGGCACTCCTTATTTACCTGAAGATGTTAACATAATCCAGAATACTGGAGTATCGGCTATTATACACTTTTCTTGTCATAGTTGTAAATCAAAGAACATTGCTACATTCGTTTCTCCGCTTGGTATTAGTAATAGAGTGCCTGTTAATACAGATCTAACAGTTAAGGAGATACAGAAATTTGCCAGTAGAAGAGAGGTTTCTCTTGAAGATATCTTGGATATATATACATATCTAAAAGAAAACAATAAAATCTCAGTTTAGTTTGGTATTCTCCATATTATTGGGAAATGAAGGTCCTCATTTAACTCAAACCTTCCAGATAGTTGATTACTTATACTATTTAATCCCCCAGAATTTTCCAAATTCCATGTAGAAGGGTAGCTAAGATCGACTCTGTAAGCATGTTTTTTCTCTCCAGCCTGTTTGAAGAGAGAAAGATCAAAAAACATATTTTGTTCCTGAGTATTAAGTGTGAAACTGTTGTTTTCTGAGCCTCTTTCTAATCTGTACGATATCTCTAGAGATTTTGTGGACTGGATTGGAGTATTAAACCATCCAGCTACTACTTTAAAACCACTTTCTTTATAGATTGTGTATTCATTATCTACAAATCCATTTATTCTCAATATCTGAGCCTCAGAAGGTATGTATATTCTTTGATAATTAATATAATCTCCTTCTGGATATTCACTCTTTGTTGAAGAGTTTTCTGTAGTTATGCTATATGCAAAATCAACAGTATCTTTATCTTTAATACTAATGTTTAGATTGTAATTTTTATCTAGGTAGAGATTTGCTTTATTTCCTCCCCAATTCCAATCTATGGCTATTGGTGCATTGTTATACCTTGCATCGAGGGAATTAGCCCAATTCCTTGAACTAAAGAATGTATAAGCAGCCCTATTTTTAAATGTTGCTTGTAAATGCTTCTCACTTAAACTCTCTTCAAATATATCGCTAATTTCAATTAATTCTCCAATATTCATAGAAAGCAATCTTTTTACTATCTCATTTGCTAGATTGGCTAAAAATGTTGTTTTCTGTGTTGATCCTGGGGTAAATTCTTCATGCATTTCAAAAATTTTACTGTACATATTCTCACTTGTAATGATTTCACTCTCTCCGGGAACCTCTATACCATTCCACTTTTCAAGTAACTTTTGTATGAAAGTTACATCTATGGTTATTAATCCATCTAAACTATTTCCCTTTCCAAGGTCTTTAACAAAAGGTTCGCTTTCTGAAAGAGTATCGAGTAGGTCAGGATACCAGTTTACAAGAGAAAATGACCAATCTGTTATCTCTAACCCATTTACCATGGATTTAGGTGGTATATATTTCTTGTTTTGAATTCTTAATGTACCATCCGCATTGTAAATATCATCTACAAAAAGTTCCCTTATCTGTCCTCCCTCTACTCCTACAACTCCATAGCTTGTTAGCCATCCTCCTGTACTTCTAATCTCAGATTCATTCTGGAGGAGTATTAAATATCTTTTTCTTTGATCGACACCTAAGAGGTCTGGTAAAAAGGAGGTGCTTTCTTTAAAAGTTGTTGTTCCTTCTTCTAATTTAGTAATTAAATCTTTAACTTCAAGAATTTTGTCCTGTAATATTTTAGGGAATGTTGTTGTATCAAGGTTTTTAATAATTTCTGATGCTAAAGAAATTTTGTATGATGCCTCCTCTAATTTGTAACTATTTGCTTGTATCTCTTTCAGATACTCCCTATATTCCCTTGTTGTAGTGGGAGTTGATGTTTGGAAATCTAAGGCAGGTTGAAAGTCTTGAATATATTGTGAAAGTGGGTATATGGCTGTTATTAGCTCAGATGCCCCTTGTACAGTGTATTGAGAGCCTAAGAGTAGCTGAGTTGTATTGTCATAGAGATCTTTATTATTTGTAATATAGAAGAGCCAATATATATTTCCTATACTATCTGAGATTCTGTCAATATTTTTTTCTAAATTCTCTATATTTGTCTTGCTCTTAGCCTCATCTAATTCTAGTACAGAGGTTGTAAGATCTTTGGTTGAATTATTTATTAATACCAAACCTATTATTGTTCCTAGTATTGGGTAAAGGACAAAATATGTAAATGAAAGTAATCCTACAGTTGAAAGTAGTATAGTAAAGAATTTTTTTGGATTAAATTCTGCCTTTCTTTCCTTTTTAAAAGTATTTTTTACAGGGTCAAACAGATTAGAAAGGAATTCGCCTAATTTTGTTTTTCCGACTCTTACAGGACTTTTTGGAGATTTCTTTTTTAAGGATGCTTCTCCTATGTCCCAAGACTTATTTATATCATCGTAATATGTTTGTAACTGTTCAACTAAGGCTTCTTCTAGGTTAACTTGTTGAATCCATCCATACTTGGTTGCAGGAGGAGCTGGAACATATAGATCTTGTATGACAAATTGACTCTCAGGATTCTCCACAAATCTAATTGTCTGAGCCTCTGTATTGAGTTCTAAAAGCTTGTAAGCTAGAGAAAGTGTTGTATAGTTATTTTTGTTTGCCAAAGATATAACTTCACCCTTTGTATTGTCTGTAAATGTTAATTTTAGAATCCCATATGTAGCATCGGCTTCATGAATTAATGTGTGTACATCTAACCCCTCTCCTTTTATAGTTATTTGACTCTTCTGTGTCGCGTCCTTAAGAAGATTATCAATTATTTCATTATCTACTTTCTCCGTTCCTTTTCCAATTACTGTCCCAACCCTTAATATTCTTAAATTGATATTAGATTTATCTTTAAACTCTGCTGCCAATGTCTCACAATATTTCTGTAATTCGATATTAGAATAAGGTGAAGGGGCAGAAAGCTTTATATTATTCACCCTATTAGCTAGCTCTCTATTCAATGGTAGGGAGGTTATTAATGAAAATTTTGCATTATTTTTCTTTGTATTTGCTAATGTCTCCTCCAAAGTCTTAGTTTCATTAAGAAACTCTTTACTATCAAAATCTTTTTGTGAAAGCTTCTGGTTTAGAAAATAAAAGAGATAGTCAAACCTTTTAATATTTTTAAAAAGAGAGTTAAAACCTTTAAAGTCGAAAAAGTCAAAGAGTTCAGATTTTTTTAATTCAGAAAGATATTTTTTTGTATTACTATTAAATTTATCGATTATGACAACATAACAACCTTGATCTATTAAGGTTTTTGCAGTAAGATATCCAACACGATTCCCACCATGCACTATGATGGATATTGGAGTTTGTGGTTTAATTTTATTTAATCTTAGATTACTCATTTTCTTCTTCTAATGTATCAAATGTTGTCGGTATTGGGAAATGGTACGTTTTCAAATTTAAAGAGTAATTCTTACTGATTACTATTGGAACATCTATTTCTTCGTGACCTTCCGCTGTTACTTTCACTTGATACTGATTCTCTCTTAGTGAAAGATTGCTTATAGGGGAAGCTTTAAGAAATTCTTTATCTAAAAAGACCTTAGCACCATCAACATTACTAATCACTGTCAACATACCATTGTCAGAGGAGGTTTTAATGGGTGTGTAATATATTATTACCCCATGCAATATATTTTGAGGTCCTATTTCCAAATCTATCCTAGCAGAAGTATTTCTTGTTAAGGTAATTTGTATAGATTGTTTCTCATAGAAGAATTTCTCATCAGAAATTTTTTCTAATTCCACAAGGTAACTTCCTTCCGGTAGATCTTGTACAGTTGTTGGTGTCTCTCCATAATCTTTTCCATCTATCCATACCTTAGCTTTTCCTTTCTGTGTAACTATCTCTAAGCTTGTATTGTTATAGAATCTGTCTAGTATTGGAATTTTTCCAAGTAGGCTATTTAAGGGTAGAAAATAGAGTAATACGGAAAGTAGAAATATACCTAGAATTATGAAGAGCAGCTTTTTACTGTTTGTCATAGCTTAATTATATGGGGTAAGGCCATATGTTTCCACACCCCATAGTTTAGTATGAGTATTTTGATTCAGGGCTTTTTTCCTTCTGCTCCAATTTCTTAATTCGTGAAGCCCTATAATTTATGTAAAAGACAAATCCAATACCTAAAGAAGCACATATTATCAATGTAAAATACCTAATAGCTCCTGTGGTTAGTATGGCAAAAGATCCTAAGAATAGTGTAGCAGTCATTTCTAGGAGAACAAGTTGTGTCCTTGATAATTCTAATTTCATCAGCTGATGATGCAAATGATCTGGACCATTTATTTTCATAAGGTCAATAAAATTCTTTGGTTTATATGTAAAGAATCTTTTTATAATGACATAAATGAAGTCTATGAGAGGAAGCATCAGAAGCATTACAGTAGTAGATATTTTACTGTCTGCAACTAGGGCTAATACACATATTAAGAAACCGTAGACTGATTTTCCTGCTGAGCCAGTCATAATTTTTTGTGGAGGAAATGCAAAGATTAGGAACATTAACAATCCTCCTGCCATCAAAATACTGATTGTGGAGGAAAAAAGTGAATTATCCCTTATAGCAATAACAAAAATAAGTGAGAAGATGATTAAAGAATTTGCTTCTATTATACCTGGTGAGCCTGCTGTCCATTTAACGGCATTTATACAGACTATTAACCATAGGAATAGGAAAAGATCTCCTGGAAATGATAAGGATTGCTGTAATCCTAAAATTGAAAAGTCCCATTTGAACATATCTAAATCTATGTTTATGAATGGTATCGAAGTTATATTAAGTATGGATAAAGCAATTATAGCTGATGCAATTATTTGATAGAGGAGTTGTACCTTGGCGGGAAGGTTAAATATATCATCTAAAGTTGCTCCAATAACTAATACTAAAAGGGAAAGTAATATTGGAAAAGTAAAACTGTCTAATCTAAAAAATATTAAGATAATTATTAAAGCTGGAATTGTAATTGCTAGACCTCCTAGTGACGGAGTTATGCCTTCATGAAGGGCTTTTTGAGGATTGTCATGTTCTTTATTTTTCCTTTTTGCACCTGGTACATAGGTTATGTCATATTTAAGAGCAATATTCCCAATAATTGGGGTTAAAAATAATGAAGCAAGTAGTCCAATTAAAAATATTGGCCAAAATTGAAAATATTTTTCATAAACAGTGTTGTTTATAAAATCAGGAATGTAATTAAAAAGCCTATTTACAAACGAGTTTATTGTTGAGAAGTCCATATTAGAAAAACTTTACTAAATCAATTAAGATAATGGTTTGAGATATAGTGCAAAGCATTAATCCAAAAAGCAAAAATTTTGTTAATGCCTTTTCACTGTTGTAATATCTTGAAGTGAAAATAAAGGATATTACAAAGGAAAGCACCGATATAATAGGGAATATGAATATGAATTCCTTTTCTATTAATTTCTTCGGAATGGATATGAAATATCTAAAAATAGGTATGTAAACAGGTAGTGTCTCTATATTTCTATATATTAACAAAACTTGTTGCAGTATTAGTGTAATTGATATTACAAAAGCAGCCCATACTAATGGATCTTTTAAAAATTTCTTAACTTCAAATCGCAAAATTGCATAATCTATATTCCTCTTAATCTTGAAAAGCTTATTTTTAAAAGGTTCCTTTATCCCTAAATCTAATTGAGATATCTCCTCTTCTTTCGGAGAATTTTTCTTTTTGTTCATTCCTGAATTATATCAGAAGATTGTTTAGATTACTTTAGAAAAAAGTAGTGAATAGTCGTCCAATGAGAGATGCTGTGGTCTTTTGTTTAATAGCTCTTCAACAATAGATTCATTCTTGAAGGTAATATCGTGTAGGTTGTTTCTAACAGTTTTTCTTGGTTGTCTAAATGAATTCTGAAGAAAATTTAAAAATTTCTCATCTTTTAGATTCTCTGAAATCCCATCTTTGGGTGTAAATGAGATAAAGGAGCTATTTACCTTAGGTTTTGGATTAAAAGAGTTCGGGGATATGTCAAAAAGCTTCTTAGTAGAAGCATAAATGGATGTTTGTATTGAAAGTAAATTATTATTGGGATCCTTAGATATATACTTCTCTGCAACTTCCTTTTGTATTATGAAATATGAGGTTGAGAGGAAGTATTTTGAGGAAACAATTTTTCTAATAATAGGTTTGCTGACATTGTAAGGAAGTGATCCCCAGAATAATATTTTATTATCTTTGTATTTTTCTAATTCGATGAAATCCCAATCAAGAAAATCTATATTCAAAATCTTTAGATCGGGCATAAACATTCGAAGTTCTTTAGTTAAAAAATCATCCTTCTCTATTAAGATCATTTCTTTTTTATATATTTCCCTAACAGATGATGTAAAAGTGCCCTTACCTGGGCCTATTTCGACAATAACATCTGGATCTTCTTTAACGATTATTTCTGCTATTTGGTTACAAAGGTTTTTATTTACAAAGAAATTTTGACCTAGTGATTTTTTGCTTTTCATCTATTTAACTCTAAAATCCCAAATTCCTTCTTTCTTGAAGAATTCTTTAGAACAGGATTTACATATTGCCTTTTCCTGATCTATATTTAAATCTCCTTTACAATCGGGACAGTGTAAAACATCTTTTAAATCAGCATATTCTATATTTTCTGCTTCAGATTTTGAAAGCTTACATTCTAAGAATATACTTGGTGAAATATTACTCCATGAGAGCATATCTTGCATGATAATTTCGAAAAACATCATGATATTCTCGTTCAAAAGCTTTTTAATAAATGGGGATCTTAAGAAAGAACAGCCATATTTCTTAACAATAGAGAAATTTTCGTTTTCGAGCAATTTTTTAATATGTGAGGGATGATAATTTAGAAAGATATTTTTCTCACTCTCTGTAGTTCCTTCATTACTTCCTCTTTTAGGCTGCTGATATGGTTCTTCTGAAAAAATATCAAAATTCAATTTTAATACTGATTTAATTGCTGCTTTTATATGAACTTTATTGGCATATTCCTGTACATATGTGGAATTGTTATTTAATATTCTACTTACCTCTTTTATATATGTTTTCGGTTTTTCTATGTGATGCAAAACCCTTACCATTAATCCTCCATCAAAAGAATTATCCTTAAAAGGCATTTTATATGCATTTGCAGCTATTAATTCTACATTAGGATATTTACTTTTAATAATTTCTTTATTTCTTTGAAGTGTTTTTAACGAATAATCCAAAATAATAGGTTTGTTATATGAATTGTAGTATGTGGATGTTAATCTTCCGTATGATCCACCTATATCCAAAAACCAATTTCCATGTTTAGGATTAAATATCTTATTTAATATATGTTTCTCTGCGGAATTTTCATACTCCCTTTTCTCCCAGTAGGTGGAGTAGTCATAATCAAGCTTGTCGTAATCAGATATGTCAGGCATTTTTAATCTTTTAACAGTTTATTTATATTTGTAAACTCTTGCATATATTTCTCAATATCTTTACTATTATTTTCTTCTTCTGCTATAGCTATTTTAACACTTAATTCCTTTTGTTTGTTCTTTAAGTATTTCTCTTTCAGTCTCCTTTTCACAATCTCTAATTCTTCTAATATCTCCTCTCTGGTTGTAGGGATATCCATTAAATCAAAGAGCAGATCTTCTAGCAAAATTTTTGTATTATTATCTTTTTTAAGTAACTCATATAACTGATCCTTGTTGCTATATTTTTTTGCAGAGATAACCTTGTATAAATTAAGAAAATTCTCCGAAGAAATTTGCTCTACTGGAATTAAATTTTCATCTTTTATGTCATCTAAAAGGAGCAATAATTTTAAAAACTTTTTCTCTAGGCTGTTCTCCTCCAATTTCACAGGAACGATTCTAAGGTAATTTTTTCTAGAATTTTGTGTGTTTTTTGAATCAAAAAATTCTGTGGAAGAAATTTTTGTTAATACAGAAGCCTTTTTTGCATAGTGCTGTCTTGTTACGATATCTGGTACGATATCTAGCAAAGACCCTATAAAGTTTCTAACTGAGCTTAAGTCCTCTAACTGATTTAAATTCTTCTCTTTCAATGAATGTGTCAAAATGAATGTGAATGCTTCCTGCTTATTCTTAATTGCTTTCATGACAAGTTTGGGATCTTTTTGAAGTAATTCATCTATATCCTTGCATGGATTAGCACTTGTTGCATATGGATTTAATCTTAATTCCGATGCTAATTTAAAGCCTCTAATAAGGGCTTGATATCCAGCCTCATCTGTATCAAAAAAGAAAAGAACATTTTTGGTCAATGTCGAAATGCTTTGAAGTTGTTCTTTGGTTAAACCAGTTCCCAATGGGGCAACTATATTCTTGATGCCATGTTGATGTGCAGATATCACATCTGTTGAACCTTCACACATTATTACTAAATCACTTTTTCTGATTTCCTGTCTTGATTCATACTGTCCAAAAAGATTATCTTTTTTATGAAAAAGTGGAGTTTCAGGGGAATTCATATATTTAGGACCCCAATCATTTCCTGGTAGTACTCTTCCTGTAAACCCAATAACAACACCTCTTTTCGATCTAATAGGGAACATTATACGATCATAGAACTTCTCTTTGATGCTATTTTCTTTTTTAGTGAACAACCCTGAGTCTAACAACTGTTTTTCAGTATAATGCTTTGTTTTAAAAAGAGATTCTTTTAATTTGGGGTACTTGGGAGCATAACCAACTCCAAAATTCTTGATAGAGTCTTCTGTAAAGCCCCTTTTTTTAAGATATTTAAGAGCTGTATTGTCTTTCTTAAGTTCGTTGTAATAGTACTTAGTTGCATTGTAGTTAATCTCTTCTAATGTCTTGAATTTGGAATTAGGTTTACTTTTCTTCAATTCAACTCCGGCCTCTTTTGCAAGTTTCTCTAATGCTTCAGGAAAATCAATATTTTCAATTTTTTGGATGAAATTATATATATCTCCAGTTTCTCCACAGCCAAAACATTTATACCTTTGTAGATCGGGGCTGACTATGAAGGAAGGGGTTTTTTCTGTGTGGAAAGGGCATAATCCAGAGTAGTTTTTACCAGCTAATCTCAGTTTGACATATTTTTCAACAACAGAAACAATATCTAACTTATTTTTTATTTCCTCAATTTGATTGTTATCAGAGTCCATCTTTAGCTGATTATATCATTTATGTGACATTAAAGATGTTTTATTCACACTGTAGTGAGAAATTTTCTATGGTACATGTAAGTTCTGCAACTCCTGTTGTTTGATTTGGCTTCCATTCAACCTCTGTGTTGTTGTAATACAGCTTTGTACTACTAACTCTTCCTGTTATTATGTAAAGACTCTCTTTTATTTCAAATTCCTGTTTTGATGGTTCTACCACTTTAGTAACCTTGTTCTCGCCGTCTATATCAAGTCTTATCCATGCAGGAGAGTCAATTATTTCTAACACAATCCTTCCTTCCTCATTTGGAATTTCGTCTACTTCCTCTTCTGAAATGGTGGGAACATTATATGTTATCTTTCTTGTCTCTACTGATTCTAAGGTGTTATTTCCATCTTTTCTAGCTTTTACAGTTATTATGTTTATACCTTCATTTAATTTCACAGTTTTTTCATATATACCATCTTCTGAAGATTCTGCCGGAAGTCCATTTATTTCTATATTTACATTTGTTTGACTCTCAACCTTAACTAATATTTCCTCTGAAGTTGTTTCGATATCAGTTCTTGGTTCTAAAATATTCAGCTCTGGTGGACTTTGGAATTTGTAAATCTGAAAAGCAATATACCCAATAATTGTTATGAGAAAAATAGCTATTGAAAGGGTCATTATTGTCTTGGGGTTTAGAATATCTAGATTTAATTTGAACTTGTTCTTTTTCTTCTCGTCTTTAGCCTCTACCTTGGTGGCAATTTTCTTTTTAGGATTACTTCTTCTATAAAGGGCAAGTACTTTATCTACATCTAAATTAAGATATTTGGCATATATCTTTATAAATCCAGTTAGAAAAACCTCTGAATCAAAGTATGTGAATTGGTTATTTTCAATATATTGGAGGAATCGTCTTTGTATTTTAGTGTCTAAGGAAACGATATCTAGGCTTTTTCCTAGTTTTTCCCTTTTATTTTTTAATACTTCTCCTGCAGTTATCATTGCCTATTCTACTACTTATTCATCCACTTCGTCACCCTTTGTAGAACTAGAGATCTGATCAGGGGAAGTAATTAGAACTTTTCTTGGTTTTGCTCCGTCTTGAGGACCAATAGCTCCAGCTTCGTAAAGTTCGTCTATTAATCTTGCTGCTTTGTTGTAACCAATTTTCATCTTTCTTTGTAAGTATGAAGCAGATGCCTTCTGTGTTGCTACAATAACTGCTAAGGCTTTTTCAAATTCAGGATCTCTTTCACTAGATCCATTTGGTGTTTCCTCTGTAACTCCTTTTTCTATAGCTTCAGAAAGCTCCTCTGAATACTCAATTTCTTCCTCTCTAACTTGTTCCTTAATTGCCTTGATGACACTCTCGGAATCTTCTGTAGAGGTGTATGTTCCTTGGATTCTGAGAGATTTCGGAGTTGTTTGATCTTTGTAGAGCATATCACCGTTTCCTAAGAGAGTTTCAGCTCCAGATTCATCTAATATTACTCTGGAATCCATACTTGTAGCTACTGCAAATGCCATTCTTCCAGGAATATTTGATTTTATTAATCCTGTAATTACATTAACAGTGGGTTTCTGTGTAGCTAATATGAGATGAATACCTACAGCTCTTCCCATCTGTGCTAATCTTTGTATTTTTGTTTCTACATCTATTCCAGAGGTGAGGATTAAATCTGCCATCTCATCTATCACTATTACAATATATGGCATAGCCATATATCCTAATTTTTTGTTATATTCTGTTAATTTTTTTGCTCTAACCTGCTTTAATTGTCTGTATCTTCTCATCATCTCTTCGATACTCCATTGAAGAGCATTTATAACAGATTCAGAATCGGTAATTACAGGATTTAATAGGTGTGGAATTCCATTGTATATTGCCATCTCTACACCCATCTTAGGGTCTATCATTATGAATTTTACCTCATCAGGACTCTTTGTCATGAGAAGACCAGTTAGCAAGGAGTTAATGGCTACAGATTTACCTGTACCGGTTGCTCCTGCTACAAGAAGATGCGGTATTTTTGCCAAGTCTTTTATGTTTGTTTTTGCTGTAATATCTTTTCCTAATATCAAAGGTAGTTCGAATTTATCCTTTTCTCTATTCAATCTTGTAACCATATCTTTTGTATATACAAAGTTTGGAGTTGGATTCGGAATCTCTACTCCAACATATGATGTCCCAGGAATTGGGGCCTCTATTCTTACAGAAGATGTTTGAGATGCTAAAGCTAATGCTAGATCATTACTTAAGTTCTTAATTCTTGAGACCTTAACACCTACACTGATACTTAAGGAAAATCTTAATACTGTAGGGCCTACAGAAACTTGTACAACCTTAGCCTGTATACCAAAGCTTTTAAGTGTCTGCTCTATGACTAATGCCTTTTCTTTATATAGCTCCTTGTTTTGTTTCTGAATCTCTGGTTCTTGCAATATTGCAGTGCTAGGAAATACCCAATCAGTATATTTTGGTTTCTGAGGTTCTCTAACTTCTGTTTCATCAGGAATTTTTACAGAATCAACAGGAATCTCATCTGTATCTGCATCTTCCCTCTGAACTGTTTCTGACTCTCTTGATTCTTCCGTATTTAATATACTCTCCAATCTCTTTTCCACATCCTCCTCGCTCTCTATCTTTGCCTCATGTGAATCATCTCCTGTAATATTTATATCTAGATCCTTTGGTTCGCCTAATTTTTTAAAGAAAGATCGAATATCAAATAGTCCTTTACTCTCTTTTTCCTCTTCAGGAACAGAAGATTCAAGGAAATCTCTAATCTGCTCAAGTGTAGTTCCTGTTATTAATGAGAAAGAGATGATGAGAAGAATTAAAACTATGACAATCTCAATGAAATTACCTACAACATTATTCATGGAAAGATGTAGAATTTTTCCAAGTTCCCCGCCTGCTCCTCGTAAGGCATCAGGATTGTTCAACTGCTCTTCTATTTGCCAGAAAGAAAGAAGAACACTTAAGCATGCTGAGAAAAGAAATAGTCCTACGGATTGTTTAATTGATATGAATTTTTTGCTTTTTGTTAGAAAAAAGAAAGATATATATATGAAGAATATCCCCCAAACAATGGAAGAGTATCCCAATTTTAATGTTACTGTATCAAAAAGTGGGGAATCTTGATTTACGAATGAAGATATTAATACGATTAGTCCTATTACAAAAAGTATTATCCCAAAGAGAATTTTCGTCTCACTACTTTGGATTGTAATTGGTTGTTTTTTCTTTTTTCTGGGCATTTTATGGTATATGATATGATATTAAGAATATTTTTACAAAGAATAGGATACAGTATATAGTAAATCTTTCAAAGCTGTATTTTTAAATATATTTAAATTATACAGAAAACCTTTGACTAATACACTCAAATATGATAATATCCTTCGAGTCCCTTAATTTTGCTTTTTAGAGCGGTATAATTTAAGATTCTTAGGTGAATTATTTAACCCCGCTCCGTATAGGTAATATCTTATAACATTACTAAAAACATATTCTATGGTAAAACCCAAGCGTAATAGATCCGGTAGAATAAATTTGGGATTAAATTACTCCGGTCAAATAGATTTCCCAAATTTAATAGAAGCCCAGATAGCTTCATTCGAGGATTTTAAACAAAGTGGGTTCCAAAGACTATTCTCCGAAATTAATCCTGTAAAGGATACTATGGAGAGAATGTGGACTTTGGAATTCAAAGATTTTAAATATGGTGATCCTTACAGAAGTGTTGAAGAAGCAATCATTAAAGGTTTGTCATATGAAGTACCGGTATATTCAAAAGTGCAGCTTTTGAATAATAAGACAGGAGAAATTAAAGAACAGGAGATATTTGTTACAGATCTTCCCGTCATGACAGATGATGGGGTTTTTGTTTTTAATGGTGTTAGAAGAGTTGTTACACACCAAGTTGTTAGAGCTGAGGGAGTTTTGTATGAAGAATCTGAAAAACTACCATTAAGAACTCTTTACAAGGTTAGATTAATGCCGGGAAGAGGACCATGGTATGAAATAGATACTAACAGACACAATGTCATCTCAATGAGAATATTACCCAAGAGACCTAAGGTATTAATAACCGAATTGCTTAGAGTTTTTGGTTGGGAGAGTGATGACGAAATTAGAAAGCTTTTTGCTGATGTAGATACCCACGAAGAGAATAAATACATAGAGGCAACATTGGCTAGAGATTTTACAAATAGTAAGGAAGAGGCAGTAATAAGTATTTACAACAAATTAAGACCTGATGAGTCTGTTACATTAGAGAGTGCAGAGAGATATATAAAGAGTAACTTCTTTAATGTAAGAAAATTTGATTTAGGTAAGATAGGTAGATACCAATTAAACAGAAAATTAGGAACAAACTATGATATTAATGATCCGGAGCAGGTTGTTCTGTATCCTTCAGACATCGTTTTAATTGTAAAAAGATTAATTCAGATAAATAATGGTGTTGTTGCACCTGATGACATTGATCATCTTTGTAACAGAAGAATTAGAAGTGTTGGTGAGATACTTGAAAGACAGCTTAATGCTGGTATTAGAAGATTAGAGAAAAATATCAAAGATAAGATGAGTTTGTACGGACAAGATGCTAAGGTAACTCCTTCTATGCTTGTAAGTACTAAGCCCATTGCAGCTTCAATACAGTCATTCTTCGGTGCAAATGCACTTTCTAGCTTCATGGATCAGACAAATATCCTTTCAGAATTAGAAAATAAAAGAAAAGTTACAGCAGGTGGTCCTGGAGGTATTGCAAAAGAAAGAGCAACATTCTCAATCAGAGAGGTTCATAACTCTCACTATTCCAAATTTGACCCAGTAACCAGTCCTGAAAGTTCAAATATTGGTGTTGTTGTTCAGTTAGCTATGTTGGCAAGAATAAATGAATTTGGTTTCTTGGAGGCTCCATATAGAAAGGTTTTGAATGAAGTTAAAAATAATAAAGCAAATCTTTTAAATAGAATCCTCACAGAGGAAATTAAAGATGGAACAAAGAAAGTAGCTAAGAAGGGGGAAGTTATAGATGAGGCTTTGGCAGAAAAGATAGCTAAGATAAAGGATTTGAAAAAGGTTAAGGTTAAACCTTTCGTTACTGATGAAATAGAATATTTAGATGCTATGGATGAAGAGAAATTCTATATCTCTTCTGCAACTATTAATATGGACGATAATGGAAATATTACAGATACTTTGGTACCTGTAAGACATATGGGAGATTTCATGATTGAAGATGTTGATATTGTTAAGTATGTAGACGTTTTAGCAAGTCAGCAAGCTGGTTTAGGAATGGCATTGATTCCATTTGTATCACACAATGATGCTATGAGAGCCTTAACAGGATCAAATATGCAAAGACAGGCAGTTCCTCTCGTAAAACAACAGACTCCTGTTGTTGGTACAGGCTTAGAGGAAGTTGTCGCAAGACAATCATCTTGGGGAATATTTGCAAAGGATGATGGTGAAGTCTTGTATATGGATGCTAAAAAGATGTCTGTTAAGTACAAAAAATTAGGATTAAAAGAGTACGAACTACTCTCCTTTTACAGAAGTAATGATAATACATCTTTTACACAAAAACCCGCATTAGAGATAGGAGACAAATTTAAGAGAGGTGATGTACTTGTAGATGGTCCGACAATGGTAGGTGGAGAGCTTTCTGTAGGTATCAACCTAAAAGCAGCTCTGATGTTCTATGAAGGATATAACTATGAGGATTCTGTAATAATTTCTGAGAGAATTGTAAGAAAAGATCTCTTAACATCTATACACATTAGAGAGCATACAGTGTCTGTAAGAGATACAGAATTAGGACCAGAAATAATTACAGCAGATATCCCACATGTTAATGAAAGAATATTAAGAAAATTGGATGATCAGGGTATAGTGAGAGCTGGAGTAAAGGTAAAATCTGGAGATATTTTGGTGGGTGTAGTGGCTCCTAGAGGAGAAAAAGAACTGACAGCTGAAGAAAGACTGTTAAGAGCAATCTTTGGAGAATCAGCAAGTGATGTTAGAGATAACTCACTAAGAATTCCTCATGGAGAAGAAGGAATAGTTGTAAGAAGTCAGATACTTTCTGCAAATAAAGGAGATAAATTACAACCGGGGGTATTGCACGAAGTAAAGGTTTGGGTTGCTAATACAAAGAAAATAGACTTCGGAGATAAGATAGCAGGAAGACACGGAGATAAAAATACAATAGCTGCAATCAGACCTATCGAAGACATGCCATTTACAGAAGATGGCGAACCAGTAGATATTGTTTTAACACCTACATTCCTAAAAAGAATGAATATGGGACAGGCAGAAGAGGTTCACTTTGGTAGATATGCAGAGATGTTAAATGAGAAATTAGCATTCCCAATATTTGAAGGAGAGAATTTGGAATGGCTCAAAGAGGAAGCAAAGAAAGCAAATGTAGAAATTACAGAGAAAGTAGACCTATTCGATGGTAGAACAGGTAAAAAGTTCCCAAGAAAAGTAACTGTTGGAACTAAGTATGTTCTTAAGTTGCATCACATTGCAGATGAAAAAGTACATGCAAGATCAACAGGACCATACACAGCAGTATCTCAACAGCCATTAGGTGGGAAAGCTCAAATGGGAGGTCAGAGATTTGGAGAAATGGAAGTCTGGGCATTAGAGGCACATACAGCTCCTTATGCACTACAAGAAATGTTAACAATCAAATCAGACGATATTAAAGGTAGATCTGCAGCATATAAAGCCATAATACATGGAGATAAAATAGAAAATGTAAACATTCCTGAGTCATTTAAAGTATTAGTCAAGGAATTAAATGCTCTTTGCCTAAACCTTGATTTAATTTCAACAAAATCCAATACGGAGGAGGTAATCGAAAATGAAGAAAAATAATAATGGATTTGAAGATTTTGATGTCTTAAGATTAACCTTGGCATCTCCTGACCAGATTTTAGAATGGTCATATGGTGAGGTAACAAAGGCTGAAACAATCAACTACAGAACATTTAGAGCAGAACCAGACGGGTTGTTCTGTGAAAAGATATTTGGTCCTACAAAAAACTATGAATGTTACTGTGGAAAATACAAGAAAATACGATATAAGGGGATAGTATGTGATAAATGTGGAGTTGAAGTTACAACACAAGATTCAAGAAGAGAGAGAATGGGACACATCAATTTGTCTGTTCCAGTAGCACATGTATGGTTTGCTTACGGCATTCCAAATAAAATGTCTATAGTTTTAGATATTTCTCACAAAAAACTTCTTTCAGTAATATACTATACAAGATATATGGTCGTAGAAGTAGAAAAAGAAAAGAGAAAGGATATTATAGAGAAGGCAGCAAAATTAAAAGAGGAAGAATTTACAGATTTAGAGAATCAATTACAAGAGGAATTAAAACTTACAGAAGAGATGTATGCAGCTCAATTAAAGGAATTGAAAGAAGGGAAAGACAAAGGAAATGACTTCAAAGTAAGCCAGATAGAACATAAGAGAAATCAAGCATTAGCGAAAGTAAGAAAAGATTTTGCAGAAAGAGAAGAGCAAATAGATAGCTTCTATACAAGAATTAATCAAATAATAGACAAATTACATATAGGAACAATTCTTTCTGAAGATGAATATATTGATTTAGTAGAAAGAGACCTACTATTCTTTGAAGCAATGATGGGAGCAGAAGCTGTAAAGAAACTTCTCGAGAGATTAGATTTAGAGAAAGAGATTAAGAAATTAAGAAGAAGAGCAGAGAAAGAGAAAGGTGATAAAAGAGCTGCTACAATAAGAAGAATTCAATATCTAGAAGGTTTTAAACAGAATAATATAAATCCTTCTTGGATGGTTTTAGATACATTACCAGTACTACCTCCAGAATTAAGACCAATTATTCCTCTATCCGGAGGTAAATTTGCAACTTCAGACCTAAATGACCTATATAGAAGAATAATAAATAGAAACAATAGATTGGCTAAATTAATAGAGATTGGTGCGCCTGATGTAATCCTTAGAAATGAAAAAAGAATGCTTCAAGAGTCTGTTGATGCTTTGGTAGATAATTCTCACAGACCATCCAAACCAATGATGAATAGTAAGAGATTACCATACCAGTCATTGACAGATGATTTAAGAGGAAAGAAAGGTATCTTTAGAAAGAATCTTTTAGGTAAAAGAGTCGACTACTCAGGAAGAGCTGTCATAGATGGAGATCCAAGTTTGAAATTTGATCAATGTGGATTACCAAAATCTGTAGCTTTGGAAATGTTTAAACCTTTTGTCATATTTGAACTTTTGAACAAGGAATTAGCACCTAATGTGAGAGTGGCAAAAGAAATGGTAGAAGAAGAGTCAGATATGATTTGGGATATCTTAGAAAAAGTTATTAAGAACAGACCAGTATTACTAAATAGAGCCCCTACATTACACAAATATAGTGTACAGGCCTTCTATCCAAGACTTGTTGAAGGAGAAGCAATTAGAATACATCCATTAGTATGTAAAGCATTCAATGCAGACTTCGATGGTGACCAAATGGCTGTACATATCCTCTTAACAAAGGAAGCAGAAGAAGAAGCAAAGAGAGAAATGATGTCCTCTAAGAGTATTGTAAATATCTCTAACGGACAGGTTCTTGCAACTCCTGCGAAAGATATGTTAATAGGATTCTTCTTAATGACAGATATCAAAAAAGTTGAGAAACCTAAACTTTTTGGTAATGCAGATTTAGCTATAAAAGCATATGAAAGAGATGATATCGACATAAACGACGAAATTGTTGCAAAGGTAAAGGGAGAAACTATAAATACCTCTGTTGGAAGAATAATATTTAACAATGTACTTCCTGAGGATTATCCATATATCAATGAACAGGTAAATATCAAAACAATCAACAAAATAATTGATGATATTAAAAAAGATAGATCCTTAGATGATGTAGTTGTAATATTGGATGATCTCAAGTTATTAGGTTTCAAATATGCAACAGATCTAGGATTCTCATTCTCCATGAGCGATTGTAATGTAGACTTTGATTTAGAGACAGAAATAAAGAAGATGGAGGAAAAAGATGAACAGTTACAGGAGAACTACCTACAAGGATTAATGACAAAGAATGAGAAAATAAATATCTCTACAAGTATGTGGGATGACTTTGCAAACGAATTAGCAGATCAAGCTTGGGAAAAGCTAGACAAAGATAATTCCATATACCAAATGGTAGAATCCGGTGGTAATGGTGGTAAGATCCAGGCAAGACAAGTCCTTACAATTAAAGGTGTTGTTAGGGATTCAAGAGGAAACTGGGTACCAATGCCTATCAAAAGCAACTATAGAGATGGTCTTAGTGCATTTGAATACTTTGTTGCAGCAAACGGTGGTAGAAAAGGTATTGCAGATAGATCCCTTAAAACTTCTTCATCTGGTTACTTAACAAGAAAATTAGTAGATGTAGCACATGATGTAATAATCAGAGTAGATGATTGTGGATACGATGGTGAAGGCTTCGTGATGAGAAAGAGCGATGACAGAAGAATTGATTTTGTATCTAGAATATATGGAAGAGTCCTAGCACAAGATGTTAAGAAGGGAGATACAATCATAATTAAGAAAAATGAAACAATCACAAAGGATATTGCAGACTTAATCGACAAGGAAAATATTGAAGAAATATATGTTAGAAGTCCAATACTCTGCGAAGCACCATTAGGAATCTGTAAGAAATGTTATGGAACAAATCTTGAGAATGGCCAAGAAATAGAAATGGGTAAAGCAGTTGGTGTAATTGCAGCTCAATCCATTGGAGAGCCAGGAACTCAGATGACTATGCAGACATTCCATAAGGGAGGAGTTGCTAAGGTAGATATCACTCAAGGATTACCAAGAATCGAAGAGCTATTCGAAGCTAGAACACCAAAAGCTGAAGCAGAAGTGTCTTCAATAGATGGTAAAGTCCACATAGAAGTAGCTGAAGATGAATCAGCAGTAATAACAATTACTGGAGAAAAGAGAATGCTAAGACATTATGTTGTATCTAAAGCAAAGAAAGTATTAGTGGAAGATGGTCAGGATGTTAAATCAGGACAGGTTATGTATATAGACTCTGAAGAAGCAGAAAGACAAGCTCCATTTGATGGAAAGATAGACATAGAGGGTGGAATATTGACAATAAGTGGAAGATTAAAAGCAGAGGAAATAGTATCTGTCCTTCCAGGAATTACAATATTAGTGGAAGATGGATCATCCATAAAAGCAGGAACTCAGTTAACAGAAGGATCTATAGATCCTAAGAAATTAGCTGAAGTTGCAGATGTCATAACAGCACAGAAATATATACTTGACGGAGTTCAAAAGGTATTCAATGAACAAGGTGTCCCAATAGACGACCTACACATTGAAGTAATCCTTAGACAGATGATGAGATTAGGAAGAGTATTTGAATCTGGAGATTCCGACTACTTAGTAGGAGCATTGGTCAACAGATTCCTTGCAGAAGCAAAGAATCAATTACTCTTAGAAGAAGGTAAGAGCAAGGCCTTGATTATTCCTAAATTACTTGGTATAAAGGCATCTTCTCTACATACAGAAAGCTTCTTGTCTGCTATGTCATTCCAGGAGCATGTAAGAGTATTAACAAGTACAGCAATTCTAGGAAAGACTGACTTCCTAAGAGGTATGAAAGAAAATGTCATAATCGGAAGACCAATACCCGTAGGAGAGAAAGCAGAGATAAAGGATATAAGAGAGGTACAAGAACTTAAATTTTAAGCGATTTTAGTATATAATAGCGAGCTATGCCAACAATAAATCAATTAGTAAGAAAACCGAGGAAAACCAAATCTAAGAAAGCCAAACATATACAGCTTGCAAGAGATTTCAATCCTCTTAAGAATAGATACAAGACAACACCTAATCCTTTTAAAAGAGGAGTTTGTTTGCAGGTAAAAACAATGACACCAAAGAAGCCTAACTCAGCATTAAGAAAAGTTGCTAGAGTCAGACTATCAAATGGAATGGAAGTAACGGCATATATTCCTGGAGAAGGACATAATCTTCAAGAGCACTCTGTTGTTTTAGTAAAAGCAGGAAGAAAAAGAGACCTACCAGGTGTAAAATACATTGTAGTAAGAGGTAAATATGATACAGCTGGCGTTAAAGGTAGAAAAAAGGCTAGATCAAAATACGGAGTTAAGAGAGAAGATATTGAAAGTTAGATTTAATTAATTACTGAATATTATGCGAGGTAAAAGAGCAAAAAGAAGAGAACAGAAACCAGATAAAAGATACGGAAGTACTATTATCTCTAGGTTAATTAATAAGGTCATGCAGGGTGGAAAAAAGTCCATTGCAGAAAATATGGTATACACTGCTATAGAGAAAGGTGCAGAAGAGGTCAAAGAAAAAGATGTAAATGCTTTCATAAATAAAGCAATTGATAATGTAAGACCTGCATTAGAAATAAAAGCAAGAAGAGTTGGAGGTGCAAACTACCAAGTACCATTACCAGTATCTCCTAGAAGACAAGAAACATTAGCAGTTAGATGGTTAGTAGGATATGCAAGAGGCAAATCAGGAAAGTCTTTCGATGAGCTTTTGAAAAATGAATTAATAAGTGCATATAAAGGCGAGGGAGATGCAATAAAGAAAAAGATTGATACAGAGAAGATGGCAGAAGCTAACAAGGCATTTGCACACTTTAGGTGGTAATCTACGATCTACCTTTAGTTAGTACGAAAATCCATACCATTAAAGGAACTATACGAAATATTTCAAGGAATTTAATATACTATAAGTTTGGATCTAAGGAAGAACAAAAAAGTTAATCCATATAAGTCAGTGAAAACTCCTATAACATATTAAATAATTGTTAAAAGGTATATATAGTCATTGATATACCAGAGCTTTTGTACGATCTTGACTTAGACTTATTTCGTACTCTCTATTCTTTCCCAACCTGTTTTAGGCATACCTTTCCTAAGAATATCTCTTTCCCAAACAATCTTTATCCAAGTTATTAACCTAACGGGGAAAAGTAGTAAAGACCACCAAAACTCTTCAATATTGTGAGGATATTTTAATACAAAAAATGCATAAGAAAGCTCAATAAAAAAGCTCCTACTTTGTTTATCTCTTTGGAAAATACCCATTCTTTTTAATTGTTTAAATCCTCCAATAGATCTAACCTTCTGTTTATAATAATCCCTTAGATTTGTTGGATATTTAACATAACTTACAGCATTAGGAGCATATGCTATATCCAAACCTTGATTCCTTATGTAATATGAAATGTAGGCATCATCAGAAAGAACATCTTGAGGTATTTTCATATCAATGTTCCTTACAGCCATAATATATCCACTCATAGGAAAGAAAGTCTTAGCACTAACATAATAATCTCCTCTCTCTACCTTCTGCATTGTATGTCTTCTTCTATGATCAGCAGAATCAGAGAGTAAATGTCCCCAATAGCCTAAACATGTATCTCTTTTATCCTGGGAAATGGGCCTTCCACTAACACCTCCCACATTCGAGTGTTGGAAAGGTAATAAAAGTTCTTTTACAGAATCTTTTCCAAAATAAACATCTCCATCAGTAAATATAATTATGTCACCTTTAGCTCTTTTAATAGCCATCTTTAAAGCAAAAGGTTTTCCTCTTTGAGGATCTTTTATCTGAATATACTGCTTTCTTGATAATCCTAATTTATTTGCCTCCTTCTGCCCTTGCTTAAGAGTTAATTCATCTGGTGTAACTTGTATAATTTCAAAAGGGGATGGAATTCCAGAATATTTTCTATCAGCTATGGAGGAAATACACCTTCTGATTGTTTTCGGTTCTTGCCTAGAGCTAATGATTACTGAAATCATTTTTAATTATATCTTTCTAAAAGAAAATATCAAAGCCTATTCTTCGGCAGTAGATTCCTCTACAGCTTCACCTTCACCTTCTGCAGCCTCTTCACCTTCCACTTCAGCACCTTCCTCAACCACAGGCTCTATAATTTCTTCTGCCTGCATCTCTGTCACGGTAACAACTGTTGCAGTAGCAAGTTCTTCATTTAATAGCTCCATTCCTTTAGGTACACCAATCTCATTCACAGAGATAGATTGTCCAGGATGCTCCAATGTGGAAATATCAACTTCAATATATGGGACCAAATCTGAAAGTTTACACCTAACATCTATAGAGTTAAGAACCTCAACCAATACACCCAGATTATTCTTAACAGCAGGTGCAATACCTGTAATTTGAAATGGAATTGTAAATACCATCTCTTTGCTCTCATCAATTTCAAAGAATGCAATATGTCTAATTTGATCTGTAAAAGGATTAACATCAATTTCTTTAACAACTACTTTCATACTCTTTTCACCTAACTGAGCATCCAAAATTGTAGTAGATGTTGCCTCTCTAGCAATTTTACTTGCTTGAGAAACTGTAATTTGTATATTTGTTGAATCACCCTTTGAGTTATATACGACGGAAGGGACATTACCATTAGAAATTAGTTGCTTGTTCTTTTTTCCGTGTACTTCTCTTTTTTCAAATATGATTTTTTCCATAACGAGTAGGAGTATATCAGAAAAATAATGAAGGAGCAACAGGGATTAAGATAGTAGTTGACAGTTTAAATTTCTTCCTCTATACTTTAGCAGTTAAGCTCTACTTTTGCTAAAATGGATTTGACAGAAAGACAAAAAGCAATATTAATGGCTGTAATTAAAGAGTTTATGCAGGAAGCTTCAGAGGTTGGATCTTTAGCTCTTTTAGAAAAATATAATTTAGGAGTAAGTTCAGCAACCATTAGAAATGAAATGGTTAGACTTATGAGATTAGGACTGTTAGAAAAAAGTCATATATCTTCAGGAAGATTACCGACAGATCAAGCTTTAAGACTGTATGTTACAAAATATCTTGATAGTAAAGGATTGAACCCTCTAGTTACTGTTGAAATAAGGCAAGAAATATTTAGAGATAGATTCTCTAAGGACACTGTTGTCAGGTCAGTACTAAAAGTTCTTGCAAAAGAAAGCGAAGCATTAGTATTTGTAATTCTTGATGAAGATATACGATCATACGGTATGTCCAATCTTCTTAGATATGAAGAATTTAGAGATATAGAGAAAATAGAAACCGTTATAAATATTCTTGAAGATCAAACATTCCTAAGAAATTTAGCTGAAAAATACTCTGGTTCAGGAGTATCTCTTTTGATAGGAGAAGAATCAGGTGTAGATAATTTGGCTGATTGTGCGATTGCATTCACCAAGATACCTTTTTGGGAAAAGGAAAGGTCATATGTTGGAATTATCGGTTCAAAAAGAATGGACTATGGAAAAGTTCTTCCAGCATTAAATGAGGTGAAGAAAGCTTTAGAAAATTCTATGTCCGGATGGAGATAAATTAGTAAAAAATATCATGAAGCAAGAAAGCAAGAAAAAACAATTTAGTGATACAGGTGTCAAAGAATTAGAAAAAAAGATTCAGGAATTAGCATTAACGATAGATAAATTGGAGGATGAAAAATTACAAATAGAGAATCAGTTAAAAAAAGCCTTAGCAGATTATCACAATCTCGTTAAGAATTCAGAGAAAAGAGATGAGATTAGAATATTTCAATTTAAAAAGAATCTTCTCGAAGAAATAATTCCGTCACTAGATGCAGTTATGATGGCTCAAAAAAGTTCAGAGGATTTAAATTTGAATGAAGCTGGGAAATCTTGGTTAGATGGGATAGTAGCAATATTAGATAGTATAAATAGAAGTTTTGAAGGTATGGGTTTGAAGCAGTATGTTCCTCTTAAGGGAGATATATTTGATAGTAATATGCACGAAGCGGTAGCAACAGTTGTGGAAGGTGAAAAAGGAAAAATATTTGATGTTGTACAGCCTGGTTATCAATTAAATGAAATCGTAATACGACCAGCAAGAGTCGTAGTATCAAAATAGAAATTAAATTTTAAATAATAATATTATGTCAAAAATAATAGGAATAGATTTGGGGACAACTAACTCTGTAATGGCTTACATGGAGGGAGGAAAACCCAATGTGATACCAAACTCGCAAGGTGGAAGATTAACCCCATCTGTTGTAGCTGAGGATGAAAAAGGAGAAACCTTAGTAGGTACTCCTGCTAAGAATCAAGCTATTACAAACCCTGAAGGAACAATATACTCTGTTAAGAGATTAATAGGTAGATCTTGGGATGACCCAGAGGTTAAGAGAGATAAAGATCTCCTTCCTTTTGAAATGAGAAAATCAGATAGTGGTGGAGTTGAAGTTAAAATGGGTGATAAGTGGTATACACCACAGGAAATATCGGCAAAGATTCTAGCAAAAATGAAAAAAGATGCGGAGGATTTTTTGGGAGAGGAAATTAAAGAGGCGGTTATAACTGTCCCAGCATATTTTGATGATTCTCAAAGACAAGCTACTAAAGATGCAGGAAAAATAGCTGGTTTAACAGTAAAAAGAATTGTTAATGAGCCTACAGCTGCTGCATTGGCATACGGTATAGATAAGAAGAAAGATGAAAAAGTAGCAATATTTGACCTAGGAGGTGGTACATTCGATATATCAATATTGGAAATGGGTGAAGGTGTTTTTGAAGTCCTTTCTACAAATGGAGATACACATTTAGGTGGAGATGATTTTGATCAGGTAATAATTGATCATATTGCAGAAGCATTTAAATCAAAAGAAAATTTTGATTTAAGAGAGGATAGAACAGCACTTCAGAGATTAAGGGAAGCTGCTGAAAAAGCTAAGATAGAACTATCAACATCAGAAGAAACAGATATCAATATTCCATATATTACAGCTACTGATAAAGGGCCAAAACATCTAAAAGAGAAATTAACAAGATCAGAGTTAGAAAAAATAACTTCTGATTTAATTGCAAAAACAGTAGCACCGTGTGAGAAAGCTCTTAAAGATGCAAAGCTATCAAAAGAGGATATAGATCAAGTCCTACTTGTAGGTGGTATGACCAGAATGCCTGCAGTTGTAAAAAAGGTTGAAGAAATATTTGGGAAAGAACCAAATAAGGGTGTAAATCCAGACGAAATAGTTGGTGTAGGAGCTGCTATACAAGCAGGAGTTCTAGGAGGAGATGTAAAGGATATTACTCTTTTGGATGTTACTCCATTATCACTTGGATTAGAAACATTAGGAGGAGTAATGACAAAATTGATAGATAGAAACACAACTATTCCTGTAGAAAAGAAACAGATATTCTCTACAGCAGCTGATAATCAACCAGGTGTCGAAATTCATATTCTTCAAGGAGAAAGAGAAATGGCATCAGATAATAAAACATTGGGAAGATTTATTCTTGATGGAATCCCTCCAGCACCAAGAGGAGTTCCTCAGATAGAGGTAATGTTCTCAATAGATGCAAATGGTATCTTGAATGTAAAGGCATTAGATTTGGCTACAAAGAAAGAACAGAAAATTACAATAACTGCATCTACTGGATTGAAAGAAGATGAAATAGAAAAGATGGTAGAAGAGGCTGAAAAGCATGCAGAGGAAGATAAGAAGAAAAGAGAAAGAGCTGAAAAGAGAAATAATGCCGACTCTCTATGCTTTAGTGTTGAGAATTTGATAAAAGAAAATAAAGATAAAATAGATGAAAAAGAGAGAGAAGATATAGAAAAAATGTCTGAAGAATTAAAGAAATTAATAGAGAAAGAAGATTTTGATGAAAATGAGGTAGAGAAAAAGACAGAAGAACTCTCAGAGAAGATGCAAGAGATAGGAAAAAAGATGTATGAACAAGCTAGTAAGGAACAACAGGAGTCAAAGAAAGAAGAACCTAAAGAGGATGAAACAAAAGATAATGAAGAAGTGAAGGAAGGAGAGGTTGTAGATTAAAATACTTGTCATAAAAAGAAAACCAGGGAGAGTGTTGGTCTCCCTGGTGATTTGTGGTAGCATTTATTGATTAATATTTCGTTACTGCCAACATATGCTAGAAGATTCTAAATCAGGTATTAAGAATAAGCTCACTATTCCTCTCGTTCAGAAATATATGTTCTGGATCTTAATATTTCTTTTGCCTCTGACAATAATGCCATTTCCTTGGGACTGGACAGAAAGGGGTATGTCATTACTTATACTTTCTTTTTCAACTGTAATTCTAGGATTAGAGATAATCAAGTTAGTCTGGGAAGGAAAAAGCAGTATCTTAAAAAGTGTTTTTGACATATCTTTTTTCCTAATTCTTCTGTCCATGTTACTTTCTACAATCTTTTCAAAAGATATTAATAGCAGTATATGGGGAATAGATGGAAGATTAGGCAATGGATTAATTGTATATATTTCCATTCTTTTAGTAACTATATCCTCAAGAATATTTTTAATAGAAAGAAAAGATATTGAGTACTCAATATTAGCATTTCTTTTTGGCTTCACTATAAATAACATACTAAGTATATTGTCCTTCTTAGGTGTAAATGTTTGGGGAATAATTCCAATATTTAAGGATCTACATCAGTCGAGCTTGCCAATTCTTAGATCTTCAAAGATTCATATATTATTAAATTTCCTAACAGTTATTTTCAGTATTGGTTTTGTTGGAGAGTATTTTATTCAGAAAAAGAATGAAACAAGATATATTCTTGCATTAATATTTGGATCTATTGCTATATTCAATATCTGGATATTCTCCATTAAACAAGGATTTAACCTACTACTTGTTATACTCTTTTTGTTAATTATCTTCACTTTACTTGTTTTAAAGAAGACAAACTTTCAATTGAATGTATCTAAAAATATATTTCTTCTTTTTGTAATAGCCATACTTGCAATACTACTGCCAGCAATCCTGTTGCATATTCCTGCAGTTTTAAATCTCGTGGTTCCCAATAATATGGATTTGGTAGCACAAGTATCATTAGGATCTGATGTGTCTTGGATGATTGCAGCATCTGTATTTGTAGAATCTTTCATTAGAGGTGTATTTGGTATGGGTGTAGATACATACTCAATCGCATACTATTTATACAAACCCTTGAATATTAACTTATTGGCATTTAATCAAGTAACTTTCTATTATGCAGGGAGTGAACTATTTACTCAATTTACAAATGGAGGTTTACTTTGGTTATTGGCTTGGTTATTCCTAGTCTTCTCTTTGATTAAGACATTTGTGAAGGATATAAAGAATATTCGTGCATACTCAGATCATTCCACTATTTGGAAACTCCTAATACTGAACCTGTCGATCCTAATAATCTATATATCCTCCTTCTTCCTAACATACTCGGTTCTAGTTCTTTTCCTTCTTCTCGCACTTGTATCTTTTAGGGAAATAATAAAGGATATTCTTAAAAAAGGAACGGGAGACAGATTTGTTCTTAAGTTATGGGCAGTTAATCTGAATACATCCAATCAGGATGGTAAATCTACTAATAATTTAAATATTTTCCTTACCATACTATTCTCTTCGATAACAGTTGCTATATTAGGTTTTTGGATAATGAAAGGAGTTTCAAGTATGTATGCTCTAAAAGCAGAATCATACTTCGTTGAACAGAATAGTAAATATCAGGGTGATAATTATCCATCTATAGAAGAAAGAGAAACCTTTATAGCTTCGATGACTCATTATTACAGTAAGGCGGTGGATTTTGATAAAGGAAACTCCTTGTATAACAGGAGATTAGGATTAATGTATTTGGAAAGAGTTGGGATAGCTGCCGAGAGATACTCTAAATTGGAACAGGAAGAAGATGCCAACACTGATTTAATTAGAAATGTTGGAATATGGAAAAACAATGTAATAGATTCAACTAGAAAAAGTATAGACCTCTCACCAAATGTATATGCTAACTGGGAGGCCAGAGCTAGGATATACATGGGATTAGTTGGAATGGGTTTCTATGACTATACTCCTGAAGCTCTTTTCTCTTTGGAGAAAGCCATAGAACTTAATCCCTTGAATTTTGAACTTCACTACAGTATGGCTCAGATATATGTTATCAAAGGAGAAAAAGATAGTGCATTAGCATCCTTGACAAAAGTCTTAGGCATAAATCCACAACATATAGCATCTATTCTTCTTGCTGGAGATTTGAATAAGGAAAAAGGTAATATGGATGTATATGAATCATATTTAAAGGCTGCAAAGAAGATACTTGAAACACAGGGGAATACAAATTTGGATGTGTATAATGAAGTCACAAAACAGCTCAATAGTATTACTAATACAGAGGAATCAACTACAGAAACTGAAGAAAGTACTCAGCAGGAGGAAACTTCTGAGTCTGAAGAATAGTATACAGGCTTACCTCTAAACATACACATTGCATTTATACTTATGCTATCCCCATAATGAAGTCTAATTTTTTTAGCTATAGCATTTAAAGTACTTCCTGTTGTTATTACATCATCTACGATAGTAATGCTTCGATATTTAGAAATATCTATCTCTTTCCTAATGTAAAAACTATTAGTAGAAATCTCCCTCCTTTCTTCTTTATCCTTCAATGCCTGATGTTCCGATCCTCCACTTTTTCCAACCAAAGAATCCGAAAAATCTAAGTTAAATTCGATAGATATCCTTTTTGCAAGATCATATGTTTGATTAAAACCTCTCTCTTTTAATCTGGATGAAGATATCGGCATATTAATAACCAAAGTGTCCTTTAGCATCTTCCAATATGAACTACTTCTGATACTTTCTGTAAAAAATTTACACAAAACCTCAGACATATCGTATGCATATCCATATTTATACTTTTTCAATAGATCGGAAGTTAAACTATTATATTCCCATGCTACAAATACAGAATCCATAGAGTATCTATCTCTGCACTCTTCATGTGTCCTATATCCATTAGAAAGCCTTCTGCACACATAACATTCAGGTAATTCTCTTTTGAAAAGCTTATGACATCGCCTACATAAATATTCTCCTTTCCTTTTGCAAATAACACAGCTTTTAGGAAATACAATATCTAAAAGATTCATAATATATTATCTCTATAGATTATTAAATTTCGATTAATTGATAAAAATCTCAGTTTAAATTATGATATTATTCGCATAACTACATATAACTAAAGCATGCTAAAAATTCTAAAACAAAAAAATAGTGTCTTTTTTGTAATGTTGCTCCTTCTTGTTACGAAAGTTTTAGGATTTCTCAAATTAAGAACAATAGCTCAGCTTTTTGGTGCTACTCATGAATTAGATATCTTCTGGGCAGCATTTACAATTCCAGATATGCTTTTTATGATCCTTGTAGCTGGTTCTATTAATGCCGCAGTAATACCAATATTCTCAGACATTTTACATAAAGAAGGAAGAGAAAGATTAAACAAGTTTTTCAATTACCTAACCTTAATAATAGGGGTATTCTGTGTCTTCATCGCAGTTCTTTTCTTCATTTTTACTCCCCAGATTACTACATTGCTCATAGAATCAGATATTTCAAGAAATATGCTAGATATTGCCCAGAGGATAGATAATAGTGACTATGAAATGTTTGTCTTGCTCACCAGAATTATGTTAATTTCCCCCGTACTTCTTGGTATTAGCAGTTTAATAACAGGATACTTACAGGTAAGGAAACAGTTCTTTGTTACTTCCCTAGCACCACTCTTCTATAACTTGGCAATGATGGCTGGATCTTGGATATTAGTAGCATTTTTTAAGATGGGAGTAGAGGGCATTGCTATATCTGCTGTAATTGGATCTCTTTTGCATTTCTTAATACAGCTTCCTAAACTCAAAGAGTATTACGATACTAAGTTTAAGATTGATATTAGAACCTTCTTAGAAGGTCTAAAGAATACACAAACAAAATTGGCTCTAAAATTAGCTATTCCTAGAACCATAGGGATATTTGGAGAACAAATAAATGTAGTAGTGAATACATTAATTAGTTTTTCTCTTGCTTCTGGAGCTCTTAGTGCTTATAAATTTGCCTTAAGTTTACATACTTTCCCTATAAATATAATAGGAAGTGCTGTTGCCCAAGTAGCTCTGCCAGATTTGGCAGAAAATTGTGATCAGGAAGCAGAATTCCGTAAAGTACTAAATAGATCCATACAAATCTCACTCTTTCTAATACTTCCTGTTGTGGCAATATTGATAGTTCTAAGACTACCACTTGTAAGATTGGCATACGGTACAGGTGCTTTTGACTGGAGAGCTACAATAATTACTGCTTGGTGCCTTGTATTACTAAGTTTTTCTGTTTTAGGTCAAACTGTTGTTCAAATACTCCTGAGAGCTTTCTATGCTCTTAAGGAAACATGGCTACCATTAATTGCAATAACTGTTGGAATTCTTGTTAATATTGTATTCGCAATACTGTTAACAAATTTCTTTAGTCACTACTACGACTGGAGGCCAATTGTAGAACAGATGTTTCTACAAATAACGGAAGCAAATGGATCTGAATTCTTTAATGTTTTTTCATCTTTCTTAAGGGATACTGTAAGGTGGTCCACTCAGAGGGGAGATTCTGACCTAGCTGTCGGTGGACTATCCCTAAGTTTAAGTATTTCATATATTGTAGATATGATTCTTCTTTCCATTTTGCTAAATGGAAAGAGAAAAATCATCACTTGGAAGGAAAGTATATATCCAACTATTAAGAAACTATTAAATACAGCACTCATGTGTATAGGGATGTATTTTGTATTTAAACTCTTTGATTTCCAACTAGATACTACAAGGACGGTTTCAATAGTTATTTTAACAGTCATAACTACTCTGTATGGAACAATCTCATACTGGCTAGGATCAAAGGTTTTCAATATTAAAGAGATATCAATCATAGATGATTTTTTAATAGACTTGAAAGGTAATTTGTTTAAGAAAAAGCATGTAGATGAAACTATTTAGAAAGATCTTTCTCTTCTTCCTAATATCTCTCCTTCTATTCTCCATATTCCTAATTATGAAATACATAAGGTGGGAGAAAGAATTTGTATTACAAAATAGCTCCTTGATATGTTCGGATAATATTAATTATGAAGAAATTGACATAGAGAGCAAGATTGAAAAATTCATAATCTCTGATAGTAAATCCGAATTTGTGGTATTTACTCAAGAGGAAGTGTTGTATATTCTGAAGGAAAATCTGAAAACTCCAACTAATGTAACTCTTAATAATATTTGCATAGATCCTCAATTAGGTATATGGGGAATATATTTGAAATATAGTTTGGGAAATCTGAAAATACCTTGGATCTCTTTAGATTTAATTAAAGATCAAAGGGAAACAGCAGAAATATATATGAAGAAAATAACCATAGGTAATATGAATATCCCAACATCTCTTTCAAAAAGTACAATTTCCAATATAAATAGAGGAATTAGTGATGCCATTATACTTGTAAATGAAAATCAGTTTCTAGGAAGAGAAATAAGGAATATTGAACTATTGGAAGATATAGTTGTAATAAAGGGAAATCTATAAGTAATAATTCTTGCCTAATTCCTAACCATTATGATACAATTCTCTAGCAATCAATAAATTAATCTGCTAAATAGCTATGTCAAAAAACATAAAAATACAACCATTAGGTAAAAGAGTTCTGATTAAACCTGATGAAGTAGAGGAAGTTACATCAGGAGGTTTGGTTCTTCCACCAAGTGCTAGCGAAGATAGAAAACCTGAAACAGGTGTGATTCTTAAACTTGGACAAGGTAAGGAGAAAGGAAAAGATATCTCTTTTGAAGTTGAAGTTGGAGACAGGGTGTATTTTAAAAAATATTCTGCTGATGAATTTGAATTAGATAATGAAAAATATTTTCTCTTAGATACTGCCGATATACTTGCAATTATTAAATAATTAAATTTACCACTTAACTAATATGGCAAAATCAATAATCTACAACGAAGAAGCTAGAAAGGCTTTGAAAGCTGGAGTTGATACGATAGCTGATGCTGTTAAAACAACACTAGGCCCAAAGGGAAGGAATGTTGCATTGGCAAAAAGTTTTGGATCCCAAGTAATTACAAAAGATGGTGTTACCGTTGCAAAGGAAATAGAGGACAAAGATCCCTTTAGAAATGTAGGTGTAGAAATGATTAAAGAAGCATCTAATAAAGTAAACGATGTAGCAGGAGATGGTACAACAACTGTAACAGTTCTAGCCCAAGCAATTGCTGGTGCAGGATTTAGAAATGTAGCTGCAGGATCAAATCCAATATCATTAAAGAGAGGATTAGACAAAGGTACAGAAATTATAGTTGAGGAATTAAAGAAAATGTCTAAGAAAATCTCTGAGAAAGAAGAGATTTCTCAAGTAGCAACAATATCAACAAACAATGATAAAGAGTTAGGAGATATGATTGGGGAAGTATTTGGAAAAGTAGGTGGAGATGGAGTAATTACAGTTGAAGAAGCAAAAGGATTTAAAGATGAAGTAGAATATACAGAGGGAATGGAGTTTGATAATGGTTATGTTAGTGCATATTTTGTAACAAATTCCGAAACATTGGAGGCAGTTATGGAAAATCCATACATATTTGTTACAGACAAGAAGCTTTCAAATCTACAGGATATACAAGCAATTGCAGAAAAAGTTCTAGGAGCAGCAGATAGACCTCTTGTAATAATTGCTGATGATATTGAAAATCAGGCACTTGCAACATTGGTAGTAAACAAATTGAGAGGAACATTGGATGTTGTAGCTGTTAAAGCTCCAGGATTTGGGGACAGAAAAAAAGATATGTTAAATGATATCTCTGTCTTAACAGGTGCAGAGTATATCTCTGAGGATTTAGGTAAAACTTTAGAAGCAGTAGAGTTAGCTAATCTTGGATCTGCTAAGAAAGTTATAGTTTCTAAAGAAAAAACTATAATTGTAGAAGGAAAGGGTGCTAAGAAAAATATAGATGCAAGGATTAAAGAAATTAAAGCACAGATAGAAAGTACTACATCGGATTATGACAAAGAGAAGCTTCAAGAAAGATTAGCAAAACTATCAGGTGGGGTTGCAGTAATAAAGGTTGGTGCTGCATCAGAAGTGGAAGCTAAAGAGAAGAAAATGAGAGTGGAAGATGCTATAAATGCAACAAGGGCAGCTATTGAGGAAGGTGTCGTAGCAGGTGGTGGTTTAGCATTACATAATGCTAAAAAAGTATTGGATAAAGTTAAAATGGAAGATGCTGATGAACAGTTAGGTATTGAAATACTAAAAAGTATTTTAAGTGAACCTCTAAAACAGATAGCAGAAAATGCAGGGGAAGATGGTGCTGTAGTTGCAGCAAATTGTAAAGGTGATATAGGTTTTAATGCAAAGAGTGGAGAGTATGTAAATATGATAGAGGCTGGAATAATAGATCCAGTTAAAGTAACCAGATTGGCTCTTACAAATGCAGTATCTGTAGGATCTATGTTAGTAACCACAGAAGCAGTTGTTGCTGATATCCCAGAACCTAAAGAAAATAATACTCCTATGGGAGCAGATATGGGTGGTATGGGAGGAATGATGTAATACAGCTCTGTTAGATATTTAGAAAGGGGAGAGATATTCTCCCCTTTTTATTTCTATGCAAGAATTATCTCCTGAGCTAAAACTTTGCCTATTACATTTTCGCTATCACCCTGTCTATACTTCGTAACAGTAATTCCATCATTTTCCTTAATCAAAACCATATCATCATTCTTAACCTCACTTTTAGGAGAAATATACAAATACCCATCTTTTTTTAAATCTTCTAAACTTGAATCTACCAATTTCATATCTATAACAAAAGATTCATCATCAATACTCAAAATCCAATCTGGGGCAACATAATATATATATGACTTTGTATTCTTAAAATCAAAATCCTTAGGCAGGAAATCGAACAAAGGAATTCTATTGAAACTAAACGAAGCAGTATTCTTTGTAGAATCCTTTAAAAGATCTCCTACCTCTACATTTAAAACAGAAGCAATATTTTCAATCTGTTTCAATGGTGAACTAACTCCTCGCTCATATCTTGATACCATTTCCCAAGTCTTACCTATTCTGTCAGCTAATTCTCTCTGTGTAATGTTCTTCCTTTCTCTGTATATTCGAATATTTTCTCCTATATAATTTTTATTCATATATATAGATTCTATTTACATATACAAAAGTATGGAATAGAACATTATTCTATAAATAAGGAATGTAAAGTCCTGTTTGTAATAAAAATGAAAGGAAAATGATCTACTATTTAAATATATGGAAAATATTTCTAAAGAATTCTTAAAAAAGTATTCAAAAATAGCTACACTGGAAAGTATTAGTATAAAAGAAATGAGGAGACTTCTAAAAGATATAAAAAGATTAAAGAATTTACTAAGAAGAAATAATGTCTAACCAATTTTCTTTTAACCACTTATCAGCCTTAATCTGATCTTCAAGCAATCCTCTCAAAGCCAACTCTTTTTTAATTATGCTACCTTGGTGTGGTTTCTGAAATCTTTTTTCCAAGGGAGAATTGAAACCATGTGCATAATGACATAATTCGTGAGCCACTGTTGCTCTTACAATGAATTCGGGAATTGATTCATTCTTAAAATACCCGGTTACCGTTATTACTGTAATACTTTTGTCATCTTGTGACCTATATTCATCGTCTTTCTTTCTTAGCAATCCTTTTATTTTAGTATTTCTATTTGCCAATTTTATACTTCCAAGTTGTCTTTTTGAATATTTCCCATACTTTATTAAAACAAAATTTTTTCTAGGAATATCACAAAAATGATTCTCCCAAAGGTCATACAGTATATTTTCTAAAAATTCATTATTTCTCATTCTATGTATTTCTATTGCATGCTATTATATAAAATGGTCTTGGCAAAATTAAAACAGAAGATATCAACCCTAACAAAACTTCTTAAATTTATCTATCTGAATTATACAGCTCCTGCGATACTAAGGGATATACTTTTTGTTTGTTCAACGGCTGCGGAAATATATGGAATTACAATATTGGGAAGATTCATAGATGAAACTACTCAAATATTATTGAATTGGAAGGATTTCGATCTAGAAAGATATTTTAGAACAGAGTCTTTTTTCTATCTCTCAATAATATTAATTCTTTGGTTAATTACAAAAATCTGTACTCAGCTTAGAGAGTTCCTCTACCATGTAATCTATGAGAACTCTTGGGAAGATGCCAGATACCTACTATTATCAAAAGTATCCTCTTCGAACTTGGAGGATGTTGAGAAAGAAGAGTATCAGGATATGCTAACATTCATACCAGCATTTTCTTTGGCAAGAATAATGGCAACATATGAGAACTTTACCTCAGTATTAAGCAATATTATTAGATCTATAACAGCTGGAATTATACTTTTTGGAACGATGGGATGGAGTGCAATAGTTCTTGTCCTACTCGTCCTTCCTGAAACAATAGCTACTCATAATCGAAGAAAAGATATTAGAAAATATCAGGATCAAGAGACTGGGAAATTAAAATTCTTAAACTATATTGATAACTTAGGTTTAACAATATCAAGCTTTACTGAACTAAGGGTAAATAATGTATATTCATATCTCAAAAGAAGGTATGTTGAGGAGTACGATGAGTATCTTGCTGGCTATTTAAAAACACAATTTAATTTCTCCCAAGACAGTATTCTTTTTTCAATAATTGGTCAGGTGCTTAAATTCACCTATGTTATATATGCACTCTTTAGATCCATATCAAAAAGACTCTCATTTGGTCAATTTAAAGCAATATACGACTATATTGATGTTGTATATTCTTCAACCTTTAATATACTAAATTCTCTTTCCTTGATGTCTAATAACCTGGCATATTTAGATGAGTTCTTTAGCTTAATAGAGTATGAGGGATTTGGAGACTATTCTCATGGTGATATAAATCTTCCCAAAGGTACACCTAAGATAGAAATGAAAAATCTATATTTTGAATATCCAGATGATCCAACAACTAAGGTTTTGGAAAATATCAATATTGAAATTAAACCTGGAGAAAAAATTGCATTCTTTGGTGGGGATGGCTCAGGAAAGAGTACGATGGTTAAGATATTAACAGGACTATATCGTGTAAACAAGGGAGAATATTTAATTGATGGTTGTAATATAAAAGATTTAGATAGAGGTGTATTAAAAAAGAAATTTGCAGTAACTTTTCAGGATTTCATAAACTACAATTTTAGTCTTAAAGAAAATGTTGTCATATCTGGACAAAGAAAAAGTGTGGATATGAAACTGTATGATAAAGTGGTGAAGATATCAAAGGTTAAAGATTTTCAAAAGAGTGATAAGGTAGATGATGCTTCAATACTAGGAAAGATATTTCCATCTGGAAGAGATCTCTCTCCTGGATATTGGCAAAGATTAGCAATTGCAAGAATGTTGTATAGAAATAAGAATATATTTTTAATGGATGAACCTTTTACATATATTGATGATATGTCTGCAAGAAACATTCTTTCAGATATATTTGATTTCCTAGGTAAGAACAAATCATTAATATATATTACTAGGAGTTTAAATAATTTAGATGTCTTTGACAGAATATACTATTTTGAAAAAGGAAAGATTATTGAAATGGGATCTTGGAAAGAATTAATGAAAAGCAAGGGGAAATTGTATGAAGATGCTAAATCAGTAACACACCCCTCTTAAAAAATTCAAATATCCTGTAAAATACATAGTTATGGAACTATTAGATGGAAAAATTTCTTCTCAAAAGATATTGGATGAAATATCTTCAGAGGTAGAGGATATTAGAAAAAATGGAAAACGAATTCCTAGATTGGATATGATACTGGTTGGGAATGATTTTGGTAGCATAAAATATGTTGGGATAAAGGAGAAGGTTGCTAATGAGGTCGGTATGATAGGAAAAGTCCATCATTTAGATTTTGAAACTAATACAGCGGAACTGATTAATCTTGTAGATACTTTAAATAAGTATGATGATGTAGATGGATTCATGATTCAACTTCCTCTGCCAGAACATATAAATACTAATTTAGTACTAGAGAGTATTGATCCTAGGAAGGATGTTGATGGTCTTACAGCTATTAATTTGGGGAAACTATTTCAAAAGGATAGATCAGCAATTCCTCCAGCGACACCATTAGGTATTATGAGATTGCTCGGGGAATATAATATAAAGATATTTGGTAAACATGTTGTTATTTTAGGTTCTAGTAATATAGTAGGGATACCATTAGCAGCAATGATGTTAGAAAAGAATGCCACTGTAACTGTATGTAATTCTCATACTGTTGATATCCAGGGGGTATCAAAAACAGCAGATATTCTTGTTTGTGCAACAGGAAAACCACTATTAGTTAATTCCTCATTCATTAAGAAGGATGTTGTCATTGTGGATGTAGGATCTAATAAGCATCCAGAAACAGGAAAACTAGTTGGTGATGTAGATTGGGAGGATGTTAAAGGTATCCCTTCATATATAACACCGGTTCCAGGGGGAGTTGGTCCTATGACAATATCAAGTTTGATGTTGAATCTAATGAACTGTTATAAAAAAAGTATATAGAGGGATATTGGCTATGGTAGTAAAATGCTATATAATGTTCAATACATTCTGATGAGAGGACTACCAAAAGCTGTATATGCTGCGGAAATGCCTCTCTTTTTATTCTCGTTCAATATCATTTCGATGTAAATTTATATCAACTATTTTATTTGCATATTTTTTTAATAATCTAGAGTAGTTGTTGATGTCTGGTACTATAAAGATATATGCATAATTTTTCTTAGGCATATATAAATTCTAACAATGAAGAATTAATTATATATGAAATATTTATTTACCTCCCCATATCCTGTAAAATACAAAGGAATGTTAAAAGATAAAGGTATTCAAAAATTCATACAACAAGAAGCAAAAAGACAAGTAGAAGGTATTGAATTAATAGCTTCTGAGAACTATGTATCCGAAGATGTCCTCGAATGCATGGGCTCTATACTAACTAATAAATACTCTGAAGGATATGCAGGTAAAAGATACTACAAGGGGAATGAATATATTGATAATATTGAACAAGAGGCAATAAATAGGGCAAAATCTCTTTTTAAAGCAGAACATGTTAATGTTCAACCATATTCAGGATCTCCAGCTAACTTAGCTGTACATTTTGCACTCCTAGAACCAGGAGATAGAACTCTTGGTATGTCCTTAGATTCTGGAGGACATCTAACACACGGTTTTAAAGTATCAATATCTGGTAAATATTATGATTCTAGAAGTTATGGAGTTAATGAAGATGGATACATTGACTATGATGAAGTTCTCAAGATTACTAAAGAGCACAAGCCTAAACTCATATGGGCAGGTTTTTCTGCATATTCTCGAATAATTGACTGGAATGAATTTAGAAAAATTGCAGATGAAGTTGGTGCATACCTGGTTGTAGATATCGCACATGTAGCAGGATTAGTAGCTTCCGGAGTATATCCATCTCCAGTAGGTATTGCTGATGTAGTTACCACTACAACACATAAAACCCTCAGAGGCCCTAGAGGAGCCATGATTATGTGTAAAGAAGAGTTAGGTGAAAAGATAGACAAAGCAGTATTTCCTGGCCTTCAGGGAGGCCCACACAACCACATAACAGCAGGTATAGCAGTTGCATTACAAGAGGCTAGTACCGAAGAATTTAAATCATATTCAAAGCAGGTAGTACAAAATGCAAAAACTCTCTCGGAAGAACTTTCACAAAGAGGTTACAAGATAGTTTCTGGTGGTACAGACAACCACCTATTTCTTGTTGATGTAGTTTCTTCAGTAAATATTGCAGGCGAAGAAGCTTCAACTATATTGGAAAAAGCAAATATTACACTAAACAAAAATGCAATACCTAATGACCAAAGAAAACCTTGGGATCCATCTGGAGTGAGAATAGGGACACCAGCAATAACTACAAGAGGAATGAAAGAAAAGGAAATGATTAAAATAGCTGAATATATAGATACTGTATTGAGGAACAAAGATGATTTAAATCTAATAGGGAAGGTAAGAGAAGATATTAAAAAGTTCACATCTAAGTTCCCAATCCCAGGAATAAATTAACATACTCTGTTATGAAGCTAAGCTTTAAGAAAGATTTACACATAGCTACAATTAGATCAGAGGAGATTTGGAATAAATTCAAAGTACATACACTATTACAAAACTGTGAATCTAAACAGCCATCGATAAATGCATACCTTGGAGCCAGATACAGTAGATCATCAGATTCCATCGTAGATATTGCTTCTGAAATACTCAAAACTAATACAGATGCTGCTGAAAGATTAGAAAAAATATTCTCTGGATATGGTCATAAATCTGTTGGAGATATGGCAGACCTATTCCTCTGCTTAGAAGATATTCCTATGTTCACTGCTATGAAAATCTTCTACATCAACTCCGTAATTTCTGGACAGGAAAGATCTACAAGATATCAAAATTTCCAAAATCCAGAATTTGTAAAAATACCAAATGAAGTATGTACAGATAGGGAGATAACTAAGGGATATGAAAGAATAATATTAAAACAGATGCAAGATTACAGGGAACTTCTTAAACCAACAAAAGATGCATTAGAGAAACATTTTAGAATTAATGATGAAAGTACACAGGAAGTATCAGCTCTAAAGGCTAGAGCATTTGATGTAGCAAGATATTTGCTTCCCTTTGGTCTAAATACAAGTTCTGCATATCTAATGTCTGCAAGGAATTGGTCTGATATGATCAGCTATCTTTGTTCTAGTGATTCTGTAGTTGAGAATTCTCTCTCTACACTTCTTTTGAATCTTTTAGGAGAATCTAACCTAGAAGCAAGAGGATATATTAGGGAAGCAGATGGCCTAATTAGACATACAGATGCAAATGGTTGTAGAAAGAGTTCTACAAAAAACATATTGGAATATATGAAAAAGAGTATATCTACAGAACAGTCTAGAGATATTCCCGAATGTGAGGAAGAAGCAATTAAAGTATCATACTCTCCAGACTGTATGGAAGCTCTCATTTCTCACTATGAAGCATTGATTAATCCTTTAGGTTCTAAAGAAGAATTTGAGTTTTCTGAAACAGATCAAGAAGAGATAGGGGAGATAATATTTGAAAATCATGATCATCATAATACATTAGGTAATATCGGGCAATCAGGAGCTGTAAAGATAGAAGGTTTTGCAACTCTAGGTACATTGAAGGATATGAACAGGCACAGAAGCTTAGAAAGATTTATGCCAATATTTCATGACGAAATTGATATGGATCAGGAATTAGATAGAAGAAATGATCAATGTTTCTATCTCTGTAACTATTTAAACATTCCATCTCTTTCAAGATTAAGAAAGAGCTATGAAGAAAAACTCACAGATACATATGAGAGAATTAGAGAATGGAGAAAGATGGCAAAAGAGGTTCTCTCTAAAGAAGTTTGTGATGAGTATACAAAATATCTTCTTCCACATGCTCATGCTACAAGATATATCTTTTACGGATCATTTGATGATCTGCAATATATTTCAAATTTAAGAACTAGAAACGGAGGACATATAGCATATCGGAAATTGACATATGAATGGTTAAGAAATCTCTCCTACCTTGATCCAATATGGAGACCATTATTGAGAAAAATCATAGAGCCTCGTATTGATGACAAGCATCAATTTGTAGATAGAAGTTAAATTAATTACTAAATATAATGATACTTTCAGATAAAACAATTAAAGAAAAAATCAAAGAGGGTTGTATAGTGATAAAGCCTTTTTCTGAGGAATTTCTACAGCCTGCATCCTACGATTTACATTTAGATAAATACTTTTTAGTTTTTAATAAAGAAAATATTCCAATGATAGATGTAAAAAAGAAGGAAGAGAATTTAATGAGAGAAGTAGTTGTAGATGAGAAGAAAGGATTCATAATTCACCCTGGAGAGTTTGTATTGGCTAATGTTAAAGAGATAACGGGAGTAGATGCTAAGCATGTAGGAAGATTAGAGGGAAAAAGTTCTCTTGGAAGAATAGGTTTGATAGTTCATGCTACAGCAGGATTCTTGGATCCTGGAAATAAGCTAAGGATGACTCTTGAGTTGGCTAATGTTTCTCCGCTTCCAATAAGGATATATCCGGGGATGAAGATAGCACAAATGGCTTTTGAATGTTTAGATACAGAATGTGAAAGACCTTATGGAAGTAAGGAATTGAAGAGCAAGTATTCAGGAGACCTCAAAGTAAAAGGTAGCCAGATGTGGAAGAACTTTAAATAATTCCGTATTACATTGTAGGTGGTACAGGAGGCAAATCCTCATCTGTTGTTGTGTCTTGTACAGGTTGCTGTACAGGAGGAGTCTCTACGACAGGAGGTTGTGTAGCCATATTCTGTATTTCACTGTTTATTGTATTTTGTAAATCTGCAGCAGATGGTGTAGGTTGAGTTTCTGGCATTACTGTTTCAGGAGACGAAGAAGGCATTGGTTCTGCTAATGTTGGAGCACTTTGTGGTACTTCCTGTTGTATTGATGGTGTCTCTTGTTGCATCAACTCCTGAAGATCTTTCTCCTCATTACCTGAACTCATTGGAGGTGTTGTTGGCATGACAGGAGGAGTAGGGATAGTTTCTACAGGTGTGGACTCCACTACTGGTGGTACAGAAGCAGGTTGTGCTTGCTCTACAGCTGGCGTTTCTGGGATCACACTCTCCTCAGTTTTATTCACCATATCTTTCAATGTAGGTTCCTGTTGGGGAGTACTGACTGGTGTTTCCTCTTGAACAGGTTCACTCATAGGTGTTTCAACTGTCTCATCAACAGAGGACTCTTTTTTCTTACTTAATAAAATTCCAATTATACTAATCAGTAATACAACGGATCCTGCTATCAAAATGTATGGTAAATACTCTGTTAGATTATCTATACTAAAACCAGTACTCTGAGTTGTAGTTGTAACACTTTCCTGTGTACTTATAAGAGTAGGATCTTCTACTGTAGTAGTATCCTCTTCCTCTGTTACTGTCTCTTCAACTTCTCCTATATTTACAACTTCACCTAATTCCAATTCCCCTATATCCAAATCAGTATCATCCAAAACGGTAAAGGTATATGTACTTTCATCCGAAGTAAATAATATGTTTGCTAATACTCCACTTAATTCAGTAGCAGTATCCAATTCACAAGTTATAGTTACAGTATCTGTACTGTCAACATAGTCCAAAGAAGAACAAGTTATTGTTCCTGAATTAACCTCTGATATTGTTACTCCTTCTGAAAACTGTATAGGTAATACAATTTTCTCCAAAGTATCAGTCCCTGTATTTACAGTTATAGAAACAGACTGAATATCGGTAGTAGAGTTATCCTTTAAAGTTACATCTACAGCAGCAAATGCTTTTAAAGGGAAAAGGATTAAAGCAAAAACAAACAGAAAAGAATATATTTTTTTCATCTTATGGACAGTTTATATTATCTTGATAAAGGTTATCATGCAAAATATATAATATCAATAGTAAGAAAAAGTATTTGACTTAATTGTTTTGTAAATATACACTTAGATATATTAAAATCTGCCTTTTATGGATTATTCAAGTAATTACAATATGAATAGTAATACTCCTGTATCTTCTTCGATGGATGAGAATATGGGAGAAGTTTTGGAACTTGAGAATAAACTAAACTCCTCTAAGGTTCCAGAAACTCTAAAAGAGGAAGCCATGAGAAGTGTGTTAAGGCTTAAGAGAATGTTTAGAATGGGCGGATATAGTGCTGAGTTTGAAACTGTGAGTAAGTATGTTGATTGGGTAACAAGAATTCCTTGGGGAATTAATTCTAAAGATAGTTTTGATCTCCAGAATGCGAAGCAATTAATGGATCAAACACACTACGGTATGGAGACAATTAAGGATCTAATCCTTGACTACTTAGCTACAATGCAACTTCAAACTAGGGGAGGAATTGAGAGTAGGGCACCTATTCCATCTCAAATTTACGGAACTAATCCCCCTATTCAGAAGATTGCTAATAATGAAATGGCTGTATTGAAAGGTTCTTCTGCGAATGCTCCTGTATTTCTTTTTATTGGTCTTCAAGGTGTTGGTAAAACCTCTATAGCTAAATCAATAGCAACATCTATGGGTAGAAAGTTTGCTAGAGTTTCTCTAGGAGCAATAGGTGATGTCCGAACACTTAGGGGTACTCCAAGGTATTCAATAGATGCAGAACCAGGACAGATAGTTAAGTCTCTTGTAAGGTGTGGAACTATGAATCCTGTAATACTTTTAGATGAGATTGAAAAATCAAGTGGAAATGCTGGATTATTAAATGATGTAATGGCTGCACTACTTGAGATATTAGATCCTGAGCAGAATTCTAGCTTCATAGATCACTATATTGATTATCCAATAGATCTTTCTGGAGTATTTTTCATTTGTACGGCTAATAATCTTGGTGGTCTTTCTGCTGCATTACTTGATCGTGTTGAGGTAATTAGATTTACAAGTTATTCCGATGAAGAGAAAGAGGTGATAGGTAAACAGTATATACTTCCAAAAGTATTAAATAATCTTAATCTCTCATCAGATCATATTAAGATAGAGGAAGAAGTATGGCCTTTAATAATTCGTCCAGTTGGATTTGATGCAGGTATCAGACAATTGGAAAGAAATATAACAACGATGGTTAGGAGTGCTGCTAGGATGATCATAGAGGAAAAACAGTTACCAATAATCATAAATAAGGAAAATCTCAGCCAGTATGTTTTGGCAGATCAGGGACCTTTAAGTTAATATCCTTTGAATGGGTTTGCTAATTTTAAAGCTGATACAGCTCTGTGTATTTGTGGATTTTTTATACCTTTTGCTATGTCTGCTTTATATGTACTTTTCTCTTCTGCCTTACTCAATTGATCCAGATCAGAGAGTAATTTATCTTGTGCTATCTTCTTAGTATCTACTGCCTGTGTAACCAAGTAGTTAGACAGATTTATTTGATTTTGACTACTGTCCTGTTCTTCCATATTCATCCTCCGGATAACTTTCAACTAAACCTTGGGGAGTTAAATGTTTTCTTCCCCTTTGTATATCCTCCCTTGACTTTACAGTTTGTCCTGAAATTGTACTTTCTTTTAATTCATCTAAGAATGTTTTTTGACTTTTATATTTCTCAGGATTTAATTCCATCTCTTGCTGTCTTAATCTCTCTTCTATTTCTTTCTGATACTGTTTTCTTTCTTCTTCCAACATTCCTTTATTTCCCTCTGTCCTACGAATAGCTTCTTGTATAATTTGTTCTTCTCTTTTGAGATTTCCTCCTCCCTTTAGTGGCTTCTGTTCTGCTGGAGGATCAAATATTTCTGATAGCTCTTCAATGGTTCTAGTCTCTGTTTGTCCCTCTCTCTTCTTAAGTTTTTCTAAATCCCTTGGGTCTGAAGTGATCAATTCGTGTTCAGATACACTAGAAAGAACTTGTATACCAACATGGTTTGATCCAGCGAAGAATAGTCCTTGTCCTTTGTCACAGTTAAGGAGGAAATTCTTTTCCCCATCAGAAAGATTGAATACCTCCTGAAGTTTCTCTACAGCGGTAGGGCTTTGCATCATTAACATCTGCATAGATGAGTTTGAAATAATGGCTTTTCCCATATCTGTATTTAAGAAATCGGCTACATCCTGGGTTATTGTTGAAAGTCCTAAATAATATTTTCTCGCTCTCTTAGCTATTGAATACATGAATCTAGCAGAATCTTCCGATTGCATCATGTACCAGGCTTCATCTACCACTAACAATCTTCTTTTTCTCTCCTTCCTTATCTTTGTCCAAATGAAATCAAGCATTAAGTACATAGCTAAAGGTTTTAGCTCTTCCTGTAGGTCTCTAATACTAAATACAGTGAATGGATTATTAATCTCAAAGTTACTAGCTTCATTGAAAACTCCTGCACCACTTCCAATTATGTATTTTTCTAATCTCTTGGCTAAACCATGTGCTTCTGGTTCTGCCATACCTTTCAACACTTTGTACAGATCTTCTAGCATAGGGGGTGTTTTAGTTTGTGTATTTGGATCAAAGGTGATACCTTTTTCTCTGTATGTAAGTATTAAAGCTCTATCTAATATGGAACCTTCAATATTATCTATTTCTCCAAATAGTACTCGGAAGAATCCTTGAAGAGAAAGCATTTTCATCCTTAATTCATCATCTCCTTCCTCTGTAACTCCTGAAAGCTCAAAAGGATTCATTTTGTTTCCTTTATCCTGAGAGAATGAAATATATGCACCATTTACAGCTCTACAAAGATCTTCATATTCTCTTTCTGGATCAATTATTATTATTTCTGTGCCAAGCATCAAACTTCTAACAGCTTCTAGTTTTACAAAATAGCTCTTACCAGCACCAGATTTAGCAAATACTACTGTATTTGCATTTTCTAATTCGAATCTATCAAAGATAACTAAACTTTTGTTATGGAGGTTTAATCCATACATTATTCCATGGTCCATTGTTAACTCAGAAGTAACGAAAGGAAAGGTGGTTGCCAACGATGTAGTATCCATGTTTCTAGTTATATACAGGTTATCGAGACCTAGAGGTTGGGTACTGATGAATCCTTGTTCTTGTTGTAGTGTAGCTGGTTTCGCAGTCACATTAATAGCTGCAAGTGTAGATGTTACATTTCTTCCAATCTTTTCTAATAGCTCTTTATCTTTCGCATACAAGGTTATGTACATAGCAAAATGGAAAAACTTTTCGGTACCCTCTGCAATAGAATCTTGTAACTGTTGAGCATCTGATAGGGCAACCTTTAGTGAAGGATCTACTACCTTCCTATCTTCCATTTGAGCATACAAAGAAGCTTCCATTTCTCCTATCTTCTTTTTCAATTTCTCAAGTATAGTTTTAGAATCAACGGGATAGTAGAAGGTACTTATCCTCAAAGAGTGTTCGAAGTTGATAATAGGAGATAACCAATTTGGTCCTACAAACCTAGGATATCCGCTTACAAAAAGAGTTTTGAAATAATACTCTCCCATCTCTAAATGATTAAAATCCACCTCCAAATCTATTGGGGCTACTATATCCTGTATGGACATGTCCGTAGGGGATACTTTTACCTTCTCCAATACTTCTGCAGATATTGATTCTCCAACATTGTTATCTACTCCTGAATCAGTACTTTTCTCTTTCTCTCCTTTTCCAAACACTCCTGCAACATTATCTAAGAATGTAAATAGAAAATTCTTCTTTTTCTTCTTCTCTACATCTTCTTTTGGTATTGGATCATTATATCTATTAAAATTCATTTTTTCAGAATTATCTGTTGGTTCAACTTTAATTTCCTCCTTGAATTCATTATATTTTTCTCCAGGAGTCTTAAGTTTCTCTGCCTGTTCCTGTAACATCTGTGCTGTTTTATTCTCAAACGATCTATTGTAGTTATCATTAATATTTTCCATTACTCTTCCTCAGGGTTATATATAGTGTAGAATTCAGACAATAATTCCTTTGTAGTTAATTGGTGTCCAAAAAGACCCATTCTTCCTAACTGCTTAAGAAGATGATCTCTCTTTGGAAAAAGAAATATCTTAGCTTTCTCTATTAATTGATCTGTTTGCATCTGTTTGTATTTCTCCTGTTCCTCCTTATTCTTTTTACTATCAAAGATACTACCTCCAGGTAATGGTACACCAGGGCTATACGGTATTACAAGAAAGAAACTTTTATCTAATACATCATTTTCCACAATTAATTTTTGTACAAATTCGGTATATATATCTAACTGCTTCTTTAGTCCCTCACTCATCTGCTTATTCTTTTGTCCTTTTAGGTAGTCTATGTAGTTAGTGATATCGATTCTTCTAGTTCTGATTAATATCTGAATTCTAAAGTTCAAGGAATTTAGCAATCCTGCAAAAGCATATATCTTATTATCTTGTTCATACTCAGCCAAGAGATCAAAGTTTATGGAAGATGTTTGAATAATCATTGCTACACTACCATTCTTAGTTATTAAGAGATCATCTTTTATATCCCTTACCCCCAAATGTTCTTGTGTTGATGCTGTAGCTCTCGCTCTTGCGTTCTTTTCCACATTAAATATTATTAATTTTAATAGGTGACTTATTCTCTCTGTTACTTAACTCTAGTTGTACCTTTGGGAATTTATACACAGGATGTTGAAATTCTAACATATATGTTCCAATATCCCACATTTTGTTTGTAAGGAAGTACCCATTGGTACCAGTTCGATTAGCATACAGAACCTTTTGCTGAGAATCTTTTAAATATACAATTACATTAGGTATTGGTTTAAAATCCTTTGTACATAACCAAGCATTAATGTTTCCTGGGAGCCTATCTAAACTTTTAATATTGAATTGGTAGTTAGCAATATTACTATCTGTAATTACTAAAAGGTTTGGATCAATAGGGGGGGTAGTTAGGTTTTCTTCTACATTTAATTCTTCATCAAGCATATCTATGTCATCTTCTACCTCTGCATCCTCTTTTTTTATATCTAATCCAACTCCTATGATCTTTTTATTTTTATCTTTAACATCCTTTGGTATTATCTGTCCATCTTCAGAAGGTTTAACTTCAGGCTTACTCCTTTCTTCTCTCATATCTTTATTCATCCATACTCTTTGTGTTGGATTACTAATAGCGGAGATGTAATTTTTTATGAATACATCTGCATCTTGATCATTAACTGGTACTAATCCTAAAAATATTCCTGCCCCCGAGGAAATGATGAATACAGGTATTCCTAAAATACCTGGAATTATATTACTCGCAGTTAAATATATCATTACTCCTCCAAAGCCTATACCGATGGCTAAATAGGCGAATTCTTTTAGAGTGAATTTAGTAAAGAGTTTAAACTCAACATCTAATATATTTTGTGGAATAGCATGTTGTCTCATATATAGGCAGATTTTACTATTTTTCTTAGATAAAGTTTACCAGAATATTAAAGAAAGTTTTAGATGTATGATTATTGAGTTATAATTCACTATGAAATACAGGCATGAAATATTCAAAAAACTACTAAAATTTCGTTCAAACATGAATCTATCTCTTTCTGAAAACGACATAAAATACATATGGGGAAAGAAATTTCTAAAAGAAATTACTAAAGATTCAAAACTTCATATAAATAATAAATATGAAAATAATGAAGTAAATAGGAAAATCCAAATCTGTAAAAAACATATTAATAAATTAAGAATATTTAATTGGGTCCAATTCATTGGAATATCAGGATCCGTAGCTGCAGGTTTTGCTAAAGAGGAAGATGACATTGATGTATTTGTAGTAGTGAGAGATGGAACCATATGGCTATACAGGGGATTAGTAGTTCTAAGAAATATATTCCATAACAGAATAAGAGCAAAAAGACATAAAAATGTAAAAGATAAACTATGTCTAAACTTCATATCAGAAGAAAGAGGTCTCAACTTTGAAAATGACATATTCAATTTCCACGAACTAATGTTCTTAATACCTGTATATAATGAAAAATATCTTAATTTCATATATTCACAAAATCCTTGGTTAGAAGAAGAGTATTATGTAAAAAAAGAAAACCTCCAATCCAAAATACTTCCAAAAAAAGAAATAAACATAATTGTAAGAATATTTAACTATCTTGCCTTCGTATCTCAGATTATTTTTATGTCTATAGCAAGACACAGACCTGACATTAAAAATCTATCTGAAGACAACAAGAAGGGTAGGATACAATTCTTCGAAAAAGATTACAAAAAAGATATTCTCAAAAACTATTCAAAAGAATTTAAATCAATTAATTGAGCATTCTTTAGAACATTCTTTGGTAATTCTTTATAATTCACTATTGTTATAAATGTCTGTTGCTTCTTTAAAGACTCATCATTAAAGATTAATTCTGTATTCTTCTGATCTAACTCCGAAGAAATATCATCAAGAAGCAAAATAGGGTAGAAACCTAACTTCTTGGCTATGATTTCCTGCTTTTTAAATATTAATTGCCCAATTGCCAATCTCTTCTCTCCTCTAGAACCAAACTTCTTTATATCCATACCATTAATTAACTCCCAATCATCCCTATGTGGTCCTACATTTGTATAACCTGTTGCAATATCTCTCTTCTTTGAGGACTCCAAAGCATCCTCAAGTGCAATATCTTTATTAGATTTTACATAATTAACTTTTAAATGATCAAAACAAAGATCTTTACATATATTTATTCTTCGCTCCTGAATATCCTTCGAAACAGACAAAAATTCATTTGTCCAGAAATTAAGTTGTGGATCATTTCTTGCAATAATTCCTCTCTCATAAAAATCTTTAGACAATTTTTTAAGATATGCATTTCTCTGCCTCAGAACTTTTCTAAATACCTTTAGTTTATTCGAAAACTCATAATCTATAATGACTATAGCCTCATCTATAAACTGTCTACGATTACTAGGGGATATCATTAAAATTTCAATTTGTTCAGGATTGAATATAGTAGAAGCGGTTTTTTCAAAGAATTTTCTAGGAGTAGTTTTATGATTATTTATCTGAAATACCCTTTTAGAGGCATTTTTGAAATATGAATATGTATCTTGATCTATTGTCATCTCTATTCTGGAAAACTTCTCCTCTCCATCTTGATTGTTTGAAATGTATTCATCTGAAGATGCCCATGGAGAAAACCCATTGGTTATTAAATATATCGCCTCTAATATACTACTTTTTCCTTTTCCATTATCACCATGTAAAACAATAATATCTTTTTCGATATCTATCTCTATGTTCTTAAATCTTCTGAAATTTGTTAACTTTATCTTCTCTATCATACTAAGTCTTTAATATTGCTAAAAATGCTTCCTGTGGTAATGAAACCTGACCAACTTGTTTTAATCTCTTCTTTCCTTTTTTCTGTTTCTCTAGTAGCTTCTTTTTCCTTGAATAGTCACCTCCATACAGTTTTGCAGTTACATCTTTTCTAAAGGCTTTAACATCCTCTCTTGCAATGATTTTTGCTCCTATGGAAGCTTGAATAGGTATCGGAAATTGTTGTCTTGGAATAGCTTTCTTCATCTCTTCTAATAATTTAACAGCCTTGCTTCTTGCCAATTCCCTTACCTCTAAAAAGTTAAGGGCACCAACCTCTTCGTGATTAACTAATACTGAAACTTTAACTACATCAGAAGGAAAAAAATCAATAAATTCATATTCCAGAGATGCATATCCACTAGTAATATTTTTCATCTGATCAAAGAAGTTTGAGATTAATGAAGCTAACGGCATGTCATACTCCAGTATAATATATTGCTCTTTCATCTTAATATTTTTTTCAGTACCTAAATATTTTGTATTCACATACTGACCTCTTTTTGTTTGACATAATTTCATTAAATCCCCAATATATTTATCTGGAGTGAGAATCTCTGTTCTGACCCAAGGTTCTCGTATTTCTGAAATTTCTGTAGGATCGGGTAATTCATTAGGAGTTTGAACCTCTATCTCTTCTCCAGTTACTTTCTTAACTCTGTATTCTACAGTTGGGGCTGTGATTATTAGACTTACATCGTATTCCCTCTCTAATCTTTCTTGGACAATTTCCATATGTAGCAATCCTAAAAACCCACATCTAAATCCAGATCCTAGCAAACTAGACCTCTGCTCTGTGAAGGTGAGGGAGGAATCATTAAGAGAAAGTTTCTTAAGTGCAACTCTTAGATCTTCGTAATATTCAGGATCTGTAGGGAAGAATGTTGCGAACATATTTGGTTTAGGAACTTTGTATCCATCAAGTGGTAGGGTATCTATTTTATTCGATACAGTATCTCCTACTGTAAAATAACTAATATCTTTTAATCCTGTCGCTATGTATCCAACTTCCCCACATTTCAAAATATTTGTTTCTTTTAGATTTGGAGTAAATATTCCAATTTCTGTTGGTCTAAAACTTTCTCCTCTTTGTATCATATAGAGGTTTGTTGGTTTGCCAGGGATGTGCTCTACTTGTCCATCAAAAACCCTAACTGCAATTACGACACCCCTGTGCTCATCGTAGAAGGAATCAAATACTAGTGCTTTTAATGGCTTATTCTCTTCTCCTTCTGGAGCAGGGGATCTTGAAACAATTGCATCTAAAAGCTGGTCTACATTTTCTCCTGTTTTTCCAGATACTTTTATAATTTCATCTTTAGAAAAACCGAGTAGACCTTCTATTTCTTTTTCTCTTTCCTCTATATTCACATATGGAATATCTATCTTATTTAATACCGGTATTATTTTAAGTCCCAAATCTAGTGCCTTTTTTGTGTTGGAAATTGTTTGAGCTTGTATTCCTTGACTTGCATCTACCAGAAGTATTGCAGACTCACAGGCAGCTAGTGATCTGGATACTTCGTAGGAAAAGTCTACATGTCCTGGAGTATCAATTAGATTTAATTGGTATCCTTTCCAAATCATTCGGCAAGCCTGAAGCTTTATGGTTATACCTTTTTCTTGTTCAAGGTCTAGTCTATCTAGTACTCTCTCTTTTCGTTTCTCTCTAGATAGATCCGTATGGACTGCTTCTAGCATTCTGTCAGCTAGAGTAGATTTACCATGATCGATATGTGCGATTATGGAAAAATTTCTTATTTTGTTAATAGAATGGTCTTCTTGCATAAGGTGATTATATCCTAAGCAGACTTTAAGGAGTAGGGATATGCCTATAGAATATTAAGAATAAGTGAAAAACTATATATAGTGGTTGTCACATAGGGATTATTGACTACCTTTAACGTAAGGGTAACGTAAGGGTAATGCAAGGGTTAGATATCTTGTATTTTAATATCCATATCGTATTCCTCCGAGAATTGTACTCCCGAGAGATTCTCAATTGCTAGGAATACGGTTAATTTCTCGAAAGGTTGTATAGTAATTTCTTGTGTATATGTATTTCCCTTACTATCCTGGAGTCTATATGATTTTTCATTAACTAGAAGAAATATGTTCGATTTTGTATTACTTAATGTCTGTCCTAAAAATGTTAATTTGATTTCTGCATCATTTTTATTTTCTAATTCTATTATTGGTTTAGAGTAGTTATCTGAGGCTCTTTTGTTTAAGATTGCGGAGTATGTGTAATGTTCTTCATCTATCTTAGAAAGGTTTTCACTTGTAAAGACTTCGTGCTTACCTCCTACCAACGTAACTTTTACTCCATCTTGAGTGGTAACTCCCAATACATCTAGTTTCTTTAGCTGTTTTGTTAGTGGAGTCAGATTCATTACAGTTATGATTGGGATAATGAATAGGAGTGCCAATACACCTAAAGCAAAAGGTTCTAATATTTGTGTAAATACTGTTTTTAAATTTTCTCTATTATTGGGCATAGCTATTAATAATATCTGTTTTCCTTTGGATATATCTTATCAGTTTCTAATTCGAATGTCTTCACTGTTCCCCATAGGCAGAAGAGTGATACAACTCCTGCAACTATGCCTGTCCATTGGTATGATATGTTTTGTAATGATTGGATAATTATTACTGCAGAGGAGATTATTAGGAAGGTACACCAGATAAATATTTGAAGAAATGTTGTGTCTTGTTTCGTTATCCATTTAAGTATATTTAGTTTTGTCATTTTCACTACAGTTCTAGGATTTTGTAAGGAGGATTGATATATGGATGTCTTAATTATGAAATATATGGTTGGTAATGCTAGGATTATGAGCATTACAATATTTGATATGGAGTTAATGAATAGGGTAACATCGGGATTTGTAAAGAGTATTTGTATTGAAAACAATCCTTGTATATTGTTTTCAACAAAAAATTCCAAGTCATATATAATACTTGGAATCATAATACCTAAGAACTTTCCAGCAATCATTAATATTGCTGGTGTTAACGATATTTTAAGAGCTCTTTTTAGCAGTTTTGACATTATCTTGGGACAGAGTTTTTAATTTTTTTGTAAGGTGAGACTTTGTTCTAGCAGCCTTACCTTTGTTTATAACATTTTTTCTAGCAGCTTTGTCAAGAACTTTGTAAACATTTTTAATGTTTTTCTCTGCATCAGGTTTCTTTCCTTCTGTTACTAGAGAATTCTGTTTCTTAACAGCCTTTTTTATTCTATTTCTGAGTCTGTCGTTATAAACTTTTCTTCTTTTGTTCTGTCTTAGATCTTTTATAGATGTTTTTAAATTTGGCATAAGAAGTTGTTAAATAAATGATTTCTAAGTCAAGGTATTATATATATTATACATTTATTTGTAAACATTATCTTTTGTGTTAAACTTGTATCATGAGAGATGGTCAAAGATTAAAGATTTTTTTGAGTTTTATCTTTGTAATCTTAGTTTCAGTTTCAGCAGTAGTATATATATATTCAAGGGGCAAGAGAAATGCTGAAAAAGATTACAGTGAAGATGTTATGGGAGAAGAGGTTGTTTCTGGTGTTCCATATATAGTTACTCTTCCGCCTTTAGCTGCTTATGAAGGAGATGTTTATGAATACAGTATTCGTGTAGTTGATTCGGATACTAAGCAAGAGGACTTAACATTGGAATATTTGGAAGGACCTTCTTGGTTAGAGCTAAAGGATACGGTGTTGAGTGGTACAGTTCCATTGGGTAGTAGTGGAACCTACAAGATTATTCTTAGGGTTTCAGATGGTTATAATACATCTTCTCAAGAGAATTATATTTTAATAGAGGAAAGAGATGATTAAGGGTAATGTTTTTTATATTTTAGGAGTAGTAGGGATAGTTGTAGTTTCGATAACATCGATTCTTTTGTTGACTAAGAATGCTGTTGGTTTCGATGTTGTGGGAATATCTTCTAGAGATTGTGTTCCTTATAATGTTTTTATACAAAAGGGAGAAAAAAATTATTCTGCAGAGGTATCTTGGTCGACAAAAGCAGAGTGTGTTGGATTTGTTCAGTATGGAAGGGATAGGTATAACCTTGATATGGTAGCTGTTGATTTGATGAATAAGAGTAAGTCAAAAGTACACAAAGTTACTTTGGATCAATTGATGAGTACTGAAATTTATTATTTCTTAATTAACTCTCAAGATCAGCCTTACGGTAATGAGGGTGTTCCTTTGGAGTTTGTATTAGAGAATCTTTAGCTTTCCTATTTCTTCCTTATCTTCTTTAGTATTTTTGCTTCGAAGTATTTCTTTGGATTGAATATTTTCCATGAAGCTATCTCAACTTCTTTGTATAGACCAGATTCTACAAGTTTTTGAATGGCAATCTGTCCAAGTGGTCTTGAATATATATACCATCCAACTATTAAAGTAATTAATCCTGCGACAATCTTGCCTAATACTGAATCAAATAATCCCGTACTTGGTGTAGTAGGAGTAGTTGGAGTTTCTGTATCTGGAAGGTCAGGGTCACTACAATCTTGAGCAACTTGTATAACATATTCAGCTCTAAGAGATGTTGGATCTGCAGGTATTTCTTTTGGTGTAATGATTACTTCATTTTGGTTTGATCCTGATAGGGCATTGGCTCCTGCTTGTGATTGGAAAATGATGGTTAGTGATTGTCCTGCACTTATATCCCAGCCACCTTCTTTTTGCCATACTATCTCTTTGGTATCTCCTACATCGGTAACTGTTACATATTCTGAATCTGTTACAGAAACACCGTTTATCTTGGATGAGTTTGTAACATATGTAAATCCAAGTGGTAATTTATCTTTTATAGATGTAATGCTTTGTTGTTGAGAACTACCGTTAGTAGCTGTTAATGTAAACTGAGCAACATTGTCAGGAGCTACTCTTTCTATACATGTGACATTGGATGTTTTACTTACTTTAAAATCAGATTCCTCTGTAGTTTGATTTTCCTCTTCTGATTCAGAATCTATTTTAGGTAAATTAAATGATCCTTCTACAGAACCAATTACTCCGGTACTGCCTCTAACTTCAGCTGTTATATCAATTGAACCTTCCAATCCGTCTAATTGTGAGAAACTTTTCTCCGTTCCAAAATTATCAGGATTGTATAAATCTTGTTCTAGTATGGTTATCTCTCCCTTAGATGAATCTACTGTAAATCCATCACTCATGAGAAGATCCGTAAGATTTTCACTAAAAGAGAACCTTATCGTTAATTCTTCATCATCCGATACATTTCCAATACCTATTCGTATTCTTGATACCTTGTATACATCTGTATCTTTTCTTGTTAACACCTGTATTTCACTAAGTGTAGATGTCCCACCTTGCTCTATTTCAATAAGTCTTCTACACAAAGGAGAATTGATCTGTTCTCCATTACTGTCTATACCAGTAGCTACAATGCTAATAGTAGAGCCAGTTAATTCAGTTATCTCTTTTTTAATAGTTAATTTGTCTGGAGATATTACATCAGGATCAGCATCTTGGTTGTTAATTACAAATTTATGATTGGTATATTCTTTCTCAAATTTTGCTTCCACAGTTAATTTGTCTGAAGAAGAAACTTTCCCTGTTACAATCTTTCCATTACCATCTTTTATTGTCATCTCTGCACATCTTTTATCCTGTACAGTTTGTAATTGACATATCTGAAATAGGTCTTGTTTAGTACTACTATTCAAAAGATTAACAGATAGATCACTGGTTGAGCATGATGCTCTACAAACCTGATCGCTTGATACTGTTGCAGTCTTAAAGAGGAATCCTCTTCTTGGATCTCCACATTCAGATATTACAGCGGGATCAATATAGTAACAGGCACAAGTAACTTGAGAAGTGGCATCTTCCTTACCAGTATCTCCTATGGCATAAAAATATATTGCTGTTGCGAGTAATCCTAAACCTAAGAGTCCTACAAATATGAGTAAGATTATAGTTGTTCTTTTCGGTTTTCTAGTAGTAGTAACTCTTCGAACCTCTTCCATAGAGGGCAGTCAAAAATTATTATATTACTAAAGTTTAATTAAATAGCGATGTAGTGTCAATATGGAAAATTTTAAAGATAGGGGCATATCAATGTCAGCCCTAATTTTGCATCAACCTTACCTGTCTTTATTTGATAGTCCAGATTGGATAATTTGGTGTAGAGTTTTATTAATTTTTCATTAGTATATTTCTGTGAAGACTTTACTAAAGCAGGAGTTGTAAATGGAGGAATTTTTAATATGGAAGATATTTCTCTGTAATCTTTTCTTTTTCCTGAAAGAAATTTTGTTAAAGTTATCAATCTTAAATTTCTAACAAGCATAGATAGTATGTAATTTTCATCTACAGATTGTTTTGTTAATTTTTCTAATATTTCCATGCTAGTAACTCGATCTTCTTGATTTATGCTTTCTATTAAATCCCAAATATCTCTTTCTAATGTATCTGATGTTAATTCTTCTAAATCTTCCCTTCTAATAACCATACTTGTACTATTTAACTTGAATTTCTTTATTTCATTCGCACATCTTTCTGGATCGTAATTAGTTCGTTCAGCCAATTCTTTTATAATTATTGGATCTATTTTAAGAGAATTTTTTTCTAATTCATCCCTTAACCATGAAAAAAAAGTTCTTTTGTTTAGTGCATCTACTTCTTCTAAAGATTTATTCTCTTTGAAAAATTTATAATATTTTGTATTGGATTTTATCTTCTGATCTTCCCAAAATATTAATATATCATCACTATTTTGATTCTTAAGAACGGAAAGTACTTCATCAATTAAAATAGATTTATCTTTGTTTCTATATATTCTTTTTAAAAAAAGTATTCTCTTTGTTGAGAAAAGGGAGGGAGAGGATATAGCATCCAAAACATCCTTTGTACTTTTATGATCGGCATCAAGTAGGATGAATGTGCTAGCAGGATGCTTCTTGTATAGCTCATCTATATATTTATGTACTATCTCTAAGGAGAGATATGGTGATGTGCCGTGATATAGTTTGTATTCCACTTTATTCCTCAGTTAATTCAATAGGTTGCCCTAATAGGATTGTAACATCTTCTCCATTGAGATTTGAAGTAATGTATTCTGGTTTTTCTTTTGAATCTGCATCTAGAATTTTATTTAATTCTTTTATTGTTCCAGTATGATCCTCATCTTTAGAGTATATAACTGTACCTTGTTTATTTTGATATAGTGTACCTGCAAAAGTGATATTTAGGTAGGGGAATTTTTCAGTTATTTCTGTGGCAATCTCTTTAGCTTCATTAAATCCTAACCCTGTGTTGTATACCATTATTTTCGCATTTTCTGAATATAACTGTGGATACTGTTTTGCAAGTTGTACAAACTCTATGATGTCTTCATAGTTGCCTAAACCTAATTTAGGTCCAATAGCATATGCACCACTTTCTAGACTCTTTGTTTCAACTAAGGAGTATCCTCCGACAGAAGGATCTAAGACAAAAGAGTATACATTCCCTTCATTTTTATCAAAATCTTTAAGTAGTTCGAAGGCTGCTTCTATGTCTTTAATTGTAAATTCTGAAACCTTGATATTCCCAGCTATGGAAGAAATTATGCTCATTACCGTTTTCGGGTTTGAAAGTGAATCATTGGATGTTAATTTCTCCTTAAGGGCTACAATAACTTTTTGTTGTCTTCTTGCTCTTGCAAAATCAGTTCCTTCGTTATTCTGTGCTGAATGTCTAGATCTGGAATATATTAAAGCTGTAGCTCCATCCATAGTTTGGGGACCAGCTTTAAAGGATACTGTTTTGTAACCATTTCCAGAAGGATACATATAGTCTGTGAAGTTATTTTCAACATTTATATCTACACCTCCTACAGCATCTACAATTTCTGCGAATGCTTTAAAATCAACCATTGCATAATACTGTATCTCTTGATCTGTTAATCTCTCAACACTTCTTTTTAAAGCTTGGATACCTGTACCTTCTTTCTTGACTTCAGAACTAGCATATATACTATTTATTCTCACATACCACTTTACATCTTTATCTATTTCTACATGGAAATCTCTTGGTACGGATATCATTGTTACATCATGAGTCTCGTAATCGTAGGAAGCTAATATTATCGTGTCAGTATTGAGTAGGCCTCCACTTTCTCTGGTATCTATCCCTACTAACAGAATATTGGTATATCTTCCAGAGGAATCTTTTTTTAATTCTGTTTTTTGAGAAGAGATTAAGGAATTTGTATCTAATCTAAATCCCAATTCTTTTGAAAAGATATATCCTTTATATACTAGGAATCCGATTCCAAGCAAAACAATGAAAGTTATTGAAAGAAGGATTGTAGTAATTCTTCTATTTCTTTTTTTTCTTTGATCATTAGTGAGTGGTACTTTAACAGGTTTCTGTTTTTTCTTAACAGGGTTTTCATTAAGAGGAATCTGTATCCCCTTGTTTAAATTACTATCTTTTAAATCAATATCTATTGTCATACCCAGAGTAAATAGATTAGATTATCTAAGGTATTTATTTACATTACTATTATGTTCATCCAAAGTTCTTCCATAATGTGGATTCCCATCAGTATCATGAATGTAATAGTAGTATGCGGACTCTACGGGTTCCCATACAGCTTTTATGGATTGAAGTCCTGGATTACATATTGGGGTAGGAGGTAATCCTATCTTTTTATATGTGTTGTAGGGATTATCATCATCTTTATCTTGAGCTGTTATAGTATGTTTCCAATCTTTTACAGGATATAGTAGGGTAGCATCGGTTTGTAAAAGCCATCCTTCGTTGAATCTTTTTATTATAATTCCTGCAATTGTTGGCCTATCATTTCCATTATATCCCTCTCTTTCTACTATACTGGCTAAGATTATATCTTGATATGAATATTCATCTCCTACCTTTGTTTTAAAATTCTCCACTAAAATTTCTATTACTCCTCTACTATCTATTTCTCTAGGGAATGCATATCTATCTGGAAAAAGAAAACCCTCAAGATCTGAGACATTTACAGCAAGCCCTAGGCTTTCTATGAATGTCGTATCCGTTGTTAAAGAAAGAAATTCAGATATACTGAAATTTGATGGAGTATATTTACCAAGTTCATTACCCACTATCTGTGCAATTTCATCCTTCCTCAATCCTTCCGGTATTAAAATCCAAACATCTTGGCTCCTTCCTGATTGTAATGCATCTATGAGTTCTTTTAGTGAGAGATTCTTCGGTAATTCATATACTCCTGCCTGTAACCTAGTTCCTAAATCATTTATTCTTAAATAGAATTTGGCATAGTATACAAATCTCTCTTTCAAAAGATCACTCTCTACAAGTGAATCAAGAATATTTTGTACTGTTTCTCCCTCTTTAATTTCTATTATGCTTTTTTCCTCAGAATCTGAATTAGGATTGGAAAGTGCTCTGTCATAGTCTAGTTTAATCACACCTAGAAAAACGAAGAGTATGAGAACTAACATAATTGGGACTTTAGAGAACAAATTATTACCTTTATTCATTTTTTTGATTTTCTGAATTTAGAAATTCCTGTAAAAATACAGTAGCAGCTACTCTGTCAATTTTGTTTTTGTAGCTTTTAAAATTCTGTCCAGAAGATGTTAACATATTTTTTGCCTCACTTGTAGAAAAGCTTTCATCGTATGTGAGGATTGGTATGCTTAAGGTATTTTTTAATAGATCAAGAAACTTGTTAATTTTTTTCTCTGTTCTTCTTTGATTTTGTTCAAATACCTGAGGCATTCCAACAATTATTCTTTTAACTCTGTACTCCTGACATATATTTTCTATATTATTGATAATTGTTTGTATATCAGTATTTTTAGATATTGAAAGGGTGTCTAGGGGTGAAGCTATAATGCCTTTGCTATCAGAAATTGCTAGTCCAAAGTTTTTTTCTCCATAATCAATTGCTAATGTAGGATTGTTTTCCATATGTTTATTCTAATACAGCCTTTATTCTTTTTATACCAGCTCCAACATTTTCCTGTTTAACAATCTTAAATGTCCCCAATTCTTTTGTATTGCTAACATGTGGACCATTACAAATTTCTACTGAAAATGGAGAATCTTTTGATCCTACATAGTAGACTTTAAGAAGATCTCCATATCTGTCATCAAAGGATGCTGTAGAGGAGTATTTTTGTATTGTAGCTAATGCATCTTCTTTACTCATTTCTTCAAAGGAAATATCTAAGCTGTTTTGTATTACCTCATTTACCATGTCTTCCACTTTTTTTAATTGCTCTTCTGTTAATTTCTCTTTATTAGGAAAATCCAATCTCAATCTCTCAGGAGTGATGTTACTCCCCATCTGGTGAATATGTTCTCCGACAATCTTTCTTAATGAAGCTAGGAGTAGGTGTGTAGCTGTATGATATTTAGTAGACATTTCTGAAGTATCAGCTAAGCCACCTTTAAAAAATCCCTTCGATGCACTTCTTGATTTTTCTTGGTGTTTTTTTTCTGCTTCTTCATATTTTTCTATATTAATGATTTTTAGTCCTTTCTCTTGTAATATTTCTTCTGTTACCTCTATTGGTAAGCCGTATGTTTCGTAGAGTTGAAATGCCTTTATACCATCTACTTCCTGATGGCTATTTAAGAGTCTATCTAGTTCCCTTAAAGCATTTTCTACTGTCTTGTTAAATTTTAATTCTTCATCTTCGATTACTTTAATAATGGTTTCTCTCTTTTCTTCTAAGTTTGGGTATATGTAAAGGAATTGGTCAATACATATAGATGCAATATCTTTTGTAAATGCATTTGCTATTCCTAATTTTCGCCCATGCCTTACAGCTCTTCTTATTAACCTTCTAAGAATATATCCCTGTTGATTTCTTCCAGGGGTTACTCCATCCATGACGATTAAAACAGATGCCTTTATGTGATCAACTATTATTCTTTGTGACTTTATTATTTCCTCTTTAGAAATCTCTCTAACTTTTTCTAAAATTGGTTTATAAATGTCTATTTCATATACATTGTCTACATTTTGGATTAAAGATGAAAGTCTTTCTAATCCACCACCAAAATCGACATTATGTCTTCCAAGTGGTTTTAATGTGTCTCCTTCTTTAAGGTATTCCATGAATACATTGTTTCCAATTTCTACATATTTCCCACAACTGCAAGAAAGGTTACAATCTTCACTACATTTTGGTTTGTCAGTATCATAGAATATTTCTGAATCTGGACCACATGGCCCTCCTGATTCTAGTCCCCACCAATTTTCCTTCTTACCAAATTTTTGAATTCTTTCTCCTACTTTTGCATCAATTCCATACTTAGCAAACAATTCTTTCCAAACAGATATAGATACTGTATCTTCTGGAATATTGTCTTCTCCTCCAAATACAGATGCATATATTTTATTTATATCCAAACCTAATTCTTTTACAAAAAATTCGACTGTAAAGTTGATAGCCTCTTTTTTGAAATAATCATTTAGAGACCAATTTCCTAACATTTCAAATGAAGTACAGTGATATTCATCTCCGACTTCATCTATATCTCCTGTTCTAATACATCTTTGAGAATTAACAAGCTTATTTCCTTTTGGATGTTTCTCTCCCGAAAGGAAAGGTACTAAAGGAAACATTCCGGCATTTACGAAAAGTACGGAGGGATCATTTTCCGGTACTAGAGGAGCACCTGGTATCTCTGCATGGTTATTTTCTTTGAAGAATGAGATATATTTTTCTCTTATCTCTTTGTATGTTAAGCTTTTATTCATAGGGTTGATTATACCAACTTCCTTATTCATTAACTACTGGCTTTTCTGTATCCTCTTGGGTTTGCTGCTGTATTTGTTGAAATATCTTTTCCAAATCTTCAGCTTCTGGAATCTCTGGCTCAGGAATAATATTTTCAGGAACAGGGGGTTGTATATCTACATTCTCAACTTGTTCATTCTCAACTTGTGGTTGTACAACTTCTTCTTTCATTGGCTCATTTGTTGTCAAAGTCTCAGTTTCAGCTAGAGGTCTCAATGTTGTCTCTTCCTCTTCCTTTAATTCTTTCAAATCATTTTCTTTCTGCTCTTCTGTTAGAACTGGTTTGGCTACAGAGTAGTTGTCCCAAACATCTTCATCTTCTTTTTCTGGTTTGTTCTCAACCTTTTCTCTAATCTTTGGCTCTATCTGAGAAGTCTCGATATATGGTGTTCGATCAGATGGGGTAGATGGAGGTAGTTTACTATTTTGGCTTCCATAGAATTCATCATCTTTTCCATTGTCTTTCCATATAGTGAATATTATGAATGGAGCAACTAAGGCAAGGATAACTGTTAACAGTCCAATTCCTACTATAAGAACAATGTTTTTTGCAATCTTATAACCAAAGATATCATAAGTTTCTGCATCCTTTTCAGAATATTCTCCCTTAATTGTAAAATTCCATGATTTAGTTACATCCAAGCCACTACTATCTTTAAACGAAACTTCAGCTTTATGAACACCTTCTTCCAAATCTTCCTCTGGTTGGTATATTAGGTTGTATTCACTTTCACTAATTTTATTAATCTTAATATCATTGGAGATGTCTTTGTCATCAAGTTTAAACAGAATCGTTTTATCATCAATGGTTGAACCTTTTCCTGCTATAATCGATGCTTTTATTGTAACTCTCTTATTAGCTATTTCCTCTGTACTTGTTGGTCCCATATTCACAACCTGTGGCTGTTCCAATATCACAACATCATCAGTACCAGGTTTCTCATCAGAAGTTTTACTAATCACAATCTCTGGAGATACACCTATACCAATACCAGGAGGTTGCTGATTATCTATAGCTTTGGCTATCAATTTGTATGTACCAGAATCTAAATTAGAGGTTTCTACTGTATATGAATTTGTTTGATAGTCTAAATCTTTACTTATTGTTTTCCATACCTCTTCGTTTGCTGGGTTATTAGTTATGTAAAGTTCATATCTAATTATGTGATTAAGGTCAGTTGCTTCCCAAGAAGATCGAAAAGTATCGCCTTTGTTCACTCTTAAGCTATCAGAAGGTTGTATGATCTTCACCTCTGGATTATCATTTTCTTCTGGACTTACACTGATGACCCAAGATTGAGATCTCAAGTTTGTACTATACCCATCATGAATGAAAACATTGGCAAGGTAGCTAGCAGCTTTTTCAGATGTACCTCTAAATTTAATTGTTAGTTTACCATTTGATCCATCATCTATAATTACTGGTTTTAACCAATCAGCTCTGGGTGTAAATGAATAGCTGTAGTTTATCCTATCTCCATCATCATCAACTGCGGTTAGGGTATATTCGTATTCCTGAGAAGTTTTAATATTCTGTGATGGTTGAGATTGTGCAGGTTTAGAAGTGAACTCAGGAGAGCTATTATTTGCGACTGCTCTTAATCCTCGGATATCGTATGGACTACTAATTTCACATCCTATACTTCCTCCTTGATCTTTTTTAATTAATCCCAACATATCTACAACTCCCGAAACTTCTGGTGTAAATGGGAAACTAGTAGCAATCTCTATTGGGGAATTCTCAAAACTTTCTTGATATATTACCTCTCCTGAAGAATTATATATTTCTAGGGAAGATATTATTGAATCACTTAATATAGCATCGACTTGTACAGTTACAGTTTTTCCAACTTCTAAAGAGTATGGATTTACATTTGGAAGAGATATTATACAAGGATGATCTATACCTAATTCTAATTCTTCAAAAGCTCTGTTTCTTGTATCCAAACTCTCCTGTGCTAAACCGTATAATACCAATGGTATGGAAAGAAGAAGAAAGAAAGTTAAATATATTACTGATCTTTGGGCATATTGTTTTGGGGCAATTCTTCTGGGCATTAATTTTTATTTAATTATTTATTTGTTACTCCTATTTTAGCATTAATTGCTTCCTCTGCCTTTTTTAATGCAGCACTAACATCCATATCATTCTCTATTATATCTGTAATTGCTTCATCTATTGCGGCATTTACAGACATTTCATCTCCCTTCTGCCAGGATTTCATATATGGGGCCATTTCTGCAATAGCTGAAACATATGTTTTTCCTAACAATTCTCCATTCAATTCTACCAAAGAATACGGCTCTCCAAATGCTCTAATCTGAGATGCATTGGAGTATAGGGACATCTGTTGTTCCTTTTCTGCTAAAAATTTAACAAAGGTCCATGCTGCATCAGTATTTACAGCATTCTTGCTAACAGCATCTCCCCAATATGTTGCATAATATATTTTCTCTTCATTTGCCTTTAATTGAGGTAGAGGTGAGGTATCAAATTCTATTGTAGGAGCTGCCTCTATAATGTCGAAAGTTCTCCAACTTGGACCAATCATCATTGCCAATTTGCCAGAGAAAAACATTTCCAAATCAGTTTTTAATGTTGGTGACCATACAGCAGTATCTCCTCTTGCGAAATTGGTATAGGTATTGAAAACAGCTTGAGCCTTTGGAGTATTCAAGGATACTTTAGTTCTAGTTTCATCTATCACATTTACACCTTCCTGTAAAAGGAAGAAGGAAAGAATTTCAGCTGAATGTCGAATATTTCTAGATGTCCCTATGGCTAATCCTGATTGAGTAATTCTTCCACTAGCATCTTTCTTTGTTAATTTTTGTGCTAATTCAAAAAAGGAATCCCAATCCTCTGGTGGTTTCTGAGCTCCCACTTCTGCTAGAAGAGCTTTATTGTAGTAGACCATTAGGCCATCAATTTCCCACGGTATTGCATAAATATTCCCATCCTTTGCTGTAAAATCATCAACTACTGTATTGTAGAAGTTTTCAGCATACTCAGCAGTAGTCATAATTGATGCAGGTAGAGGACTTAGATAGCTGTAATATTTAGGTACCCAGCTATTATGTATTCTGAATATATCTGGAGCAGGATCATTGGAGCTAGAAGCTTGTTGTAATCTAGTATATAAACGAGACTCATAATTTGTGAATGTAGATTGAGAATACTGTATCTTAATATTTGGGTATTTATCTTCAAACTCATCTATGATTGGTTGCATAACAGAAGTAGGTTCCCACAATCCCCAATATGCAAGTTCTACTGTCGTACCACTAGGTATGATGCTATTCCCACTACCATTATCACCATTAGAAGAATTTCTATTCTTGTTAATTATTAATAACACAGCAGTTATTATCATTAACACAAACAAAACAATTCCTATGATTATTAAAGTTTTTTTCTGTTTCTCTTCCATTTCTAGATCTTGTTAAGTTATATTCTTCTTTCAGCTACAACTATTAATCTCTTCGTCCCAATGCCTAACGGCCAACATGTCATCAAAGTGACAGTTTCTTTATTATTTACAGGTTGTAAAATTGTAAAATCTTCAGGATCCACAATCTTTTTATTCCTTACGATATATTCTAGTACTTTCTCCTCCCTGTTTACAACTATTTTCTGACCAATATCAATATCATTCAGTCTAGAAAAAATTGTTTCTGGAAGATCCTTGTGTCTACTAAAGAAAGATTCAACAGCACTATGACCATATATGAAGGAATTTCCTCCATCTCCTGGAAGGGGAGTACCTTTAAAATGAGCCACTCCATTTTTTAAATATTGGTTGTATATTGATTCACTGGAACTCTCGACATTGGAACTAATTTTTATGTCTTGTATCCCAACACTCTCAATTGATATGTACATATCCTTCTTATACTCCTTGTCTATATTTACTGATGTCTGAGTTCTAGTCTCAGGATTGTAGGAATATTGGCCCGTTATATCGAGATTGCCTAATTGCTCAGAAAGATTGGCAAAATAGCTTTTTCCTGGATCATAATATGCAAATTCTTCTTCGACATATTTTTTGTATGATTCTGGGACTGGATCTACCTTAATATCTTCTCTCTTCTGTTCTACAACTCCTTCAACATATGATTTTGTAAGCGGTATTACCTGACTTGCAACAATAATTAATCCTGAAAAAGCTAAAACAGCGGAAATCCATAATCTAACTTTTTTAATTTTATTATTACTATGTGTTTGTACATTCCAAGTATTCTCCATAGTATAGATATTATCAGATTTAATCTTTTAGTTGAAATAGGGTAGCAAATATATTTCTACTTTGCTAAAATCATTCTGTTATGGAAAAAAGAGACTACTATGAAGTATTGGGTGTAAAAAAAGATGCTAGCAAGGATGAGCTTAAGAAAGCCTACAGAAAGCTTGTTAAAAAATATCATCCAGATGTGAATAAGGAAGCTGATTCTGAAGAGAAATTCAAAGAGGTTCAAGAGGCATACGAAACTCTCTCAGATGATGGAAAAAGAAAGGCATATGATCAGTATGGACATGCTGGTACCGCTGGTTTTAATCCTGGAGCAGGTAATGGCTATGAGTATCAGGGAACACCTTTTGATATGGGAGATATATTTAGTACATTTTTTGGAGGGAATACTGAATTTGGTAATGGATTTGGTTTTGATTTTGGTGGAAGAGCAGGTTCCCCAAGGGAAGATATTGGTTCGGATATTAGGTATAGAGTTCGAGTGAGCTTTGATGAAGCTATGAGAGGGGGGGAGTATAAGATTAAGATTAAAAGAGATGAACGATGTGAAAGATGTGATGGAAGTGGAAGTGAAGATGGAAAGAAAAAAGAATGTCCAGTTTGTAAGGGTACGGGAAGAGAAAGACAAGTTAGAAACACAATTCTCGGTCAAATGGCTGTAATGTCAACTTGTAGTAATTGCCAAGGAACTGGCACAATTATTGATAATCCTTGTAAGCAGTGTAAAGGTACAGGAGTTAAAAGTCTTGAAGAATCTTTAACAATTAAGATCCCTGCAGGGGCATATGATGGTATGGTTCTGAGATTCAGAGGAGGAGGTAATGTGGGAAGAAATGGAGGCTCCGTTGGAGATTTGTATATTGAGATAGAGGTTGAGGCATCTTCAAAGTTTGAGAGAAGAGGTAATGACATATATTCTCAGGAGAGTATTCCTGTATATACAGCTGTTTTAGGGGATACGATATCTGTTAGAACAATATTAGAAGATGTGAAATTAAAAATACCAAAAGGCACCCAATCAGGAACAATCTTCAAATTAAAAGGAAAAGGTTGTCCAATATTTAATGAAAAAGGAGAGAGGGGGGATCAGTATGTAAGAATAAATGTTGAGATTCCTGGGAGATTAACTAGGAAAGAAAAGGAACTTTGGGAGAAATTGCTAAATTTGGGCAAATAAAGAACTACCTTTAAGATATGCGAAAATCTTATTCTCTAGGGAACTATATAGTGTTTCATCAATCAATTTAATGTTCTATAGGATAAAATCCTACATTTCTCTCATAATAACAAGGATTTATTAGACTTATAGAATATTAAATTTTTGTTTAAAAATGGCAATAGTTCTTTTTGTTTAAGGATTTAAGAGAATCTCAAAGGTAGTCTTTCTTCTTTCTCTTCTCTTATATTTATGTTATACTTCTACTTGAAAGTTATACAAAGAGGAGGGTGAGGATAAATATTCTCACCTTTTTTTTAGGTGTACATTTTTAAATTGATCGTAAAACTAAAATGGCAATGATATCAGAATTTATTGCCGCTATTAATCAAATAGCAGCAGAAAGAGGAATAGAAAAAGAAGAGATATTTCAAGCTCTTGAATCAGCTATTCTTGTGGCTTACAAAAAGGAGAAATACTCTCCAACAGACAAAGAAGAGGATGAGGATCTGGGAAGTAACCTTACAATTGAGATGGACAGAGAATCAGGAAATTACAAATTGATTGCTACAAAAGAAGTAGTGAAGAAGGTTAAAGATAATGATACTGAAATATCAGTTTCAGAGGCTGAACTTATATCTCCAAATGTAGAGGTTGGCGATTCCATACAAATAGAAATGCCAACAGAAGATTTCGGTAGAATAGCAGCTCAGACTGCAAAGCAGGTAATTTTGCAGAAGATAAGGGAATCAGAAAAGGAAGCAGTAATAAGCGAATATAGTGATAAAGTTGGAGAGGTATTTACAGCTTTGATGCAAAGAATGCAGAAGGGTGAGGTTATTTTTGAAATAGGGAAAGCTACAGCATATATGCCTCCTGAAGAGCAAATTCCAAATGAATTCTATAGATTAGGGGATAGGTACAAAGTGTTGCTTAAGGATATTGTTGATTCTCAGATGTTGGTATCTCGAGCAGATCCTGCATTTTTAATAGAGTTGTTTAAGTTGGAAGTTCCGGAGATAGAATCAGGTGTTTTAGAAATCAAGGCTATAGCTAGAGAAGCAGGTTCTAGAAGTAAGATGGCTGTAAATTCTACTCAGGAAGGTGTAGATCCAATCGGTTCATGTGTTGGACAAAGAGGTATTCGTATTGCAAATGTTATGAACGAGCTAGGAGAAGAAAAGATTGATATAATAGAGTGGGATGAAGAACCTGAGCAATTTGTAGCAAATGCATTGAGTCCTGCAAAGATAGATTCAGTTAAAATTGAGGATGATACTGCTACAGTTACAGTTGCAGATGATCAACTCTCACTAGCTATTGGTAGAGATGGTCAAAATGTAAGGTTAGCTTGGAAGTTAACTGGGTTCAAAATAGATATTGTTGGTTCTGGTGGAAGTATAGTGAAAGAGGAAGATTTAGAAGAAATGAAAAAGGATGTCGAGGAGAAGGAGGAAGAAAAAGAGAAAGTTGAAGTTAAAGAAGAATCTGAGAACACAGATGAAAAGTCAGAATAAATTATTGTTAATAAAAATAGAATGTCTAAGATTGATAAAGTCACAAAAGGGAATGTTGCAAGCACAAAAGACTGTGCTAGACCCCCTATTGTCACTATCTTAGGACATGTAGATCACGGTAAAACAACAATATTAGATAAGATTCGCGAGAGTAATGTTCAAGGTTGTGAGGCAGGTGGAATTACTCAGAAGGTTTCAGTTTTTACAGTGCAAATTCCGAATGGTAAGCAGATAACATTCGTAGATACTCCAGGTCATGAAGCATTTGATTTGATGAGATCTAGGGGTGGTAGTATTGCAGATATAGTTCTTCTTGTAGTAGCAGCAGATGATGGGGTTAAACCTCAGACTAAGGAATCTATAGAGATAATAAATAATTCAGATGCCAAACCCATTGTTGTCATAAATAAAGTTGATCTTCCAGATATTTCTGTTGAGAAAGTAAAAAGAGATGTTGTAAATAACGGACTTCAGTTAGAAGGTTTTGGAGGTAGTATTCCAGTGATAGAGGTTTCTGGAAAAACAGGTAAAGGAATTCCTGAATTATTAGATATGATCCTTTTGGTTGCTGAGGTTGAAGGAGTACGAAGTGATGATGATATGCCAAAGGGAATTTTAGGAAAAGCATTTGTTTTAGAATCAGTGAAAGATAAATTCAAAGGCAATATGTCTTCTATTGCTCTGATACAGGGAGTAATATGCCAAGGAAATTGGTTGGGGTATAGAGTAGATGATAAATTTGTAATAGAGAAGGTTAAGGGAATGATAACAGAAGAAGGTGAGAATCTTTGTATGTTAGATTGTGGATGTGGTGGAAAAATAATTGGTATTTCAAACTTATTGGAACTAGGGACTGAGGTATATGTTTTAGAGAATAGAGATCAAGAATTATTGAAATCTTTGTATAAATCTAATAAGGAAAGTGTACTAGAAGAGGATGTTACTCTTGAAGAGTTCTTCACATTGAATAGTGAAAATTCAGGAGAATGTTTAAATGTTGTTGTTAAGAGTTCTTCTGAAGGGTCTCTTGAAGCTATAAGGAACTCATTGGGAAAGATTGAGGAAGACGGATATCGAGTAAATATCGTTGATTCTGGAGTTGGAAATATTGGTTTAAGAGATGCGGAATTAGCTGAGCTTTCCAAGGCAATACTTCTAGGCTTTGAAGTTGGTATAGAACCTGGTGTTGTAGATTATGCTAAGAAAAAGAGAATATTAGTTAAAACATATGAGATAATATACAAACTTCTTGAAGAGGTGCAGGAAGCAGTGTCTTTAATGTCTTTGCCTACAAGTAATGAGGAAGAGATAGGTAATGCTACTGTAAGAACACTATTCACATTGTCAGATGGAACTTTAATACTTGGTTCAAGAGTGGAAAAGGGGTATCTTAAAAAGGATTGTAAGGTTGATATTGTTAGAAATGATGAGATAATTGCGGAAAGTAAGATTAAGTCATTAAGAATAAACAAAGACTCTGTTAATGAGGTTAAAGCTGGTTTTGATTGTGGAATTCAACTTAATGATTCGTTAGAAATTAAGGAAGGAGATCAAATATACTGCTATAAGGTTGTTAAATAGGTATTATGCTTGACAGATGTCCTATAAAATTATACAATATCCGTTGTTTCCACTTTGTTGGATTCTCTCTTGATTATGTAATTATATAATGCTAACCTATACTAATATGTCATTAACCAAGGAAGCAAAGTCTGAGATTGTAGATAAGTTCGCCCTCCACGAGGGTGATACAGGTTCTCCAGAAGTACAAATTGCACTACTTACTCAACAGATTCTAGATTTGAGTGAACATCTTAAAGATCATAAAAAAGATAATCACTCAAGAAAAGGTCTTTTGAATATGGTTGGGAAAAGAAGAAGATTAATACAATATTTAAAGAGTAGCGAACCAGAAAGGTATGATACCCTTTCAAAAAAGTTGAAGATATAACAATCTTCAATCCCTCTTTCTTTGTTAAAACTTTCCAATTAAAATAGATAGATTAAAATATCTGTCTGATTTTTAATATAAATTAATAAATATATATAAATGTTGTTTAAAGAAATAAAACACGAGTTTGAGATAGAGGGTAGAAAATGTTCCTTTGAAACAGGAAAACTTGCTCTTAGGTCAGAATCATCTATTTTGGCCAGAATGGGAGATACTGTAATAACAGTTAATGTTAATAGTAAGCCATCATCTGGTGAATTTGATTATTTTCCTCTTTCAGTGGAATATATTGAAAAGTTCTATGCATCTGGAAAGATAAGTGGATCCAGATTTGTAAAAAGAGAAAGATTCCCTACTGATGATGCAGTACTTAAGGCAAGGATGATAGATAGAGCTATAAGACCAAGGTTCCCACATGATTACAAAAATGAAGTAAGTATAATAGTTACAGTTATGTCATACGATGAGGAGAATGATCCTCTTCTTTTGGCTATTAACACAGTATCTGTAGCTCTAATGAATTCTAAGTCTCCTTTTGAAGGTCCAATTGCAGGAGTTAGAGTTGGAATGGATGGAGAGAATTTTACTAATATGATGAAATCAATGGATTTAACATCTTCCGAGGATAGAATGAACTATGTAGTAGCAGGAGATGGGGAAACTTTTACTATGATAGATGCAGGGGCATATGAGATAGAGGAAGAAAAAATTCTTGATGGTATGAAGAAGTCTTTGGAATATATGAAGTTTTGGTTAGATGCTCAAAGTGAGTTCTTAGGTAAACTAGAAGCAAAGGATAAGGTGTATGAAAAGATCTCTACAGATGAAGAAATCATTGAGAAAGTAAAAGAATTCTTGGGAGAAGAAAGAATTCTTAAAAATCTTCAAGCTTCTGATTCTGAAATACATGGCTTAGCTCAGGAGGAATTGTATAAAAAGTTTGAGGGTAAATATTCTAAATCTAGTCTTAATGATGCTTACGATCTACTTCTTAAGAAAGCTTTAAGAAAGTTGGTACTAGAAGAGGATGTAAGATCTGATGGTAGAAAAATGGATGAAATTAGAGAAATGGCAACTGAAATAGATCTATTACCTAGGGTACATGGATCTGCACTATTCACAAGAGGTGTTACACAGACATTAACCATAGCTACATTGGGAAGTCTGAAAGATGTTAGATTGGTTGATGATATGGAGGGAGAAAGAGAGCAAAGATATATGCATTTCTACAATGATCTTCCATTTGCATATGGTGATGCAGATAGGGTTAAATTAATGCCAAGTAGAAGAGCAATAGGTCACGGTATGTTAGCAGAGAAGGGTCTATGGCCCGTTATTCCTTCAGAGGAAGAATTCCCATACACAATATTAGTAATGAGTGAGATACAAGGTGAAAATGGTTCTAGCTCTATGGCCTCTGCATGTGGTTCTACAATGTCTTTGATGGCGGCAGGAGTCCCTCTTAAGAAAGCAGTTGGTGGTATAGCATGTGGTTTAGTTACTGGTGAGAATGGAGAATTTAAAGTATTAACTGATATGCAAGGTGTAGAGGATTTCTATGGTGATATGGATTTCAAAATCTTAGGCACCAAAGATGGTGTTACAGCTGTTCAGATGGATACTAAAACTAAAGGTTTAGCTATGGATATCGTTGAACAAACATTTAAACAATCTAAAGAAGCTAGATTAAAGATTTTAGAAAAGATGGCAGAAGCTATAGCTGAACCTAGAACCACTATGTCTAAATATGCTCCTAGAGTTGTACAGGTAAAGGTTCCTAAGGACAAGATAGGGGAAATAATCGGTCCAGGAGGTAAAAATATCCGAGAAATATCTGAAAGGACAGAAGCTGAGATAGAGATAGAGGAAGATGGTACAGTAAATATATATAGCTCCTCAGAAGAGTCTATAGAAATGGCAAAGAAATTAATCTCTGGATATGATTTTAAGGCTGAAGTAGGGGAAATATATGAAGGTAAAGTCGCTTCTATTATGACCTATGGAGCTTTCGTAGATTTAGCACCAGGAGTTGCTGGACTACTTCATGTATCCGAGATAGCAGATGAATTTGTAAAGGATGTAAGAAAATATGTTAATGAAGGAGATATCATAAAGGTAAAGGTAGTAGGGATAGATGGACAGGGAAAGATAAAATTGAGTATTAAGGGGTTAGAGAAATAGTTCTCTACTCCTTGAATATCTTGGCAATATAAAAGCCCATCATTTTGCTTGATGGTATTATTCTAATACTCTTTTTAACAGATGGATCATATGTATTACCACTCCACTTTGTAATACCATCTACCATATTCTCATCTCTCTTAATATCTATCTCCTCTAATCTCGCATTGGGATATTTTTCTAAAAGATATGTAATAACTCCTTCATTTTCCTCAGGTTCTAATGTACATGTAGAATAGATCATATATTTACCATGCTTAAGAGTTAGAAATGCACTCTCAAGTAATTCTTTCTGTAAGAATGTATACCTCTTTATCCTATCTATACCCCAAAATCTAAGTGGTTTTGGACCTCTTAAATATATTAAACCCTCTCCACTACATGGTGCATCAAGTAGTACTTTGTCAAAAGTAGTTGGATATTTCTTTCCAAAATCCTTTGCATCACTTAATGTCACTTTACAATTCTTAACTCCAAACTGTTCTAAAACATTCTTTAATGCAGATACCCTAGATATTTCCGAATCATTAGCAACAATCTCTCCCTTGTTATTCATAAGAGCAGCTAAATGAGTTGTCTTACTCCCTGGTGCAGCACACATATCCAAGATTCTTTCATCCTCTTTAGGATCTAGCAGAAGGGAAGGAAGCATACTTGAAAGATTCTGTATGTAAAATTTCCCATCCTCATACTCATAGGTTTGCGATATTTCACTCTTATCTTTATTTAATACAAAATATGCATTCTCTACTAAATCTATCTTTCTTAAATCATAATCCTTTCTCTCTAGAGTATTCTTAATCTTAGACACATTACCTTTTAATGGATTTAACCTAATTGTACTTATAGCTCTTTGTGAAAACAGTGGTACTATTCTAGGTTTAGGAAACATTAAAATACTTGCCATTCTAGATACAAATATATTTTCTTTTGTAAAAAACTTTTGTGGCTTATTAAAATTCTTCTTCCTAGATTGTTTGTAATTTGATCTTGTTTTTTTCACTATATCTCTCCTTTTAAATATTTAACTATACTCCCAATTACTAATCCTGTGGTTTCTGTCCTTAAGATGTTACCTTTTAATTTAACAAATTGAAAACCTAATTCTTTAAATACAGATATATCTGAAGAACTCCATCCTTTTTCAGGGCCAATAGCTATGTATATTGGTTTAGATATCTCTGTGTTTTTTAAAATATCGTTTAAATATTTAGATTCCACAGATTCAGTAGCTAGACATATCTTTATACATTCATCTGGGAATATATATTCCTCCAACTCATCTATTCTAATTGGCCTTTCTATGATTGTAGGGAATATGTTTCTAGATTGTTCTACAGCATCTCTTACTAACTTGTTCCAATGGCCTGTATCTTTAATAGCCTTGGATTTTGTTTTAAGTGAGTATTTAGATTGTATTGGTATTATTTTCTCTATACCAATCTCTACACTCTTCTCCAAAAAATAGTCAAATTTACTCTCATTACTCAATGCCTGTATTATGGCTATACTAGGTACATACTCAGATTCTCTTTCCCCTTTTTCCTCAATGATTTGTATCTCTACACTTCCTTTGGCTATATCTGATATTTGACCATAGAAGATCTTTTCATATGTCTCTATTTCTACAACATCCTCTATATCCAATATCCCTTCCTTAATTACCAATTCACTATCTGAATCTGAAAGATATGTAATATCATCTACTTTTAATTTGTGTCTAACAAAGAATTTTTGCATTAGTGATTATATCATTATATTTGACATATTAAGAAAAAAACGATTATATATACATAGGGAGTATTAAATTTTAAACTGTCTGTCATGAGTATAAAAACTATTAAATTATTTAGAACCATATCTAAAATATTTCTAATATTGATAGGGGTTGGTTTAGTTGGATACCTAGGTTATTTAGGCTATATTTCCTACAAGTTTCCTCCATACAAAGTTACAGTTTCAAATATAACAGATAGTTCATTTACCGTATCTTGGGTTACAGATGTCCCGACAAGGGGTTATGTGTATTACAAAGAGAAGGATAGTTTTTTGCCGGGGCTATTGGGTTGGATAAATAGTGGTGTAGCATATGATGATAGGGATTGGGCATATAATCAGAGTGTTTGTGTAAATGAGTTTAATGCTAATTCAGAGGTAGATGATACTTTTACGGTAGTTAATTCGGATAATTTTGATTGTGAGGATATAAAAGTTAAAAATATTGAAAGTTTCTATACTCACCATGTTACATTAAAGAATTTAGATGCTGAGAAAGAGTATTACTTCAGAGTAGGGAATGGGTTTTGGGGGTGGAAGACAGAGGAGTATAGTTCTAGTACATTTTCCTTATTAACCGATATTCTTGAACCTGCTCCTGTGTTTGGCAGAGTTGTTATTACAGACGACTTGACTTCTTATGATTCTATAATATATGGAAAGTTTTTGAATTATGGTAATGAAAAAGAATCTGTTTTGTATTCTTCTGTTACAAATGATGATGGAGGATGGTATCTCGATGCTTCTGGTGCTAGAGATGAAGAAGGTGAGTTAGTAGATCTGGAAAGGGGAGAGGATATGTTTCGTGTTGTTGCCCAAATTCTTAATTTGCCTTTAAGTAGTTCATATGAATGGATATTTGAATCTTTGGATGGTGCATATCCAGATATCATCCTTGAAGAAGATTTTGATATAGTTATAGAAGAGGGAGTAAAGGGTGTTGCTGATTCGAATATTCCTGATGAAGGTGGGGAAGTATTAAGCATCTGGGATTTTGTTCTCCCTGCTCCTATACAAACTATAGTGAATACGGTTAAAAGTACAGTGACAGGTATCAAAGCGGTAGCAAATACAGTATCTAGTATTGTAAACAAATCTCCTGCCGCCTCAACAGCAGCTACCACTCCAACTTATCAGAGCTTAACTCCAACAGTAAAAAGTAGTACTGTTGGTCTTGGTACTGTCCAGGCTACAGTAACCCACAAATCTACTCCTTTAGGAACGGCACCTACTTCACCTTCATTCACGACTCCACAAATTTCTTTATCTTCAATTCCATCACTTTCCAACAACAATCTGACATCGAGTACACAAAATCAAACTACAAATAAGACATTAACAGCAGAAGATATTAACAAGCTTTCTGACCAAGAAGTAAGAGCTGAAATATGTCCTTCATGTCCATCTTATGTCACGGCTAAACAAATAAGGGAAATAGCTACCAGTAATGATACAGCCTTTATAGCTGGAATGACTAAAGTTATTGGGGCTGGAAATGTTGGAAGAATTGTAGCTGGAACTAGTGAGAATGGAGTTCTTGGTATTCCAGAATTACAAAAGATGGGGCTTCCAACAAATAATGCAACCGCTATAGTTGGTAATTTAAATGCTCTATCTCGATGTAATGGTCCTCAGGGAAGTGAAAATGCATGTATGAAGGCTGAGAAAGTTCAGGAGATGCTAGATAACCAGGATTGGGATTCATTAGCTACATTGGGTATACAAATAGATAAGAATAAAACCTATAACGATGGATCCCTTTGGACAAATCCTAGAAATATAAAAGTTGAAACAAAATTTACTCCTCCTGATGTCGTTGTCCCTACTGGAATAGTAACTCATGCACAGGTTAGAGCAAAACAAGATAAAGTTGAGGATAAGACAAAAGGTTTGATATTCAGTAATGCCGAATGGGTTGGCCCACTAAGATTTTCTTCAGAATTTGGAGCTCCAGATACCTTAAAATTAGAGATTACTAATTCGAAAGATCAACAGGAAGTTCCCGATCTTGTTTATAATAGTGCAACTGGAAAATATGAAATGGGTAGTATTAAGGGGATTGGGCAATACATGGCTGCTTCCTTCTTTGAAACTCCTAGAGGAATTTTAGAATATATGAATGAGGGAAAGTTGAAGATCCCAGGATTTAGATTTGGTCCGTTGTCATTACTTAATCCTAGAATAGAAGAAACCGAAGAAGGATCTTCATTTTCCCTTAATATTAAAGCTCCTGTGGGTTTGATAGAGGTTGGTAATGAAGGAATGTTAGGAATTATTGTTGATACGATATTAAAAAATACTACTCCACAGGAAAACCCACATTTGGAAAATGTAGAAGTAAAGGGTGCTACAGATCAAGAAGCTTTAGAGATGATGACACAATTATGTTTTAAAGTAAGTGAAACAGGTTGTTCTACCGGTATTAATATTATTCCAATAAAAATAGATTCCACAGATTCCAATTCTTTGGAATCTTTATTAGGAAGATTTAGATTTAAAGCATATGCTGAAGTCACAGAGAATGACGATTTCCTGTATTACGCATCAGAGGATGGAATATTTGATCTCTCGGTTAATGGGATAAAAGTTTCTGAAGATATGAATATTGCAAGTAACGATCTAATTATGCTGTATGTTGAAGGTAATGGACAGGAAGGGTTTCAAGCACCTAAGGATTGGTTGGATCCTAAAGATGGGGAGGATAGGATAGTATCTACTTCTTCTGTTGCTATAGAGACTGAGAAGAAATCTTCTGACATGACTATTGAGTTGAAAGAGGGAATTAACATAATAGGAGTTGATGCAATGCCTATAAGTACAGGAAATGAGATTTTGACAGCTAGAAAATTGGTAGGATTGTATCCTGATGATATACAATTTGTAGCGGAATATTCTGCTGGTAGATGGAGTAATATCGTAAGAGCTGATATAGATAGCTCTAATGGAATGGATTTCCCGATTATTCCAGGAAAGGGATATCTAATTTCTTCAAACTATGATATCGATATAAAAATTCCAGTAAAAAAATTAGTAAATTCTGTTCCTTTGTATTTGTCAGCGGGTTGGAACCTAGTCGGAATACACGGCTATACCAAGGCCTTTACTGCAAGATCTTTAATTGATTCCATAAATGGGGTTGAAGGTTTAACTGCAGATAATGTCTCATGGTGGCCCACTTCCAAGGGAAAGTATGAAGGCTTACAAGTTACTGCTGGGACATCATATGGTTTAGATTTTCCAATAAGTCCTAAGAATGGATATTTTGTTAGAATAAATAAATTTGAGCCTTCTTCTTCAGATTGTAATTCCATAATATGGCAAGAAGGAGCTGATGCTCATGGAAAGTGTGGAACCAATAATTTATAAAACCTAAATACTATGTCAGAAATACCACCAATATATTGGATGATTATAATAAGCTTTGTAACCTTTATGATATGTCTAGTACTGTATTATTTTGCTATGCTAATTAAAGAATCTAAAGATGCTGTAGCTGATTCTAGGAAATTAATACAAAATACAGAAGAAATACTTAAACAAACTACATTGATTGTAAATGATGTACAAGAAAGTATCTCTACTCTAAAAGGTACAGTATTTCAGATAAATGAGGCTATACTTCTTCCAATTAGAAAAATAGGTAATACCATATCAATTGTAGGAGACTTCTTCACTGGTCTTAAGAAAAGTTAATATTAGGATCCTAAATATTTTCTATCATTAAAGCTTAAAGTAGCTAGCTGCTTCTTCGCAATTCCATTTAGTTTAAGCAATCTCTTCTTTTGAGAAATATTTTCCTCAATCATATTAGCATTCAAATTCTCTAAATTAATCATAACTACGAGTTGTAATATCGAAGCATAATCCCCTATATTTCCACCTAACTTTGGATTCTTCTTTCTCCATTCTTTAGCTGTCATACCAAATAGTGCAACATTTAATACATCGGCTTCATTTGCATATACAAATTTCTTTTGTTTATCCGTTAGTGTAGGTACTATATTTTCTTTAATTGCATCAGTATGAATTCTATAATTAGTACTTGCTAATACTCTTCTTACAGACCATTCAATATGGTTTTGATATGCTTCACTAATCCTTAGTCTCTCAAACTCTTTTATTAAATACAGTTTAAATTCGGGACTCAACCAACTAGCAAACTCAAAAGCTATGTCTGGATGTGCAAATGTACCTATGCTATATTTCCCAGCACTCGTTCTTATCCCAATTGAATTAGTACGTTTCTCCCATTGGCTTACGGACATATAGAATCTGCTTGTGCTGTACTCATTTTTAATTTGGTGTAATTCCCCCAAATTAAATTTGGGATTATTTAATTGTTCCCACAGTCCTATATACTCAATTGTTTTAATTCTTCTTATCCAATCTTTTATTACAAATGAGGGATCTGTTGGATTTTGATATTTAGCCAAATCAGTTAAAGATATATAGTCAATATCATTGACTCTTAAAATCCTTATCTCCTTCTCTTTTACATTAATTACTGTTGATATATCTTTCTTCATACACCCATTATATTGGAAAGAGTAAAACACATCTATATCAAGCATCACCAATTTAATGTAATTTTAATATTCCATTAGTTATCTACACACAATTGTCTTCTTACAATTTTACAGGTATCATAATGATTAATGAAAATAGCTACTGTACCCAGTAAAAAAAGGAAAGAACTAACCATAATCGCAATACTATTAATTGGAATCCCATTGGTTGTATTTGCTACATACCAAGTATACAACCTCATAACAAGAGCATCTGTTGAATCCAAACCTAATAATGTAATACTAAGTAATCTAACAACATCCGCTGTTACTGTAACTTGGGTTACAGATGTCCCTGCTACCGGATCAGTCATACCAGTAGTTAATAGCAGTGAAAAAAGTCCAGTTATAGACAGTAGAGGTAGTGGAAAAAGATATACACACTATGTAGAACTATCTGATCTTGAACAAGATACAGAGTATCAATTCATAATAATATCTGACAGTAAAAAATATACAAGTGAAGGATCTAAAAATTTCACATTCAAAACTGCTCGTATATCAGCAGATACTCCAACCCCTAACCCTATACATGGGTCTGTAAATGGAGCGAGTGGGAATGATGTCATGCTCTATGCCCTTCTAAAAGACAAATCTACATATCCTGTATCTACAGAAATACCAACAGGAGGTAACTGGATAATGGATCTTTCTGCTCTTAGAAAAATATCAGATAAATCAATGGTTGTAGTTTCGGATAGTACGAATATTGTAATAATTGCAGTATCAGGATCAAACAAAGGTGCAGTAATAGAGGGATCATATTCTGAACTCTTTGATAGTAACGGGAAACTTAAGGATGTATATCCTTTAAACATTGGAGAAAATAGTACTCTATATTCATACTTTCCTCCTGCAGCTATGTTAGAGGCATATTCAAGTGGTAATGAAACTCCTGTTACACCAGTAACTCCATCCACTCCAGAAGTAGAAGAAGAGGAAGAAGAAGAAGAGATATTCGATAGAAGATTTAGAATAATACATCAGCTCAACTGGATAGATATGGTAACTGCTAACGGTAGTGTTGGTACAGGTAATTTTGGAGAATCTACTGTAGATATAGTAAATCTAACAGATACAGGATTCACAGTATTATGGATATCTGAACAGAAAGAACAGGGCTATGTTCGTTATGGCACATCTCTTAATTCATTAACAAATGATGCTAGTGATGAAAGAGATGGACTAACAAACAGAGGCTCATACTATGTACATACTGTGTCTCTAAGTAGATTGCAGCCTGAAACTGAGTATTTCTTTGAAATTAAATCAGGAGATGATACATACGATAATGATGGAAGCAAATACTCGATCACTACATTTGCTACACTAGGATCGCCTCCTCCTTTTGAATCTGTAACTGGTGTAGTTACTGGAGTTCCCGATCACAAAGAAGCAATAGCCACCGTCTTTATTAAAGATGGAGATGACTCTGGAAGTAAGGGAGAAAGTTTGAAAATGTCCACCTTAATAGATGAAAATGGAAAATGGATTCTTTCAATTGGTGGGAGTAGAACAGAAGATGGATCTTCATACTTTGAATATACATCTGGAGACTCACTATATGTAGATATTCTAACAACTGTGTCTTCTGATACACATACAGAAAGTATGCAAGGTATATCTGAAAAAGATATAGAAATATCATTAGGAGCAACATCCTCTTCTGTAAGTTATACTAGAGTTGAGTTACTAGGTAACTACGGAATACTAGGATATAGCTCAGGACAGAATCCTGATTTAGCTCCTAGTTCTAATAATTCTTCATATGAGGTTACCTCAGGAACAGAGACTCCTAAGACAGGTGTGTTAGATGATGTTGTATACTTAATACTTCTTTCTTTAGGGCTATTAACCACAGGTATTATCATATACAGAAGTAATATGACAAAGCCTAAAAGAAAGGGTAAAATGATAGGGAATCTATGAGTAATTACAAACAAAAAAACAAGGGAATAAGGTTTATGTTTTTTTTGATACTTTTTGGGTTTGTAATTGTTTATTTTTCTAAAAACTTTGATAAGGACAAAAACATTTTTGCCTCAAGAAATACCTTAGTAGAGAAACAGGCAGAAGAATGTAGTACATGTGGAAATAATAATGAGGAACAAATAGTTCAAGAAGAGGATAATTATCAAATTTACTATCTAGATGTTTCTGAGACTGTAGATGTTTCTGACTACTACAAAGGAGGACAAGTATTAGGATTGACATCCATTAGCTGTGATAACCTTTCTCCTACTAATACCTTGGAATCTGTAAAAAGATTGTGTACTCAATCTTCTGATCAGATAGATCATGGAAATTATTCTGATATTATTGGCTCTTCGGGAAGTGGAGTTAGAGTTGGGAAAGATACTTCCTTTGAACTTACATTGGTTACATATCCTTTAGCATTTTGGTTAGGACAGTATGTTCTTGAAAATAGTAATAGGGAAATCAAGGAAACTTCTCCAGAATATTCTTCTAATGGACAACAAATAGATTTAAACTATCAAGCTAAAACCCTATCTCCACAGGAATCGGCCCAGTTGGAAGCAGAAGTAACAGGTACAATTAGAAAGGAATTTGAAGTAAAGGCAATATTAGATGTTCCAGGATCTGATAGGGTTAACGAACAAGATGAGGGAGAATACATTGTTGCAAATGCAGATCATGATCCAAAATGTATGTGTCCAGATGAGGTTAGTACTTCAGATTATAATGTGGGTATGTCAAATTATATTGCTTCGAATAAGGATAATGGTGGCTATTATAGACAACAAATCCCAGGTGGTGATAATTATCAAAATAATGAAGGTGAAGCATGCCTACAAGCCGGTAAAGATTTCGAAACTATCACAAAAGGAGTGGTAGTTTCCTGTATAGATGTTGTAGGCCTATTGGATGGTTTCTTTAGTGCAGTGTTTAGTACTGGCAAATGGGAAAAATGTACAGTGGGAGAAGAGGTATGTGAATATAATCCTAGTACTGGCCAGACAGAATGTAGAAGATTGGAAAAAGAAGATTGTTTAGATACAAAAAATATTGGTATTAAGATGACTCCCATATTTGGTGATCCTTACGAATGTACAAACGAATTATGTGCAAATGCTTTCCTAACATACTCCTATAAAGGATCCTTATCTCCTACTCAATCTTCAACTAAACAAGTTTCATCAAGTAGTAATGAAGATAGTTTAATGTTCTATATAGCAACAGATTGTAAGGCCAAATTTGATATAAATGGAAAAGGCCAAACAGTAGATGTTAAATGTTTATGGGATGCATCTCCTACATTAACTAATTACAAATTACAAGCGAAAGATAAAGCTCCTAATCAAGAGAATTTCCCAGATACATTCGAGAGTTATTGGGAATCTGTTAAAATAGCAATGGGATTATCTGCCGATTATTACGGTCTTTGATAAATAGAATAATTTAATATTTTTATAAAAATAATGAAAAAAATAAATATATTTGTCTCTATTGTTACAATCATCACTTTGATATTTATGAATACGGCTCCTCTTGCGATATATGCAGCGGATGAGGAAGTTATAGATACTCGTACAGGCTGGGAAAAAACAGTTGATTTTGTTAGTAAGGTAACAGACTTTGTAGGGGAAAGCATTGCTCAATTAGTAAATAAATTTTTCTATGGTATAGGTGAATTTGTATTAGTAACAATATGTCCTACATGTACAGAAGCTTCTAGTAGGGTCCAATCAGGCGATTTTCCAGATCAAATGAAATATGGATTATTGGGTATTGCGGAGACTCAAGTTACAGCAATGTTTCAATCCAGTCCCGATATAGATGTTGTTGCACATCTTTCGGAAGAATGGATCCCTGGATACAAGGAATCTAAAAGTGTTTATGCTAGTGGTTACGATGACATAAGCAATACGGGAATCTCTGAAATATGGTCATTTACTAGAAACATAGCATATCTAGGTTTTGTTATAATAATGATAGTTGTAGGTTTTATGATAATGTTTAGAAATAAACTAGGAGGACAAACATTGGTCACACTAGGGAATACTCTTCCTAGAATTGTCGTCTCATTAGTTCTAGTAACATTCAGTTTTGCAATTGCTGGAATAATTATTGATATCGCAGGTGTCATGATGTCAGTAATCAAATCTCTCTTGGGGAGTGGAATTCCTGTACATGATATTGGAGCTTTGACATGGGAAGGTGGCGCGAAAATAGGTTCTGTATTTGGAGGTGTTGCTGGAGCAGCTGGACTTGCTTCGATTGTTATTCCAATAACTGCCCCGATATTAGGAACAGTAGGAATAATTTCATTGATAGGTGGAATCATAATATCGGGTGCTGCATTTATGGGTGCAATTAAATTGTGGTTAGCTTTAGTTAAATCATATCTAGCATTACTGCTAAATGTTATAGTAGCACCTTTCTCAATTATGTTTGGATCTATGCCTGGAAATGATGCATCTACTATAAATCTTTTCAAATCGATATTAAGAAATGCTCTAGTGTTTCCAATAGCTTTTGCTATAGTAAACCTTCCTTTTTTCTTAGATAACAACGGTATTATTATTGAATTTCCTGAAACATTAACAGGCGAACAAGCAAGTGTATTGAAACTTGGACCAATAATTATGGCAATAGCAAAATTAATAGCTCTATATGCTGCAGCTCAAGCTCCAGCATTAGCACAAGCTATAGTTCCAGCAACCGCTTCTAAAAGTGGAGCTGATGCAGCTGGTGCTATAAAAGCAGGATTTAGTAAAGTTCCATTTATTGGTGGTATGTTTGGTGGTAAATAGTTTAATATGAAGTCATATGCCTCAGCAAAAGAAACAATATGAAGAAGCATTAGGCTCTGTTTTTGATTTCATATTTGAAGAATCTCAAAAACCTCCTGAAAAGAGAAAGCCTATGAAAGTTACGGGTGTAGATGGCACATCGGAGATGGTAGAGGCATTGACTGCAGTATTAGAAAATCCTGGTCTTTATGTTGGTGATACTACGATGGAAGCATTCAAAGATGCCATAGATATTGATATGGTTAAAGCTACTGGGGTTGGGAGGAGAGTTCCTGACAGTATTAAGTTTAATGTACAAGATATAGGGAAGATCATTAGTGATCCTGGAGGATATATAGATAAACAATTTACTAAAATAGAAGGAATTCGTAAACAGCAAAGGGCCGCATGGGCTGGGGAAGAAATGAAAGGTATTCTTGGATCTATGTGGGCAAGAAGAAGTGGTTTAGACAAAGAAACTCAGCAAGCTATGTTGGCTGCAGGTAGATTAGGAAAAACAGATGAGTTTAGTGGTAGAACAATTGGAATGAGAACAAGTATGGACACGATAAGTGTACCATTAAGAACAGAAAAATTAGCTTCCAAATATCTTTCAGGAGGTACAAGAGAATTAACAATAGATGAATTTAAAGAGAGATTTGGTTCTAGACTTTCTCCAACAGATATAGGTACGAAATGGGCACAATATAAGAAATTCAGAAAACAATATCAGGATTTGCAGACAGCTAATGATACAGAAAAACTTAGTAAACTACACTTTGATAGAAATTTATTCACCTTCTTAGAAGGTACAGAGCTTTCAGAAAAAGCTCTGTTAGAAAAAAATGCTGGGAATAAAGATAAGTCTAGAGAATATACAAAAGCAGCAAATTTCATTGAAAATATATATGATCCTGAAGGAAATAAAAAATTCATTGATCAACAAAAGCTTTTGTTAAGAAATTACTCAAAAGCTATCGAATCTTTAAGATCAGGTAATGATCCGAATAAGGATGCAAAGATCAAAAGAATAAGAGATGATATTAAAGGGATAAGATCAAATCTTAGGACTAGCAGCTTAGAAAAACTAGCAGGCAATATAGGTCAGTGGGAAGGTATGTATTACTCTGCCAGGGATCTTTTTGTGAATGGAAATCTTTTACCAAATATAATAAATGGGAGATTCTTTGATGACAAATATAACAGTCTTAACTTTCTTCAACCTTCAAAGGGTGATAGTCTTGAAAGATCTGGTATAAAAATCGATTTTCATGCACCGAAAGCAGCACATAACAAATTTCAAAAAGTTTATTTTGAAAATATGAATACCTTGTATTATCTCTCTCCAGTGAGTTGGGCGAGGACTTTGATGACAGGAGAAGGGTTTGCTTATGCGGGTTATTTGGGTCAAAAAAAGTTTGAGCAAAGAATTAAAAAAGAAATAGCAAATTTTAATTGGGGAGCATTTATGGGAGATCTTAAGGAAGGAAAGGATGCTTACCTAACAGGTATTCAAAACAACCTTTCTCAGGAACAAAGAGAGATGATTCAAAAGTTCTTAAAGAAAGATGCTAGATTAGCAAAATTAGCACATCAATTTGGAGCAGTAAATAGAATAAAAGAGAGTATTCAGAAAAAATTTGATGTTTTAATTGGGCAAAGAGTAAGAAATGCAGTTGGAAAGGCATTATTGTCTAAGATAACCAATGAAGTAGCTGTTGGACTAATAAAGGACTGGATGCTGAAAGGTGGAATCCAAACATTGGTACAGGGTTTAACAACAGCTGTATCTGCGGCATTGGGTGTTGTGGGAACACCGATAGCTGGTGCAATAGCTTTCTTAGTTTCAGAATTAGTTTATAGAGTATCAAAGCCTGTTATCAAATTTGGTGCTCAAGTAGTAGTTTTACTCTTGATAGGAATCTTTGCTTCAATATTTATGTTAATATCCTCACTAGGTGTTCTTACTTTAGGACAACATTCCCATATTGCACCTTATGAAGTTATTCAATGTGATGCCTTTGTTGGCACCTTTCCAATCATAGATGATCCAGATAACCCAGGAGGTCTTAATCCTCAAGGTCCAATGGAACCATTTGTAGCAGGAGCATTGGATTCTGGAGAACAATGTCTTCTAGGCTCTGGCTCATTCAGTTGTACACAAGGTCCATACGGTTCATTCTCTCACAGTAAAGTTGCAGCTATAGATATTGGTGGTACCAACTACTTCCATGCTCCATCATTCTGTGGTAACGGAGGTACATGTAAAATTACATATGTAGGAGATGTAAACTGTGCTGCAGGATATGCAGGAGGATTAGTAAAATTTACAGCAGAATATCAAGGTCAAACATATGAATTTAAATTAATCCATGTAGATAGCCCATTAGCAGCTGGCCAAACTATAACCTCTGGTCAAAGAGTTGCAAGAACAATGGAATGGCACGAAACAGGAAGCAAATGCTCATCCGGAAAACATCTACATCTTGAAACAAAACACAACGGTGCTACAGTAAATCCGTATGATGTTCTAACCAACTTACCTTCTCAAGGAGGTTTTGGTTGTAGTTTAAGTGCATGTCGATAATATGAAAAATATGTTAAACAAAAAAAATATATTGATATTAGTAATAATAATAGTTGTCGTTATTGTTATATCCCTTGTAATATATTTCTTTACAAAAGGTGAAAACAAATATCCAGATCAACCAATAGAACAAAAATCCTTAATATCTTCAGACCTAAATATAGGAGTAAATAAATTTGTTGAACCTAAAGATTCAAAATATTTCCTTTGGACTGTATCTAATTCTGTAAAATTAAACTCTGTACAAAAAATGGTCCAATCACTTAGTTCAAATTTTGAATTAGTAGATTCTGAAGAAGGAGTATATTACAATTGGAAAAATGGTACAGATGAAATTCTCTATGATACATTAAAAAATTATCTCCTATTCAATCATTCTGAAGGAATCCTAATGGATGAAGCAGAGATAAATGCTAATGTATTCTCAAAATTTGTAAAAAGATTCTTTGATGTAGATTGGAAATATAATGTTTTCAAAAATGAAAAAGGTTCAAATGGAGAAACAATATACTATGCAAAGAGAATATTAGAAGAAGATATAAACATTGAAGTTAGAGAACACAACCAACAAACAGACTACTTGGCTATGAAAGACGGAAAAGTAATATATGGTAAACTACTCCTTACTGAATTTGAAAAAACAGATATTCAACTACCACTGATAACCTCTGCACAATTGATTCAATATATTAATGCTGATGAATATCCAAAAGAAATATATCCTCAACTTAATGCATTAAGGGATTCATTATTAAAAGAAATAGATTATCTAAGTGAAGACCTAGAAAAAGTCCTAGATACTCTGAAGAACTGTGAAAGTACATCCTCAGATCTGATATATTACTACAAATCTTTTGACCAAGAGTACCTTACACCTGTGTATAAATTGGATGCCCTTTGTGAAGTGTCATACAACAATGAAACATATTCAATCCCTGCAATTGCATATGTGAATGCAATAGATCCTCAGTATGTATATATCCCAGAGTAAGAATAAATGGAAATACAACAGGAATTGATGATAGAATAGGAAATGGATTTCAAAAGCCTTTTTACAAAAATATTACTCTTCATTTCTCTTTTCTTTTTACCAACATCCATCTATGCATTCTCTTACTACTCAACTGAAAGTCAGAACTTTGATTCTTCACTTACAGAGCAAGGTTCCACAATATATTCCAATCCCACACAGATATATATAACCCAAGTGAAGACAGACTCCGAACTATTACTTAGAGATCCTGCCAGATGGGTTCAAACCTTGTACTATTACAGTATAACTAGATTACATTTTTCTGATCTCCCTTACACATATCTCTTAGATGAAAATGGAATAATATACCAAGGAAGAAAAGGAGGTATAGGGGCTAATCCTGAACTTAAAGATATAGATGGGTCTGTAGTAATAGGATATCTTTCAAATAGCCCAACACTCTCAAATAGAGCATCTGAATCCTTAAATGAGATGGTGGAAGAGATCTCATACAACTGGGGTATATCAAAACTATTAACAGTAAAACTAAATATCGTACAAGAAGAAGGTAAGCTATCTACTGTAACAGCCGAGGAAACAGTTGGTGAATTTCTTAATTCAATTAAAGAATCTTTAATTGATTGGAAGGGCTATGAAGAAGAACATCTAGAATACAAAGCAAAGATAGAGGAGGTGGTACATGAAGAATCAGTACAGATAGGGGACAGGCTGAAGGTCGCTATTAAAATAAAGAATCTAAATGACTATATTTGGTTAACAGATAGAGATCCAATATATATATCTGTTAAAGATGGAAAAGAAAGTAATTTTGCAATTAATCAGGACTGGGAAAGTTTTAGTAAACCAGTTAGCATATCAGAAAAGAATATCCTCCCTGGAGAATTCGTAGAATTAGAATTTGAGCTAGAAGGTAAAGTTCTTTTAGGAGAAGCATCCGAGTCGTTTGAAGTTCTTAAATTCGAAGGAAAACCATTTGAGGGATCATCCTTTGATGTAAAATTTAGCATTGAAAGAGGAGATAAGCAGTTGGTAGAAGTTGCTTCTCCTAGATACAATTTTGTAAATATAAGAGAGTGTAGATGGTATAGTTGTAAAGTCTTAGACAGTGCAGATAACGGAGCAGTATTTGTGTTTGAAGGAGAAGAAGAAGGTTGGACTAAAATCAAGTTTGGAGTGAATCTCTACGGTTGGGTCAATTCTGCATATTTGAAGAAAATTTAATACTACCCATTAATATTACTTTTTAAAATTCATACATTGAATTCTAATATCATTTTGGACAAATTAAACCCAGAGCAGAAGAAAGCTGTCATGTGTACAGAAGGACCACTTTTGGTATTTGCTGGTGCAGGATCTGGGAAAACGAGAGTAATTACAAATAGAATAGCATACTTGATAATAGAGAAAGGCATAGATCCTTCCAATATTCTTGCTGTTACATTCACTAAAAAAGCAGCTGGAGAGATGCAAGAGAGAGTGACTACACTTCTTAAAGATTTGGGATACAATTCAGACAGAATCCCTACGATAGGGACATTCCACTCCATAGGTGCAATGATGCTAAGGCAGAATGCTAAGGAATTAGGATTAACAAATAATTTCTCAATATATGATTCTGATGATTCAGAGAATATGATTAAAGAAATTCTCTTAGAAAGAGATATAGATATTAAACAGATAAAACCACAAGCGATAGCATACTACATAGGAGCAGCTAAAAATGAAATGATATCCCCGGATAGATTTAAGCATCATTATGGAGGATATATAGAGGATATTGCAGCTGAAATATATCCTGCATATCAAAAACAGCTACTAGCTCAAAACTCAGTTGATTTTGGAGACCTTCTTTACCTCACAGTAAAACTTTTGGATGAAAATGAAAAAATTAGAGAAAAATATCAACAAAAATTTAAATATATCCTCATAGACGAATACCAAGACACTAATTTCGCACAGTATAAATTTGCAAAACTACTTTCAGAAAATCATCACAACATATGTGTAGTAGGAGATGATGATCAAGGAATATATGCATGGAGAGGAGCAAATATTAAAAATATACAATCTTTTTCTGAAGATTTTAAAGATGTAACCATTGTAAAATTAGAACAGAATTACAGATCTACAAAGAATGTCATCAAAGCAGCAGTACAGGTAATCGAACAGAATAACTCAAGAGTAGAGAAAGTTCTTTGGACAGATAACAACGATGGTGATTCAATAACAGTATACCAAGCGAGTGATCAGGAGAATGAAGCAGAGTACATAATCGAGCAAATAACATATTTACAGAGATTGGGAGTATCCCTAAGAGACATGGCCGTTTTATACCGTACAAACTATCAATCAAGAGCAATCGAAGAAGCTCTTCTTAAATCAGGTCTTCCATACAAATTGGTGGGAGGATTTAGATTCTATGAAAGAAAAGAAATAAAAGACATAATAAGTTACCTTAGATTCTGCTTTAACATAAAAGATGAATTAAGTATAGACAGAATAATTAATATTCCTCCTAGAAAAATGGGACCTAGATCAGTAGCTAAGTTACATGATCTTTCAAAAGATGCATCCTGTACCTTGGGAGAATTTCTCACAACAGCATATACTGTTTTAAATCCAGAATATCAGGATAGAATATCAGTCAAGAGAAATGTTTTAGAAAAGATTACAGATCTTAAACCAGAATGGGAGAAACATATTAACATTATAAATACATTTGGCTTAATATACTTTCTTTCTAAAGACTTAAATATATTAGAAATAATTGATTTAATTTTAGAAAAAACGAAATATATCCAATGGTTCGATGATAGGACGGAACAGTCTGAAATGAAAAAAGAAAATATTATTGAATTAAAAAATGTTGCTTCTACATATGTAGAAAGATATGGAAAGAAAAGTTTAGAGATGTTTCTAAACGAAATCAATTTAATAGAACAGGAACAAGACAAAAATCAGGATGGAAGTGGCAATTACCTAAATCTAATGACATTGCACTCCTCAAAAGGTTTAGAATTTGATTATGTTTTCATAGTTGGTATGGAAGAAGGATTACTCCCTCATTCAAGATCCTTCTTAGAAGAAGATGATATGGAAGAAGAAAGAAGACTTTGTTATGTTGGTATAACAAGGGCTAAGCAGAAATTGTTTTTGACATTCGCAGAAAAAAGACAAACCCGAGAAGGTTATACATCACAAATACCATCGAGATTTCTAGGAGAAATACCTCAAGAAATATGTGACTACTATAGTTGGAATAATGATTTCATATAGTCATTGGTCACTATATACATCCACTCTCCCAATTTATACAATTCTGTAAATATCTTCTATGAACTGCAGGCCACATCTTTGAAGGATCTGCTCCATCCCTCAATTTCTCCAAAGTTCTTCGTATTTGTGCTTCTCCATCAAAAATATTGTCATTAGGATACTGTGTATACCAAAGGCAGGGACTCCACTGAAAAAGACCCTTGTAAAAAGATTTATTACTTTCAGCATTACATCCAGATTCCCCCTTCATCAAAAATTTTAACCATTCTTTCTCCTGTACCGATGCATTAATACTATCGACATATGCATTCCAGTATGCACAATTATATCCCCTCTGTGGTACAGAAGATGGTAGATCCTCTGGTCCTGTTATGACAATAATCTCAGGTCTTGCTTCTCTCTGCATATTTTCCTCAACAACCTCTTCTGCTATCAGTGTATCCCCTTTATAAATTCTTTTAATTCTTTGTGTCATCAATCCTAATACTCCTTCCTGCTCTGTAACCTCTTGGGCCAATTTTTTACAAAGGACATTCCCCTTCATAATTGTTTCGTAAGGAATTTCCAAAAGAATCTCATCTATTGTAGTTCTATAAGTTTCAACCAGGATGTAGGAATTGGTGAATAACTGAGATATAGGGGAAGTAGATGTAATCTTGTTCCTGTTACTAACAGAGTATCCTAAATCTATTAATGCTGTAACAGGCGAATATGACCTACAAAAGTGTGTGTTTACACTCCCATCGTAATTAATAGTAACCATCTTAATATGACTTCCCTCTTTAGCCTGTACAGGATCAACACGATAGACAGAATAGATTCTTTCTGGTAATTCAATAGATTCGGTATCTTTTGGAAATAGCAGACTTAAACTGTTTAAAATGAGTATCCCTAGTATAATACTTGCCACTTGCACACAACTTCTCTTGTTCATAGGTAAATTATTCTATCACATATCTTGGAATCATTGACATAATTCTTGATCCCCCATATATTTAATTAATGAAAAAAGAATTTAAGAAATATATCCCATGGATAGTTTTGCTCGTCATCATACTCTCCCTCTCATTATGGTATCTGTTAAGCAAGAGAGTCACTCAGGAACAGATAGACCAATATGGGCTGAAGATAGAAGAAGCCCAACAGTATACAGAAGCAAGACAGTACTCTGTCGCAATGGATAAATACTACGAAGCAGTGGATATTGTTCCGAAGAAGGTCGAAGCATATGAGGGATTAATTGATATTTTGATTCTAAAAAACAGAATAGATGATGCAGTTGAGGTAGTGGAAAAATCAGCCAAACCTCTAAATAACCAAGATAGATCCGTTCTGTATGAAAGAGTCGGGGATGGATTTATGCAAATAGGTAAATATCAAGAAGCCTATGATATGTACGATATGGGTTTAGTTTTAGGTGTAAAGAATATGTCTTTAGAACTTTCTTTAGGAAAAGTATTTTTGAAGCTGGGATATATAGATCAAGCTAAGGATCAATTTGAAAAAGGTGGTTATGAGGGAGATGAAAAGGCTGAATCCATTCTCCTCCTTTCGTATATCTATGCCTTAGAAGATCAGACTAGAGCTAAGAAGACTTTTGAAACAGTAGATCCATCAGAATCCATGACTGCATATTATGAGGAATTGCAATCAGTTTTTGATTCTTTAAATGAAGATTCTAAATTTAATGCCACAAAACTTTCAAGGATATATGTCAACAATGGTTACCCATATCTTGCAATTAAACTGCTAGAACCAATAAAGGAGGATATATCTGAGTATTTGGAAGGGATGTATTTCTTGGGTAGGGCATATTTTGAATTTGGAAATTATGAAAAAGCTGTAGAAACATTAGATGGTGCTTTAACCCTGGGTGGAATGGAAACAGATATACTCTGGACAAAAGGTAGGGCATATATGTTAATGAATGATTTAGATAATATGGAAAGAAGCTATGATTCTGCTATTGGTTATGCAGGATCAAATCTAAATGAAGATCTAGCAAATGAATATATAGATATATTACTTAGTAACAAACAGGGTTTGAAGGCTAGTGAATTAATTAAAAATCTTCTACAGCTACTTCCTGATGAACCATTCTTAAATATTCTAGCAGTAAAGATATATGATTCTCTTTCTGAAGATGTGAAGGTAGATTTCTACCTTAATAAACTATCTACACTTACATTAACAGATTCTCAAAAGAAGGAATATCTGAGATGGAAAATAGGGTCTATGATAGATGGTGAGGAAAGTATAGATAATTATTTGGTGGAATTAGAAAATCTGGATAAGTTTAACCCATACTATCAATACTTTTTAGCAAAATCCCAGATTAAAGAGGAAGAGAATGAATTGGCAATTCAATCTCTAGAGAGAGCCATAGAGTATGATTTAAGCTATCAAATTACCCAAGAGGCTTCCAAGCTGTTGTCTTCTCTTAGATAGTTTTGCTATAATCGCAACTGCGAAGGTTTAATTTCCCTTCCTTTTGTTAAATTTTAGATAAATATAATGGATAAGAATACATACAATGTAAAAATGCCTTTGGATAAGGTAAGAAATATAGGAATAATTGCCCATATTGATGCTGGAAAAACAACCACCACTGAAAGGCTTTTGTATTTTACAGGACAGGTACACAAGATAGGAGAAGTACATGATGGTGTTGCTACTACAGACTTTATGGAACAGGAACAGGAAAGAGGTATTACAATTATGTCTGCAGCTGTTACATGTTTCTGGAATTATAAAGATGAAAAATACAGAATAAACATCATTGATACACCTGGTCATGTAGATTTTACAGCAGAAGTAGAAAGATCCCTTAGAGTTTTAGATGGTGCTGTTGTGGTGTTTGATGGAAGAAAGGGAGTGGAACCTCAATCTGAGACAGTATGGAGACAGGCAAATAAATACAATGTCCCAAGAATCTGCTTCATGAACAAAATTAACTTGATAGGTGGAAGTTTCGAAACAAGCTTTAAGACAATTAAGGATAGATTGAGTAACAAAGCAGTAGCAGTAACATTCCCAATAGGAAAAGAGCAACAGCTTCATGGATATGTTGATTTAGTCAAAATGCAAGCATATGAATACAAGGGTATAGATACGCCAGATTTAATAGAAGCTGAAATACCTGAAGATATTAAAGATATTGTTAACAAATTAAGACAGGAGTTAGTAGAGACACTCGCAGAACAAGATGATGCATTAATGGAGAAATATTTTGCTGGAGAAGAATTAGCAACAGAAGAGTTGTATGCTGCATTGAGAAAAGGAACTCTTAATGGAGAGATATTTCCCGTATTAGGTGGAGACTCTAGAACTGCTATGTCAAAAACATTGTTAGACTATATTGTAGCATGCCTACCATCTCCTTTAGAAAAACCTCTTGTTAAAGGTACTCATGCAAAAACAGGTGAACCAATTGAAATAGCTCCTGAGGAAGATGGCCCATTTGCTTCTTTAGTATTTAAGATAGTTAATGATCCACACATTGGAAATCTTTCATATTTCAGAATATATTCTGGAAAGATAAATTCAGGATCATATGTTCTTAACTCTACAAAAGGGCAAAGAGAAAGAGTAAGTAGATTGATATTAATGCATGCAGACGAAAGAGAAGAAGTTGATTCTTTGAGAGTAGGAGATATCGGTGCTATTGTTGGACTAAAAGATTCTGTAACAGGAGATACACTTTGCGATGAAGGTAATCCAATAGTACTTGAAAAAATATCATTCGCAGAACCAGTTGTATCTCAAGCAATTGAACCTGCTACTAAATCTGATGAAGAGAAAATGTCTGAAGCTTTAGGAAGATTGGTAAAAGAAGATCCTACATTCCATGTTACAACTAACCACGAGACTGGCCAAACAATAATACAGGGAATGGGAGAGTTGCATTTAGAAATAATGGTGGACAGAATGAAGAGAGAATTTGGAGTTGTTGCTAATGTTGGAAAGCCACAGGTTGCATACAGAGAAACAATTAAGAAAGTTGTAGAGCAATCAGAGGGAAGATATGTAAAACAATCAGGTGGAAAAGGACAGTATGGTCACTGTTGGTTGAAATTAGAACCAAATGAAACAGGTAAAGGATTCGAGTTTATCAATGCTATTAAAGGTGGCTCTATTCCAAAAGAATACATTCCTGCAATTCAGAAGGGTGTTGAAGAAGCAATGAAAAATGGTGTAGTAGCCGGATATCCAGTAGTAGATATTAAAGTAACCCTCTACGATGGATCATATCATGAGGTCGACTCATCTGAGGCTGCATTTAAAGTTGCTGGATCTATGGCATTTAAAGATGGTTGTAGAAATGGTGATCCAATTCTTCTTGAACCAGTAATGAAGGTCGAAGTAGAAACTCCTGATGCACACATGGGAGATGTAACTGGATCATTAAGTAGTAAGAGAGGGCAGATACAAGGGACTGAAAGTCTTGGAAACAGTATAAGTAGAATTACAGCTATGGTTCCACTCTCTGAACTTTTCGGATATACTAATGAATTAAGATCCATAACTAGTGGTAGAGGGACTCCAAATATAGAACCTTCCCACTACGCAGAAGTACCAAGAAGTATCGCTGAAGAAATTTCTGGTAAAAATGCATAAATATGTCAGAGAAATACTCTAAAAACAGGATAAACAAAATTAATCAATATCTGAAGGAAGGGAAATTCCAAGAAATTGTTGATGAAATAAAGCATTGGATAGAAGAGATTAGAATTGGAGAAATAGTATTTGATTTAGAGAATCTTAAAGTCAAATATAAAAGAGATACTCAGGATACTGTTAATACTGCAATAACTGCGAAGATTGAAGAGAAAGCAAAAGAGTATATATGCCCAAGAATCCCCCAATGGATGAATCCAGATCACCTCACACTAATAGGTGTATTAGGAATAGTAATGGTTGCATTTGGTTTCATATTTGGTTTCTTCAATAGATACTACTTAATTCTTGTAATCTTAGGTTTAATTGTAAATTGGTTTGGTGATTCGTTCGATGGGAGCATTGCTAGATATAGAAAAAAGACAAGACCACATTACGGATACTACATAGATAAAATAGTAGATGCTGTAGTAATAATAATATTTGGATTGGGATTGGGTCTTTCTGGTTTCGCTAAGATAGAAATATCATTACTAATGTCATGTATATATCTTGCTTTAATGTTAAATGTAGACCTTTTGGTATATGTCGAGAATAAATGTCAGAACTCTTTTGGGTGGTTTGGTCCTACAGAAATAAGGATAATAGGAATTATGGCTACAGTAGCAATGTTCTTTATACCAATCAACTATTACACAATATATTCATATACTGTAACACTTTATGACATCCTCCTTTTCGCTCTCTCTGTGATAATGTTTCTCATCTTGGTTGTTAGTATTGTGACTAAAGGTATAGAACTACATAAGAAAGATACAAAGAACTGGTAATTATACCGGTAAATATAGTATAATCCTCTTGCAACTGTGAATACTTTTTGATAATATTCATCGCAGGTTCTTGATTTACAAGAATTTGAGTATTTAAAAAGAAAATATATTTAATTTTTTAACAATATATTCATGGCAGATTTTAATAGAACTAAGCCACACATGAATATCGGAACCTTGGGTCATATCGATCACGGTAAGACTACATTGGTAAGAGGTATTCTTAATGCTTTCTCTGGCGAGGCAGCAGTAATGATAGATAAGCTTGATAAAGACCCAGAGTCCAGAGCTAAATCAATCACAGTTTCAGTAGCTCATGTTGAGTTTGAAACAGAAAATAGGCACTATGCATTAGTAGATTGCCCAGGTCATAAAGACTATATTAAGAACATGATCACTGGTGCAGCACAGATGGATGGTGCAATTTTAGTTATATCATCCAACGATGGTGCTATGCCTCAAACTAAGGAGCATCTATTACTTGCTAAGCAGGTAGGAGTTCCTAAGATTGTTGTATTCATCAACAAGTTTGGAGAGGCTGATGAGGAAATTTTAGAACTCATCAAAGCAGATGTCCAAGATCTTTTAGAAAAGTATGGATATGATGGAAATGCTCCAGTAATCGTAGGTGATGCACTTAAGGCTGAAAAGGGCGAAGCAGAGGGATTGGAATCAGCAAAAGAATTGATGAAAGCAGTAGATGAGTATATTGAAATACCAGAAAGAGATATTGAAAAACCATTCCTTATGCCTGTTGAAGATGTGTTCTCAATAGAAGGAAGAGGTACAGTTGTAACAGGAAGAATAGATAGAGGAGTTATCAAAGTTGGTACAGATGTAGAAGTTTTAGGTATGGGAAGAAAGCCACAAAAGACAGCTGTAACTGGTATTGAAATGTTCAACAAGACACTTAATGAGGGTCAAGCAGGAGATAATGTAGGTATCCTTTTAAGAGGTCTTAAGAGAGAAGATGTTGAAAGAGGTCAGGTATTGGCAATTCCAGGATCTGTTACAACCCATACTGAATTCAAAGCAGAAGTATATGTATTGAGTAAAGAAGAGGGTGGAAGATGGACACCATTCGTAACAGGATATAAACCTCAGTTCTATGTTAGAACCGCTGATGTAACAGGTGAGGTTGTTTTGAATGAAGGAACAGAGATGGTAGCACCTGGTGATAACACCGAGTTTACTGTAAAACTAGTATCTCAAGTTGCAGTTGAAAAGGGAGTAACCTTTGCAATTAGAGAAGGTGGTCAGACAGTAGGTCACGGAGTAGTCACTGAGATTATTAAGTAAGGTTAAATTTCAGAGGGCAGTTAACTGCCCTCTGAATGTAATAATTTAATTTAGCTCTTTTAAATAGAATGGCTAATAATACTGCAAAAATTAGAGTAAAGCTTAAAGGATATGATTCTGTGGTAGTTGATAAGTCTGCTAGGAGTATCATAGAAACAGCTATAAGCACAGGTGCAAAGGTTGCAGGACCTATACCTCTTCCAACAAGAAAAAGGAAGATAGCGGTAAATCGTTCGCCATTTATTTATAAAAGCTCAATTGAACATTTTGAGATTAATACTCATAAAAGAATAATAGATATCATTGATCCTACCCCAAAGACAATAGATGCACTTCAGCATCTTCAAATGCCTGCGGGTGTTGATATAGGAATACAATAAATTAGTTAAATAATTAATGAAGGCTTTAATTGGAATAAAAAAAGGAATGACTAGAGTGTTTAAGGATGACAAGATCGTACCAGTTACTGTCATTGACACTGAAGGTTGTGTTCTTTCCCATGTTGAACCTAATGGTTTTGAATTGGGTATTGGAATAAAGAAGAATTCCAATAAAGCTATGGAAGGGAAATATAAAGCAGTTGGTAAAGTTCCAGTATTAAGAGAGTATTTTAAAGGATCTTTAGCAGAAGAAGTAAAGCCTGGAGATGAAATAAAAAGTGATACCTTTGTAGTAGGAGATAAAGTAAGTATAGTAGGTGTATCTAAGGGTAAAGGTTTTCAGGGAGTAGTAAAAAGATGGGGATTTAAGGGTGGACCAAGGACACATGGACAATCAGATAGATTAAGAGCTCCTGGTTCAATTGGTGCAGGTACAGATCCTGGTCGAGTGTTAAAAGGTAAAAAAATGGGAGGAAGAATGGGGCAAGATAAGATTACACTTAAAGATAGAGAAATAGTACAAATAGAAGATAATTTAGTCCTACTCTTAGGACCAGTTCCTGGATCTAAGGGTGATTTAGTAGCTATGTTTAAAGAATAATTATGGCAGAGACAAAAAAAACAACCAAAAAAGAAGAAAAAGTAGTATTAAATCCATTAGTATGGGAAGTCCCTTACAATGCAGATTTAGTAAGTCAGGTTCTTTTTGTCTACTCTTCTAATGAAAGAAAAGGATCTGCTAGACAAAAATCAAGAGGTGATGTCTCTGGAGGTGGTAAAAAACCTTGGAAACAGAAGGGAACAGGAAGGGCAAGACATGGATCAACAAGATCCCCTATCTGAGAGATTAAGAAAAGAAGAATTATCTTTCTCTAAATTAACAAATACACAGGCTAAGAATTTAAGAAAAGATGGAGAAAAAAGAATGCTAGTTATCTCGGACAAAGCTGAATTAGGATTAACATTGAGAAATATAAAAAGTATTAATTTTGTAGAACCCAATAAATTAAATGCAAAACATTTGGTTTCTGCAAAGAAAATAGTTGTAGATTCAGAAAATGTAAAAAATTTGGAAGATAGATTAATAAATGAAAAATAAAGAAATACAAATACAACCTGTGATATCTGAAAAAAGCTATGCTATGGCTAATGCTTTTAATAAATATACCTTCTTGGTTTCAAGAGGTATAAATAAAATAGAAGCAAGCCAGGCAATAGAAGAAAAATACAAAGTAAAGGTTGTTAATGCAAATAGTATTGTAAGACCTGGTAAATTAAAGAGAGATTGGAGATCAAATAAAAAAACTAGAAAGACAGATATGCTAAAAATGATCTTTACCCTTAAAAAGGGAGATAAAATAGATGAATTTTTGAAAGGATAAAATGGCAGTTAGAACTTTTAAACCTACAACTTCGACAAGAAGAAAAACAAGATTGGAAGATAGGTCCCATTTAAGCAAAGTCTCGGGTCCTAGAAAACTTACTGTATCAAAGAAACAGAGATCTGGTAGAAATAACCAAGGTAAGATTACAGTAAGGCATCGAGGAGGAGGCTTCAAGAGGAGAATTAGAGTAGTAGATTTTAAGAGAGAGAAGTTTGATATTCCAGCTAAGGTTGTTGGATTCTATTTCGATCCTAATAGAACAGCTCATTTAGCACTTTTACAGTATGCTGATGGTGAGAAAAGATATATAATAGCTCCACGAGGATTAAAGATAGGCGACAAGGTCATATCTGGAGAAAAAACAGATACCTTAGTTGGAAATTCCATGAGAATTAAAAATATCCCCTCTGGTACATCTGTACATTGTGTAGAGAATGATCCAGGAAAGGGTGCTACATACGGAAGATCTGCAGGTGAAGTTATAGTAGTACAAGGACCTGATACATCTGGTAAATATATGCAGATAAAGCTTCCTTCTGGGGAGATAAGATTGGTATATGCGGATTGTATGGCAACTATTGGCCAGGTAAGTAATGAAGATAAACTAAATGTTAAATTAGGAAAAGCTGGGAGAAAGAGAAATCTAGGTTGGAGACCAGAGGTAAGAGGTATGGCTATGCATGCAGTTGAACATCCACACGGTGGTGGTGAAGGTAAAGGACAGATTGGTGGACAAACAAAAGACATCTGGGGGAATAGACTTGGCACAAGAACAAGAAAGAATAAGAGAACGGAGAAGTTCATAATAAAGAGAAGAAGAACTAAGAATAGACCTTATGCTAAGAAATAAATTATTGATTAAATATTATGTCTAGATCGTTAAAGAAAGGACCATATACAGACGAAAAATTGATGAAGAAGATAGCAAAAGCTAAGGGTGAGGGAAATATGTCCCCTATCAAAACTTGGGCTAGAGCTTCTACAATAACACCTGAGATGGTTGGAATGAAATTCTTAGTATACAATGGAAAAAAACATGAAGAAGTATTAGTAATAGAATCAATGATAGGTCATAGATTAGGAGAATTTTCTCAAACAAGAAAATTCAAAGGTCATGCTAAGAAAGGAAAGCTATCCAAAGTATACGGTAGTACAGGTAGATTTGAGGAATAAATAATATATTTAAAAAGATATGGAAGAGAAAACAGTAAAAGTAAAAGTAAAAGATATAGCACAGTCACCACTTAAATTAAGGTTGGTAGCTGATGTTGTAAGAGGAAAGAATGCATCAGATGCATTAGATAGATTAATGCTATTACAGAAGAAAGGTAATAATGTTGTACAGAAGGCAATTCTCTCAGGAATAGCTAATGCTAGAGAACAGTACGGTGTAGATAAAGAAGATCTGTTAGTAAGTAAGATAGAAGTTGGAGAAGGTAGAACATTAAAAAGGACACGATTTGCTTCCAGAGGTAGAGTATCTGTAATAAATAAGAGAAGATCAAATATTATTTTAGAATTAAAAGTTAAGTAATTATGGGAAGAAAAGTAAATCCAAAAGCTATAAGAATGGGGATTAACAGAACTTGGGATTCTGTTTGGTATGCAAGTAAAAAAGATTATCCAAAGAATTTAGAATTGGATCTTTTAATAAAGGAAAAAGTTACCAAGACCATGAAAGATGCAGGATTGGATAGTATAAAAATAAACAAATCTTTAAATAAGATCGAAGTCATAGCATATGTCGCAAGACCAGGTGTAGCTATTGGGAGAGGTGGTGAAGGTATTGATGCATTACAGAAAGAATTACGAAGATTGAGTAAATCAGATGTAGAACTTAAGGTTAGAGAAGTTAAAAAATCAGATCTTTCAGCAAGAATAGTAGCAAGATCAATAGCAGATGGTATAGAAAGACGACAACCATCTAAACTTTTGGTACAGAGTGCAAAAGAAAAAGTTATGCAGTCTGGTGCAAAAGGATTAAGAATTTGGGTTGCTGGAAGAATAAATAATGCAAGTCAGGCAAGAACAGTAAAAGCGTCCGCAGGTTCAGTCCCAGCTCAAACATTAAAAGCAGATGTGGACTATGCAAATGAAATTGCAACTACAGCCGATGCCGGGTTAATGGGTATAAAGGTTTGGATATACAGAGGAGATAAAACAGATATAGACAGAGAAGAATAATATATTAATTAATAGCTATGTTACAGCCAAAGAAAAGTAAATACAGAAAAGAGATGAGAGGGAAAATGGGAGGTGTAGCATCCGCCAATAATAAAATTACCTTCGGAGAATATGGGTTAAGATCTATGGAGAGTGCTTGGATTAATGCAAGAGAAATAGAAGCAGCTAGAAGAGCAATGACAGGATTTACAAAGAGAAAAGGTAGAGTTTGGGTGAAAATATTTCCTCATAAACCATACACTCAGAAATCCACTAACAGTAAGATGTTAGGAGGAAAGGGTGCTGTAGAGGGATATGTGGCTGTAGTAGCACCTGGAACAATACTAGTAGAAATCGGGGGAGTTGAAGAGAGTACAGCAAGAGAAGCATTAAAATTAGCAGGCCATAAGTTCTCAGTAAAAACTAAATTTGTTAAAAGAACTGATATATAGCTTGAGTATAGTAGTAATAATTGATAGAATACAAGCCGTTATTTAAATAATAAAGATATGGAAAACGAAAGGAAAACAACAGGAAAAAAGAGAGAAATACAGGGAGTAGTAACAGGCAATAAAATGCAAAGTACTGTTAAAGTTAGAGTCGATATGGTTGAATCTCATCCTGTTTACAAAAAAATAATAAAAAGGAAGAAAGTATATTTTGCTCATACAGATAAAGAACTTAATGTCGGAGATGTTGTAACAATTAGAGAAAGTAAACCTTACTCTAAAAAAGTAAGATGGTTAGTAATAAAGAAGGAGGAATAAAGATATGGTACAAAGAGAATCAAATCTAAAAGTCGCAGATAATAGTGGAGCCAAAGTCGCAAAGATAGTTGGTATACCAGGAGCTTCGAAGAGAAGGTATGCATACATAGGAGATATAGTAGTAGTAGCAGTACAAAAAGCTCTACCTAATACTTCTCTAAAAAGACATGAAGTGCATAAGGCTGTAATTGTTAGAACAACAAAGGAATTAAGAAGAAAGGATGGAACATATATAAGATTTGATGATAATGCATTAGTTTTGATAGATCCAAAGAATAAAGCACCTAAAGGAACTAGAATATTTGGTCCAGTAGCAAGAGAATTAAAAGAGAAAGGATTTGATAAAATTGTTTCTCTTGCTCCAGAAGTATTATAAAAATTATATTTAAGAATATGAAGATTAAAAAAGGAGATACAGTAAAAATATTATACGGAAAGGACAAAGGTAAGAGAGGCCCTGTTGTTGCTGTTGATGTTAAAAAAGAGAAAATAGTAGTTGAAGGTCTTAATCTCTATAAAAGACATTTGAAAGGAGATGGTAAGAATAGAACATCTGAGATAGTTACAATCGAAAAACCGTTTCCAATCTCAAAGGTTATGTTGGTATGTCCAGTATGTGATAAGCCAACAAGAGTATCTTTGAAAAAAGAAGGAGAAAAGATTATTAGAGTATGTAAAAAATGTGGAAAAGATATTGTAGAAAAAATAGAGAAATCAGATAAAGCTAAGAATTCTGAGAAAAAAGAAAGTACAACAAAAAAGAAAAGTACAAAAGGAACTAAATCTAAATCTAAGAAAGAATAATGGTAAGACTATTAGAAGAATATAATAAAACAGTAAAGAGCGAGATAATGAAGGAAAAGGGATATGGAAATCCTATGCAAGTACCTACTTTAAAAAAGATAGTTGTGAATGTAGGAGCAGGAGATGCCGTATCCAATAGCTCAGCATTGGAGGAAATAATTGGCATTCTAACATTGATAACAGGTCAAAAACCAATAGTTAACAAGGCTAAGAAAGCTATCTCTGCATTCAAGATAAGACAGGGATTAGAAATAGGTGTATCTGTAACATTAAGAGGAGACAGGATGTGGGAGTTCTTTGATAAATTAGTTAATGTTGTACTCCCAAGAACTAAAGACTTCAGAGGTCTAAATCCTGATTCTTTTGATGGTGCAGGTAACTATTCAATTGGAATAGAAGATCATACAGTATTTATAGAAATAGATCCTAACAATGTAACTAAGGTAAGAAGTTTGCAAGTAACAATAGTGACTTCAGCAAAAACAGATGAAGAAGCAAAGTTACTTTTAGATAAATTTGGTTTCCCATTTAGAAAAGATGTCAACAGAAGCTAAAGAATACAAAGCAAGAAAGTTAAAGGAAAGTTCTAAATATAGCACTAAGGTCTACAACAGATGTAGCCAATGTGGAAGAGCTAGAGGATATATAAGACATTATGGATTATGTAGAATATGTTTTAGAAAGTTAGCAAGTGAGGGAAGAATACCTGGAGTTAAGAAATCTATTTGGTAATTTAATTTAAGATAAAAGAGCATGAACGATACAATAGCAGATATGTTAACAAGAATACAAAATGCAATCATGAGAATGAAGGAGAATGTTAATGTACCTAACACAAAAATTAATGCTGAAATATTAAAGGTTTTGAAACAGGAAGAAATGATTGAGGATTTTAGTCAAAAAGATAACGATTTGGAAGTTATTTTAAAATATGATGGCAATGAACCTGTTATTACAAAACTACAAAAAGTTAGTAAATTAGGACAGAGAATATATATAAGGCATGGTGAAATTAAACCAGTAATGAACGGAAGAGGGATATCTGTAATTAGTACCTCTCAAGGAGTTATGTCTGGAGCTATGGCTAAGAGTAAATCCCTTGGTGGAGAATTAATATGTCAAATATGGTAAAGAAATGTCTAGAATAGGACAACAAGAAATAAAAATAGAAGAAGGAGTTACAGTAACAGTAGAAGGAAAGAAAGTCACAGTTAAGGGGGCTTTAGGGGAAATAGCAGTATCTCTTCCTGAAAATTTAAACATTCAGATTAATGAAGGAATTATGTTATTAAATACTGAAGAAGAAACTAAACAAGCAAGATCAAACCATGGAACATATAGGATGATATTAAGTAATGCTGTAGAAGGAGTTAAAAATGGATTTTCTAAAAATCTTGAATTAGTTGGAGTGGGATACAGAGCTAGGATGGAGGGAAGCAAATTAGTTATGAGCCTAGGATTAAACCATCCTGTAGAGGTTGAACCAATAGAAGGAATACAGATAGAAGTTCCTGAAGAAACAAAAATAGTAATCAAAGGTTATGATAAACAAAAAGTTGGAGAAGTCGCAGCGAAAATAAGAGAATTAAAAAAACCTGAACCTTACAAAGGCAAAGGAATCAGATACCAAGATGAATATATAAGAAGAAAGAGCTCAAAATCTAACTTAGGAGCTGCTTAAAGATAATGAAAAACAAAAATAAACAACAAAAAAGAGAAAGAAGAAAAGCACATATTAGAAAGAATGTAAGAGGTACATCTTCTAAACCAAGAATATTTGTTTTCAAAAGTAACAAATACTTCTATGCAGGTTTAGCAGATGATGACAAAAGCATTGTCCTAAAATCCTTTATGTGCAAAAAAAGAAGTGATGATATAATTGCTATGGCTAAGAAATTTGCTAAAGAAGCAGTAAAAAGTGATAGCTTAGTATTCGATAGAAGTGGATATAGATATCATGGATTAATAAAGACATTTGCAGATGAATTAAGAAATCAGAAAGTTAATATTTAAAAATATTTAAATGAGTCAAGATTTTAGAGGAAGAAACAAAGAAAGAAGTGAATTTGATAAAAAATCCTTACCAATAAGAAGGGTAGCAAAAGTTACTAAAGGTGGAAAAAGATTAAGATTTAGTACTGTTGTAGTTGTCGGAGATAAGAAAGGATCAGTTGGAGTAGCCTTGGGAAGAGGAGCTGATGTCAGAAGTGCAATAGAACAGGGAGAAAGACTAGGTACAAAAGCAGTAAAAAAGATAGAGTTAATAGGAGATACCATACCTCACGAAATCAATTATAAATATGGAGCAGCAAGAGTATTACTCAGACCTGCTAGACCAGGTACTGGAGTAATTGCAGGGTCTTCAGTTAGAACCGTACTGGAACTCGCTGGAGTAGATAATGTATATGGAAAAATTTTAGGAAGTCCAGAGCCAAATGCCAATGCATATTGTACATTTAAAGCTCTTAAAGCATTAAGAAAAGATAGAGTTTTGAGAAAAATGAGTAAGATGAGAGACAGAATAACACTTAAGGAAGAAATGGACAAAGAGAAACAGGTTAAAGAGGAAAAAAGAAGGAAGGAACAGAAGGCAAAGAGAAAAGATAGCAAAAAATCTGAAAACAGGGGTAAATCGAGAACACAAAATAGAGTAAATAAATCTAAAGTAAGCAAAGAAGAGTAATGTATTTAGAAAACATACCAAAAAGAACAAATAGAAAAAGCAAAGGAAAAAGATTAGGAAGAGGATATGGATCTGGAGTTGGTGGCCATACAGTAGGAAGAGGTGTAAAAGGACAGAAATCAAGATCTGGTCATAAGTCCTTAGTAGCCTTTGAAGGAGGAAATGTTCCATTCTACAGAAGAATGCCTAAATATGCCGGTTTTAAGAGTATGTCATTAACTAAAACACAAGTTATCAATATTAATACTCTCTCAGAAAACTTTAAATCAGGAGAGAAGGTTACAAAAGAATCTCTCGTGGAAAAAGGATTAATAAGCAAGAAATCCAACGAAATAAAAATATTAGCTGAGGGAGAAATTGAAAAGAAATTAGAAATTGAAGGATTAAAAATCTCTTCTACTGCCAAAGAAAAAATTGTAAAAGCAGGGGGAACAGTTAAATAGTTTAAAACCCGATGAAAAAAACAATTGAGAGACTCAAATCTATATTAAGAACGAAGGAAATTCGGAAGAAAATAATCTTCTCGATATTGATATTAATTACATATAGAATTCTTTCTGCAATCCCTGTATCTGGTATTCCTGCAGAAGCAATTGTTAAACTATTTGAAGGAACCGGCTTTGGAGATATACTTTCAACCGTATCTGGAGGAGTTTTAGAAACAGCATCACTAGTTGCAATAGGGTTAACACCATACATTAATGCCTCGATCATATTTCAATTATTAGGCACAGTTATTCCTCAATTAGAAGAATTAGGGAAAGAAGGAGCGGAAGGTAGAAGAAAAATTTCTATGTACACAAGGATAGCTACTGTACCATTAGCAATCCTTCAATCATTTGTAATCTATTCCACTTTACGAGGTTTTGGATTAGTAGAGACTTTAAATACCTTGGAATTAGCAACTATGTCTGCTACATTAACTGCAGGTTCAATGGTTATGATGTGGTTTGGAGAATTGGTCTCCGAAGATGGCCTTGGTGGAGGATCTTCATACCTAATAATGTTGGGAATATTGTCAGGAATACCTGGAACACTAAGATCAAATTTCCTAACCATGGATAATTTCCAAAAAAGTGTCTTTACTATTTTCTCAATACTATTAATCGTCGCAGTAATTATAATAAATCAGGCCGAAAGAAGAATTAAAATACAATACTCGAGAAGAGTTCGAGCTGGTGGTGCACTGGAAAGCTATATCCCAATCAAATTAACCCAATCTGGAGTTATGCCAGTAATTTTTGCAATGTCATTTCTCTCATTCCCACAATTAATAGGAAAATTTATTGTGAGCCGAAATTTCAATGAAGAAGTTACTGTTATCACAGAAAAGATAATGAATCTACTTGAAAATCCATATTTCTTTAATGGGGTATCATTTCTACTAATAATAGCATTCTCTTTCTTCTATTTAACTGTTGTTTTTAAAACTGACGAATTAGCAGAAAATTTACAAAAACAAGGTGCTTTCATCCAAGGAATTCGACCTGGGGAAAGTACATCAAAATATTTACGAAAAGTAAGTTTTAGACTGACAGCAGTAGGATCAATTTTTCTTGCTTTGCTTTCTATTCTTCCAGACATCTTTGTTAGAACAGGTTTAATCTCTGCTGCAGTATTCTCTGGCACAGGGTTATTAATCGTTGTCGGTGTTATTCTTGATGTAAAAAGACAAGTTGAATCAATGATTACCGTCCGAAGCTACGATAAATACCTTTAGGTTGCTAAATATCACCGTGGTATCAAGGACTATATGCTTTTTATTAACGAAATTTAATATTCTATAGGTGTATTGGATTCTATGAAGTTCAATACATAGAAATCAAAGAGAAATTTGTTAGTGAATAAATATTCGGATTTGTTAGACGAGCTGGTAATTGTAACATTATTTTCAATGTATTTGTAAACAATTTTCAATTGATCTTTAGTCGTAATGATCTTGCAATTGTAAGTACTTTGGAAAAGATGTCCAACAAAATTATATTTTTTGTTGAAATATTTTGTATATCTGGAGCTAATCTTTTGCATTACAGTTGCAATATTAACTTTTCCCTTTTGTTTTACTAATATGTGGTAATGGTTTGGTAGGAGACAATATGAAAGAATATCAAAATTGTTGGTTTGGAAGTGGTAGTGTAGTAGATTTTTAAAGAATAGGTAATCTTTATTGCAAAGAAATATTCTCTCTTTTCTATTTCCCCTGTTATATAGATGTATAAGATAGGAACTTCTAGAAATTGTTTTAAATGTTTTTTTCATAATTAGTTCTACCAAATAATTATGAAATCCTGATTAACTTGCCCTGTAGTATGTTAAAAACTGTTCATTTTATTGATATAGTTATTTATGTTACAATCTTTCTAATTAATCTTGACATAGATGTAGGAGGATAATAAATATGACACTGCTTTTTCATGGGCCTTCCGGTTGTGGGAAGGATACGCAATCAGAGCTACTGGTTTCAAAATACGTTTTTCAAAGTATAGGGACAGGGGAAATGTTTAGAAAAATGTATTCTGATGGGGATATTTCCGCAATTAAAGCACATGAGTATTGGTCAAAGGGTCTTTTTGTTCCAAATGATTTAGTCTATGAAATGCTTGGAAGATGGATAAATAATTATGATCAAGAGAAGGATTGGATTTTTATTTCTGTTGTGAGGGAAGTCGGACAAATACCTTTATTTGATTCGCTTTTGGAGGGAAAGGGCAGATCTTTGGATAAATTCGTTCATTTTGTATTAAGTGAGGAAGCTGCTATTGAAAGAATGTCTCTTAGAAGGGTTTGTGTGAATTGTGATGCCACATATCATAGTAAATACAAGAAAGAAAAGGTGGAGGGATATTGTGATAAGTGTGGTACTATGTTGTCTCAGAGAGAGGATGACAAGCCAGAAAAGATTGTGAAAAGACTTGCAGAATACAATAGAACAATAGAGCCGATACTCCAAGAGTATCGTAACAGAGGGATTTTACTCGAGATTGATGCAAATCCAAGTATAGAAGTGATCCATACAAATCTTGTGAAGCTTTTGAACTTGTAAAATAGACTTTTTTTTGTTATGCTTTCTCTGTTCTCTGATAGGTACCAAAATTACCGATATTTAATTACTTTTTGTTGAATTAAAGGTGTTCCTTTGATATAATTCTGAGGATTGTCACTAGATTGATAAAAAGAGATTTTTATGAAAGAAAGCAAAAAAGTATTTGAATTTGACGGTATTGTAAAAGAGTGTCTGCCCAACACACAGTTTCTAGTTGAAATTGATGTAGAGGGTGTTAAGCATGAGGTTACAGGTTATCTGTCTGGGAAGATGAGAATGCATTACATTCGTATTCTTGAAGGTGATAAGGTGAAGATCGAGATGACTCCATATGATAAAGAGAGGGGTCGTATAACATATAGATATATGAATTAAAAATATTATTATGAAAGTTCAGGCTTCTGTAAAAAAAAGGTGTCCAGATTGTTATGTAGTGAAGAGAGAAAGAAGGATCTATGTGTATTGTAAAAAGAACCCTAAGCATAAACAGAGGCAGGGTTAGTTTTAATTAATTTTTTGTTATTAAAAATGGCAAGAGTAGCAGGTATAGAAATATCAAATGAGAAGAGATTGTGGGTCTCTCTTATGGATGTCTATGGTGTTGGAGAAAGTAAAGCTAAGGAATTGTGTGAGAATACAAAACTTGATGGTAATAAATTAGTTAAAGATTTAAGTGAAGTTGAACTAGATGTTGTAAGAAGGTATATAGAGGAGAATTTCAAGGTTGAGGGTGAATTGAGACAGGGAATATTTAGGGATATTAAGAGATTACAGGATATCAGAAGTTATAGAGGTGTTAGACATAAGTTAGGTCTTCCTGTTAGAGGACAGAGGACTAGACATAATGCAAGAACAAGAAAAGGAAAGAGTAGGCCTGTAGGTGGATTAAAACGTAAATTAGAAAAGACATAAAAATGACAACAGTTAAATCTAAAGGAAAAAATAAGAAGAGTGTACAGAGTGGGGTTGCAACTATTCAGTCCACTTTCAATAACACAATAATCAGTATTACAGATGAAGATGGTGAGGTTTTAGGTCAGGGTAGCCCTTCTAGAGTAGGTTTTAAAGGTGCCAAAAGAAGTACAGCATTTGCAGCTACTAAAGCAGCAATTGAGGTCGCAGATAGAGTAATAAAGAAATATGGATTAAAAGAAGTTAGAGTCTTCATAAAGGGACCTGGTGCAGGTAGAAATGCTGCAGTTAAGGGTTTGGATACAGCAGGGTTGAGGATTACAACATTGATAGATAGGACCCCTATTCCACATAATGGTTGTAGACCAAGGAAGGCTCCAAGAAAGTAGTTAATATATTTTTATAATTATGGGTAGATATACAGGACCAAAAGAAAAATTAAGTAGAAGAGAGGGAGTGAATTTACACTTAAAGGGTGCTAGATCTTTCTCTGAAAAGAATGGGTTGGAAAGAAAGCCTTTTGCTCCAGGTCAACATGGTAATCAAAGAAGACCAAGATTATCTAACTACGGTTTTCAGTTAAGAGAGAAGCAAAAAGTTAAGAGAATCTATGGATTGAGAGAGAAGAATATGAAAAAAGCATTTAAAGAGGCTGATAGAAGATCAAAGTTGTTTAACTCTGATAAAGGATTAGAATTCCTTCGATTATTAGAATTAAGATTGGATAATGTAATATATTTAGCAGGTTTAGCTGCTTCTAGAGCTTCTTCTAGACAGTTTGTTACTCACGGTCATGTAAAAGTTAATGGTCAAAAGATAAATATTCCTTCATTAGAGTTAAAAGAGGGTGATTCAGTTGAATTAGTAAAAGCAAAATTGGCACCAAATGAGAAATTGTTTCAAACACCTGATTGGATTGAGAGTAAAGATGCTAAATGTAAAGTTGCAAGACTTCCAGTTAGAGATGATATTGATGAAGGTATTAAAGAGAACTTAATAATTGAGTTCTATTCTAGATAATTTTATATTTTTTTTACATGGAATCATTTAAAGACATTAAAGTCACAATCAAAGAGGAGAAGGACAACTACGGTTTGTTTGAAATATCTCCTTTACCAAGAGGATATGGTCATACATTGGGTAATGCATTAAGAAGAATCCTCTACTCTAGTTTAAGAGGATCAGGTATTACCAGTGTACAGATAAAAGGAATAGATCATGAATATTCTACATTAGATGGTATCAAGGAAAATGTGGTAGATATAATTCTTAACCTCAAGCAGGTTAAATTTAGAACCAAGATGGATGAAGTATTCACTTGTAAGGTATCTGCAAAGGGAAAGAAAGTAATAACAGCAGGAGATATAGAAGTTGCGGGTGATTTGGAAGTTGTAAATAAGGATGTAGTATTGGCTGAACTCACAGACTCATCTGCTGAATTAGATATGACATTAACTGTGGAATCAGGAGTTGGCTATAAAGCTATAGATGAAGGGGAAAGAAAAGAAGTTGGTTTAATTCCTTTGGATTGTGATTTCACTCCAGTTGAAAGAATTAGTTTAAGTGTAGAGCAGGCTCGTAAAGGTCAGGAAACAGATTTGGATGCTGTTTTGATAGGAGTTACAACAGATGGAAGTATTTCTCCTAAAGATGCCTTAGTTGAATCATCAAAGATTCTGCAAGAGTTCGCAGGTAAAGTTATGGTAGCAATGGGAATGTCAGAAAAGGAAGTCTTAGAATTAGAAGAAGAGGCAAATAAAGTAGAAATTACAGAAGATGAAGTAAAGGGAGAAGATGATGAAATTGGTGCTTGGAAAATAGAAGAGTTGCCAATATCTAAGAGATCAAAGACAGGTCTTCTAGCAGGAGAATTTAAAACAGTTGCTGATTTGAGAAATACTACAGCTACTGAGTTATTAAATCTTCCTGGTTTTGGTAATAAGTCATTAAATGAAGTCTTAGAACTCTTAAATGAGTACGGTATTAATATAAAAGGTGCATAATAAAAAGTAATGTATAAGAGAGTAAAAAGAAAAAAATTAGGTAGGGAAAAGTCACATAGGGAGTCTTTAATAAGAAATCTCTTGAGATCTCTTTTTGAATCTAACTATGTAGTTACAACTACACCAAAAGCAAAAGTACTAAAACAGGAGGCTTCATCTTTGATAGAAAAGGGAAAGAGTATAAAGGATGAGGTTGCTTTTAGAAGAAATCTTCAAAATCTTTTAGGTAAAGGCACTTTAGTTAATAAGTACTATGAATATGTAAAAAAGGAAAATGTAGGGGTAGGTTTTGTAAGAGTTGGATTTAGAGGTGGTGATAATGCAGAGATGGCAAGAGTATTTCTTTTAGGTTTGGATAAGAAGAGGAAAAAAGTTGCAAAAGAAGATGAGAAAGATGAAAAGAGTAAGAGTGAGGAATCAAAAGTAGATAGAAAAGTTATAGAAAGAAATATCGACAAGAAGGTTGATAAAACTGCTGTAATAAGGAAAACAGAAAGAGCTAGAAGTAGAGCTGGTATTTAATTAACATAGTATAAATATGAAGTATAAAACTACTTGGACAAAAAAAGAAGAAATTGAAAGAAATTGGTACATAATTGATGTTAAGGATCAGATATTGGGTAGAGTTGCTACAAAGATAGCTTCCCTTTTAATAGGTAAGGAGAAAGCAGAGATAGTGCCTAATGTTGATTGTGGTGATTATGTAATAGTTTTAAATAGTGATCTTGTTAAGTTGACTAGAGGTAAAGAGGTTAAAAAAATGTATTACAGACATTCAGGATATCCTGGTGCTTTGAAAGAGACTAGATTTGATGAACAAATGAAAATAGATTCTAGAAAGATCATACAAGATGCAGTTAAAAATATGTTACCTCAAAACAAGTTAAAGGATCAGAGGGTAAATAGATTGATAATATATAAAGATTCTGAGCATAAAAATTCTGCACAGAAACCAATAGAGATTAAATTGTAATTAAACAAATAGTGGAGAAATATATAGAAGGAATAGGAAGAAGAAAAACATCGACAGCTAGAGTAAGAATATATAAAGGAGATAAGGCTTGTACTGTTAATGGGAAAGCTTTAACTGATTATTTTTCTACAAAAGCTGATGCAGAGAAGATTGTTAAAAGACCTTTGATAGTTGTTGGTATGGAGGGTAAATATTATTTCACTGCAAAAGTTTTAGGTGGTGGATTGACAGGACAGTTAGAGGCTGTGAGATTAGGATTAGCTAGGGCTTTGTATGAGATGGATTCAGAATTAAAAACAACTTTAAGAAAAGAAAATTTGGTTAGTAGAGATCCAAGAGCTGTTGAGAGAAAGAAATATCATCACAGAAAGGCTAGAAAGAAACCTCAATTCTCTAAGAGATAGTTTCCATTGTAAATATTTTTTCAATCCTCTATCATTTAGGATAATTTAAATATTTATATATATGGAAAAAAGAAAGAAATTTACCATAATCCTAATATTGGGTTTAATAGTTTTAGCTATACCAGTACTGCTTCTAGGAGGATTTTGGTTGTACAGGGTAAAAGATTCATATTCAAATATCACAACAGGTAACTATTATGGAGGAGTTGGTTTTGATAACTATGCTACTTCTGAAAGAGAATCTCTAATTACACCTCAAATTGATATGGTAAAAGAGGGTGATGCTGTAGAGTCTTCTTCAGAAGATGTAAATAAGAGTGTAATACGAACTGGAAGTATGTCTGTTGCAGTTGATGATATCGATAATACTTTGGAAGAGGTTACAAACATAAGGAATGAGTACAGTGCTGATGTAGTTAGTTTGAATGATTATGGAAAAGGTAAGGAGAGAGGTGTTGTTTTGACTATTAAGGTGGAGGAATCAAAATTTGATGAATTGTATAACAAATTGAAAGATTTAGATGGAGAGTATGAGGGATCTACAATCACTGAACAAGATGTTACAGATACAGTAATAGATTTAGAGGCGAGGTTAAAGAACTACAGGAGTGTAGAAACTCAATTGTTGGGTATTTTGGAAACAGCTACGAGTGTGGAGGATATATTAGCTGTGCATAAAGAATTGACAGATATTAGGTATAACATTGAGAGAATAGATGCAGAATTAAAGAACATTTCTAACCAGACAGAATATTCCTACATATATCTTACTATTTCACAAAGTAGTACAGGTGCAGAGGTCTTAGAGGATGAATGGAAGCCTGTAGGGGTACTAAGGGATGCTGTGAGGGCTCTTGTAGAGTTTGCTAAGTTTATAGGTAGCATGTTTATATGGGTATTGGTATTTTCTCCAGTTATTGCTCTAATAGTTGGTATTGTGTGGTTTGCTAAAAGAAAGGCTAAGAAATAATCTTGTGTGAGTATTCTGAGGGTGTTATAATACTCATATATAAGTTATATATTGAGTATTATGGCTAAATATTCAAACAGAATACAGGTAAATTTATCCAACAAATTAAGAGATAGGGTATATTCAGAAGCAGAAAGTTTTGGAATATCTGTTCCAGAATATGTAAGGTATGTGATATTGAAGAATCTAGATAAGGCAGAAAATGATTATCTATTAAGAGATATTAAAAGAGCAGAGACAGAGTACGAGAAAGGTGAGATTATTAAAACAAATAGTACAGATGAAGCTCTTGATGTGTTGAGAAGTCTTTAGAATGATGGTTAAGATTACCTATTCTAAAACATTTTTAAAGAGATATAAGAAATTAAAGAAGGGAAATAAAGAATTAGATAGGAGAATAGAAATATTCATTGAAAAGTTTGTAGAAAATCCTTTTTATTCAGGTTTGGAGACACATAAGATCTTTTTAGATAGTGGGTATGTGTATAGTTCTAGAGTTACAGGGGATATCAGGATATTATGGAGATTTATTAATGATGAAGAAGTATTCTTTCAGTCAATAGGTGGACATGAGGGAAAGCATTCAGTTTATAGGTGATTTTTAGTATAATATCAATGCGCAAGTATTACTAGATGATTGCACTTACTTTTTAAGTAAGTGAGGAAAGTCCGGACTCCTTAAAAGGGTGCCAACGAGAGTTGGGAGGGAGTGATCTTTCGGAGAAAAGGGCAGCAGAAAGATATACCGCCTAATTTATTAGGTAAGGGTGAAATGGTAGTGTAAGAGACTACCGGGTATTGTAGTAATACAGTATCGCGAGGTAACCCCCACCTGGAGCAAGGTTAAACCGCATAGACAGATAATCATCGTTATACAGAATCCGGCTTATTGTGTACTTGCGTATTTTCTTTTTATGTTGTGATTTTTCTTAGGTGTTGATATGATTATGCTATAGGAGATTTATATGGAAAAAGAATTCAATATATTTGGAAATACAGAATTACATGATAGAGCTATAAGGGAGCTTTATACTGGTAATGATATTGATAAAGTACTCCAAGATAAACCTTTTTCTAAGTATATATTCTACGATGTTCTAACTCCTCAGAATGAATTAGTTCCAATTGGTTTAATAGTATCTTGTAGTGGAAAGAAAGAGGATATGTTGAAAATGGTAGAAGATGATATGGTAGCAAGATTGTTTAATAGTGGTTATGCAGAAGAACTTGGGACGTCAAGAATATATGATACAGTTAGTAGGTTAGGTAATATTTTATCTGATAGATTTTCTAATGTTGGTAAAACTGTTTTTATTAAGGATATATCTATGAAAGAGGATTGCACTAATGCTAGTGAAAGAATATCAGGAGGTATTAGAGAATGCATAAATGAGAGTGGTAGTAGTACAGCTATATGTATTACAGATGCAGATAATGATGTAATGGATTTAATAGAAGATAGAAGGATTAATGTAGAATTAATAGATGAATTAGGAGATTTGAGAGTTTGGGGAATAGAAGCATAATTTGCTGATACTTTATATTTTCTATAGACTTCACTTGTTTTTTCAATGTATAATTTCAGGATTAAAATTAATTAATAATCTTTGTGGAGAAAGAAAATTTCTTTGAAGAGGGAGGTTCAGGTGTTGCAAAAAGAATTGATAGGGAAGATCTTGTTGTAAAAAGTATTCAGGGAGAGGAATTAGAAGCCTCAAATATTGAAAATAAATTAGATGAGAACGATAATAATTTAAACGGGTTTCCCAAAAAAGAGACTGCTAATACAAATGTAGAATCTTCTCAAATGGTAATGGATAAAACACAAAGGGTATTATACTCAAAGAAAAATCAAGAATATTGGACAGATAAAAAAGATTCTTCTTTGGAGAGTGCCTATGCGATGATTGCTCCTGATATTCCTCTTGTCAATGTTGAACATAAAGAATTATTTTTGGAAAAATGTGCCAAATATTATAAAGAAATGGAACAAGATGCTCTTGGCATAAAGAAGATTGACAGATGGGATGAATATGAAATAGAAAGAATGTTTGGAAAAGGTCTAAATCCTACTTCTTTGAAAACAGCATTGAATAATATTAAATATCTTGTTGAAAATATTTCTTCTGATAACGATACCGTAAGGGTAGTAGAATTTGGACCAGGTTCTGGGTGGTCAACATTGATGTTGAGAAATCAGCTACATAAGAAATTTCCTAATAAGAAAATAGAATTAATAAGTGTTGATAAATCACCACATTCTGTTGTTGCTACTCAAAATTCTTTAGATTATTATGAAATTCCATGGCAGACAGAAATTAGGGATGGAAATGTTGAAACTATTCCAGATAAGGACAAATATGTGACATTGGTCCTTGATGATTTTGTTGAGTTTGCTAATAAACAACCAAATAATTATTTTGATGGTTATTTTTCTAGTCATGGGACTGCATATCTGTCTGAACAAGAATATGAGAAATTGTTAGCTTCAATAAAAACAAACGGAAAACCTGGTGCTGTTTTTGTTGCTGACTCACTAGATCCTCTTTATACAGTGAAATTGGATACATTACATTTGGTATTGTGTTCTATCTTCCCTTCTATCAGCAAGAATATGCAAGAATATACATATGGGAAAAGTCTATTAAGTAATTCTAAGTATTTTCCTGGACAAGAGGTAAAGAAACTAACAAGAGTACACAATGCCGAATCGGAGCTTTTTTATAATTGGAATAATTATCTTTTGTCAAAATTAAAGCTGAAGTATATATTACAGATGCTTAAATCTATTCGTATTACTACAGATGTTATTGAGGAGTATCGAGAAGACGTATATCCTTCCTATTTAGTTAATAATCTTGTGAAGAAAGAAGCTTTGAATAATTGGGAAGAAATGAAGAATCTCCCCGAGTGTCCACTTTACATAACTAATTGTGCATTTAGGTTAAAGAAGTAATATGACTGATTTGATCGGATTCATAAATCTGTCCTCCGGTATAATTCAAATATTGATGGGAATATTTGTTTTCTTGTCAGATACAACTAATAAAGTTAAAAAATATTACTTCGCATCAGCATTATTCCTAGGACTTTGGTCTTTATCTATATTTTTCTATTCTAATCCGATCATTTTAGATACAACTAATTGGTTGAAGATTGTTTATACTATGGCATATTGCATGACTTTGGGATTGATTCTATTTGCAAGAGTTTATCCTAACGAATTAGAAAGAAAATTCAAGACATTCTTTTTTCTAGTTAGCACCTATATGTTAATATTTACTGCTATTTTGTGGCTGTCAGATTGGATACTCGTCTCGTCATACAATATATCAAAGGAATTTAACAGTATTGCGACAATGGGTCCCTTATATTTTTGGTATGGTCTCCCAGAATTTGTAACTGGAATATATATCGTCGGCTATTATCTTAATAGAATTAAGACACTGTCAGGATTAGAGAAAAAGCAGGTTCAATATTATGTAATAGGTGGAGTTCTTATGTTAATTCCTGTGATAATATTTGACTTTGTACTTCCATTAGTTTGGAATGATACAAGATATTATAAATTTGGAACGATAGGAAATGCAGTTTGGACAATGATAGTTGGATATTCTATCTTAACTACACGCTTTTTAGATACACGTGTTGTAATCGGAAAGATCATAGGATCTATTCTAAAAACAGTATTTGTTTTCTCAATATTATCTGTATTGATATTTATAGTTGATCCTAAATGGGAGATAAGCTTTACTTTGTCAGGGTTGGTTAAATTAATAATTCTTTCTCTCCCAGTGGCATTGCTTTTAGAAAACATACTAAAAAGTATCGAGCAATTCCTTACAGAAAGATTTGTTTATGTAAAATATCATCCAATAAAAAGTTTGAGATTATTCATAAACAAGAATCTTGAAACAGTTGAGTTTGGAGATATTGTAAATAACTTAACCAGTTTAATAGAAGATTCTTTAAAACCTGGGTTTGTAAGGATCCTTCTATTTGATTCTTCTGGTAAATTGTTAATAAATACCGGAAAAGGGGATAAAAGTATGGATACCAGTAATATTATGGAGATTTTGGAAGTTTGGAATAGATTGAATAGTAATAGGATCTTAATTTTTTCAGAACTTAAAAATTATAAAAAAGTTGGAAAAAGTATCATAGATGAAAAAAGAGAATCGATACTATCATTTATGAAGACCAACTCTATAGAAGTGATATTTTCTTTGAAAGAACAGAATAAGTTTAATGGAGTTGTAATTGTTGGAGAGAATTATGATCGGGATGTATATACTGTTGGGGACATTGAATTCTTAGATAATATTATTCAAAATGCGCATATGTCCTTAGTAAGGGCATTTCTGTATTTAGAACTTCAACAATTCAACCAGACCCTCCAACAAAAAGTAAACCAACAAACAAAAGAATTACAAGTAAAAGTAAAACAATTACAAGAAGCAAGAAAAAAGGAAAGAGATATGATAGACATAATGGGTCAATTCACAGATGATGTACTAAATGATAAGGATAAATTCGAACTATACATTAAGAGAATCAAAACAGCAGTTGATAATGAAATAAAATTAATTAATACTCTCCTTAGTAGTGCTAAGTTGGAAGGAGATAAAATAGAACTTAATCCTGAGAAAATTAATATTGTAGAAGATATAGAAATGGCTATACATGGACATGAAATAGAGGCTAAAGATAAAGGATTAGGATTAGTAAATAATGTATCTAAAGACACTCCAGAAATATATGCAGATCATGCCAGAGTAATAGAAGTTCTTAACAACCTAGTAAGTAATGCTGTTAAATATACAAGTAAGGGTTCTGTAACCATATCCTCTAATCATACAGAAGATGTAGTAAGCATATCTGTAGAAGATACAGGAAAAGGAATTCCTGAGGAAGAACTTTCAAAGTTAGGTCAAAAATTCTACAGAATTCAAAACTATATAAGTGAGGAAGAGGGTAAACCAGATTTAGTAAGGCCAGGAGGAACAGGATTAGGCCTATATGTTACATTTGGTTTAGTAGAAAAGATGGGAGGAAAAATGGAAGTCGAAAGTGAAGTAGGAAAGGGTACGAAATTTACATTCTCTCTTCCTAGATACAATAATCAAGATAATGGAATTACAAAAGTAAATAGTAGGGATATGTTTCAAAGATTAGGACTTAAGAGATAGTTTCCAATGCTTATGGACTTGCACACTTAAATAAAAGTTTTCTCAAATAGTATTTTGTGCCATCTACTGGGATATTTTTCTATCAAGATTTTACCCAAAATCCAAGAAAAAAAATGAGGATCTTCTAGAACTGAATCTTCCTCTTTTAGGTTCTTTTTCCTTTCTTTCTTTAAATGTTCTTGGAGAAATCTTGTAATTTTTTTATTCATTATAGAAAAATGTGTTGGGGCATATTTCCTAGAAAATTCATACTCAGTACAAAAGGCAAAAAGCTCTGAAAAATTTTTATATGATGGGATAAAAAATTTTTGTTCAAGGTTAGTTTCTTTATTCTTATATAACTTGATACTTGTATCTAGTATATTTACTATTTCTTCTCTATCGGAATAATAGAATGGATTTTTATTATTGAAATATATATGGGCATATTCATGTATTATTGTCGCAATGCAACTCTCTTGATTTGTATAGATAGTCCCCAAGTTTCTTTGTAATTTGGAGAAATCGGAGCACAACCCTCCTGATATAATGTTTTGGATTTTATAATCTTTAGAAAAATATTTTCTAAAATCTTCTCCCTGTCTTAAATATGCACTCCATCCTTGTTTTGTTTTATCAAGAACATTCTCTTTATGAGGAATTTTTGACAGTTTGATATTTGAGTCAATATTTTTATAAACATATAAGTTGTGATCATCAAAACTAACGATAGTAACTGTTTTAAGAATATTTCTATCTTTAAAGATAGTGGCTAATGAATTTGATGATATGTATTGAATAGCTTTTTCTATTAATTCTGTATCACTTAACATAGGTAAATTCTTAACAGTAAAAATTAGAGGGGGAAGAAACCATATTTGCTGTCTTGTGGCTCCCCCTTTAGGTAATTAATCGTGTGGATCACAGTCTGGATTACAATTACCCAATGGACCACAGTTAGGATTACAATCAAGCTGGGTGGGGATTAGTGAATCAGGTGATACACAAAGTACCATTGGATCTTCACTTTGATTTGCAATTACAATGCTTTTTAGGGTATCCATTTCTTTGCTCCTTTCTTTTTTGTTTAATTTTGTCACTCACTCATTAAGAAGATTGTATGTCAAACCTTTCTCTGTATATTTCCAAGTGCCTTTACCCCATTCTCCTGTGTATGGATTATATGTACATCTTGGATTGGGATATTTAAAAAATGAATCTATCACCTCGTAGGATGTTGCTGCAAGGGGCCTACAATCTGTACATACATATCGGTACTCACAATCTTGGCAAACTAAGATTTGATCTTTCGTTATAGATCTAATTTTTTCTGTCACAGGATCTGAAATAATATCTTCCAGAGTCTGAGATTTAATATTCCCAAGCACTTTCTCTCTTGAAAAGACACATGGAATTACATCTCCAGTATCTATTATAGCCAATCTGTTGGACAAACAAGCATTAGAAACCTTATTTGAGAGGAATTTCTCTTTTGTTGTAATAAAATTTGGTGCCATAAAGAATCCATACTTCTTCATTGAATTTAATGATGGAGTTAGTAAGGAATCTATGCCTTTGCCAACAGGACGAATAGGATCTGGTTTTCTATATTTAACTCCCAAGGATTTTAAGTATTCAACTGTTTCTTCTATGGTTTCTTCATTAATTGACATCAGGACAACTTCGACTCTTACATTTATGTCCAAAGATATAAGTTTGTTTATAGCCTTCAATGATCTTTGCAGACTTCCTTGTTCTCCAGTAATTCTGTCATGTATCTTTTCATCTCTGGAATATATAGAAGTGGCTATCTTTACATTTAAATCTGAGATTTCTCTAATCTGTTTTTCAGATATTATTTGTGTATTTGTAAATATTTCAATGTCTGAGAAACCAACCTCCTTGGCATACATGACTAAGTCTATAAGATCTTTGTCCTCTTGGTGAAATAAGAAAGGTTCTCCGCCAATAAATTGACACCTTTTAATCCCAAGGTTGTATGCTTGAGATATTGCATCTTTCCAGTTTTCAAAAGTTAGGGAATTTACTCTTTTTTGCGATTTTGAGTTCTGACCAATACAGCAATGTTTACATTTTAAATTACAAGAATTAGTGGCGATTTCGAACCATATAAAGGAAGGTTTATTAACAGTAACCTCTTGAATTTCTTCATGTTTATTCTTCTCTGAGGTTTGAAATATATTAAGTTTGGCTAATTCTTCTAAGAAAGATTGGTCGTGTTTCTTAAATAGCCTGGTCGCGACTTTATTTAGGGAATAAACTTTTCCACTATTACCATCGCAAATTGTTGAGTTTTTTGCTCCCTCTACAAAATAAACATTATTTAGTAGATTGTACTTCATGATCGTCTCCTTCTCTGTGTTTTTAAAGAACTATAAGAACTCTAGATTATAACATTTTCTTTAACAATTCTCTTCCCTTCAATTTGGTATTCTTGCAACTTAAGACATGCTAAAGGATCTCTTGTTGCAAACAAAAGAATATTCTTATCAATTATTAAATCTCCAGGATCTTTCTCTGAGCTATATTCTATTAGCGCTCCTTTATAAATTTTTATTCTCTTTCCTAATATACTCTTTCTAACATCTCCTTTTATAACACTCCATGCAATAGGCCAAGGAACAAAAGCCCTAACCATTCTGGCAATATATTCAGGAGTATATTCATTCCATAGTATCTCTGCTTTTTCTTTGGATATATCCTTCTGCCAACAGTATGTAGCATCCTCATTCTTTTGTGATTTTGCCTCAATCTTTCCATTAACCCATTTAAGCAATGTGGGTATTAGGACTTCAGTACTCTTTTTAACCAATCTTTCTCTTAATGTAATATTAGTATCATCTTCCCTAATTTCCTCTCTAAATATTTCTAATACATCTCCCTCATCCAATCCTTCACTCATTAACATAATGGAAATACCAGTTTCCTTCTCTCCTTCCAGAATAGCTTTCTGTATTGGTACAGCACCACGATATTTAGGTAGTATAGAGAAATGAATATTAATACATCCATACTTTGGATATTCTAAAAATTCTTTTGGCACTATTTCTCCAAAAGCCTTACATACAACTATCTCAGGATCATATTTCTTTAAAACTTTAATATAGTTTTCCGTCTTGCCCTCAGTATGTACAACAGGAATACTATTTTCAATAGCATACTTTTTCACATCGGAAGGAGTCATCACCTGCTTTCTACCAACCGGCTTATCTGGAGTAGTAATTACACATACTACTTCAAAATTTGGATCATTGTGTAAAACTTTGAGTGTTTCCAATGATTCCCAAGCTGTCCCCAAAAATACTGTTTTCATCTCTTTATTTTATCCTAATTCATCAAGAATTGGTATAATACCGAGAATATATGAATATATCGGAATTCAAATACAACCTACAAGAGCAATTAATTGCACAATATCCTCCCAAAAAAAGAGGTACTACTAATCTTCTTATTTTGGAAAAGGAGAGTGGAAATATGGAAGATAAAAAATATTTCAATATTCCAGAATATATAGAGGAAGGGGATATAGTTGTTCTTAATGAAACGAAAGTGATAGATAGCAGGACATATTTTCTAACAACGAACAGAAAAAAGGTAGAAGTACTATTTTTAGAAGAAAGAGGAGAAGATACTTGGTATGTGCTAATAGGAAGAGCTAAATATGTCAAGAAAAAAGATTTTCTTGTTAATGAAGATTCGGAAAATATCCAAATTGAAATATTAGACAGAGAAGGAAATGGATTTCTAATCAAATTTCTAAAAGGAAATAGCGAAGAACTTTTTGAAAAATATGGCCATACCCCGCTTCCTCCTTACATGAAAAGGCCAGATGAACAAAGCGATCATGAAAGATACAATACAGTATTTTCAAAACTACCTGGGGCAGTGGCAGCACCAACTGCAAGTCTTAACCTCACAGATGAAATATTAAAAGAAATTGAGAAGAAAGGTGCAAAGATAGTGAAAGTGGAACTAAAGGTGGGATGGGGCACATTTGCACCAATTAGGGAAGAAGATATAGAAGATCATCAAATACATGAGGAATATATCCATATATCGAAAGATAGCACAGAAAGTATTAATGAGGCAATATTAAATAATGGAAGAGTTTGGGCATTTGGTACAACAGTAGCAAGGACATTAGAAAGTGTTGCATACGAAGATAATTCAAGTGGAAAATATCTAGTTAAAGAGTACCAAGGAAAAACATCTCTCTACATATATCCAGGTTATAAATGGAAGATTATTGATTGTTTAGTTACTAACTTTCATATGCCTGACTCCTCATTAATACTACTTGTAAGCTCATTTGCAGGGAAGGAAAATATTAAAAATGCATATCTGCATGCAATTGATAATAAATACAAATTTCTAAGCTATGGTGATAGTATGTTAATAATTTAATTATGAATGATCTAAATAGATTAAAAAACGAATACTTCTTCATGCCAGATGCAACTAGAGGTGCTGTTAGATATTTAACTACTAAACAGCTAAAGGAAACAGGTACAGAAGCAATAGTTACAAATACACTACATCTTCTTATACATCCAGGACCTGATATTATTCAAAAGCTTGGAGGGATAAAGAAAATGATGGGATGGGATGGAATTGTACTAACAGATTCCGGGGGTTTCCAAGTATTTTCATTAATTCATTCAAAAAAATGGCAGGGAAGTATAGATGAAGACGGTGCCAAATTTAAATCTCCCAGAGAAGGAAATACATATGAGTTAACTCCAGAATCATCAATTGATATACAAATGAAAATCGGGAGTGATGTGTTAGTTACACTTGATGATTGTAGAAAGAGTGATTTAGAAAAAGAAGAAGCCCAGGAATCAGTTGAAAGAACAATTAAATGGGCAAAGAGGTGTAAAGATCATTTTGAAAAAGAGTATGGTGGGACGAAGAAAACAGGTAAACTTCTAACTTGTGTCGTGCAAGGGGCAAATTATCCAGATCTAAGAGCTAGATGTGCGAAAGAATTAGTTTCCATAGGTTTCGATGGCTACAATTTTGGGGGTTTTGTAGTAGATAACGATCAGAAATTGGTTATAGACGAAATGAGTGCAGTAATTGGAAATATTCCTAAAGATACTATTCGTTATGCAATGGGAGTTGGAAAGCCGGAAGATATTTTGGAAGCTGCTAGGATAGGGTATAACCTTTTTGATACTGTATTGGTCACTAGAAATGCTAGACATGGGACATTGTATACATCCCAAGGGATTGTGAAGATTAACAATAGCTCCATGGCATTAGATGAAAAACCTGTTGATCAGAATTGCGATTGCGAATGTTGCAGCAACTACTCTCGGGCATACCTTCATCATATGATGAAGAATGGAGAAGCTGTAGCACAGACCTTAGCCACGATCCACAACCTCACCTATTACCAAAAGTTGATTAAGGGTCTGACCCCAGTCTGTCCCTAATGTTTGTTGCTAGACCTTCGTCCATCGATAATCCGAAGGCTTTTTGACGATGCCATCACGAACCGGATTCTGTTTGATATAGCTTAACACCCGCATCTGGTTCTTTTTGTATGGCAAGTAATTGGCACTGTACCTTCCTTGAAAGATGTGGCCAACTCTATTTCTTTTTCTGTTTATGTTAACAGCATAACTAGTGGTGACTCTTTGCATATAATTTGATAATTTTTTAGGATCCTTTCCTGTTTTTATCAAGAGATGAAAATGATTATCCATAATACAATAACTTACAAGCTTTATTTCGCAAATATCTTTGTTCTTGTAAAGTTGATTGATGAACAAATTCTTGTCATCAGCATATTTAAATACTTCTTCCTTGTTGTTTCCACGATTGTATACATGGTAAAAACTATTCGGTTTGTAATTCCTTGGAGCTCTGGCCATAATCTACTATACCAGCCAGTTGTGAAATTAAGATGAACTGGGGACAGAGGAGGGTCAGACCCTAGAAACAAATCTTCAAAAATGATATTATTACAAAAGTCCTTAACAAAGACTCTTTTGGTAATTGGAAGTTTTGATAAAAACATTATTTTTGTATATGAAGTTTAAAATCGGAAAATCAGAGATTTTTTACTATTTAAATAGCCTCGCGGCTATTCTGTATTCCAAAAGTGTTTAGATAGAAGGACAATTTAAATTGTTAGATAAAAAGACATGGAAACATTGTTGTTGATTCTTTTGTCGATAATAGTTACTGCAATAGTTGTTGTCGTTGTTCTTAAAGTCTTTTTCCATTGGGTCGATGTGAATAAGATTCCGGAAAAAGAGATAGAGCAAGCCGCAATGAAAATGATGAAAGAAAAATTTGAGAAAGCAGAAAGAGAAGTTGCCGAAATGAAAGCTCAGGAGGAAAGAAAATTGAGGGAGATGAGAAAAGAAAGTACTGAGCATGAAGAGATATTGATTGAAAGAGAAAGAAAATTGAATAAGAGATCAAAGATCTTAGATGAAAAGAGTGAAGAATTGGAAAGTAAGGAAAATTATTTGAAAGAAGGTGTCAAAAAATTAGAAGGAGATAGAGGGCAATTAAAAACTCAGTTGGAAAAAATCTCTGGACTTTCCAGAGATGAAGCTAGAGAGAAGTTAATGAAAGAAATTGATCAGGATTTGAAGGAGTATGAGGCTAAGAAGATAAGGCAAGCTGAGAAGAACATAGAAGCTGTTGCCGAAGAGGAAGCACAGAAGATATTGGTAGAGTCTATGCAAAGAGTTGCAACCGATTATGTAGGGGAAACAACCACTAGAGTTATAAAGGTTGAAGATGACAAGGTTAAAGGAAGAGTAATAGGAAGAGAAGGAAGAAATATTAGATCTTTCGAGCAAATGACTGGAGTTGATGTCATTGTAGATGAATCTCCAGATGCCATAGCCCTTTCATCCTTCGATCCATTGAGAAGAGAGATAGCCTATGTCGCTATGACAAAATTAATTGCAGATGGGAGAATTCATCCAGGATCTATAGAAGAATCTGTCAAAAGGGCAAAGAACGAAATATCCAAGGAGATAAAGAAAAATGGTCAGATACTTGCAGACGAAGCAGGTTGGCCAGATATGGATATAGGTTTAATGAAATTAGTTGGAAAAATGAAGTATAGAACAAGCTATGGACAGTCTCTCATGGCACATACTATAGAGGTTATTAGGTTAGCCGAGGTATTGGCTATAGAGATTGGGGCAGATGTTCAATTAGCAAAAAGAGCTGCTTTGCTACATGATGTCGGTAAGGTTTTAACTCATAAGGTTGATAGCCCTCATCATCATATATCTGGACAGGTAGCAAGAAAATACGGTTTAGATGAGAAGTTAGTAAATGCAATTGAGGCACATCACTTGGATATTGATCCTCAGGGAGTGGAAGCTGTTGTAATATATTTGGCGGATGCTATATCAGGTGCAAGGCCAGGAGCAAGAAAAGATAGCTATGAGCAATATGTACAGAGGATTGAGGGTATTGAAAATGCTGCAAAGGAAATTGGTGGAGATAAAATCGAAGAGGTCTATGCAATTAAAGCAGGAAGAGAAGTAAGGATAATTGTAAAGCCTAAGTTAGTGACTGATGACGATGCCAAGGTTATGGCGAAGGATATAGCTCAAGAGATTGAGAGTAAGCAGAGCTATCCAGGTAATGTAGAAGTTACTGTTATTAGAGAAACAAGAGCTGTAGAAGTAGCAAAATAGCAATATTTCGCTTGTCTTCTAGTAAACAATGCTATAGGGGAGAATGCTTTAACAAAGGCATTCTCCTTATATTTTTTACTCAGAATGTAACAAAATACTTACTGCTTAAGGAAAATATTAACATATCTACTGAAAAGTGTTGATACATAAGGGTTTTAGATGGGGCCAGACCCTATTACTTTTTAATGATTTGTACAAAAATATAATTCATTAAAAAATGCTATTAGATCAAACTTTGTAGCTAATTTGCTATTTACCCTATAATAAATATCAGCCTTGACGAAATGTTGAATATACAATATTTTAGAAGTGGATATACACAAATTCCTTTATTTACAGTGTTTGTGTATAGTATCTCTAAGAAAGGAGGCATCATGAAATGTTAAAGAAAGACTTAATTGACAGAATCGCAGCTACAGGTCTCACAAAGAGACAAGCTGGAGATGCTTTAGACGCAATGTTAGAGGCAATCGAAGATTCTTTGAAGAGTGGAGATCCTGTTTTATTAACAGGTTTTGGTAAATTCGAAGTCAGAACAAGAGCTGCAAGGACTGGAATCAATCCTAAGACTCTTGAGAAGATTCAACTTCCTGCAACAAAGGTTCCTGCTTTCAAACCAGGTAAATCTTTGAAGGCTGCTGTGAAGTAGTAAATGGCCGGTATTTCTTTGTAAAGAAGAAATGCAACTGAATTGGACCCTGAGGGGTCCTTTTCTTTTCTATTGAATTAACAAATGTTTCTACTTCACAATTCCAATTAAATAGCTTAAACTATATCGAAGTATGATAAAAAATCTGTTCATCCCAAATAAGAAGAATAATTACAAGGCTCTACTACTTAGAAAAATCGCAATACTTTCATATTCCGTTCTGTTAATATTCGTTAATAGCTTCGGAGGGTTTTTAGGAATAAATGAAGCACAGGCAAGCACTATAACGGCTGGTAATATAATTAGCTTAACTAATCAGGAAAGAGTTGCTTGGGGATTGAATACTTTGCAAACAAATTCGCAACTTTCTGCCGCTGCATTGGCAAAGGCGAATGATATGTTTGAGAAGCAGTATTGGGATCATTTTGGTCCTAATGGTGAATCTCCTTGGCAGTTTATCAGAGCTGCTGGATATAATTATGTGTATGCAGGAGAAAATCTTGCGAAAGGGTTTAAGACAGCAGAAGGAGTTCACGAAGCCTGGATGGCAAGCCCCACACATAAGGCCAACATTATAAGTGGTAATTATAAGGATATTGGTGTAGCTGTTGTGGAAGGAGTTCTATTGGGTAAACAGACTACTCTTGTAGTGCAGATGTTTGGGAATTTAACTACAGAGGTTTTTGGTGTTGCTGTGCCTCCTGTTGAAAATAATGAAAAGGTAGTGGAGACTCCTCAAGTGGTAAATCCTCCATCCTCACAGGAAAAGGTAGTGGTGAATAAAGAGGTTGGAGAAATAAAAAGTATAAGGATTACATCTCCTCAGGAAGGTAGTGTTGTTACTGATCCCAATACAAACATAAAAGGAGATACGAGTAATGTCTCAGGTAATTACACAGTAACTATATATGATGGAGATAATGCTGTTGGAGATGTCTCTTCTGGGGCACCTGAATGGGAATTTGATAAAGGTAGTGATTGGGAGGAAGGAAATCATTCAGTTATGGCAGAATTGAAAGACTCAACTGTTAAATCGGATAAAGTCTCTTTTACAGTAGATTCCAAAGCACCAGTTGTTTCTATGGAAACTATTCAAGTAAATAAAATAGATGGGAAATATACAATATTTTTCAAAATAGAAGGAGAGTGGAAGAGTATTTCTCTAGTTTTAGGTTCTGAGATAATAGAGGTGGAATATACGGAGGAAGAAGAGGGATTACTTATAGAGCTAACAGAGGAACAGGTATTAGGTTCTGTGATAATTGTATTAGCTGATGAATATGGTAATACTTCTGAATTGGATATATCAGAGTACTTTATTGAGGAAGATAATCAAAAAATAATCTTTCCTACTCTTAGACTGAATACAGGCGATAAAATTAGTGTTGGAATAGTATCTTTTGTCTTCCTATTACTCTTGATAGAGGTAGTTGTTTATTGGAAGAAAGGGAGGATTAAGGATGCTGTTAATGATATCTTCACCATAGGGGTATGGTGGATTGTTATAACTATCGCACTTTTTAATGGATTTTCTGGAATAATTAATTAGTAACATTTACTGCCTAACAATGAAATATAATTTGAAAATTAAAAATGACCTACTATATCTCTTTGTTTTATTATCCGTAACTCAGTTTTTTAATTATGCAGTATTACATGCTCCATTTCATATACTGCTCCTTTTCGGTTCATTAGGTCTACTACTATTAGAAACATGGTTTGTTAGAGCTTTCACTGTTTATTCTGGTAGAAAGATATCTAAGTACAGTGATGTTATTGTTAGGATATCATTAAAGGATAGATTTTTTGGATATTTTATTCTTCCTGCAATATTCTACATTTCAATACTGTTATTTCTATACTTCAATCGAAATGTTGTATTAGGTCATACAGTATTGGGTATATGTACAATACTGCTGTTAGTTCTTTTTCTTAATGTTAAAAGCTCTCTTAATAAAATGTACTCCTTGGCTATTGCTACAAGGGCAATATTTGATTTCATATGTATAACAATATTCTATCTTCTTCTAAATAGCTTTGTGAGAATGGGTATGAGTTTAGAAAATTTTTCTATAATAAGCACCATATCCTCGTTAATTTTACTTTTATTTGTTTTGAGAATACACGATAGGTTGGGGTTATTAGAGATCTTTGTCTCTATCCTTAGCTCATTATTCATTACATTCTTCACAATTTATTTTTGGAATCACAATATCTTTGTAATTCCTGCGATTGGTTCATTAGCCTTCTACTTAGTAATTTCTTTATGGAATATCCGTTTTGCTGGGAAAATAAAGGTTGTTGAATACTTAATTCCTTTCCTTTATGTTGTAGTTGCAATTATTTTAGTATTAAATCTTTAAATGCAAAAAAGCTTTGTTCTTAAAATAGGAGGTTCTGTACTATATGATAATTTACTCAATCTTAATGAAGAATTGCTCAAGAAAGTTAAAGATTGGTATTTTGATGTAAGTGGTGAATATGAAAAGATTGTGATGGTAGTTGGAGGAGGGTCCCTTTCTAGAGATTTACAAAAGAAGATCTCTACTTCTGTAGGGGGAGAGGAGTATCTACATAATATTGGGATGAGTGTTACTCAAACTAATGCTGCTGTAATTCAAGGATATATTGAAGATCCTAGTATATATGTACCTAAGAAATTGGGAGATGCATATGAATTTCTTTGGGAAGAGGGGAAAAGAACTATTCTAAGTGGTGGATTAAAGGTTGGTTGGAGTACAGATATGGATGCAGCAGTTTTTGCTGATATATTGGGAGTGGATAGGGTGTATAAGATCTCGAATGTTAGTCATATATATGAAGAGGATCCAGATTCAAATCCTAATGCTTCTTTGATAAAGGATCTTTCTTGGGATCAATACTTTGATTTATTTAATATCCTAGAAGATTCTGTACATAAAGCAAATAACAGCATTCCAATTGATATTGAATGTGCTAGATTCTGCTCTACTAAAGGAATATCATTCTTTCTCTCAGGAGGAAAATATATTTACGAGAAATCAAACATAAAGGATATTCTGACAGAAGGAACCTTAATCCATCCTTAAGATATTTTCTCTATAGTATATTCAATATCACCCTTAGGTGTTGATATTGTAACCTTATCTCCAACTCTCTTTCCCATAACTGCTATCCCTATTGGTGATTTATGAGAAATTTTTCTTTCCAAAGGATTTGCTTCATGTTCCCCAGTTATTTCATACTTAATCTTCTTGCCATTTTTCAATGTTACGAAATCTCCAATACCAACTACATTCTTGTTCGTATCCTTAATTATCTTTGCATCCTTAATCTTGTCTTTTAATTCTATGATCTTCTCTTCATTGATATTTTGCTCTTCTACAGCCATGGAGTATCCATCGTTTTCCCTAAGGTCTCCTTGATTCCGCATCTCATTTAAAGTATTTGCGATTTTAGCTCTTAATTCTTTTTCTCTAAATTTCAATTCTTCAACTAATTTTTCAAATCCTTTTTTCGTTGTTTCATATCTTTTTTCTTCTTTCATATAAAGTGACATTACAACTTAGTCGGGACATAATATATGTTACGAATATGTAATGTCAAATAAATAGAAACCTGTAGTAACAGTTCAAAATAGTATAGTAATATGATAAAATCACTATTTGTAAGCCGCTATCGTCTAACGGTTAGGACACAGGATTCTCAATCCTGCAATCGGGGTTCGATTCCCCGTAGCGGTACCAAATTGTTTAATCAAAACTATGACTTTCGATATCATCACAATCTTTCCCAATGTAGTGGAAGAATATATTAATACAGGTATTGTAAGCAATGCTCTTAAGAAAGGGTTTGTAGAGATAAATGTACATGATCTTAGGAAATGGACTGATGATAAACATAAGACAGTAGATGATACTCCATACGGTGGTGGTCCAGGTATGATAATGAAAGTAGAGCCAATATATAAAGCTATACAGGAATTAAAAAAGGAAAATACCATAGTAGCTATAACAACTCCCAAAGGTAAAATTCTTGAACAAAAAGAGCTTTCTGATTTCTCAGAGCAAAAAGACTTACATATGATAATTCTCTGTGGAAGATATGAAGGATTTGATCAAAGGATACACGATCATTTAGTTGATTATGAATTCTCCATAGGAAAATATGTCCTTTCTGGGGGAGAACTCCCTGCATTAGTATTGATAGACGGTATTACAAGATTAATTCCTGGAGTATTAGGTAATATTGAATCTCTAAATGATGAATCCTTTACCGATGGTAAATTAGAGTATCCACAATATACCAAACCAGAAGAGTTTAATGGCTGGAAAGTTCCTGAAATCCTTCTTTCTGGGGATCATAAAAAAATTGAAAAGTACAGACAAAAAAGACAGAAAATGATATAATCAAAATCTATTTAAGAAATATTTGTTCCACATTTTCCTACCTTAATTCTTAGAAATATATTAGTTATGAATGAAAAAATTGTATTAACAAAACAGAAGATAGAGGAGCTCAAAACTGAGCTAAATAAGCTTGAAAATGAAAAGAGAAAAGAACTATCTCAGTCGTTAGAACAAGCTCGATTAAGTGATGTTAGTGAAGATACAGATGCAATAATTGCTGTTATGAGTGAATTGGAAAAGCTAGATCAAAGGAGTGAAGAGATTAAGGAAATCTTAGCTAATTCTTCAGAGTTAAAGAAAAGCCATAAAAATGGACATGAGGTTGGGATAGGATGCAGTGTTAAATTGAGAAATAATGATAAAACTACTGTATTTCATATAGTCTCTGAGGTTGAATCTGATCCTTCTCAGAATAAGATATCTGACAAATCTCCATTAGGAAAAGAATTACTTAAATCCAAAGTGGGTGATTGTGTAACATTAAAGGTTGCATCAAGAACTATTGAATATAAGGTATTAGAGATAAGTTAAGAAAGATACTCTCTTAAATCCTCTATCTTAATCCTTTCCTGTTTCATACTATCTCTCTCTCTTACAGTTACAGTATCATTTTCTAAGGATTCATAATCAATAGTTATGCAGAATGGTGTACCTATCTCGTCTTGATATCTATATCTTTTACCAATATTCCCTCTATCATCCCAAATAACTTTGATATCTTCACTTAATAGCTCAAAGACATCCCTTGCTTTTTTGGTAATATCTTCCTTATTCGATACTAATGGGAATATTGCAGCCTTGTATGCAGCAATATCTTTGTGTATCTTTAAAACAGTCCTACTATTTCCATCCCCTAAATCCTCTTCTTCATAGGCATCAAAGAGTAACATTAAAAGTGTTCTATCTACACCTCCAGAAGTTTCAACTATCCATGGAATATATTTTTCTCCACTCTTAGGATCTGTATATGAAAGATCCTTGCCTGAGAATTTACTGTGTTGTGTTAAGTCATAATCACTTCTCCAATGTATTCCCTCATTCTCTGCCCAACCCCAAGGAGCTAAGTATTCAACATCATATGCATCCTTGGCATAGAATACTAATTTCTCTTTTGGATGTTGTCTAAATCTAAGATTTTCCTGTTTTCTGTACAACTCCTTGTAGAATCTCATTCTTTCATCCATCCAATATTTAAACCATTTTTCCATCTCATCAGGATGTACAAAAAATTGCATATCCCACTGTTCAAACTCTCTAGAACGATATGTTAATTTGCCTGGAGTTATCTCATTTCTAAAAGCCTTACCAATCTGTGCTATACCGAAAGGAACTTGCATTCTTGTACTGTCGACGACATTCTTAAAATCCAAATATATTGTTTGACAAGCTTCACCTCTCAAATATGCCTTCATTTTTGCACCTTCCAAAACACCAACCTCTGTTTCAAAAAGCATATTGTAACTTCTAGGTTCTGTAAAATCAGAACTACCACACTTAGGACATTTTCCCTCTATATCCTCAGGCCTATATCTTTGATGACACTTCTTACACTCAACAACCTCATCTCCAAAGTTCTCAACATGACCACTTGCTTCCCAAACCTTAGGATGTGTAATTATAGTACCATCTATACCTACAACATTCTCCCTCCTGTCCACCATATCCTTCCACCAATACCTCTTCAAATTATTCTTCATCTCAACTCCAACTGGTCCGTAATCATAGAAACCACCAATACCTCCATATATCTCAGAGTTAGGATATATTATGCCTCTTCTTTTTGCTAAGGAAGTAACTTTCTCTAACAAATCATTTTTTTCTACATCAAGCATGCTCAAATTATATATCATGACAAGGACTATTGGTAGTAAATGAACGAAATTTAAGATTCTATAGGCAAAAATCATAGGAATGGTATGATATAATAATATTTAGTTAATATAATAAACTCACAGCAATGGCGATGTTAGATACCATCCGAGAAGGAAGAATAGAAAAAGCTAATAAATTTAGAGAAAAGGGAATAAATCCATATCCTTCCAAGTCAAACCGAGATACAAACAGTGGGGATATAATCGAAAACTACGAAAAATTTGAAGGAAAGAAAGTAACAGTATCAGGAAGAGTAATGCTATTTAGGGAATTAGGAAAAATATCCTTTATGAAGCTAAAAGATATGTCTGGTGAAATCCAACTATATCTCAAAAGAGAGGAACTTGGGGAAGAAGAGTGGGAAGATCTCAAACTCTTTGATGTAGGAGATTTTGTAGATGCAAGCGGTGTTGTATGTAAAACCAAAACAGGAGAGATATCAGTACAGATCGAAGAATTAAGAATATTAGCAAAGTCCATCAGACCTCTACCTGAAAAATGGTTAGGAATTCAAGATGAAGACAAAAGATTTAGACAAAGATATCTAGATTTTCTAGTGAACCCAGAATCTAGAGAAAGAATAGAAAAAAGAGCAAAACTTCTAAAATATCTAAGAGAGTTTTTATGGAGTAAAGGATTCATAGAAATAGAGAACCCTTCCTTGGAAGTCAATCCAGCTGGAGCACAAGCAGAGCCATTTAAGACACATATAAATGCATATGACATGGATCTATATCTACGCATATGTGCTGGTGAACTTTGGCAAAAAATGTCCACAATTGGTGGCTTTGAAAGGGTCTTTGAAGTTGCTCGAGCATACAGAAATGAAGGTGTAGATGCAGAACATAATCCAGAATTTACAATGCTAGAATTCTACTGGGCCTATGCAACCATAGAAGACAATATTAAATTCCATGAAGAACTATTTTCCGGAATGGTTAAAGAAGTGGTGGGGGACTACAAATTCCAATACCAAGGTAAAACACTTGATATGACACCTCCATATAGAGTTGCTAGATATAATGACCTTTTCATAGAACATATTGGAATTGATCTTGATAAATATGAAGATTTAGAAGAACTGAAAAAGGTTGCTATAGAAAAAGGTGTAGAACTAGAAGAAGGTCTGGGTTGGAGTACTACAATAGACCAAATATTTAAACAGAAGGTTAGACCAAAGCTCTTTGACCCTGTCTTCGTTACAGACTATCCGTACATTCTAACCCCTCTTGCCAAGAGAGTTGAAAACGGTAATGGGAAATATGTACAAATGTTCCAGTTTGTAATCGATTCCATGGAAATGTGCAGAACATATGGAGAGCTAAATGATCCAATAGACCAAATGAAAAGATTCGAAGAACAACAGGAATCTCAAGTTGACGGAGAAGATGAAGATAACTGGGCAGCCGATTATGAATTTGTAGAAGCAATGGAATACGGTATGCCTCCACAAAGTGGTTCAGGCCTAGGAATAGACAGGTGGGTAAAAGTATTAACAGATGCCCAGAGCTTAAGGGAATGCATTGCATATCCAATTATGAAGCCTGAGAAAAAGTAGTAGGTCATTTAGAAAAAATATGGATTCAATAAAGGACATAGTTTCGCAATTTAGAAAGGATAATACCCCTGAAGAAAAAGAGGATCTAAATCAATCAAAACTATTCGATACTTCCAAACTAAAAACAAACCCCAATAAAATGTTTGGTAACAAACATAAATACATATCCAAAGAGTATCAATCATACGGACTTAGATTAGCAGGTAAGCTAGATGACAAGGAAAGAGCAACCATGTACATCAAATGGGCCAAAGAGAAGCCCAGAGCAGTACTAGAGAGAGCCCTAAGCTTCACAATAGACTACCCATCAGCCAAAGACAAAAGCAGAATCTTTATGTGGAAAGTAAAAGAATTGGAAAAGGAACACGAAGAAAACAAAACTAAGAAGAAACAACCTCATTAACTACACCTAAAACCCTCTCTACCACTTCCTCCACTGTATTTGCTGTTATTTTTGTAGCTGAAGAATACTCATGACCCCCTCCATTTAATTTCTTTGCTATAACCTCAACATCCTGATACCCCTTAGTACTCCTAAAAGACACATACCATTTATTTACATAATCATAACTTGGTCTAACTATAAAACCCCAATGTACACCCTGTATAAATCTCAAATAGCTATCCCTTAAAAATGCTTGTGCGGTATTCACACCCTGCTTACTCAGCCCTTTTTCATCAATAATCTCCTTAGGCATATACATATATGCCATATCACCTTCTATTTTTAATGTCTTTAAGAACTCAACAACAGCATCCGTAGCATCCTTAGGGAACTTCTTAGACTTATATGCAAACTCCTCTAAATCAACCCTATGAAATTCCATAACTTCAGCAAAAACTCTCATGGTTTCAGGTGTTGTTATATCATATAGAAACCTCCCTGTATCATCCACTATCCCATACTGTACTAAACTAGCAATATCCTCATCAACTTTAAACTTCTTCTCAAAAATTCTTTTCAATGTAACATATACTTGCTCTGTTGCAGAACTTCTCAATTCATTTACAACCTCATCTCTCTCCTCATCAATTCTATGGTGATCAATAAAGAACTTTGTCACTTTGCTATTAAATATCCCATCCTTATGTTCATCTACAAATAATTCCCATTCTGAGCTATCAGTACAGATTATTAAATCTTCATTTTCAGAATCAATTTCTTCAACTAAATTAATATTCTCCATCTGAGGTAATTTAACAGTAGGATACTGCCTTGTTTTCATTGTAATTCTTTTTGAAGGAAATATATTAATAAGTTCCTTGTAGAGTAATAACATACTACAAAATGCATCAATATCAGGTCCTCTATGTGTCAATATCAGTATATTTTTTGCTTTACTAATCTCCTTTTTTAACCTTTTCTCCTGCTTGTTCATAATCTTGATAATACCAAGAATGCAGAATATAATACAATAATTTGCTAAATTAATAATTACAGAAATGATAGATATTAAAAGAATTGTTGATCAAAGAGAAAAAGTAGAAGAAGGTTTGTTAAAAAGATTGTCTAAAGAGGAATTTGATCTAGATGAAATATTGAAAATATATGAAAAGAAGAAAGATTTACAATTAGAGTTTGATACAAAGAGAGCACAGCAGAATCAATTTAATGACAAAATGGCTTCCACAGAAAAGGGTAGTGATGAATTTAAAAAACTCCTAACCGATTTAAAAGAAAAAGCAGCTGAGGTTAAAGATTTGGAGAGTAAATTGAAGGAAGTTGAAAAAGAATTGGTCTCAAAATTAGAAGTACTACCCAACATTCCAGATGAGGATGTAGTAGCAGGAGGAAAGGAGAACAATGAAGTTGTGAAGACTGTAGGAGAGAAACCTAAGTTTGATTTTGAACCAAAGGATCATATTCAATTAGGAAAGGATTTGGGACTTTTAGATTTAGAAAGAGCAACAAAAATATCAGGAAACAACTTTAGTATGTACAGAGGAATGGGTGCCAGATTAGAATGGGCAGTAATAAATTTCTTCATTAATGAACATATTAAGGATGGATACGAAATGATAATACCTCCTAACTTGGTTACAAGAGATTCTGCATATGCAGCTGGTCAACTACCTAAGTTTGAAAACGATGTCTACTGGACAACAGATGGTCTTTGTTTAGTACCAACTGCAGAGACTGTTCTCACAAATATATTTAAAGATGAAATTGTCGATGAGAAGGATTTACCAAAGAAAATATTTGCATATACACCCTGTTACAGGAAAGAGGCAGGTAGCTACAGAGCAAATGAGAAAGGTCTCATAAGAATGCATCAATTTAATAAAGTTGAGATGTATCAATTTACTACCGATGAGAAATCAGAGGAAGCTTTGGAGGAACTAGTAAAGAAAGCAGAGAGTTTGGTAGAGAAGCTAGGTTTACACTATCAAACTGTAAAATTAGCTGCAGGAGATTGTGGTGCTGGTGCTGCAAAGACATTTGATGTAGAGGTATATATTCCTACAATAGATCAATATTATGAAGTAAGTTCTGTGTCCAATGTGAGAGAATATCAAACAAGAAGAGGAAATATGAGATTTAAACCTGCAAGCGGTGGAAAACCAAGATATATGCACTCATTGAATGGCTCAGGATTAGCTACAAGTAGATTAATGGTTGCACTTTTGGAAACATATCAACAGGAAGATGGAAGCATAATAGTTCCAGAAGTTTTAAGACCCTATATAGGTGTAGATAAGATTACTAAATAATAGGATATGAGTTTCTTCTTAGGGTTTTCATTAAATAATGACTCTATTGACTCTGTTGAAAAAATTAGGGAGGAAGTAGGCAAAGTATTTGATGGATTCGAAATTCCTGTAAGATGGTCTAAAAAAGAAAACTATCACATGACCTTACTTTACTTAGGAAATACATTTCCCTTTTACAAAAAATTTCTACTACAGTACAGACTAAAGAGCTTAAAATTTAAAAGATTTAAAGTTAAGTTTAATACCGTTAAACTAGGTATATCAAGAAAGTACAAGGAATTAATATATCTTGATCTTTCTCAAGGTGGAGAGGAAATGAGGAATCTTCTATTGCAAGTAATGGATCTTTTAAAAGTGAAAGATAGTGATAACTTCATCCCCCATCTAACATTGGGTAGAGTTAGCAAAGAATTAACTGATCAGGAATATTCAAATATTTGTAGAGATTTGGCTGTAGTTACGAAGAAGTTAGATATTAAATCTGTGGAATTTTATATTGATGATGTGAAATTAATGAGGAGTGAGGATGGACAAAATTATGTGTTAATGAATTTCAAAGATTGTTCTAGTATGTAATTATAATCGTTACTCCATTTCGCATGTTTATGCTTTCTAAACCAAGTCCTTTGCCTCTTTGCATACTGCTTTGTATGATTGATAATTTCTTCTTTTACTTCTTCTATACTTTTTTCTCCTTCAAAGTATCCATCAAATTCCTGATACCCAATCGTTTTTACAGAAATATATTTATCTAGACCCAATCCCCTAATCCTTTTATTCTCTTCCTCCAAGCCATTCTGAATCATCTTTTTTACTCTCTGCTCTATATTTTTATTTAATATTTCTTTTGGTTGATCAATGACGAAATAGATATGGTTAAGGGGTCTGTCCCGCTTCTTATCCGGCTTCCTATCTAGGTTTTCTATGGCTCGGATTAATCTAACAGGATTCTTAGAGTCGCTCTCATTTAGAGAATTTAATACCGCTGTCGGTATCAGGTGTTGCAATTCAGTTGTTCCCATCTTGCTAAGCTTTTCCCTTTTTACCTGGTCTATCTCGTTATCAACTAAGTTATATTTGAAAAGGACTGAGTCAATGTACAGGCCTGACCCGCCTACTAATATCGGTATCTCATTATTTTTAAGATTTTTAAAAACATCCTCTACATCCTTTTGATATTGAAATATACTGTATCCATCTTTTAGTGATATATGACCAAATAGATAGTGAGGGATATTTCCCATCTCGGTTTTTGTAGGTCTTGCAGTTCCTATTGAAATCTCTTTATAGACCTGTTTGGAGTCTGCATTGATAATAACTCCATTTATCTCTTTTGCTAATTTCATAGCGATGGAAGATTTCCCAGAGGCAGTTGGGCCAGCTATTACAATTATCGATCCGGAATATTCAAGCATACTACTTAATTAACTTGTGAAGAATAATGTAGTTTATCCAAATTACTGCTAAAGAAAGGACAGCTGTAATGAGAATGAATATGAAAAATGTTGATGAAAGAAAAACAGAAAATGCAGAGAAGAGGAGGAGAATAAAGATAGAAAGTTGTATAGAATCTTTTACATATTCTTTCTTCAAATCGCCCATACTAAAGTTTTTACTTTTGTTATGTAAGGTGTAATATCCTACAGATGTTCCAATACTTAGTGTGTTTATAAATAGAAGTATTATTGGGATTAGGAGAAATATATAGGTAATTGTTATTGAAAAAATAATATTTAGAAACCAAATAAATATTATGGTTAGTATGGCACTTGAGATTAATGAAATTGTTGAGAAGAATATTAACTGTCTACTATTTGTTATTAATTTGATTAATACAGGAAGAAGAATAAGAAGTAACGAGAAAATTATCAAAGTAGATACTTTTTCATAATTACTCCAGTTTTGCCACAAATTTAAAAATATCTCCATAATTATATTTTTCTAACTTTATCTATATACCAGCCTGAGATAATTACACATAATTTGGAAAGGAGTATTAGTATTATCAGGTTGGTAGCAAGTGTCGAAATATATCCAATTCCTAATATTTTTATAATCAAAAGAGATAATATCAATCCAGATTCAATATATATAACGGAATCATCATTTTCGGAAAGAACCTTTATTAATATAAATGTTAATATCGCTTGTATGGGAAGAAGGAATGTATCTATGGGAATTTGAAGAATCTTTAGAACAGTTAAATATATACTAATGGTAAGTACTGTTGCTAAGAAAGATTTTCTCAATACTTCAAAATCATTCTGTTTAATGAAAGCAAGATATATATATGCAAGAACTAAGGAAATAGCTAATCCTATACTTACCTTTACATGATCAATTTTGATAATCTCTGGATCTAGTTCATTTTCTGATTCTAATGTGTAATTAACAGGGATCACGCCGCTGTTATAAAGGATATCGATTGCCTTAATTTGAATAGGATCTTCTGTAGACACTGGTATTGCAAATATACTTGTATCATCAAAAGGAACAAGGTATGGAGTTACAAAGCCATCTATACTAACTCCAAGATACTCTCCCTTGTGTTGTCCTATAAATGTATTAAATTCAGATTGTCTGTTTGGCCATAGCTTAAATATTGCAAAATTGGCATATTCATTATTTGATGTTTTCAATTCTGTGATATATACATTTCTAAAATCACTCCTATCCCAATCTGTAGGATTGTAATTATCTGCAAATAGATATGCATACGGATCCTCTTCACTCAAAAAATCAACATCTTCTTTCCTCGTCATTATTAACACATCAAACCTGTTATTTATTAATTCTTTAACTAAATCTCTATCCTTAGATGTAGTTACAACTACTTTCAAAAATGTATTTCCTTCTTCATCTTTTCCTTCGTTATATATCTTTGCTCTTTCAACTCCAAATTTTCTTAACCTTGTTGAAAGTATATTTCTAGCTTCTTCTAATTTTTTTGAATCAGTATTAACAAGCTTTAAGTTGTATTCTGCCGACCAGTAGTATGGATCTTTTGTAATTAGGTTGAAGGATGTTTTCTCTGATATTTTTTCCGTAAGAGGTAGAGCTACTAACATTGTAGCAATTCCAAATGCAGTGAAGAGTATAACTATTAGGTAATTTAGAAACGGTTTTACATTAAATTTGAACTTTATTTTCATTCTAGAGTAGATCAGATAATTGACCGAACATAATTATCTTATCCTTTTCTAAAATATTCATCAAGAATGGCTCCTTTTTCTTTCTAGCAAAATCAAAATCTTCCTTTCTAATCGCACTAAATCTAATCTGTCTCTCTAATTCTTTCTCTACTTGTGAGATCGCTGTTGAGAGATCTTTTATTTTCATATTTCCGATGAAAAGGAAATCTACATCTGTATCATGCTCATACTTTCCGGTAATGAAGCTCTCAGTTAAGACAACAAGCTGTATGCCTTCAACATCCCTTACAACATCTGATATCTTTTGACCAATAGGGGACTCCTTGAAAAAGAGAGATCTTAATTCCCATAATATGGGGCAATCCTTGTTAACTCTATATACTATCTTGTTTCCATCTTTTTTTGATTTAAGAATACCTGCTGATTCTAGATTAAGGAGTTCTCTTCTTACAGCATTTATCTCTTCATCGACCTTTCTAACCAATCCTCTAACATGGAAAGAAGCATTCAAATCAGACATAAACTCGTTAAGAACACAAATTCTAACTTTTGATATAAATAGTTTCTTCAGCATAGTTCCCCAACCTGCTTAATATTATTGCTCAATTATATCAAATTTCCCGAAAGATTGTGGAATCATCGATATCCATAGCCTTCCTCTGTTAAATTTGATGGGGTTTCCTGAACTATCATAATATTTTGTTCTATCGGTTCTAGATATCTTCTTCCATGATCCTTCCACTATTTTCCCATCTTGAAGTATTACTGCATCTCCCTCTCCAATTGTTGTAGTTATTAATCTTCCTGCACTATCTCCTGATTGTACTGACTTAACTTGTTGTATCACAACGACCTTTGCAGATATTTGTGTATTAGTTTCCGCATCCATATCTGCCTGTCCACCGATTTTTCTAAAATAGCTGTTTGTTGAACTATCGTATGTCCATATTGCATCATAATGACCGCTATTTACCAATGCGGTATGAAATATTGTCTTAACGATTGTCTTGCTTCCTCGATCCTTTACATCAGCATCTCTCTTAAATTCATAACTCTGTATACTAGTTGGGAAAGAATTCCATTCCATCTTTACTCCATACTCCCAAGCATTATTCACCGAACTATACTCATTATGTGGAGCAACTCTCCCTCCCTCATTTGATCTCCAAGCTCCCAATGTTGCTATATCCTTAATTCCATAGCTATATGTATTCCCACAAGCATTTGTTCGAGGATCATCTGTTTGTGCACATCCATCATGTATCAATATCGGATCAAACTCACTTAACCATTCCAGATAGTACTGTCTTAAACTTCTAATAGGGCCAACCTTTGTAGGAGCCTTGCTCCAAAAGATTCCCAAATGCCTCGTTATTCCACTCTCCGCATTTGCCTCTATTACAATATCAGCACTATTCAAACCAGAAAGAGGTCTTGCTTCCACATGATTATTAATCATCACCGCAACAGGCCTCCTCTTTTTCATAATATCCATTTCACTCTTAGAAAAAAGCAAACCATTAAGAGGACTCTCTTCTGTTCTTGGCTCTTCAGGCTTAGAAAGTAAAGGAAGATTATTCAGAAATGATTTCTCACTAGGATACGAAGAAACAAACATCTCATCAAAAGTTAAAACCTCATAAAGTGGAGTTGGTTTTAATTTATATATCCCAAAATAATAGAACAAACCAATTCCAACCAATGTTAATAACGCCACAGTTGGGAAAAGGAAATTTTTCCAAGAAATATTTTTAAGAAAACCTTTCTTCTCTTCCGTTGATTTTGGAAGATCCTCTGTTTGTTCAATCTCTTTCTCGACAGGAACTTCCTTAATTTGTTCTGAATCAGGAACAATCTCTTTTTCCTCTATAACAGCATCCTTTTTCTCTTCTACATCTCCCTTGCTGTCACTGATCTTGAATGTCTTTGCCATGCATCCATAGTATCACAACTCTTTCCTCTTTTAAACAATATTTAAAAAGTGTTAATATGTATTAATAATATTTAATGATATTAAAATGAATAAAAAATTCGTATGGACTCTCCTGCTCCTAATTGTAATTGGAGTTGGAATATTTTTTCTAACTAAAAAACCAAAAGAAGAGGTTATAGAGGAAAATGAAGATGAAATAGTTGAGGAAACAGATGAAGAAGAGGAAGTAGAAGAAGAACCAGAATATACAGGAGATACAGATTTCACTTCATTCTCTACGGATACACAAACATTAGGAGAACAATCAGAAGCTACATTCAGCATAGAAAGCTTGGAACATTCATCCAAAGATGGATATCATGAATTTCTTTTCACTTTAAATACTGAGTACGAAGAAGAGCCATATGTCATAGCTTCATACCTTTCAAATATGTCAGTCATTAGGTTAGATTTTCAAGGAATATCAAAAGATAGTACAGGCATAGGGTATCAACAGGAACAGGCAATAAATAAGGAAGGCATAACAAAAATATATCACAACATTTCTGCCCAATCAGATCAAGAACTTTACGATATCGGTGTAAGTAAAAGTACAATATTTCATCTCTCTGCAGAAGAAATATCTGAGGGAGAGTGGAGTGTAATTTTGAAAATAAAATATCCTGGAGAAATAACAAAAGATATTGACTTAGGAAATGAAGAATTCTCAACAGAAGATCAGGAAATAGAGGGAATTGGAGCAACCAAAAATGCATCAATAACCTCATACACATACGGGACAACGGGAGGTATTCTTAAATTAGTATGGAGTGTCTCAGGAGATGGAGATAACCCAATTCCTTCTGTGACTGCTAGTTACAATGATGAAGACGAACTTATTGTCACTTTCCCAAGTCTCTCTATTGATAGAGTTTCGAATATCTCCACAGGAATGACTTTACCATTGGGAATAACCGCAACTCCTGAAAGATCTGGCGAGCAAAGCATATATACATTTACAGGGATGGAGGGTAAGGCAGAATATAGGATTAGTGCATCCTTAAGTCCTAATCAAGTAATACTAGAAATTAAATAGATTACGTTTTACCTTTAAGTTAGTCAAAAATACTTACTCTTAAGCAAACTATATAGGTATTATTAAAGAAATTTAATATACTATGAGATGATTAAAGCCATAGTTTTTGATTTTTACAATGTAATATATAAGCCTGGATTAAAAGAAATAGATTCAAAAATTCTCTCGATCTTTAAATTTCTTTCTAAAAAGAAGATCCCCATTTACCTTTTCACTAATACTAATAAATCACATGTCGAGAGCTTTGATAAGAGAAAAAAGTTTCTTAATCTTTTCAGTGGACAAATATACAATGAAGAATATCCAAAACCACAACCAGAAGCATTTGAAAAATTAATAACAACTCTCGGCATAAATCCCAATCAAATTATTCTAATAGATGATGACCTAAACAACATTAAAGTTGCACAGCAGTTTGGTATAATTGCTTTGCAATACATTAACCAGTCGGATCTAAAAAATAACTTAAATAATTACATAAACAATGATAACTCGAGAAAAAGCCCAACAGCTCTTAGATAAATACATTTCAACAGAATGGCTTAAACTACACATGAGAGAAACAGAAGTTATTATGAAAGCCTTAGCAAAACACTTTGGAGAAGATGAAGAATTATGGGGAACATCAGGACTACTTCATGACCTAGACTATGACTATGTAGAAAAAGATCCTCAAAGACATGTTGTTGAATTTGACAAAATATTGGAAATGGAAAATTTGAAAATAGGGGAAGATATCCCAGAAGATATGTATCATGCAATTAAGGCCCATTACGAAGAACATCCTCAAATATCACAAAAGAGAGAATCAAAACTAGACTATTCTCTAAGTGCTGCAGAGAATATTTCTGGATTTTTAGTAGCATGTGCATTAGTACAACCAGATAAAAAGATATCTAGTGTTGGAGTAGAGAGTGTAATGAAAAAATTCAAGAAAAAAGATTTTGCAAAAGCAGTAAACAGAAGTTTAATTTATGATATAGAAAAAACAGGTCTTTCCTTGGAAGATTTTATTAAAATATCCTTAGATTCTGTTAATGAAATTAGTAATGAAATTGGGTTATAATATCAACCACGGGGTGTAGTTCAGATGGCTAGAACGCTTGCATGGGGTGCAAGAGGTCGCTCGTTCAAGTCGAGTCACCCCGACTCCTAATGAATATCTCAATAATGGTATAATAGAAGATATACTTAATTTCTCTTAATCTCATCAGTGAAAGTTCTTAAATTCGGTGCAATATGGTGTTCTGGATGTTTAGTAATGAAACCAATATGGAAAGAAATTGAGGAAGAACTCTCTTGGCTTCAGACAGAATATTACGATGTAGATGAACAGAAAGATGTTTCAAAAAAATATGATATAGTTGATTTGCCCACTTTCATATTTCTAGATCAAGATGGAAATGAAATACATAGGGAAATAGGAGAGATAGGGAAAGAGACAATGATAGAAATAATTAACATGTACAAGAATAGATAGAATCATGAAGAAAGTAATAACAAAGATTTTGATAACCCTTTTTCTCTTCTTAACAGTATTTCTCTTCTTTTCTTCAAACAAATTAAATGCTCAAGAAGAGACAGAGAATTTGGAAACAGCAAAAGTTCTAAACCTACACTTTTTCCAAGGTATTGGTTGTCCTCATTGTGCTAAAGAAAAGGAATTTTTAAAAGGAGTGAAGGAGCAGTATGAAGAGAGAATAAAGATAAATGATTATGAAATATATTACAATCAGAAAAATCAGAAATTCTTTAACAAAGTAATAGAGGAATTAGAAATAGCTAGAGCGGGGGTTCCTCTTTTAGTAATAGGTGAGGAATATATAATTGGGTATTCTGATGATGAAACTACAGGGGTGCAGATAATAGCTGCTATTGAAAGAAATCTTAATTCTGAATCAAAGGATATCGTTTCCGAGCTACTCGCTCAGGATCAAAATCCCCAAGAGCAAGAAGAGGAACTCCCAGAAGATACCTCTCCAATATATTTAAATATACCAATATTTGGAAAGATCAATCTTAAAAGTGTATCACTTCCTTTAGGAACTATGATAATTGCTCTCTTAGATGGCTTTAATCCTTGTGCTATGTGGATATTAATATTCCTAATAACCATGTTAATTAACATGAAGGATAGGAAGAAGCTGTATATACTTGGATCAGTATTTATAATTACATCTGGACTTGTATATTTTGTATTCTTAGCAGCTTGGTTAAATTTCTTTAAATATGTAGGGTTTGTATATTGGATAAGGAGTGTCATAGGAGTAGTTGCAGTTGTAAGTGGAATATTACATCTCAAGGATGCTTTCAGTAATAAGGGGGAGTGTCGTGCTACAGATGAGAAAAAGAGAGAAACCGTGATGGAGAAAATAAAGAAAGTTCTTTCTGAGAAAAGCTTCATATTGGCAATTATAGGTATAGTAACATTAGCAATATCAGTAAATTTGATAGAAGTTGTTTGCTCTGCAGGACTACCAGCAGTATATACCAGCTTGCTCTCTTCAGTACCTTTAAGTAACACTGAATACTATCTCTACCTTATACTCTACATAATAATCTTTATGTTAGATGACCTAATAGTCTTTTTCATAGCAGTAAGGACATTTGAAGTAACAGGTATTGCTAAGAAATATACCAAATGGTCTAGTATCATCGGAGGCATAATAATATTAGCTTTAGGAATAATATTAATAGTAAAACCTGAGCTATTAATGTTTGGATAATCTCATATCATGTCTAGAAAAAAGAAAAAGAAATTTGAGGAAATGAAATCATTTCCTAATGTATTGCAATGGGATGATGAAGATGTGAAGGGGAAAGTAAAGAAAATAATTAATCAGTATGAAAAAGTAATATTAGAATTAGCATGTGGAAAGGGAGAATACTCTCTACATTTAGGAAATAAATACAGAGATACATTAATCATAGGTATAGATATTCAAGGAGAGAGGATATGGAAAGGAGCTAAGGATGCTTTAGAGAAGAATTTAAATAATGTATATTTTCTTAGAATTCAAATACAAAATATAGAAGAATATATTTCAGAAAATAGTATTGATGAAATATGGATTACATTTCCAGATCCTTTTTTAAGAGAAAGAGATATTAAAAGAAGATTAACATCTCCTAACTTCTTACATATTTATAAAAAGATTTTAAAAAAGAATGGAATTATACATTTAAAAACAGATTCTGATGAATTGTATGAATATACATTAGAAACTATTAATTCTATGAAATTGAATATATTAAAAAATATATCTGATATATATTCATTTGGGGATATAGAAAATGTTACAAATGTACAGACTACATTTGAAAAGAAACATTTAGAAAATGGAAAGAAGATTAAGTATCTAGAATTTAATTTTTACATAATCTTTTCTTAAAAAAGGATGCCTGTCTACATCTCTCTGTAAAAATGCTCCTCCAAAGAAATCATTAGTTCTACCACAGACTAGATTATAGAATTTATCCAAATCTTCCTCTTCTGTACTGTAATCTCTCAATACAAACTGAATTATTTGTTGCAAAGAAGTCTCGTCTGTAGTTGGTGATATATTATCATCAGTTATAATGTCTAGGAAAAAAGCATGAGCTATATTTTCAATGTCCTGCCTTATACACTCCGAATTAAAATCAACTCTCTCTGCTAATGGTACATCTTCCTCTATGAATTCACCTTCCTCATCTTCATCATCATCTTCATTCCCAAAATGTTCTGCATCAAGTATCTCAAGCTCTGTTGCCATGATATGTGTTTTCTCTTTGAGGTATCTTAGAGTTATCCTTGTATCCATATATTCACCTAATTCATACAGAAGTATCTGCTCTAGTGATGTTAGACCGTTTCTTCGTGAAGGATTGTCATCTGTAATTTCATTTAGGAGTAATGCATCTGCAATTTCTTCCAATCTCTCCTCTATGATATCCATTTTGCTAAGAGGATCCTGTTCTAGTTCGAAATCTTCCATCAGTATTTCTAGTGTATGTAATTTTTAAGATAGTAGCATATCAAGTGTCAGTATAGCAAGAACTATGAGGTAATATATTTATACTTGTATTCTTTTTTCTTTTATGGATATAATCTCCAACGCTCTAAATTAATAGAATATACAATGCATGAAATCTTTAAGAAGAGAAGAAGTATTAGAGAATATAGTGATAAAGAGGTTACTGAGGAACAAATACACAATATTCTATGTTCTGCTATGGTTGCTCCCTCTGGTAATCATGCTAATCCGTGGGAATTTGTAGTAGTTAGAGAAAAAGAAAAATTATCCAAGTTAAGTAGATGTGGTAAATGGCAATCATTTGTTAAGGATTCTTCTGTAGCTATAGTCATAATTGCAAAGGAAAGTGACACAGATATGTGGTTACAGGATTGTAGTATAGCTGCAGCACATATATATCTAGAAGTAGCTAATCAAGGATTAGGATGTTGTTGGGCTAATGTAAAGGATAGTAAAACAGAGGAGGGAGAGGATAGGGAGGAGTATGTTATAAAGGTATTAAATATTCCTAAGGAATATAGGGTTGTATGCATTATGAGTATTGGATATCCACTAAAGGAAGTACAGGAACATTCAGAAGAGGAATATGATGAGACAAAGGTACATAGGGAGGTTTTCTAATATACATATATTATACTAAATCTTTGAATCGTTCACAATATTGACTCAATGTAATCATTTTTGCTAATATGATGGACTTAATATATCATATTAACTAAATGAGAAAAAAGAAAAAAGAAATTTCTTTTAAAGAGTATATTGATATAGCCTGGTGGTCTCTTAGGGTGAGCTGGGGAATATCAAAATGGGCTACATTGGGAGCATTATCAACTGAAGTCATTAGGAATCTCAGACCAATTATTAATACATATGTTTTTGCTAAGTTAATAGATAAGTTAGTAGCATGGGCTGTTAATGATTCTGCGAATATTAAGGATCTCTTTCCATATATTTTGATACTGTTAGTCTTAGACATATTCTTTTCAGCCATAGGAGAACTTCGTGGATACAGTACAGGAGTCTTGAGGAGATTATCTGGATCATATCTGGATAAAATGGCTTATGAAAAAGTAAATTATCTTGGTGCTCAAACAATAGAATTACCAACTGTAGCTAATGCTCATCAAAGAATGAAAGATTGGTTAGGATTTACTTTGGAAGTTGGTGCTAATGTCTTAAGAATCATATCAGCAACAATCAAAACAATTGTTGCTGGAGTAATAATCTATAAATCTATTCCAATAGTTATTCCAATGGTCTTGGCTGTTTCCTTTGCATTCTTTTTGCAAAGAAAATATTTCTTCAAGAAAGAATTTGATTGGCAAACAAATGATGATCATGTTACTAGAAGAAGAATGAACGGTTGGGTAGCTGGAAGATTAGCAGATCCAAGAGACTTAGGGGAAATATCAATAACGGGAGCTTTTGGATATTTAAATAGAAAATTTGTTGAATTCTACAATTACTACAATCGTGGGCTTTTAAAAATAATGAAAAGTGCTACTCTTGGGAGCTTCCTACTTTCTGTATTAGGAAACTTTGTATTGATGGTAGGATATATACAGGTGTTTGGTCTTCTTTTGTTAAAAAAATATCCATTGGTGATACTACATTCTTGATGAGTTCAATCGATAGCTTCTATGACGGAATAGAGTATCTTTTTGGTGAAATAGTTGTATTTAGAGACTTTGTTATGAAAAGCAGGGAGGTTTATAATTTCTTCAACTTAGAACCTTGTATCGAAGATGGAAATACTTTCCTTCCTCGATTTGAAGAACCACCTTTGATAGAGATAAAGAACATATCCTTCAATTATCCTAATGATAAGAGAAAGATATTTGATAATTTCTCGTTAAGAATAGAGAAAGGAGAAAAAATAGCTATAGTAGGTGCAAATGGTGCAGGTAAAACAACCTTAGTTAAGTTACTTTCCCGTATCTATGACCCTTCGGATGGAGAGATATTTGTAAATGGTATTAGTCTAAAGGATATTAAGATAGATGATTGGTACAAGAATTTAGGAGTTCTTTTCCAAGACTATAACTTCTATGGGGAGTTAACTGTTGAGGAGAATATATATATGGGTAAGTCTGTTAAGAAGATAGATAAAGAAAAGATTATAGAAGCTGCTAAGAATGCTGATGCTCACGAATTCATTATGAAGTATAAGCATAAATATAATACGATTATGAGTGAAAGGTTTAGAGAGGGGATAAGGCCAAGTAATGGACAGAAGCAAAAAATCGCTATTGCTAGATTCTTTTACAGAAATGCTCCTGTTGCTATATTTGATGAACCTACATCTGCAATAGATGCAGAATCAGAGTATAGAATATTTAATAGAATATATGAATTTTTTGCTAATAAAACTGTATTAATAATTTCTCACAGATTTTCTACAGTTAGAAATGCAGATAGAATAATTGTATTAGATGAAGGAAAAATAGTAGAGGAAGGTACACATGGGGAACTAATGGCAAACAAGAAGAAATATTATGATGCTTTCACAAAACAGGCTGAAGGTTATACTAAGGAGTAGACCCTAAGGTCTACTCCTTAAATATCTATACTTAGTTATTTCCTCTTCCGCTTGTACTACCTGATGAGTTCCCTGTATCACTACTATTTGAATTATCTACATTCTGTTCCTGATTTTGTTGTTGAATCTGTGTATCAGTACCCTGATTCTGTAATGTATTCTTCTCCATCTCTAAGTTATCTCTAACCTCTTGTCCAATATTTCCATACTGCTCTTGTGCTTTAGTTGTTGTCTCTATTTGCTTCTGAATCTGCTCTTGATACTTGTTTTGAACTTGTTCCAAAGCCTTTACAACCTCTGTATTTCCTTTCTGTTCCATCTTCTCCTGTGTCTCTCCCAACTTTACAATCATTCTCTTTCTTTGTTCTTCCATCCTATTCATACACTCTTCTACAACCTCCTCTGTTGCATCCTCTGTTCCAAGTATTTCTCCCAATTCTAATTCTCTCTCTTCCAAAATATTCTGCTCTAACTCAACCAATGCGACTTGATCTAAAGTGACTACCCTTTCCACACTCTCAAAGAAAAGATCAACAGGGTATAAAGTATCCAGTGGTGTAGCAGCATCTGCCTTTGTAGCTAGGAAATAACCTCCTACACCTAGGATTACTACCACTCCTAGTAAAATAGAAAATACTTTCTTCATATATATGATATATTTAATTTATATATATCTTAATATATTACACTCCTCCTATTTAAGTTCAAGTTAAAAACTATGAAAAAAATACTCTTAACCATACTATTTCTTTTAATTCCTTTTGGTATTACATATGCATATACATTGGAAGATGTGCAAGATCATAACACTCCTGGGGATTGTTGGATGATATTTGAGGAAAAGGTATATGACTTCTCAGAATATATACCATCTCATGACAAATATCTGGATATTAGAGAGTGGTGTGGTTTGGATATGACAGAAGATTTTAAGAGCAAGGGCGATTTAGGGAGAGATCATAGGGAATCAACATATGCTCTTCTAGAAATGTACGAGATTGGAGAGCTAGAAGCTACGGAGGGGAATGAGGTAGATTTAGTAGATGCAGAGATTATTTTGACTGAAGAGAGTAATGAAGATCAAGAGGTGGTAAAGGGTAGGAAGTATAATTTAGTTATACCTTTTCTCATATCAGTAATTACATATTGGAGTGGATATTTCTTAACTAAGAAAAATAAATTTTTTGGTTTAACACTTGTTAAGTTTAATGCATTTTGGAATAGTATTCTTTTCTTAACACTACTTGTTCCTGCATTAGGGTTTGGGATTTTCATGGTAATTCGTACACAGAAACCTGAATTATGGAATATAGATTTTGATTTTCTGTATTGGCATGTAGAACTATCTATGGTTATGGGTATATTAGGGATGAATCATTTCATACAGCGGTTAGGAATATATTTCAAACAATTGAAGAAGTAGTGGTTTGACCAATTGGAATATATCTGCAAGAATATACAGTTAAATTTACACATATATATTAATGAAAGTAAGTATAGATAAAGAGAAGTGTTCTATGTGTGCTACATGTGTTGCAATATGTCCAGAAGTTTTTGAATTAAAAGATGATGGTAGTATAGATGTAAAGGATGAGTATAAGGGGGTAGATGTACCTACAGAATTAGAAGCTAAGGTGCAGGAGGCTGCTTCTTCATGTCCATCTACAGCTATTGTAGTTGAAGCATAGGTTATGAGTGATTGTATATTTTGTAAGATAGTAAGTGGAGATATTCCCTCGTACAAGATATATGACGATGATAGGGTATTTGCTTTCTTAGATATTAAACCACTTAGTAAAGGTCATACATTGGTTCTGCCTAAGGAACATTTTGAAAATGTATTTGATATTCCTGAGGATTTGTATGCATATATGTTTGAGGTTGCTAAGAATATATCTGCAAATATTAAGGAAAAATATCAACCTGAGGGAATTTTCATAAATCAAAACAATGGAGAGATGGCGGGACAGTCAGTACTTCATATTCATATACATGTAAAACCGATATATAACGAAAGTCAGAAACATAAAGAAGAAGATAAGGGAATGCAACTATCTACTGAAGAGATGGAAAAGATATGTAATGATTTAAAGATTGCCTAAAAAATACAGTATTAATTCATCTATATACTCTGTATCTAAATCCCAATGACCTATACCCTCTACCGTGACTAATGGTATCTCTCTTCCCAATGAGCTTAGCCTATTCACAAATGTAGTACTCAATGAATACGGTACGTTCACATCGGCAGTACCATGCCATATCTGAATATCAATATCTGCTATCTTTTGTATCCTTGCTGTATTCCATTCCGCAGAGTATGTAGTTGGAGCAAGTAGTGCAATCTTGGATACCATTTCTGGATATGTAGTTGCAAAATTCATAGTAGGTAACCCTCCCATACTATATCCAATCATATATATCTTCTCTTGAGTATCGTAATTCTCTTTAATATATTCAATCATATTCAATGTATCCTGTATTGCTTGCGAGCTACCCCAATTAGCACCATGTTGATTAGATGCTGCAAATATATAATTGTTTTTTGTAAATGCTTCTCCATACAGCTGTAAATCTTTCATAAAAGGATCTTCTGTATCTGTAGTGACTTCTGTATTAGAACCGTGACTGTATACTACAATGGTGGGAGTTGTAACTTCTGTAATCTTTTTCGGTCTAGCGATATATGCTATTTGTCCCTGTATATCTTGATATATCTCTTCATAGTGTGGAGTATCATATATATCTACCTTAATTTCTTCTTCATCCTTCTCTTCCTCTTCCTCTGTCTCAGCATCAAATATCTCTACTCTAGGAAAAAGTACAGTGTATGCAAAGTATGTAGGTACTGAAAGGAGAATTAAGAAAAGTATTAATGCCAATATATCTGATGCAGTTATTTTTGCTTCTACCTTATTCATATTGCCCACATCCTATTATATTCAGTTTTACTTAATGTGTCCATAAACGGTATAATATATATTACATAACTGTCTAGTATTTAAAATTAAAGTTTAGTTAAATGGCAAATTCAAAAAAGAACGAGAAAGAAATGACTATTAACTTGGATACATTGGGAGTACCAATAGCTATCATAGTATCAGGAATACTCATTGCTACAATGATATTTTTTGCTTCTAGGAATAATAACAATGTAGATAACGGAGCTGGGGATGATACTACTAATGTGGCTGATGAGGGTACAGATGCACCTGTTGATTCTGAAATTAGTTTAGGTGATGATCCATATTTAGGAAATGCAGAGACTGCTAAAGTTGCTGTCATTGATTTCAGTGACTATCAGTGTGGGTATTGTCAAAGACATAGTACTGAGGTATATCCAAGTATTAAGGAGAACTATATTGATACAGGGAAGATATTGTATGTATTTAAGGAATTTCCTTTAAGTGGTGCTGGTCAGATTGGGTATGTAACTGCAGAGGGTGCATCATGTGTGTTCAATCTTTCAGATAGTGAGACATATGCTAAGTATCATAAGGATGGATTCTTTCTTAATAGTAAGAGTGAGGTTGTATCATTGGCTACAAGCTTAGGTATAAATGAGGGTGAGTTTAATGCATGTTTAGATGAGGGTAAATATCAAGATGAGATAGAGGCAGATCAAACAGAGGGACAGGGTGCTGGTATTTCTGGTACTCCTGGTTTTGTAGTTGGATTGATAGGGGAGAATGGAGTTATACAGAATGCTACATTGATAGCAGGAGCATATCCATATGATACATTTGTTAATGCTATTGAGAAGTTATTAGAGTAATAGTTTTACTATTTCTTCTTTACAACCTTTTTAATAGTAACTTGCTTTTTAGCCATAGAGAAGTAATCATTCTTCATTCTGATTATTGCTCCTAATGCAAGTAATCCTATTATACTGCTATAGAATCCTCCAACTACTGGAATTAGAGTAATTAGGACTGTAATAACTCTACCAATAAGGAATGATTTAAATGGTCTGTACTCTTTTACACCGAATAGTTCTAATACTTCTTTACCGAATGCTAACTCTACCCATACTTTTCCAAATATGAAAAGGAATGAGAGTAGTCCGGTTATGAGTAAAGCGAGGGGTGTCCCAATTACTGAGAAAGAAAGAATTAATAATGGTAGAGGTATTATGACTGCAGCCAAGAAACCAATACCTAAACTACTTAGAAGGTCAGTTGTGGAATCAGTAATTCTTTTTCTAATCTCAATACTTTTTACAGGTGTTAATGTAATTAAAACAAATCCTACAAGTAGCATACTTAGGAAATTAATTAATATAATACTCAGGTTAAATTTAAGATTTCTTTTTAATGTAGGCATATCTACATTAATACCATCATCAATATCTACTCCTTGTGATTTAGCAATATCCTTTAATGTAGTATTGTAGAATATATCTCCTGTTACATTCATATCATTTACAGTATGACCATCTCCTAATAGTATTGCATCACCTCTTACAATTGATTCAATATTGGATCTAAAACCTACAATTCTAAGATCATCTCCTATTGTTCCTTTCATACTACTTTCTAAAAAGAAACCAAAGAGATCTTTCTGTGTATCGGCATTGTAGTTAAGTATTGAGGTCATTATATATGTACTTTCTGCTAATGTTCCTTCTATAGATGTATTATTACCAAATACAAAAGTATTACCATATACTGTTGCATCTATGTTTATTTTTTCACCAACCAAATATACATCTCCTGTTACTGTACCGTTTAGTTGTATTGTATTACCTAATACAACTACATCACCATTTACTACTCCATCTATTTTAAAGTCTTCCCCTACTGCATATATATCATCATCTATGCTTTGTTCTTGGGATAGGGTATATGATTTGAAATGGAATTGTGCAGCTTCTATTTTAGATGGAAGGAGAATAGATAGTAATAGGAAGAGAAATGTAATGGGTAGTATCTTGTATATATTTTTAAATATATTCATATTTAGGACAGATTAGATTATTAGTATATGTTAGCAGATATGAGTTTTTTGTGGAATAGGATTAAATGATTTGACGAGATTAGTAACTTCTTGGTAATATATTGGTATGAAGAAAATAAAGAATTACACTACCACAGAGTTTTACAACAATCCTTCTAAAGCTTTAAACTATGTACGTGATGGAGGTGTTGTATATCTAGGGTATAAAAAGATAAAGGAGCCTATTGCAGTATTAACTACCTATAAGGACTATACTTTCAAAAAAGAGTGTGTTGATAAGAGTAAATCTTTTTTGGAGAGGTACAAGGATAAAATAATGAGTGCCCCAGAATATCCAGATAGTACCAAGTTAATCAGGGAGCAAAGAAATGCAGATGAATAGGTATGTAGTAGATACAAGTTTTCTAGTTTCTTTCTTTAATAATAAAGATGTGAATCATCTAAAGGCTTTGGAATTTATGAGTACTATGTATCATGAGTATTTAATAATCCCTACAGTTGTTATAGCTGAGTTAGCTAGTTTTAGAAAAAATAAAAAATTTAGAGATTTAATAATAGGGAATGTTTTTAATATCGCATCGGAGATATGTTCGTTAAATGAGGCAAACATATTTGAATATCTCTCTTTTAGAGAGAATTTTGATATTAATTTGAGAGCAATGGATTCAGTAATTCTTTTTTCAGCGGTACAAGGTGATGCAGAGCTTTTAACTTTTGATGAAGAGTTATTAAAAGTGTATTCTAAATTGCAAAAGCAAAGAAGCTAGTATTTCCTTATAATCTAATAGAGTATACGGGTATATGACTAATCAGTTTTGTCTGGTAGAAGTTTTATTATTCTATCGGTGATTTCATCTTCTGATTCAGACACATATATTAAGATAATATCAAAACAAAGAGATTTAATGAAAATAGGTACATCCTTTCTTTAATTTTTCTATGTCAATTTAGCATTGAAGGAAATAAGACTATGCGATATACTAAGTGGAAATAAAATATAAAGACAAGAAGTCTAATGATGAAACAAAATCAAGATATTTTTAAAGATAAAGTATTATTAATTACAGGTGGTACAGGTTCATTTGGAAATAGGGTTTTAAAAAGATTTTTGAATTCAGATATAAAGGAGATTAGAATATTTTCTAGGGATGAAAAAAAACAGGATGATATGAGAAAGAGATATGCAAACGATAAGATTAAGTTTTATATAGGTGATGTTCGTGATTTCAATTCAATAGATAATGCAATGGTGGGAGTTGATTATGTATTCCAAGCTGCTGCCTTAAAACAAGTGCCATCTTGTGAATTCTTCCCTGTGGAAGCAGTGAAGACAAATATCTTAGGAACGGACAATGTTGTTAATTCAGCCATAAAGAATAAAGTTAAGAAAGTAATATGTTTGAGTACAGATAAAGCTGCATATCCCATCAATGCTATGGGTATGAGTAAAGCATTAATGGAAAAAGTAGCATTGGCAAAAGCAAGAACTGTAGATGGTAATGATACTACTATTTGTGTTACAAGATATGGAAATGTAATGGGTTCAAGAGGTTCTGTTATACCTCTTTTTTACAGGCTCATTGAAGAGGGAAAACCCCTAACTATCACCAATCCTGATATGACAAGATTTATGATGACTTTGGATGATGCTGTAGAGTTAGTATTGTTTGCATTTGAAAATGGCAGACCAGGAGATTTATTTGTTCAGAAAGCTCCGGCTGCGACTATAGAGACATTAGCAGAAGCTGTATGCAAGCATAAAGGAGTAGAAATAAATACAAAAATTATTGGTACAAGACATGGAGAAAAACAGGCTGAAACTTTAGTAACTAAAGAGGAAATGTTAAGAGCAGAAGACTTAGGAAATTATTTTCGTATAGGAATGGATGATAGAGATCTTAATTATGAAAAATATTTTGAGAAAGGGATCAAAAGTATAGATGATATATCTGAATACACTTCAGATAATACCACAAGATTAGATACTAACGGTATGATAGAACTCTTAATTAAAATGGGGGAAATAGAAGAATGAAAATCTTAATACTCGGTTGCGATGGTATGTTAGGTCATGTAGTTAAGCAGTACTTCAATGAAAGAGGTTCTGATGTTATCTGTACAACTAGAAGGGATGAAAAATCACCCCTATATTTTGATATAACAAATAGTGTCTCGGGTATTAATACTATTGTAGATAGAGAAAAGCCTGATGTATTAATAAATTGTATTGGAATACTGAATAAAGTTTGTGAAGAGAATAAAGCTTTAGCAGTTTTAATAAATAGCTATCTTCCTCACTATCTAGATAGACTCTCAGAAGAAAAGAATTTCAAATTTATACATGTAAGTACAGATTGTGTTTTTGATGGAGAGGTAGGGAATTACAATGAAACAGATTTTCCTAATGCAAAAGATATGTATGGAAGATCCAAGGCATTAGGTGAGGTTATAAATGATAGAAGTGTTACATTAAGAACATCAATAGTAGGTCCAGATATAAATGAAAATGGTATAGGTCTTTTTAAATGGTTTATGGATCAAGAAGGTGAAATAGGTGGTTATGATAAAGTCATATGGACAGGGGTTACAACCATATGGTTTGCTAAGTGTATGGAGATAGCCATAGAGAAGAATTTAACTGGGTTACATCATTGTGTAAATAATGAAACAATAAGTAAGCATGATTTACTAAATCTATTTAAAAAGCATTTTAATAAAGATATAGAAATAAATGTAAATTCTGAAGTTGAAAGTAAAAAAACATTAGTTAGAACTGACTTGAGTTATGATTTTGGAATCCCAAGTTATGACAAAATGGTAGAAGAAATGAAAGAATGGGTATTGGAACATAAGGATTTGTATCCAGAGCTAATTAAGAAAATGAAAGTTAATAAATAAATTAATTGGTTTTCAATATGAAAGTAATGACTATAGTGGGTACAAGACCTGAAATTATTAAACTCTCTTGCGTAATTGAGGAATTAGATAAATATACGGACCATGTCTTAGTTCATACTGGACAGAATTATGATTATGAATTGAATGAAATATTTTTTGAGCAAATGGGTATCAGGAAACCAGATATATTTATGGAGGCTGCAGGAGAGACACCTGCTGAAACCATAGGGAATGTTATAAAAATATCTGATGACCTATTTAAAGAGCATAAACCAGATGCTTTGTTAATCTATGGAGATACAAACTCCTGTCTATCCATAATATCAGCAAAGAGAAATAAAATTCCTGTATTCCATATGGAAGCAGGTAACAGATGTTTTGATCAAAGAGTTCCAGAAGAAATTAACAGAAAAATAGTAGACCATCTAAGTGATATTAATATGACAATAACGGAGCATGCTAGGAAGTATTTAGTATCAGAAGGTATTAGACCTGAAACAGTAATTAAGGTTGGTTCAAGTATGAAAGAGGTTTTAGAAAAACAAAAGGAAAGTATAGAGAAGAGTAAGGTATTAGAGGAATTAGAGGTGAAACCTAAAGAATATTTTGTTCTAAGTACTCATAGGGAAGAGAATCTAGATGATCCTAAGAATTTAGATTTTTTAGTGGAATCTATAAATGCTGTTGCAGAGAAGTATAAAATGCCTATTATCTTTTCTACTCATCCTAGAACCCAGAAAAAGATAGATGCAGGAGATATTAAATTTAATCCATTAGTAAAGATTATGAAGCCTTTGGGTTTTGCAGATTATATTACTTTACAAAAGAATGCATTTTGTGTTATTTCTGATAGTGGAACTATTACAGAAGAATCTTCATTGTTAGGTTTTCCTGCAATTACAGTAAGGCAGGCTCATGAGAGACCAGAAGGTATGGATGAAGGAACGGTAATTATGAGCAACTTAGATAAGGAAAGTGTATTGGATAGTATAAAGGTAGTAACAGAACAGAATGTTAGGATGAATGTAGTTAGTGATTATGATAATGATATTTTAGCTAGTAAAATAGTTAGAATAATACTAAGTTATACAGGATATATTAATAGGACTGTATGGAAGAAGTATTAAAAAGATTATCGCTTTAAGAAGGTAGCTATCCAGGCATTCGTTGTCATTATAAATTTATATAAAAAGTTTTTCTAATGAATTTTAAAAAGAATAAGAATAATGTAAAGGCATTTATGGATCTAGAGGCAGGTAATAGGAATTATTGGATAAAAAGAGCAAAATATTATTATTCCGATTTGAGCAATTTTCTTATAAAGAATATTTCTTCCTCAGAAAGTATTTTAGAGGTAGGGTGTGGGATTGGTAATTTGATAGGAAAATTTAAAGCAAAAAGATTAGTAGGTGTTGATATCTCTCAAATAATGATAGATGAGGCTAAAAAGAATAATCCAGAAGTAGAGTTTTACAATATAAATATTGAAAGTAAATTTCAATTAAAAGGTAAGTTTGATCAAATAATAATTTCCGACACAATTGGTTATTTTGAAGATGTTCAAAAAGTATTCACCAATCTAAAACCTCTTACACATAGTGGTACTAGAATAATAATAACTTATCAGAACTTCTTATGGAATTGGTTATTGAGTATTTTAGAAATTTTACGTTTGAAAATGCCAACAAAGAACATAAAATTAAATTGGCTAGAAATTGAAGACATAAATAATCTACTTCGTCTATCGGGCTTTGAAGTTGTTAAAACTGGAAGAAGGATGCTTTTTCCAATCAACATACCATTATTATCTTATTTCATAAATAAATATATAGCGAATCTGCCTTTAATAAATAATCTTTGTTTGACTACCTATGTAATTGCAAGACCACTAGAACCAAAGGAAAAAGAAGTTGGTGTAAGTATAATTATTCCTGCTAGAAACGAAAAAGGGAACATAGAAGAAGCAATTAATAGACTGCCGAATTTTGGAGCATGGCAAGAGATAATTTTTGTAGAGGGCCATTCCAGTGATGGTACTTATGAAGAAATCAAGAGGGTCTCCCAAAAATACCGAGGAGACTATATAATTAAATATTTTAGACAAGAAGGTAAGGGCAAAGGAGATGCAGTGAGAAAGGGTTTTGATAAGGCCAAAGGCGAGATATTAATGATTCAAGATGCAGATTTGACAGCCCCTCCTGAGGATTTGCCAAAATTTTATAATGCTATTGTTACTGGATTAGGCGAATTCATCAATGGCAGTAGATTAGTATATCCATTGGAAAAAGATTCTATGAGATTTCTTAATATCCTTGGAAACAAAATCTTTTCAATTTTATTTTCCTGGCTTTTATCCCAAAGAGTAAAAGATACACTTTGTGGTACGAAAGTAATTTCCAAAGAAAATTGGAAAAAAATATCTGCAAACAGAAAATATTTTGGAGATTTTGATCCTTTTGGAGATTTTGATTTAATTTTTGGAGCCACAAAATTAAATCTAAAATATGTAGAAATTCCTGTCAGATATAAAGCAAGAACCTATGGATCAACAAATATCTCTAGATTTAAACATGGTTTACTATTGATTAAAATGGTATTCTTTGCAATGGGAAAAATAAAATTTGTATAATTATTCTATGAAAGAAGAAGATCAAAGGTTAGAAAATGAGATTAATCATGGGAAATTTATTGCTAAACATGGTGAGGAAATTTGGAATTGGTCTTCTCCAGCAGGAAAAGTAAGATGGCAAAGAAGAGTAGACATTTTCAAAGATTATATTGGTAACAAAAACAAAAAAATATTGGAGATTGGATGTGGAACGGGTTTGTTTACATCAGAAATTGCTTGTACAAGCAATCAAATTGTTGCAATAGATATTTCAAAAGATTTACTTGATATCGCAAGGAGAAAAGTGAATAAAAAAAATGTTGTATTTCAAATAGAAAATGCTTATAAATCATCTTTTAAGGATAAGTCTTTTGATTTTATAGTTGGTAGCTCAGTATTACATCATTTAGATGAAGATTTAGCCTTGCAAGAATTCTTCAGAGTATTAAAAGATGGTGGGAAAATTATCTTTACAGAACCTAATATACTGAATCCACAAATCGCTTTACAAAAAAATATTGCCTTTATTAAGAAAGCTGTTGGAGACTCTCCGGATGAAAAGGCTTTCTTAAAATGGTCTCTTGAAAAGAAATTAAAAAAATATGGATTTAAAGACATAGAGATAATAAATTTTGATTTTCTCCACCCGGCAATTCCGAAGTTTATGCTATCTATTATGAGAAAAATTACATACATTATTGAAAAAATTCCTGTAATAAAGTTAATCAGTGGTTCCTTAATTATAAAAGCATCAAAGTAAGAGATATGAAAAATGTAAAATTTGTTGTGCCAAGGAAAGGTGTCCTCACTTCAAACGGTCCGAGTGATCCTATTGATTTCTATTACAAACCTATATCTAAAAGTATGTATATTGGTCGTATACAAGTGGGACTTGATTTATTAAAATCTCATTATAAAAGAGTTATGGAATTTGGTTATGGTAGTGCAATTTTGTTCCCAACTTTGGATATAATTTCTGATGAATTATTTGGTTTAGATATCGACTCTGAACCAAAGATCATTTCCGAAAACATCGCAGATTTAAATTTAAAAAACAAACCTATCTTAAGTCAGAAGGATTTGATAAAGGAGGGATATCCTGATAACTATTTTGACCTAATTGTAGCATTTTCGGTTTTTGAACATATTAAAAATCCTAATAAATTATTGAAAGAATTGTATAGAATAATGAGACCCAAGGGACAGTTATTAGTTGGTATGCCAAGGGTTGATAAATATATGAAACAGTTATTTAAATTGATAGGATTTGATAAAATCGATGACCATCATGTGGCAAGACATCAAGATTTTGTAATTAATGCAGCTAAATATTTTGAATTAATAGACAAACAACATTTTCCAAAGTGTTGCCCAGAAATATGCGGATTATATTTTAATATGCTCTTCGAAAAGAAATGAGAAGAAGACTATATGAATTTTTGGACAAATATAAGTTTTTCATTATTCTTGTCCTTATAATTTGTTTTTGGGTTGTACGATTACCTCTGTTTAATGAGAAATTTGGCTGGCATATATGGGAAGATGGAAATGGATTAGATACAGCAATTTTTGTAAATCAACCATTGTATCCTAATTATAGTTTAAGTGGAAGAATAAATGGTAAAGAATTATATTTTCCAATTGTGGGGCATCCTTTGTTGCCATATGAAATGTTCAGATTACTTGGTAAATTTGTCAATTTTTTTCTTCCTTTCGAGAATTTCTCGGCTGAACATACTGTACTCTCTATAAAAATAATGGTTACTTCTTTTCAATTCTTAATATACTTCTTGATAGGTTTACAATTATTCAAGAGAGTTGAGAATCCTTTGAAAAAGACTTTATCATTTATTTTATTATTCCTATTAACCTGTGCTCCTATTTCCATATACAATTCGAATGAATTTCAAATAGATAGTTTTTGGGGATTCTTGATGATAGGACTATTTTTTCTTGCATTTATTAACTTCCTTAATTACAAAAAAATGTTTCCAGGAATCTTTCTTCTCTTGTCATCAGCCTTTGTTGGCTTTGGAAAAAACGAGTGGAGTCTAATGTTAATTCCTTCCTGTATCTTTATTCTTTTGTTATATGTAGTTATTCAGAAATTGATGGAAAAAGAGAAATTTGATAGCTTCTTTATTAAAACAATTGTAATTGTTGTTGTTGGGAACCTGGTAGGTAATTTCATAAATTACTTACTTGATCCACAAATGTACATAAGTGGAATTAATTTGATTGTTAAAATGGTTACAATTGGAACCATGTCTGGTGCTCCAAATACAGTTTCCTGGTTCGATGTTTTTGTTATTAGAATCCCGTTTATTAGTACTTGTATATTACTTGTATTTCTCATATTACTTTTTATTTGCCAATATAGGAAGAAAATCGATTATTATTATCTATTTTTATTTATTTACAGTTTTTCTTTATTTTTTGCTTTTTTTATATCCTCATGGGGAAATTATTCAAGATACTTTGCTCCCAGCTTAATAGGGTTGATATATGTATTTTTGCTTTATTTCACGACGTATAAAATTAATAAGACCAATATAGTTGCAATAATAATTACAATGTTGATTACGATTTTTTTTGGTTATAAACAGATTAAGGAATTTCATATACAATCAAAAAACAGTGAATATTTTAGTGTTGTGAAAGATCCTTCTTTGAACTGTATACCATTAATAGATGTTGGAAGAGTTTATAAAAATAAGGAAATAGACTTCATCCATCTCTCAATTGGCTATTCAGAAGCACAGAAGATCGCAGATGATTTTGGGAAGGAGGTGTGTAGGTGATCTCAAAGATATTTCAGCAATGCTGTAATCTTTTAGTCTTGTATTGCTAAATATATTGAATGTTGTTCTGTAAGTACTCCCTAATATTACGAATTTGGATAGTTAACACCTATGTGTTATTATACAAAACATAAATGCAAAAGACATTCAATACAAATAAAAATAATTATAACTTCCAAGAATCTCAGAAATTGTTAAGTGAAGTTTCAATATTACTCGCAAATATAACTAAGTATGTAGAAGGAAGAGAAGAATATATTATCTATTTAGAAAAACAAATAAAAGAACATGATAAAATTCGATTTTTATTAAAAAAGATTGGAAGATTAGTTATTTGCAACATTAGGAAAAGAGTTTCTTTTGTCATCAATAAAATTAAGGATAAATTTAAATCATATATTAAATGAAGATATTGCAGGTAAACGATATAGATTTGCCAGGCAGAAGATTTAATGGTTATGATCTACAATTAATGCTTAATGAAAATGGACATGAGGCTAAGCAGATAGTAATGAATAAACTTAGTAGAGATAATAATGTTATTTCTTTGATTAATACCCAAGGAGGCCATTTTATAAGAGAGAAGTGTAGGGAGTTTGAAGAGAGGATATCCTTACAATCAGTGGCTTATCCATTTGGAGAACTTCTATTGGAATCAAAATTCTTCAAAAAAGCAGATATTGTTCATTATCACCTTATTTTCAATCACTTACTATCGCTGTATTCTTTTAAAGATTTGGTTAATGCAAAGCCTTCTGTTTGGACTTTGCATGATCCGTGGGCTTTGACAGGACATTGTGTCCATCCTGTAGATTGCCAAGGTTGGCTTACAGGTTGTAAAAATTGTCCTTATTTGGATAGATATTCTCCTTTAAATAAGGATAACTCAAATAGTATTTGGAATATGAAAAAAGAGATATATAAAAGTATTGATATAGATATAGTTGTTTCTTCCCAGTGGATGTACGACATGGTAAAGAGAAGTCCATTAACTAAGCACTTTGAGAGAGTACATTTAATACCATTTGGAATAGATCTTGAACATTTTAAGGCTAGGAAGAATAAAGAAGAAATTAGGGAAAATTTGGGAATAAAGAAGGACTCTTTTGTTATGATGTTCAGACAAGATGATCAAGAGTGGAAGGGATTACCTTTTATTAAAGAGATGCTCAATAATTTAAAAGTGAACAAACATGTGACACTACTAACAGTTGGCAAAATTGGATTATTAGAAGAGTATAAGAGTAGGTATGATGTAATAGAATATGAATGGGTAAATGATAATAATTTTTTGGTTGATTTATATTCTGCAGCAGATTTATTTCTAATGCCTTCAGTAGCAGAATCCTTTGGAATGATGGCAATAGAAGCAATGGCTTGTTCTCTACCGGTAGTAGTAATGGAGGGGACTGCTTTGCCACGTGTTACTTTTGCACCAGAATTTGGAGTATCCTTTTCAAAAGGTAATATTTTTGAATTTACTCAAAAAGTTTCTGACTTAATTATGACTGAGGAAGAGTTGAGACATAGGCAATCTATAGTAAGAAAAAAAATAGAGGAAAACTACGATATAAAAATTTATAATTCGAAGATTCTCAAGATGTATGAAAAAATATATTCTAAGAAATAAGATTATTAGAAAGATAACTTGATTGAATTAATAAGTCCTAAAAGTGTAAAAAAAGAAATGGAATTAATCCAAGATTTTGATTCATTTGGACTTAAACATTTGGATATTAATTCTCCTCTTGGCTGGAATTATATACTTGATCACACTTGGTTATACAGGATGATAGAGAATTACTTAAATACTTCCCTTATACGAGAGCCTGTTATTTTGGATGTAGGTTGTGGTAATTCATCATTTCATAATTTTGTTGAAGACAAATTGAATATTGAAGTTCTTGGTCTTGATAGACCTGCAGGTTATTGTCATCAAAATAAACTTAAAAATGTTGATTTCAATGTTGACTTTCTCAAGTTTAAAAAATATGCGGAGGAGACAGTCGATATTATATATTGGTTATCATCTATTGAGCACAACAAATTGGATGATATTAAGGCTTTGTATGAAAAGAGTATGTATTTCTTACGACCAGGAGGACTTTTATTAGTAACATTTCCGATAAGTCAGGAGACATCTTGGTTTGATCAATCACAACAGACCAATATGTCTATAAAAACAGCCTTGAAAGTTTTTGAGGAGAAAAAAGTCTGTGGTCGTTACAAGAAAACTCGTAAAGAATTTCAAAATAATATCTTGTACCTGAAGGACAAATATGAAAAAAGATATGGGAAATTTGATAGGAATGACCCTGAATTTATAGTGGGAGGCTTGTATAAAATTAAAGCATCTCTTTAGATATATGGTGTTTCGTCATTTTATCCCAGTAATCCTCTCCGTACTTTCTTTTTAGAATGTCTCTCATGTTTCGATCAGCTAGTGTAACTCTATCTCCTGCCGACATATTCATTCTTTTCATCTTGTATCCTATATTTGTGATTTTTGTTACATTTACTCTTTCGTCTATCCATAAGCTTAGGTGATTCTTTCTAGCTAAATAACAGGTCTCAAGATCAATTCCCCAAGCATATACCAATTCGGGGTCAAACCATCCTATTTTGTCAAACCAATCAGCACGAAACATAGAAGCTATATTATCAATCATCCAAGTTTCTCTAGGCTTCTTAGTATCTCTAGTTATCAAATGAGTCCAGTAGGTTGTGCTTTCTTTTGTAAGTGCAGGGTGTATACCAACAGCATTGGGAGTTTTGATTAGAAATTTTACCATGGGAGTTATCGGATCTTTCTCTTCAACAAAATTAGTAGATGTTATTAAAAACATATATGCAAAGTATTTTTTATTTTTTGTAGCTTTTAACCCCTCTAACCATCCATTGCAAGTTTGTACATTCTTCTTAATGAAAACATTTGTATACTTGGAAGGAGGTTTAATATCAGAGCCATTGTCAATTAAATATACATCAAGGGGCCATTTACTGTATTTGAGTAGGTGCTCAGACAAAGCATCAGCTCTTTCAGGCATGTTATAATTAACTACAAAGGCAGCTACAGGGTAATCCTTTTTGTTGTAAAAAATGTTTTTAAAGATACTCTTAGAGATTAAATTATTTCTAATAATTGTATAACAATTTAGAATATGAATAAAGGAGAGGTATTATTAATAAAAAATAGAGGCTGTAGTCTTATATTTTTGATATAATCTTATCTAATAATCAATAGCAAATTCTAGAACCATGATTCAACGAAACCAAGGTGAAATAGATCTTTACTGGAAGGAAGTTTTATTGGCGGGAAAAAAGGGGAACAGGAAGCTTATGCTTTCGATCATAAATGAGATACACAAAGTTTTTACTAAGAGTATAAAGGTTTCTATAATAGTTCCTGTATACAATGTTGAAAAATATCTTTCTGAATGTTTAGAATCAATAACCAATCAAGAATTTATAGATTTTGAAGTAATTGTTGTTAACGACGGGACAGAAGATAATTCTGCCGAGATAGCGAAAGAATTCGCGAAATCCTGTCCTTCCTTCATTCGTGTTATAGATAAAGAAAACGGAGGATTAGGAAGTGCTAGAAAAGTAGGATTTGAAAATTCTAAAGGGAAATATATCTCCTATGTTGACTCGGATGATTATATTGATAGGGAAATGATAAAAGATTTATACAATTGTTGTAAGAAGGGTAATGATATTGCAATATGTGGTATTTCGGCTTTTGATGACTTAACGGGGGAGATCATTTGGGAACACAAGAAGCCTAATAATATAGATTTTAATAATATTAGGGATGTTATAAAGAACTCTACGCTTGTAATTCCTCCTGGAGCATGTAACAAGTTGTTTGAGCGAAGTTTAATTAATAAAGCTCCTTGGGGAAGTGGTTTCTATGAAGATTTACAAGCTGTTCCTACATTTTTTTCTTATGCACAAAAAATTTCTTATGTTAAGAAATCACTGTATTATTATAGGATTAATAGGAGAGGATCAATAATGCAAACGAGCAGAGATGATATAAGATGTTTAGCCTTTATAGAGGGATGGAAAAACTTATTGAAATACGCAAATCCAAAATATAAAAAAGAAATTATATATGCCCTTTATGTTCATATTATTAGTATTATATTAGAATTTCCCCATTTTACGGAAGAATTTATGAGATTCTTCTATGGGAATAAAAAAAGTTTTGAGAATAATGAGTACATAAAAGAATCTATTTCCAAGAAAGAAATTGAAAATCTATTTGAAACCAAGATGATTCCTGATGTTGTAATGAAAAATGAAATTTCAAAATTAGAGGCGGAAATGGAAATTTTGTCTCATCAACATAAGAATTCCTTTGATTCTGAAATAGCGAAATTAAAAAATGAAAATATAGATTTACATAAAGAATTAGAAATTTTTAAAAATGAAAAAGATAAATTAGAAATGCGGAAAAACTATATAGAAAGCAGTTTTAGTTGGAAATTAACCAGACCTTTAAGGAAGATACGCAAATTAGTTAATAAGATATTTGAATGAAGAGAGAATTCAATCCAAAAGTAAGTATAGTAATACCAGTATACAACGGTAGTAATTATATAAAAGAAGCTATTGATAGTGCCTTAGCACAGACATATAAAAATATAGAGATAATAGTAGTTAACGATGGTAGTACAGATGGAGGTAAGACAGATAAGATATGTAGAAGCTATGGAGACAAGATTAGGTATTTTCCAAAAGAAAATGGAGGAGTAGCAAGTGCCTTGAATAAGGGGATAGAGAAGATGGAGGGAGAATATTTTTCATGGTTAAGTCATGATGATGTTTATTATCCTAATAAGGTAGAAAAACAAGTGGAAGCTTTATCAAAAGTATCAAAGAATAGAACAGTATTGGTATATTCAAATGTCGAATATATAAATGAAAACTCTGAAACTATTAGGCAAACTCAATATGAAAAAGAATACGGGAATAAAGCGTTAAATTCAAAATTATTTCCAGTTTTGAAAGGGTTAACAAATGGTTGTAATATTCTTATTCCGAAGAAGTGCTTTGAAGAAACAGGATTATTTAACGAAAGCTTGAAAACTGCCAATGACTATGAAATGTGGTTCCGATTATTTAGAAAATATAATGTTAAATTTATAAAAGAAGTCCTTACGAAATATAGATTTCATGAATTACAAGGAACGAAAACTATAAAAACCTATACAAACGAATCTGATGATTTATGGTCATCTGTTATAAAGTCCTTAAAGGAAGAAGAGGTATTACCTTTTGAAAAATCACTTTTCAATTTTTATTATGGTTTATCAAAACAGGCTGAGGCAGATTCTTTACCACAGACTACTAAGGTTGCCTCGAATATCGCTAAAAGGATCTATTCTGAAAATAGTCCAGAAATTTCAGTAATAATGCCTTGTTACAATAGTAAAAAGTATATTCGGGAAGCAATTGATAGTATTTTAGAACAAACATATGCAGATTTCGAATTAATAATAGTAGATGATTTTTCTAAGGATAGTACATATAAATTTGTAGAAAAATACAAAAAGAGAGATTATAGAATCAGGTTAGTTAAAAACAAACTAAAGAAAGGTATTTCCGGAGCAATGAATACTGGAATAGCTCTCGCTAGGGGGAAATATATTACAAGGATGGATAGTGATGACATATCATTATTAAAAAGGTTAGAAAAACAATATGAGTTTTTAGAAAAAAACAAGTCATACGATTTTTGCTCAGTCGATATCTCTACTTTTGGTGTTTGTGAAAATGCTTCTTTATATGAAAAAACTGATGTACCATTGGAAGCTTTGTTTCTTTGGTTTAATCCAATTGCAAATGCCCCCACAATGTTTAGAGCAGATTTTTTGTCTAAGAATAATTTGAGATTTGGGAATTATTTAGTTGCAGAGGACTATGATTTATTGACAAGAGCAATTTTGTACGGGAAGGCTGCTATGTTGTATGAAGTTTTGTACAAATATAGGATTAGGAGTACAAGTGCATTTAGACAAAATGAGAAAAGTATTTTTAAAAACTCCGCAGAAATAAATCTCAATTTAGTGAAAAAGATAATTGGGGATGAAGTACCTGATTACCATATATATTTGACCGACTTTGTGATAAGAGAGGAGGAATATCCAGAAGTTTCTTTCTCAGAAATAATTAAATGGATTGAAAAATTATTGCTTAGAGCAAAGATCTATTGGAAATGGGATGATAATGATTATAGATTGGCAATGAAAGATGCTGAGGATAGAATGATAAACTACTTTGTTAATAATGACAAAGAAAATAAGTGGAAAAAAATGGAATTGGATATTATAGCACTTGGAAAAGAACTTCGAACATTCAGAGAAAAAGAACATTCATTAAGGCAGGAAAATGAAAAAATCAAAAGCAGTTTTAGTTGGAAAGTAACTGAACCTTTGAGAACAATACGTAGACTACTCAATAAAATAATAGGATGAAAAGAAATTATAATCCCAAAGTAAGTATAGTAATACCAGTATACAACGGAAGTAACTATTTGAATGAAGCAATAGATAGTGCATTAGCCCAGACATATAAGAATGTAGAGATAATAGTAATCAATGATGGTGCATTGAATATGGGAATAGAGAAGATGGAAGGGGAATATTTTTCATGGTTAAGTCATGATGATGTATATTATCCTGATAAGGTAGAGAAACAAGTTGAAATACTCTCAGAATTGGAAAACAAAGAGACTATTGTATACTCAGGATATGAAATAATTACTCCAAGTGGCGATTTAATAACACAAACAGCCTTTGAAACCAAACATGACCTAAAAGATTTGAATAAACCTCTTTATCCTTTCTTCCATCTAATACTTAATGGATGTGCAATGTTAATTCATAAGAATAATTTTAAGAAAGTTGGTGTTTTTGATACTAAGCTTTTGACAACACAAGATTATGATTTTTGGTTGAGGGTATTGAGAGAGACCTATATTAAATATGATAACAATGTGTTACTTAAATCAAGGTCCCATTCAGAGCAAGGTAGTAAACTTATGCTTAATACTCATATTGAAGAATGTAATAAATTTTGGCTAAAAGCGATAAATTCTCTTTCAGAAGACGAAATTTTAGATATTGGTGGTTCAAGATTAAATTTTTACAAAGATATGCATAAATCTTTTAAGGAAAATACTCTTTACAATGAGGTTATTTCTTTTTTGCAAAACAAGATGTTAGAGCAAATAATTTTAGATTATAAAAAAGCTCAAACCAGGATGGTTAAGGAAGAGATTGTAGAATCATTTACTAAGGAATGGGGGAATGATATGAAGAATAGGGCTACAATAAATAAAATTCTAGATTATCAAGAGAAATCTAAACCAAGAATAGTATTCTTTACAGGAAATTGGTTTGATAGAGGAGGAATAAATAGAGTTATTTCTATAATATCTTCATTGTTGAAAGAATCTTATGAAATTTTCGTTTGTTGTATGAGAGATCCTCAGAACAGAGAGGGTTACAAATTGGCGAAAGAAATTACATTTTTGGAATTAGAAGAGTCTGTTTTTTTGTATATACCTGAATTATTAAAATTATTAAATGTAGATATTTTCATAGGCAGTAATAATTGCTTTGCACCGCTTATCAAACTTTATGAGAAAATAGAAAATTTGGGGATAAGGGTTATTATGTGGAATCATGAGAGTTACTTTGAACCTTTTTATGACTCCACTTTTGAAGAGTCTATAAAAATAAGAAAGGAGGTTTATGGAAAAGTCAGTATTATATTATGGCTTTCTAAGCTTAATGCATTCATAGGTAAGATCTTTAATAGAAATACTATGGTTATGGAAAACCCCTTAAGTCTGACTACCACTGCAAGGGAATATTTAAAAAAGAAATCAAAAAATTTAATCTCTGTTGGCAGATTTAATTCTCCAAGAAAAAGAATAGATAGATTAATAAGAATATTTGCAGAAGTATTAAAGAAAAAACCAGAAACGAAATTGTATATTGTTGGCCAGTATGATCTAGATATGAAAATTAAATGTGAAGATAAATCTATACAAGAATTAATAGAAGATCTTAAAATTCCAAAAGAAAATTTAATATTTGTTGGAGAAGTTAAGAATGTGGAAGATTATTATTCAAAAGCATGTATTAATATAATGACTTCAGAGAGAGAGGGTTTTGGTCTTACAGTATTGGAAGCCGCTTCGTTTGGAATCCCTTCTGTAGTGTTTAATAGTGGCGGAGCAGCAGAAATATTAACTGATCAGGTTAATGGTTACATAGTTGAGGAAGACGATCTGAATGATATGGTAGAGAAAATTCTTAATTTATTAAGCAATGAAAAATTATATAGTGAAATTAGCAGGGCTGCTTATAAATTGACATTACAGTATAGTCAGAAAAAAGTAGGAGAAAAATGGAAAGATCTAATAGAAAAAGTTTTAAGCTTAAAAGATGGAGAATTGGAACTACTTGAGGGAGAGTTTAGCGAGGAGGAAAAGATGAAATATTTGAAGGATACAGTATTGTTATATGAGAAGGCATTTGAAAAACAAAAGCTTGAAATCGTTTCTAAGATGGAAGATACCTTATCGTGGAAATCAACAAAAATATTGAGAAAAACAGAGAAATTGGTAAATTTATTACAAACCCAAGGATTTTTTCTGACTTTTCGTAATATTGTTTTACGCATTAAAGAAAGAATCTTAAATTAGAGATTATTTTATTGTGATATAATTTTCAATTATGAAGAGAGAATTCAATCCAAAAGTGAGTATAGTGATACCAGTATACAACGGAAGTAACTATTTGAATGAAGCAATAGATAGTGCATTAGCCCAGACATATAAGAATGTAGAGATAATAGTAATCAATGATGGT
>JALHDC010000006.1 GCA_022840695.1 bacterium
AGATAATGAAAAAGAGATAGAGAAAATATGGGATCAATATGAAAAACCCGTAGTTATAAAACCAACAGGTTTGACAGGAGGAAAAGGTGTGACAACAGGCATAACGAGTATAGAAGATGCTAAAAAAGCATATAAATGGGCAGTAGAAATGGTAAATGAAAAAAATAGATTGGAATGGCAAACAAGAATAATGATACAAGAACAAATTAAAGGAGAGGATTACAGAATATTAGTAGTAAATGGTAAATTGGAAATAGCTACAAAAAGAATTCCTGCATTTGTAATAGGGAATGGTAAGAAAACAGTAAAAGAATTAATTGAAGAAACAAACAAAGATCCTAGAAGAGATATTACAAATCCTGCTCATATCTTAAAACCGATAGTTACCGATAGTTATAGACACACCACTACTCGATTTTCTTAAAGAACAGAAAATTTCTCTTGAATATATACCTAAAAAAGAAGAAAGAGTTGTAGTGAGAAAGGTTGCAAGTATGAGTCAAGGAGGTATTACAGAAGACTATACAGAGAAAGTAAGTCCTGAGATTAAATATATTGTTGAAAGTATAGCAAAATCCATTCATGCATTTGTTATAGGTGTAGATGTATTTTGCCAAGATATCAGTAAACCTCTAACAAAGGAAAATGGAGGAATCTTAGAGATAAATACTATGCCTGAGGCATATCTAAATCTATATCCTGTAATAGGAAAACAACGAGAATATGTCATAGACACATATGTTGAGAAGCTATTGAAAGAAAATACCACTGAAAAAATAGTAGTTATCGGTCAATTCAATAAAGATATCCCTACTCTTCTAAGGCAAAAAACATTCTTCGGATCATATTTAGAAGATACAGATTACATTGGAGAATTTAAAGAAGGAGATCTTTTCATAAATTCACTTAAAATTAATTCTGGACTGGATAAGGGAAAGACATTAGAAGGGTTGAAAGTTAATGCCCTACTTGATGCGATAATTATTCATCATAGAGATTGGGAAGATGTTATCAGCACAGGATTAGGATTTGATAGAATAGATTTAGTAATTCTAAGTAAAGAAATCTCTTTAAATAAAGAATATATGCATTTACTCAGAAAATATAAAAGAAAAGGATTTATTGAAAAAATTAAAATAATCTAAAATAAAAATGAAATATTTAATAATAGATAAAAGACAAAGGGTAGAAGTAGAAACTATGGGAGAAATTCCTACAGGATCTGCAAGATTAGTTGAGGAGTTAGGAAAGAGAAATATAGAATATGATTTCGTATACAACGACCAATTGGAGTTTCTTTTCTCTGATGGAAAGATTCAAATAAGGGCTAATGATAAGGATATTTTAGAATATACACATATCATATTTAGAGGACACAGCTTAGATTCTGAGAAGGAATATCATTTCAAGAGATATATAATAGATTATGTAGATGAATATAACGAAACCAATCCTGAGAAGAAGATATTGGTACAGAATTCAGAAGCAATAAAGAGATTCCCCTATTACAACAAAATAGCCATAGCTATGCTTTGTCATAAACATAATCTTCCTCACTTTAATACATATTTTAGAAGCGATGGAGAATACAGTAAAGAAAGGGGTATGTTAAATGAGTATCCATTAATAATGAAGGAATATACTGGCAAAAACAGATTAGAGATTATAGACGGAAAAGAGAAAGTTAAGAAAAATGTATTCAAATTGGACAGCCAAGAGGATATAAAACAGGAGAATTTAAAAGATCAGGATCCTACAAATTTCTTTATTCAAGAATTTTCAGATAGTGGCGAAGATTACAGAATATTTGTTAAATTAGGAAAAGTTATAGGAGGATGGAAGAGAAAGGCATCAGAAGGTATCATGACTGTACTTAGGGGCGAATACGAAATGTACAATGAACCTAATGAAGAAATAAGGGAAATTGCAGAAAAAATGGCAAATGTATTAGATGCAGACTTTATGGCAGTAGACTTTATGTATATACATGATAAGCCTCATATACAGGAAATTAGCTTCCATCCAGGATATAAAGCATATGAGAATAAAATAGAGGGAGAACCCGTAAATATTGCAGAAGCGATTATAACTGCATTTAAGGGATAACTATATTCCTGCCTTTTTGAATATTTCTAACCATCTTTCTTTGGTTGGAATATCCTTAGCCCTCGGAATTAATCCTTCCCTAACCCATTCACACTGTTTAAAACCAATTTTTCCGGAATAAAGTAGATCATACAAAGAGGAATCCTTCTCCAGTTTACTTAAAACTCTTCTAAATCCTCTAAAGTATGCAACATCCTTACCATACAAACCACCGTATGAGGTATCACTTAATCCTCTCTTTATTCTATAAACCACATCAAAAGATGCATATTTAGGGAGAGAACCCAACATGCAGTTATATAATTCTCTAAAACTCATATCTTCTCCAATATATAATGCATATACCAACGCAGCCTTCTTCTTTAACCAATCCTCTGTTAAAAGACCTAAATTATTCTCATTCCAAGTAGCTAAACCCTCTTCCACATCTAAATATGACGGAAGATTTGGCTTACTTAAAGCTTCAAAACCACTTCCCAATCCATTGTTCGCTCTTAAAACATGTGTCCCTACTTCATGGACAATTGTCTTTCTTAATTTGAACTTACTTCTCTCAATATCAGGATCAACTAAAATCTTTTTAGTTTTAATACCAACCTTAACTCCATTTTTTGCTATGTTCATAGATTTATCTACTGCCCAACCATCTAGACCCAACTCTTTAAAAACTATATCAAAAACCTTATTTATCTCATCATATTTTAAAATTTCTTTCTCCCCAGGCTTCCTCTCTACCAAGTTATATACATCAACCTTTCCTCGAAGAACCCTACATGCATTCCTAAAGAGTTTGGATGATGGCTTCCCGTACCTATTCATGGAAATCTCCGTTACCAATTCATTGTCCCCCACCGCATACATTAAATCATTTGCTTCTTTCTTTGATTCGATTAAATTAATATAGAATTCTGATATTCTAGGATCCACATCAGATATCTCCTCCACACAAGAAAGTTTCTTTAATATCTCCTTGTTAATATTCTTTACAATTCTGTATTGAAACTGTGGATTATATGTATCTGAGTTAAAAAATTTCTTCTTCTCAATATCTAAATTGGTTGGAGTAAATACTAAGGAAGTAGGAAGCCTTAATTCTTCCAAAAGATTGGTTACTTCTGCCAAACTCAATACTTTTTTCGATCTACTAAATAATGCCATCCATACATTCTACTTAAATATTTTTGAAAAGGCTACCTTCGAAAATCTCGATTAAATGAAAAAACCCTCTCTCCTGAAGCTAGTAATTCTAAAGCAATACCGGTACCTTTTGCTACACAGTATATGGGTTCATCTGCTACATGGGAAGGCACCCCCGTTGCCTTAGAAAAGAGTCTATCCAAATTTCTCAATTTTGCAGTACCACCACTCATTACTAAACCTCTATCAATTATATCTGCAGAAAGCTCTGGAGGTGTCTTTTCTAAAACCATTTGTATACTTCTAATTATGTTCCTTAAGGGGATTTCAACAGCCTTAGCTATATCATTTGAATCAACTACAATTGATTTTGGCATTCCAGCTCCCACATCCCTACCACGAACCTCCATTTCTTTTGGATCTTTTACTTCCACAGCAGACCCTATTTTAATTTTTATATCTTCAGCAGTTTGCTCCCCTACTAAAATACCTTTTTTCTTTCTCATAAATGAAATAATGCTCTCATTTATGGCATCACCAGCAACTCTTAGAGACTCATACTCAACTATTCCATCTAGAGACATTACAGCAACCTCAGTTGTACCTCCACCCATATTTACAATCATATTCCCTGCTGATTTATCTATTGGTAATCCCGCACCCAATGCTGCTAAAAGAGGTTCCGGCAACAAGGTTATGCTTCTGGATCCAACAGCATTAGCAGCTTTTAATACAGCTCTCTGTTCTACAGTGGTTATTCCTGCAGGCACACTTATAACTACATCAGGTTTAAAGAACCTAGATTTACCCAAAGCAGTATCAAAGAAATGCTTGAGCAAAGCTTCTGTTACTCTTGAATCGGCAATAACACCGTTTCTTAAGGGTCTCTTTGCAACAATATTCTCAGGTGTCTTACCTATCATTTTCTTAGCCTTCTCTCCTACTGCAATTACTGTAAAAGTATTAACATCTATGGCAACAACAGTAGGTTCTATGAGAACAATACCTTCACCTTGTAAAAATACTACTGAATTTGCTGTACCTAGGTCTATACCTAATTTTTTACCTATCATACAAAGCTGAAAACTATAAGTTATGTACTATTTAAACTTTAACAACATAGCCTCTTTCATTTGATCAGCTATTCCACGAGCTATTCCTGAGACCTTATTACTTCCTTCCAAAGCCTTAGCTAAAAGCTCACCTTTCATTCCCTCTGCTTCTAACCTTCGCTCCCTTATTGGTGTTAGCCTCTCGTTCATCACCTCGAACAACTTTTCTTTAACCTCAACATCCTTTATCTTTCCCTCCCTGTATCTGTCTTTCATTTCCTCAACCTCTTCCTTATTATCATTAAACAAATCATGATATACAAAAGCTATATTCCCCTCTATCTTTCCTGGATCAGTAGCATGTATTCTATTCGGATCAGTGTAAACTTTAAAAATCTTCTTCCTTAATTCTTCCTCTGTGTCAGATAAATATATAGCATTATTCAAACTCTTCCCCATCTTCTCTCCTCCATCTATCCCTGGCACATTAACCTCCACACCAAACAATGCTTGAGGTTCATTTAAAATATTTACCCCATATGTTTTATTAAACTTCCTGGTCAATTCTCTAGTATCTTCAACCATAGGAGCTTGATCAACTCCAACAGGGACTAAATCTGCATTAACACACAATATGTCCGCAGTTTGATGTATGGGATACAAAAAAAAGCCTAAAGGTGTGGACCCTTCCATTCCCTTCTGTGCCATCTCTGTCTTTATAGTTGGATTATGCTGTATCTGTTGAACAGTCGCAAAATTAGAAAGATATATGAAAATTTCATGTATCTCAGGAACCTCGCTCTGAAGAAATACTGTTGCCTTGCCAAAATCCAGACCAGAAGCATAATAATCACAAAGTACCTCCTCGATATTTTCTCTAACTTTTCCTGGATTATCAAAATTATCAGCCAAAGCCTGAACATTAGCTACAATTATAAACTCCTCATACTCATCCTGAAGCTTTGCTCTATTCTGCAATGTCCCCAAAAGATGACCAATATGTAATTTACCTGTTGGCCTATCCCCTGTTAAAATTCTCTTCTTCTTTTCCATAATACACTATTCTAACAACTTCCTTCTCATTATGCTATACTTTCTCCAATGAAAACCCCCAACAAAAAAAATAGTATTAACCCTAAAAAATTCGCTCTATCCCTCCTATCTACAATCTTCATAATTGGAGGATCATTCCTCATTTACTACTTCTCAAAAGGATACAGAATCGATATATCAAAAAAAGATATAAAAAAGACAGGAGTCATAATTGTAGAAACAGAACCATCCTTTGCGAACCTATACATCAACTCAAATAGTGTTGGAAGAACACCCAGAAGTAGAACACTTGATGTTGGAACACATAAAATATCCATCTGGAAAGATGGATACAGAGAATGGAACAAAGATGTTGAAATACTCGAAGAAAAATCTACCCCCATATTCCCATTCCTCATACTAGAAGAATTACCAAAAAGTACCCTATGGGAATCTAAAGCTACAATAGATAAGTATTGGATTAGTAAGTACAACGATTACTTTGTATTCCTACAAAAAGACTCCGACACCACCTACTCTCTCTGGCACTACAGGATTAATACTACACTATGGAGCCTAAACCAAAACCCTATACAAATACTGCCTTTAGAAACAAATAATATTGAAATACAAATATCACCGAATGGACTACTAGCACTCCTAACTGTAAATGAGGAGCCAGACAAAAAAACATACCTACTAGAACTACAAAAACCAACAACATTAGAAAATCTAACCCCATTGGAAATATCAGATCTTAACAACTATACAATCACATGGGCTAAAGATAATAGATATCTAGTATTAGAATCCTCTGAAGACATAATATCACTCGATACAGTTAGAAACATAAGATACCTACTTACAAAAAAATCAGCAAATCAAGAATACATATGGACAACAGATGAGGAATCCTTCTTCTACACAATAGAACCGTTACATAAAGAGGAAGATAGTACATACACATATGCACTAAGACAAATAAAACTTGATGGAAGCAACCCAGCATACACAATAGAAAAAATATACTTCCAAAAAGATTCTAAATATATAGAACACTACAGAAATAATGGCACTGAATACCCAGAATTTTCTAATTCTCCACAATCAACACAAACTACAGGACAAATTACATACTTCGAAGTAAACCAGACAGCCAAAGGAGTCTACATCAAAACAGATACATCAACATACTGGTATGACATGCTGAAAAATAAATACAGAATGATTTCCCCATACCCAGCAGAATTAATTCAATTCTCTCCTGATTCGAGAAAACTACTCCTTGCAAACGGAGAAAGCCTCTATGTCTTCACCTTCGACAAAGAAGAGGCAGACCATACAGAAACAATAGGAAGTAAAAAGATTGACAACTTAATGAAAGATCAAGTCTCAAATATCAATTGGCTATCAAACTCCTCATATGTATACTTCCTCAAAGACAACACCTTACACATAAGTGAAAAAGACGGAGAAAATGACCAGCAAGTACTCAATATGGAAAATATCCTCCTCTATTCCATAAAAACATCAAGAGAACACATAATAACCCTCGAACAAAACGAAAAATTCTCAATCAATCAATACAAGATTCAATAAAATACGCACCCGGTCGGAATCGAACCAACAACCTACGCGTTAGGAGTGCGTTGCTCTATCCTATTGAGCTACGGGTGCACACTACCTTTAAGTAAGTGATTTCTCCTTTAACAGTATAGACTATATCACATTTTTCTTCCTTATTTAATATGCTATGGGACAGAAAATATGAATAATTCATGATATAATTAAGGTTGATATGAAGCAAAATTTCATTGAAATAAAAGGTGCACGAGAGAACAATCTAAAAAATATCTCAGTAGATATTCCCAAAAACAAATTAGTTGTTCTAACAGGAGTATCAGGGAGTGGTAAAACCTCCCTAGCATTTGACACCCTCTATGCAGAAGGACAAAGAAGATATGTAGAATCTCTTTCCTCCTATGCTAGACAATTTCTTGGAGTAATGAAAAAACCAGATGTAGACTCAATAACTGGACTCTCTCCCGCAATATCCATCGACCAAAAAACAACATCCACGAACCCAAGATCAACGGTAGGAACAATAACAGAGATATACAACCACCTTCGACTACTCTACGGACATGTAGGACAACCCCACTGTCCACAATGTGGAGTCCCGGTTCAAGCACAAACCATAGAAGAAATATCAAAAAAAGTACTCAACCACATAAAAGGTTCCACACAAAAGATACAGATAGTTTCACCCCTTATAAAAAACAGGAAAGGACAATTCTTTTCTCTTTTTGACAAATTACTAAACCAAGGATTCCTTCGAGTAATAATTGATAACGATCTGTATCTCTTAGATGACATAGAAAACATAAAAATAGATGAAAATAAAAAACATACAGTAGATCTAGTCATTGACAGATTAGAAACAAAAGATATTCAAACCAAAGAATTTCAAAAAAGGCTCCTAGATGCAATAGAATTAGCAACAACACAATCAGATGGAGAAGTAAAAGTCCTTACAGAAAAAGACTCTCTCTTCTTTTCTGAGAACAATACCTGCTTTAAATGTGGCCTCTCATACCCTAAAATAACACCAGCATCGTTCTCATTTAACTCCCCAGAAGGAGCTTGTAATGAATGTACAGGGATTGGAACATTAAAAGAAATAGATGTAGAACTCCTTTACAACCCCAACCTAACAATATCGGAAGGTGGAATATTTCCTTGGGGAAATAGAACAACAAAAGATTCTTGGACTACAAGAATATTAAAAGAAGTAGCAAAAAGACATAACTTTGACCTTAAAACCCCGATAGGAAAATATCCAAAAGAAATATTCGATCTTCTCTTCTATGGGACAGGAGTAAAACCTCCATACGAAATAATATACACCAACAGATTTGGACGAACTAATACCTACAGTACAGAATATGAAGGAGTCGTTAATGATTTAAAGAGAAGGTATAAAGAAACTAATTCCGAATACTCTAGGATTGAAATAGAAAAGTATATGAAGGAATCTCAATGCCCAGTTTGCAACGGAAAACGATTAAAACCATACTCCCTTGGTGTTTTAATAAATAAAAAGAATATAGATGATGTGACAAATATGTCTATAGCAGAAGCAAAGACATTTCTAGAGGATCTCAAATTGGAAGGAAATAAAAAAGAAATAGCAAAACCAATAGTTAAAGAAATACTAACAAGATTAGATTTTTTAACAAATGTTGGCCTTGAATATTTAACAATATCAAGAAAAGCAAGTACTCTCTCTGGAGGAGAATCACAAAGAATTAGATTAGCTTCACAAATAGGTACAGGTCTTTCAGGAGTGCTATATGTACTTGATGAACCTTCAATAGGATTGCATCCAAAAGATGTCTCTAGATTAATTAAATCATTAAAAGATCTAAAAGAATTGGATAATACTGTAGTAATTGTTGAGCATGATGCAGAGACTATGAGCCATGCTGACTGGATAATAGACATAGGTCCAAAAGCAGGCAAGCATGGTGGTGAAGTAGTTGCTAAAGGCACTTTTGAAGATATTAAGCATTCAGACAGCTTAACTGCGAAATATATCAATAAAGACCTAGTAGTCGGCCAAAATATAAGGAAGAGTAAAAAGGTAATAGAATCAAAATATATAAAAATGACAAATGTTAAAACACACAATTTAAAGAACTTAAATCTTAGGATCCCGCTAGGAAAGCTTATTTCAATAACTGGAGTTTCTGGCAGTGGCAAGTCTTCATTGATAGAAAACACTCTTTATCCCGCCCTAATGAATAAAATTATGAATGGTAAACAAGTGGAAGGTGAATACAATGACATAGAAGGATTAGAATATATTAATAAAGTAATTGGCATTGATCAATCCCCTATAGGTCGTACTCCTCGATCAAACCCTGCCACATACACAGGCTTGTTTACCCCAATTCGAGAAGTTTTTGCCAACACCAATGAGGCGAAAGCCAGAGGATACAAATCAGGTCGATTCAGTTTCAATGTAAAAGGAGGCAGATGTGAAAAATGTAAGGGTGATGGTCAACTAAAAATTGAAATGCAATTCCTTCCAGACATGTACATAACATGTGATGAATGTGAGGGCAGTAGGTACAATAAAGAGGCTCTACAAATAGATTTTAAAGGCAAAAACATCGCAGATGTACTCAAAATGACCGTGGAAGATGCTTCAGAATTTTTTAAAAATATTCCGAATATTAAAAGAAAGCTTGATATACTAACGAAAGTTGGACTAGGATACATAGAGCTAGGACAATCAGCGTTAACCTTATCTGGAGGAGAATCACAGAGAATAAAACTTGCTAAAGAACTATCGAAGATCTCCACTGGTCATACTCTGTATATACTAGACGAGCCAACTACAGGCCTTCACTATTACGATATAGATAATCTAATGAATATTCTCACAGATTTAGTCTCGAAGGGGAATAGTGTATTAATTGTAGAGCATAATCTGGATGTAATTAAATTATCTGACTGGATTATTGACCTCGGCCCTACAGGAGGAGAGAAAGGAGGATACATTGTCGCAGAGGGTACAGTAGAAGATATAATAGCTCAAAAAGATAGTTACACTGGGAAATATTTAAAAGAATATCTAGAAAATGGCTTCTAAAAAGACAATATACTACAGTTTAATATTTCCCAATCGTAACATTACTGCAACTTTTTATAATAAAGCTGAGTGAAACAAGAGTGCAGTGATAGTAATCGTCCGAGTCGATTTAAAGAAAATATTCATGTTCAAAATTTAGTAATCAAAAACAATCCTTATCAAAAAGAGATTATTTGAATGTTCAAAATTTCCATGTTTAAAAATTCACTCTAATGAGTATACTTAGGTTGAACAAAAACAAAATTTTTCAATTGAGATTTTCTCTACTGTTTCACTAATAAGCCTTTGCAAAAATCCATTCTTCACTACTATCTTTTCCGCAATAAACACACTTTCCCTTAATCCCTACCCCGTCATCTGTTAAACATCTAGTGGTTGCCTTTGTATGATATTTAATATTTTCTTCACACTTAGGATCTCCACACCAATTTGCTCTTACAAAACCTTTACCCTTTTCAAAAGTATTCTTTAACTCTTCAAAGTCCTCTACTCTATAGGTTTTAGATATTAGTAATTCCTTAGATCTGTTGTATAGATTTTCTTGAATATCACTTAATGTCTTTTCAACGACTTCTGTGAGGTCTCCAAAGCCATTTTTTACCTTCTCAGAAGTATCCCTTCTAACTATTACAACTCCACCTTCCTCCATTTCTTTCTGGCCAATTTCAATTCGTACTGGTACACCCTTCTTTTCCCATTCATTAAACTTGAAACCTGGCGATACAAAGTCTCTATCATCTAATTCTACATTAGAAATGCTCTTTGAAAGCTCCTTCTGAACACTTCTACTGTATTCTAAGACTTTCTCCTTGTTCTCATCTTTAAATATTGGAATTAATACTACCTTAATTGGAGCAATACTTGGAGGCAATACAAGCCCATTATCATCACTGTGAGTCATTACTAATGCCCCAATCATCCTTGTACTTACTCCCCAGCTTGTTTGCCAAGGAGATTTCAGAGATCCATCTTTGTCTGCAAATTGGATATTGAAAACCTTTGCAAAATTTTGACCTAAATCATGGGATGTTCCGAATTGAAGAGCCTTACCATCTTGCATCATTGCTTCTACACCATATGTATTCACAGCACCTGCAAATTTCTCTGAATCTGATTTTTTTCCATAGTATGTCTCCATAGCTAAGTATTGTCTAGCAAACTCTACATACATTCCTAGAGCCCTCTTAACCTCTTCCTGCGCCTCCTTGTGTGTTAAATGGACTGTATGTCCCTCTTGCCAAAGAAACTCAGCTGTTCTCAAAAACGGTCTAGTTCTTTTCTCCCACCTTACTATATTTGCCCATTGATTTATTCTTAATGGTAGATCTCTCCATGATTTTATCCATGTTGAGAATGTATCATACATTATTGTTTCAGATGTAGGTCTAACTATTAATTCTTCTTCCAATTTGGAATCAGGATCAACTTCTACCCCTTTTCCATCAGCTGTTTCTTTTAATCTATGATGAGTTACAACAGCACACTCTTTGGCAAAACCTTTTACATGATCCGCTTCCCTAGAAAGAAACGAAAGAGGAATGAAAATGGGAAAGTATGCATTTTTTGCTCCTGATTCCTTTATCATCCTATCTAGTCCTTTCTGTATATTTTCCCATATTGCATAACCGTATGGTTTAATAACCATACATCCTCTAACAGATGAATTTTCTGCTAATTCCGCTTTCTCTATGACATCCAAATACCATTCTGGATAGCTTTTTTCTCTAGGAGTTATACCTTTGTTTGACATAAGTACTATTCTACACTATTTTTTGTAGGAAATTAAACAATTTTTGGTTCAAAACCCCAATGTTGAGCTGCTTTAGCTAATGCACTATCTGGATTATCTTTGATCCAATCATCTATATTACCTCTGCCCAATGCAATCTCTTTAGCTTGTACTACTGCCTCTACTCCGGCCTCTATACCCCATGGATGACCTAAAACTCCACCTCCACACTGTATCATTATGTCTTCTCCAAGTTGATGTAATACTTCTGGAATACTCCCAGGATGGAGTCCACCAGATGCAACATGCCATACTGGTTTCATTCCAAACCAATTTTGACCAAGAGTAATTGATGACTCAGGAGTAATATCTAATTGCAAGACATCCCTTATTAATTTGGGCTCACCATAGTTTTCCATCTTTGTTTTAGGAGCTCCACCATGAAAAGAATCGACTCCTAAAAGTCTCATAATTTTGGCATTTGCAACCATAGACATAGAAAAATCTACTATTTCACCCTTGTCATAGACTCCAGGACCAGATTCTCTTGTAAAAAGACTATGCATAGCTCTATGTGCATGTATAGCCAATCCAGGATTTTTTAATCTCATTGTATGAACAGCAGAAAATCCTGTAGTTACAACATCCATCATCATCCATCTCCCACCCTGTGCCTTTATTTTATCTGCTCTAGAGATCATAGTATCTAAGTTAGAGTGAGTGATATTACATAGATAGAATTTTCTCTTTCCACTCTTCTCCTCCACTTCTCTCCTCACCTTATGTACTAATTCACATCTGTCATCAAATTTATTAAAGAAAAGACTAGTTAGATTCTCATCATCCTTAATACCGTGATATTCACCATTAGCAGCAGTAAAGAGAATCTTGGCTAATTCTGCTTGTTCTTTAGCGGTTCTTCCAACTTTTGGTTTAGGTACAGTGAGTAGTAGTGGCCCCTCTTCCACTAATAACTGCTCCCTTACTCCATCTATACCAAATTGGGGACCGGGAAAAGCCTGAACCATACATTTGGGAAACCTTATATCCAAACATCTAAGTGCTTTTAACATCTTCATTCCACCAACATTCCCCACTACACCGGCAAGAAAACCAGACATATTATCTACCTCAAAAAGGTCTGCTCTATATGCAATTTTGAAAGTTTTAGTCTCTGGTTCTAAATCAAAAGCTATTGCTCTCATCTTATCAGCCATAGCTACACCAGAATCTTTTCCATCATATACCTTAGTCCATGTCCCTGTTGAACTCTCTGCAGCACATGCAGCAGCCACAGTTTCAAACTGATCCATCTCAACCCCATCTGCTAACTCTATATCTAGGAATGTAATAATGTAATCCTCATCGGAATTTTTAGGTTTCCACCCTTTTGGAGCAATATATCTACTAGAATATGAATTATCCTCTTTTTTGAACATGGCAGATTTTCAATAACTAAAATTTCTTCTCCAATTTACCCCTTCTCCTATTTACTTTGTCCTCTCTCCTTCTACTTTGAATTTCCTTTATTGATCCTAAGAAAGATACAGCAACATTATTTATCTGATTAAAGAAGATTCCAAAAAGCATGAAGAATGCTCCAATACCAATTATTCCTCTTGTATCATCAAATATTCCTGATTCTGGTAATGAACCACTACCTGTTCCACCTCTAGGTACAGGATTATTTGCGGTTGAGAGAGTATATGTACCTCCCGTTTTAGTCAAAATATTTGGATCTGTACTACTAAATGTAAATGTAGATGCCCCTGTCCCCGTAGATCTAAAATACAAAGTAGCTATAACTCCATTATATGGATCAGGACTTCCAGTAATTGGTTTAAAACATAAAACAGAAAGTGTCCCAGTTCCCGCCTCTGCTTCAAATGATCCTCCACATATACTCCCAGCTGTTGCACTCATATACTCTACTGCTCCAGTAAACGAAATATTTACATCTACAGCGGTAAATTCATCTGTTCCACTGTTTACAACTAAGGACAAAGCCGTATAGTCAGCATATATTGTTCCAGTAGCTGGAGATAGTGCAATAGAAGTGTAATCAGCAGATACGGAAGATGGTACTAATGTCAAAAGCAAGGATAGTGAAAGTATCAAAGAGAAACATTTCCTTCGAAGGCAGTTCATATTAATATTCCTTAAATTTACATTAATAAATATATTGCAATAAATATGAAGCTTTGTCAATTAATTACCTCTTTACTTTCTGTTTTTACTCTGATACTCTGAATTAAGTAATAATTTATTATTTATCTCAATTATGTTAAGGAAATATGTTTTTGGATTGTTGTTATTCATTGGTTTTAGTTTTGTTGTTACAGGCAAGGCATATGCTGCAGTGAATATAGAATTGGAGGATGATAAAGAGAATAAATCTCTTTCGGTAATAGTGAATTCAAATGGTAGTTATGTTGGAGGTTTAGATATGAATATCAGATATTCTGATGATGTAACTATAAAGGAGATAACTCCAACTGAAGGATTATGTAAATTCGGTGGAAATACAACTTTTGATGAAGAGAGGATCAATATTGAGTGTTTTAATGATGTTGATACAGAAATGTCTGGAGTATTAGCTACAATTACATACGAAACTCAATCTGAAGATTATTTCTTCTATATAGATGAAGATACATTGGATTTAGGATCCTTAATAATTGGAGATATATTGAATGTAAATAAGCCAGAGAATATAGAAACTGATGAGGTTGATACTACAGATGAAATAGAAACAGAGGAAGCTTCTCTATTTGATACAGTATCTACATTTCTTTCAGACAATGCTTTATATGTATTAGCAGGAGTAATAACTCTTATAGCTATAATATTAGCAGTTGGAGGATTGACAGAGAAGGGAGAAGATTAAAGATTAAATAAAATCTTTATATTTTCGAATTGGTCGACACTGGTCTTGTAGAACCAGTGAATGTAGACATATACTGAATTGATATTCTACCAATTCCTCCAATCCCTCCGTACGAAGATGGAGTCCCACCATCTGCTGTGACCTTATTTGTGCTAAGATCCAAGATATTTCCGATAAGTCTTACAGATCCTCCTGCTCCACTACCACCTGCGGCACATCTCGAGCCTGGAGCTGCTGAATCTCCTCCATTAGCAGAAATCCTACCACTTACAGTAATTTTATTAGCTGCTATGAGAACAATTCCACCTCCATTTCCGCCATTACTACCTGTATGAGCAGTTGAATCCCCACTTGTACCACCTGCTCCCCCTCCTCCTCCGAATATTAATAACGAAGTATCTTTAATATTTGCAACTGCACCACCACCACCACCTCCTGCAGCGGTTTTAGAATACCATGTATCCGCATATAATTCGTATCTACTAGCATTTCCACCAGCCCCACTAGATGTATCACTACCATTAACACCATCATTACTACTCGAGCTATTAACACTCTTTCCTCCTGTGCCAAAAGTAGCATTGCCACCTCCACCGCCACCTCCTCCAAAAGACTTAGGTCCAGAATTAGCTGGAGCTGATGTTAAAACTGCATTGCCACCTCCACCTCCTCCAGTTGCACCTATTAATTGAGACCCAGAACCTGGCTTTTTTGTAGAATAATAACCCCCATCTCCACCTCCACCACTAAAAGTACCCGCATAACCATAAGTATCAGAATTATTATCCCCTCCTCGACCTCCTTTCCCATCATTCCCCTCCAAAAAGAATAATCCTTCTCCCGCTCCAGGGTTACACGATGCAGTGGCACACTTTATCCCTCCTCGGTATCCCGTTCCATCTGCATGAATAATCCCTTCAACATTAACTGTTCCTGTAGCTCGGAAGAAAACCACTCCTCCCGATTCCCCATCCCAAGCCGAAGGATACAAATTTTTTCCAGCAGCAATATTAACATTTCCATACTGAGGAACTCTTTGAACCATTGCCTTGGCACCAAAAGGCTTTGTCCTTGGAGTATTCAAGGTTATCTTATCTCCAGCAACACTTGCTACAATAAAGGTTTCGTAATTACCAACAGTTTCAACATTTGTCTCAGTTCCAGACAATCCAATAATCAAAACCTCGTCCCCTGTCTTTACACAAGCTTCACTGACTCCCTCATTAACCTGTACAACAGTATCCGAATCAAATTTAACAACCGTATACGATTTAGCATCTGCACAAGACCTTGTAGATGAAATAGTTGCGGTATTTATATTGGTATCAGCACTTACAGAAATATCTCCATCTATTCCAGTACCAAACAGTGGGGAATTTACAACAACAGGAGGAGTTACACCTCCACCTCCAGCAATCGATGCTTTATACTTTCTCCAAAGATTTAACCATAATACAAAATCTGAGATACCTATCGCCTCATTCTTATCTAGATCACTCATAGCATTATATGCTGTAGGACTATCTCTAAATTGTCTGAAATTACTCAACCATATATTGAAATCCTCTATACCTAGACTATTGTCAGCATTTAAATCAGCTATCTTAAATTCTTCTGCCAAAGTTCCTGTATTACCTGCTCTACTCCTTAAATCAAAAACTCCGTCTATTACATAATAAATTGTTAGTGGTGTTAGTAGAAGAAAAACAACAACAGCCAAAAAGAGTTTACTCTTTTGATTTATTCTAAACATATTTAGTATATAATAAAGTTATAACTATACTTATTTAATATACAAAATACTTTACAGCTATATACAACCTCTGTCAAGAAATATACAGAGACCGAAAGAGATAGATTATGTTTGAAAAATTTGTTAAAGAAAAAGCCCTACCAAAATACAAAATTGATCAATTGTATCAACAGTTTTACCAATCAAATATTGATTCTTGGGATGCATTAACAACTTGGTCTTTGGAAGAGAGAGAGAATCTAAAGAAAGAGATTCCATTTTCAACATTGAACAATTTTGAGGAATTCATTTCTAAAGACAAGAGAACAATTAAAACATTAAGCTTAACAAAGGAAGGATATCCTGTAGAAACTGTATTAATGAAATCAAAGGAGAGAAATACCCTATGTATTAGCTGTATGAGTGGTTGTCCTGTTGGATGTAAATTCTGTGCAACAGGACAGATGAAATTTAACAAACCCCTCACCTCTTCTGAGATTATTGACCAGATTATGTATTTCAAAAGAAAATTAAATTCCTCAAAAGAGAATATTACGAATATTGTTTTTATGGGAATGGGAGAACCGATGTTGAATTTAAATAATGTGGTAGATGCTATCAATATCATTATTGATCCAAAAAGAATTGGATTAGGAAGAAGAAGAATAACTGTATCTACTGTTGGGTATATTGATCAATTAAAGAAATTCCTAGACAAAGATCTTGGAGTTAAGGTTGCAATCAGTCTTCATGCCCCTACTCAGAAACTGAGAGAAAGTTTAATGCCCACTGTGGCAAAAGATAATACTTTAGAAGATCTAATAGATTTATTAATTACCTATCAAAAGAAAAGAAATAAAAAAATTACATACGAATACCTCCTATTGAAAGATGTAAATGATACTGTAGAACATGCAAAGGAATTAGCTAAACTACTAAGAAATCAAATAGCTTTGGTTAATCTAATAAATTTTAATCCTTCAAAGGAATTACCTTTCCAACCAAGTAGCAGGAAAAGAATAATAGCTTTTCAGGAAGTATTAGATTCTAGAGAGATAAATAATACTCTTAGATACTCTTATGGAAATGAAATAAATGCTGCATGTGGTCAATTAGCAAATATCAAGCCTGAAGCTTCTTCTTAACAGACACAACACTATTGATATAGTTCCCTTTTTCAAATATATCTAAGGCCTTTTCATAATAATCCCTACTGCTTTCATCTCCTAACATACTAAAATAATCACCCAAAGCTTCATAACTTTCGGCAATATCTCTAACTAATTGTTTCTCCTGTGCAAATTGCAAAGCCTTTTCAAAATTTTCTTTAGCTTGGTCAAGCTTCCTTAATCCTTGATATGCTTTTCCCAATCTTAGATACATCTGAGGAACAGCTAGACAGTATTCCTCTCCCTTGCTTTTTTTTAATATATATTGCAACAGTCGTTTTGCTTCATAATAATCCCCCTTGACGATATTCAAATTGGCAATATCCTGAACAATAGTCACCTCTCTTTTTATATTCTTAGCATTTTTTGCAACAAATAGTGCAAACCTATATTTCTCAGTAGCCTCTTCAAAATCACCCTTCTCAAAATATATGTTTCCTAATACTGCAAATGTATTTGCTCTTACTTCTGCAAATTTAATTCCTCTTTTAGGGCCAATATTTTCCTCTGCCTTCTTAGCATATTTCAATGCCTTATCTGCATCCCCTGTTTTAAGTTCCAAAAAAGCCATCGCAGTGAGAATATCTGATTCCTCTGTTTTATTTAAATCATTTCTTGCAACTTTTAAAGCCTCCTCATATGTCTCCTTTGCTTTTTTTGTATCTCCGATATCTCTATACAGATTTCCTAATTTCTTTAAAATCAAAGGAATATAGAAACAGAGAATTATTGGATCTTTCTTTACTTCCACTAGCAAATCTTCAAGAATACCTATTGCCTTATGAAAATCTCCATCCTTTTCTCTATACTGATCTGCTTTTTTGATAATTTCAATTGGATCATCCATTTCATAATTGTAGCAAGAAGGGAAAAAGGAATCAAAATCGGGGTGATCCGACTTGAACGGACGACTTCTACATCCCGAATGTAGCGTTCTAGCCATCTGAACTACACCCCGTCTACATCTTCTCCACTACATCAATCCCAAGATTTTTGAGGCCATCTTTCATAATTAGCATGGTAGCTTTAACAATTAGAAGAAGAATTTCTCTCTGTTCATTTGGAGCATCCAATACATGTACTGCCTGATAGAAGGAGTTGAAAGACTGACCAAGGGAGAACAGATATTGGCAAAGAATTGATGGAGAATAGTTAGAGGCCGAATCAAGCAGAGCTTTTCTGTATCTGCTAATTTGCAAGACTAAGTCCTTGGTTTCAGGACTTTCCATACAGGGGTCTATGCAAACATTTTTTGGATTTGCAAGTTTACCTGCTGATTTCAATATAGAATTACATCTAGAATACACATACATTAAGTATGGACCAGTATCACCATCAAAGGTAATTGATTTCTCAAAATCAAATACTATATCTCTACCAATTGTAACCTTAAGAAATGCATATTTTATGGCACCAATTGCAATCTTCTCACTTACTCTATTCAAAATTACACCAGAAAGCTCATCATTTGTCTTCATAATATCCTTAACCCTACTCTTTGTTTCATTTATCAACCACTCTCCGGAAAGTATTCCTCCCTTTCTACTAGACATCTTACTACTCCCAGGAAGCCTAACCTTCCCATGGGCAAAGTGCCTTATCTTTTGAGCTACATCATGATCTATCTTACTTAAAGCATCCAAAACTACCTTGAAATATCCACTCTGTTCATCTGCTGTTATAACTACAGATTCGTCATAATCCAAAACTTCCTTCTTCTTTAATGCCAAACCTATCTCTTTCGCTTCATATGTAGGAAGACCATGGCTATTAACAAAGACTCTTGTGTGAAGGTTTTTCTTCTCATCACCACGATATATTATTGCTCCATCATCCTTTTCAAATATTTTTCCAACATACCCTAAAACTGTTTTCAAACCGGCTTCTCCTACTTCACTTTCAAAGAAATAGTGATCAAATTTCGTTCCAACCTTTTCATATATTTTTTCAAAAAAATCTAAACACCACTGCCTACCCTTTTTATACATTTGAGCAATATTTCTTTTTTCATATTCAGAGAAATCTTTTTTCTCTATCGAATCTGAGGTTAGGGAGAAAATATAGTAATTTATTTCATTTACTTCATTTATCACTTCTGGATCCTTAACTTCATCATACTGTGTTGATCCGATAACATATGCTTGACCCAGGTACTTTACCCTTTCCTCTAAGGAAAGCTTCTCCAAGTCTTCAAATCTCTTCTTCTCCTCAGCAAGCTTTTTTTCTAATCCGTACAATGATTTGGCAACATGTAATCCAACATCACCTTGGTAGCATGCCCTTATTACATCCGCTCCTACAGCCTCTTGGAGCCTAGAAAACGATTCCCCAACAGCATTGGAATATAGATGCCCTATATGGAACTCTTTGAATGGATTCGCATCCGTATATTCTATAACTATTTTTTGTCCATCTTTTTCATCAAACTGTAGATATTCCGTTTTCTCTATTATTTTCGCTATTTCTGCCAAGAAATATCTATTTGAAAGATGGAAATTTATAAAACCAGGATTAGCAATATCTACCTTTTCTATATCTATAGCTTCCCCTAGTGAATCTACAATGTTTTGAGCTATCTCCATAGGATTCTTTTTTAAGCTTGATGCCAGTCTCATTGCAATGTTTGTTGAATATTCACCGTGAGAAGAATCAACAGGTGCCTCTACCTCAATATCCACATTGGAATTATCAATCCCAAGAGCTTCAAGTGATGATTCTATTAGTTTTTCAATCTTATTTATTATGTCCATTGTTGTAAATATATAATAACATACGCACTCGGAGGGAATCGAACCCCCAACCCTCGGTTCCGAAGACCGATGCTCTATCCAGTTAAGCTACGAGTGCCAACCAGGGACAGACCTATGCATATAATCTTACCATTTTCGAGTCAAAAAACATAGGAAAACACAGTATCCAAGAAGAAAAAATAGCGGGACTGTCCCCGTACCTGGTCGGAATCGAACCGACAACCTTTGGTTCCGCAAACCAATGCTCTATCCAATTGAGCTACAGGTACATTATAAGGGCATTTTATCATAAATTATCGAAGTTAATAACTATGTTTCCCTCCTGGTATGTGATTAAATATTGAACATCTCTAGTTTGGAATTTTTCAAGAGTTTCATAGTGTGGATGTCCAAATTTATTATCTTCTCCACAGGAACAAATGGCTATGTCCGGATTTGTTTCGCTGAGAAACATGTCAGAGGTTGAGGTTCTGGAACAGTGATGTCCTACCTTGAGTAAATATATATCTTCGAGGTTGTACTTCTCAATTAATTTGTTTTCAACCTCTTGCTCAGCATCTCCCATAAGCAAAGTCCTGTAGTTATCCACCTCTAAGAGAATGACTACTGATTCATTGTTAATATTCTTTTCTTGGTAAGCTTTCCCTACAAAGGGATACAGAATTTCTCCATATATGTTTTTGTATTCGAATACATCTCCCTGCTCTACTTCAACTATCTTTTCTTGATAATTTGTTAGGAGATACTCATATGCTCTGTTTTCATACTCTATCCTATTCATGAATATCTGTTCCACACTATATTGATCAAGGACATTAAGTAATCCCCGTATATGGTCATCGTGAGGATGTGTTAACACCACTATCTCTATATTTTTGTCATACCAAGGTAACTGTTTGGCTAATTCATATACAATAGCATCATCTGGCCCTCCATCTATCAAAATTTGAAAGTTATCCTGTTGTATTAATATTGCATCACCTTGACCAATATCAAAAAATATTATCTCTGGGATACTGTTATTGGATTGTTTACTAAAGGTAAAAAGTATAACCGTCAAAAGGAGAAATATTGTGTTTACAATATTCTCTAAGAAAAACTTTTTACCTATCTTTAAGATAGTAGTTGTATTTTTCATTCTCTACAGGGTAGTAATATATGACAAAAAGGATTAAAACTGTTAATAAGGATATTGAAATTAAATTTTCCAATCCATTTGATATTTTCCAGGATCCAATATTTAAATCTCCCACTATATTAACGATATATTCAAAATATTTAAGTTGCAAGTTGGCGACAGATATACACAGATATGCCAAAGGTAAATGAAAAGGATAGATTAAAAGAAATAGTACACCCCATAACATGGTCCCTTCTATCACTGGTAACACTAAAGCATTAACAGGGACAGACCAAATAGAGAATGTTTTGAAAGTTATTAATGATATTGGCAATGTTGATAATGTACAGCTCATAGTGGGGATTACATATTCGTCCAAAAATTTTAGTTTCTTTAACAATCTTTTCCTCAGATCTAGCAAAACTGGTGATATGTAAACTAAACCTAGTGTAGCCGAGACTGAGAGTATAAATCCGACATCATGTATTATTAATGGATCAAGAAATATAAATATTGCAGATGCTAATGGTAATGAGATATGCATACTATTCACCCTACCCCAGAAGAGGGAAAACAAAGAGATTGAGGACATGATGCAAGCCCTTACAATAGATGCTGAGAATCCGGATAGTATAGCAAAGAGCCATATTACTATTAGGCTAAATATTATTCTTATTTTCTTAGGCAAAAACAGAAATAGTTTGTTTATAAATATCACAAGTATTGTGATGTTGTACCCTGATGCAGCGACTATGTGGCTTACACCAGATATCCTAATACTCTCTTCGAAATCACTACTAAAAAGCCTATCACTGCCAAACAGGATCCCAACCAACAAAGATGCTTGTGGTTCTAACATTATTTTATCTATGTTCTTAATTATTGACTGTTTAAAATCGATCAAGAAGTTCTTTATACCGCTTCCTGCCCTTCTTCTAGCTATATTTGCACATTCAAACAGAGGATTTTCCATAATTAAAAATATTTGCTTATTCATAAGGTATGTTTTGTAGTCAAAATCAGAGAAATTCTCAGGTTCCATGAGGATACCTGTAAATTTACATACTTGCCCTATCTTAAATTTTTCATAATTTTCAGTTTTGATTAGTATATAACCATGATCTTTACCTAAAGTTTGACCATTTAGGTTAATATCCTCTAGCAATGATGCCTGCATTTCTAAATATCTATGTTTAATAACTGGTTCATTTGTTATATATCCTTCGAAGGTCACAATCTCGTTTGTGAAACTCACAATACCCGCACTACTCTCCAGATTCTGCTTATTAATTGAACCTAACTTAACAGAAGGAATAATTATTGCTAAGAAGAGGAAAAGCGATAGTGTAAAAAAGTGAACACAGTTATTTAAAATGATTTTTAATAAAGAGATGCTTTCTTTCTTCCTCTGAATGTTTCTCAAAAGGACGAAAGTCATATAAATGATCAGTAACCATACATATCCAGACACAAGTAGACCGATAGTTATTAGGCCATCTATGTTTCTCAGAAATTTTTCCGATAAGAAGGTTGATAATATATACAAAATTGAATAAAGCAATATTTTATAATCCAATATGTACCTTACCAACCCTCTTATTCTTTTAAATAGCTTCCTTAAAGTCTCTCTTACTCTGTGCAACATAGTTAAATACAAATTTCATTGGTAAATTTTGCCAATGTAGCCTCTCCTATTCCACTTACATTGAGGAGATCTTCCTTTTTACTATATGGTCTACCCTGCATTATCTTGACTGCTGTTGATTCACCTACACCATTCAAGGTGATTAATTGTTCCTTGTTAGCTGTATTAATGTTCACACACTCTACACTGCTGTTATTTGTTGTATTATTCGTGGTATTGGATGATTGAGGGGTTGTATTTTGTTCAGTATCTACATATGGTTCAGTGGTTGGAAGGTTTGTTACAGGATTATTTATCATATTTTCAATTTTTGAACTTTCATCTACTAGAGGCTGTATTTGACATACGAGTTCCTTTTCAAAAGGGAAATATAGCTTTTGGTATTCTACTAAGGGCTGTGCAAGATTTATCCTCCTTGCTATGAATTTTGTGGCTGAATCTTTGGTAAATCCTCCTGCTTTATTAACTGCATCTATTACTAGGGACTCTTTTTCTAGACAGTAGACACCTGGAATCCTTACAGAGCCTCCGACATCCACATATATGGTGCATCCTTGTTCTGTTTCTACAACCCTATCTGTCAATTTCTTCTCTTTCTCTGATTTAACAGAAATATCTACTTCCTCTAATGGTTTATTATCAAAATTGAAACTTTTTTGTAATACAAAGTGATCAAAGAGAAGACCAAGTGTAAATGATATTACAAAGGTTAGGATGAGATAGTAGATGGTTTTCTTCTGTATATTTTGCATATACAAAAATATACAGGAGAAAAATTAAATCTAGATTAAATTTCTATGATTTGAACAGATTCAATGACTACAGGGTTTACAGGTTTATCTCTTGAATCCACCTCTACTCTTTCAATGGAATCTACTACAGCGAATCCTTTAGTTACTTTTCCAAATATTGTATAACCTCCATCCAAGGCTTGAAGATTTTCCTCTAGGATATTCCCAGATGTTATGAAAAATTGAGAACCGTTTGTATTTGGACCAGCATTTGCCATCCCCATAGTATATGGTTCGTATTTTCTATCTGTTATCTCATCAGGGATTTGATACCCAGGACCTCCTGTACCCGTAGCTGTTGGATCTCCTGCTTGTATTACAAATCCTTCTACTACCCTATGGAATATTACCTTATCAAAGAATTTCTCCTTACTTAGAAAAAGAAAACTATTTACAGTCTGTGGAGCTTCTCCTTCAAAAAGATCTATTTCAATATCTCCTAGGGATGTTTTTAAGACGGCTTTATAATCTACTCCTTGCTCTAATACAGATTCAGGTTGTGAATATTTTTTTGGTGTATTTACTATATTTTCTTCTGGCATAATTAATCCTTGTTTTGTTAAAAGAAGTCCGAACATAGAGACTACTAATAGACCTAATGCTAAAAGTAATACTTTTTTATTATCTTTTATTGCATCAGATGCTACACTCATATTCTGTATCATTATTAAATATTTATATACTATATACCATTAGAGTGTTTTTTTACAACATCTATCTACTCTGTACCAGCCCACCAGAAATTTTGTTTTTGATAACTTCCAAACCATTTCCCATGTCTCATTATTTGATCCATTGTAGGACCTTCTAATGCTCCCTCGGAATAATCTATCTGTACACTACTCACATATGATGACACATCTGTATCTAGAGTAGTAAAAATTGCTTTATATTGAAAATATCTTGCAGAATTAAATGTTTCATCTTGTACCGTCGCTGATGTTAAATACTTGGCACTTACTATATCATCAATCCAAAAGTCAACAGCCTCATTTCCCACCTTCCGAAATGTCAACCTTGTAATAGAATCCTTATATTCGGGTAGTACTCCTCTTGTATCTATATACTCTTTTTGCCATTTAAATACCGTTGCCCCAATACTATACCCAACACTTGGGAATGTACTACCAGTATTCCAACTAGATACAGTTACAGTACCTGTATCACTATTTAAACTATTGATTGTCCCTTGTGCTGAATATTCTATTCCATCATAATTTTCTTTTATTACAATGCTATCTCCTATATTTAAGTTCTCAATATGACCCGTTGTTCCATAATTGGTTTCACTTATTGTAAAAGATTCATCATTTGAACCAGTTATTAAATTGGATGCTTGCAAGTCTGCCTTAAAAGATACACTTATAGTGTGTGTTCTCATTCCAATACTGTAGGCCTCTCTGATTTCGTCCGCTGTTCTAGCTATATTTGAGATTCTAACCTCGTCAATCTTCCCATCAAATCCCCTGGTGGCACTTACCCAGTTTCCAATATTTAAATCTCCAGTGGTTGTAGAAATGGCACCTGTATTTGCCGAGGAGGAAACAAGGAATCCATTTAGATAAAATTTAACAGTAGATCCGTTATATGTAACCGCTACATGACTCCATTTCCCTAATGGAGGAATAACATAGGAGTATGTTGTAATAGTAGATGTACCATAGAATCGTGCTATCAGACCGTAACCACTAGCACTACTCATAGATAGGCTGTACTGATTATTCTCTCCCTTCTCTACTATCCTATTCCAAGAGCCTGTACTATCAATACTATCGGGATTTATCCAGGCCTCAATTGTTATATTATTCACAATATTTAATGCTGGACTATTTGCAATGGTCACTCTATCTGTTCCAGCAGCAAAGTCCCTAGCACTACCAATTTTTCCGTTAGTAGAGTATGTTGTACCAGTTGGAGTTCCATTTAAGCTACTCCCTCCACTTTCTTTAATGTAGGCCCCTGTTCCTGATTCTTCATCTAAATGCCATAATCCTACAGTATTCGAGTCTGGTTCATTATTTACATATGCATTTCCTCCATATGTTAAATCTAGGTTATTGCCGAGAGTATCACTTGCAATCCAAATTGGTATTTTTGAATAATTACTCAAATCCATGGCGGAGATATTCTTTGATATCTCATAGCCCCTACCAAGTCTATACTCTTCAACAATTTCTTCGGATGTTCTCTCCACATTTGAGATTTTAACTTCATCCAGCACCCCATTGAGCCACTCCGCATCGTTAACAATTCTACCAAAATTGAATACTGCTGCATTAGCGATATCTCCCCAACTTCCATCGTTACTTCCACGACCCATAGTTACAGTTTTAGAAACACCATCCAAATATATTTTATATGTTGAGCCATTAGCTATTATTGCAACATGATGCCATTCACCATCGACTAATTCAGCTCTTGTAGCTGTAGTGTAGCAGACACGATTAGTATCTGTACCACTACGGCGTGTAGCAATAGTTATCAATTCATTCGTACAATAACTCGTACAGTTATTTCCTAAACAAATGCCGTTGAAAGCAGAATTGTCTGCATTTGCCAAAAACACAGCATAGCCACCGTTGTCATCAGTTGTTTTTATCCAAAATGATACTGTTATGGATGCAACATCTACTGAAGAGGCATATGTTGAGAGATTGATATAATCATCAGTTCCATCGAAATACCTTCCTCCTTTTACCTTCCCCACAGAGTATGCGGTTCCAACAGGGGTACCATTATTTCCACTTCCACTATAGTCTTTTAGATATGCCCCACTCCCTGCTGTTTCGTCGAACTTCCAATATCCGATTGTGTTTGAATCACTTTGAATACTTCCTATTTCGGCTTTTAAACTCCCCTGTCCTTCCATATATATACTTTCGTTCTGGGTATCAACTTTTGCTGTTGGCTCAGGAAGAGAGTATTTCCTCAACCTTATGTTATCAACCCTCATCGTATTGGCAGCATAAGTAGTGTACTGACCAAAGGAAATAGATAATTTGTTTATTGTTGGAATATTCGCAGAATTGTTGTAATTAATCGTACCGTTCTTAGAGTATGTTAAATTGGAAGATTCATTCCTTGTTTCCCTTACAGATGTCCAGGTCCCACTTGTAAGACATTGTGCACCATCTGCTGTACAAGCAGAATACAAATTACCTACAGAGTCGTATAGATATTCATGACTCTCTGCTGTAGCTGCATGATTGTCTACATAATAGATATAGTTGTTAACAGTGTTGTCATTTTGAAGAGCTATTTTTAAGGTTGCCAAACCAGAGGAAACTACTTGCCAATATACACTTATGTCAAATATAAAACCTTCCGTTTCTGATATTATATTCTCTAAATCGGCTGTTATGGTTGGTCCATGGTAGGAACCATTATTTGTTCCAAAACTAGACGGATAAGCATATCCTGAAATTGCCGATACTGTACCAGTACTAGATGTTGTCCATTTACTAGAATCAAAGGAATCAAAATCTTCATAAAGAAGATATGTGGTCTCTGCATTACTAGCACTCCCACCAGTACAGCTTCCATACCACATATACACCTTACCAACTGATTGACTTGGTATAGAATCAACCTCTAATAAAATGTTAGCAGTCTTAGAATCTGTATATGAGGATATAAAGTAATCTAAGTCGGTACCTGAGGAATTAGTAAACCTTAAGTCGGAGAAATCTGATGACATACCAGTTTTATATGCCACATTTAATGTCACTATGTAATTAGATAATCTATTATTATTATGAATATTATTTATTAAGACAGGATCTTTATATGTACAACCTGTAGGCCCCGATACTGTGTTATAAGTATTAGAAAGAGTTAAAGGGACTCCAGAGGCTGCTTTGCCTGAGACTTTCCATTCCGAGCTATCTGAATCCATAGAAGTTATTTGAACTTTATTTGTGCTTGTGGACCAACTATTCCATACTGTTCCATCACTGCTCATTCTGTACTGAAATTCAATATTTCCTGCTTGATAGTTAGAGAGCACCTCCGAATCGGTTAGTATTCTTGAATAGAACCTTGTGGTATCAATACTCCCATAGAATCCGTTCCCTGTACCATACTGTATTCCTATTCGAGGATAATGAGTTGCATCATACAAAATTGTAGATGTACTTGAATCTTCAACAACAAATTTTCCATCTACATACATTTTTATAGGTCCACCTTGGTTTACAGTTATAACAACATGATACCATCGTCCAGCTTCTGCAAGCATTGTATCTGTAACAGAATCGATAACTCCTCCAGCATCATTTACAGTCACGAAATACAAATATCCGGAAGAGTTGATTTTAAGTACATAGCCTTTGTATCCGCTAGAATTTAAAGTCCCAAATATAGTCCTTTGAGAAGAAACATCTTTTAACCAAAACCAAGACTCTAAAGAAAAGGTTTGTAAAGAATAGGCTTCTTGATTTCCCAAGGCAATTGCATCATCACTTCCGTCAAACATCACTGCACCGTTACCCCATTTACGATAATCATTTGTCCAGCCTGTAGATACTGCAGCATCCTGTCCAGTAGTTGTCATGTTGCTCAATGTTCCGTTACAGGAACTACCACAACTACCATCACTTATAGCTGTAGTTCCACTTGTTTCATTAAAATTCCATTGGGCAACTAATCCTGTCGTACTATATGGAATTTCGCCATTGCCTGTTTGTACTCCAGATTCAGTCCATCCAAAATCTGAAATGGTAGAGGTAGCCGTAAAATCAATTATAGGAGATACATACTCTCCTGAAGAAAATCCCCCGTTTGTTTCTAATTGAATTTTAGGACCATCTATACTTTCAGTTCTTTCGAAAAATCCATTATCAAATTGTACTTTTGTATTATGTACAATACTTGGATCTATTCTGACAGGAAAAATTCTTTCAGAAGAAAATAACCAATTTATATCAACTATAACCTCAACCCTATAATTCTCACCTTCGCCTTCCTCCACATTCAGTATGACATCATATGTCTTATTTCCGGCATTATCCACAGCCCAACTGGGAAGAAAATGTGCCACATAGTTACCATTGCTATCTTCAAAATAATAATTTTCGGTACTTTTCCCTTCCAATGTAAACCATCCCCTTTTCAATTCCAAACCCTCGTCCAATTTAAGATCAAAAATAAATTCATTTAAAGGTAATTTACATTCAAATAAATTCCCTTTACATTCCTTCCCATACTCTTCTATGCTTCTGATTACTATTTCCTCCTTTAATCCCAAACCTTCTAATACTTGATACTCTATATCAACACCGTTTGCTACATTTTTATTCACTACAGTCTTTTTTGATACTGGTTGTTCCGTATATTCTCCTATTACCCTACCACCCTCTACTAATTCTGTACTTGTTTTAATATCATCTGTTCCAATAATTTCAGCAACACTTTTTATGACATCAGAACTATCGGACACTTCTAATTTCTCAGTTTCACTTAAATTCACACCTTGCAAACTCATCTCTATACCATACTCTTTCTTAGGTTTGGCCCAACCAGATATTTTAGTGAAAATATTTTCTTTTTTCTCTTCGAACGGATTTTTTGAACTACTCTTTGCTTCAAATCGAACCCATTGTGTATCTGGCTGATCTCTTTTTCCAAATGCAACATTAAATGATGGATTTTTGCTTCCTAGTACAGCATTACTATTAGTAGGGAGAAAAAATATATCATCATTAGGCTTTGGTTTAAGATATGAATATATAACAAAGGATAGAAGAATGATTAGGAACAATGATATGACAATAAAGAAGAGTTTAGGTTTCTTCTTAATGAAATTTTTCACTTCTCTAAATATTTTCCTTATACACCTTTTTGTTTTATCTAGGGCAGTTTTAAACATAGTAGATATTATCATTGTAAAATATACATAGCATATATTTCAGATCTTATAGTTTTCTGTCATATCCTATTTCAATATCACCCACTCTTACATAGTTATCATTAGAAGATGACATCTTGATTACTAACATACATACATCTCCTGCTGATACACATTCTGTTAATCCTGATCCTGATATTGTTGTAGATTTCCATTGTCCTGCTACTGAAGATACTTGAGTTTCAGAGCTACCATCAACACTACCAGAGCTTTCTTCATACACATAGAAGTCTATCTTATTACTTGCACTGTTTGTAGATTCTGTTGCTAGATTAAAGGTTATACCTCCTGCAGACCAACTACCAAAATTAGATGGAAGAGTGAATCTAACCCTTACATCATAGTCATTTAGAGATACTTCTGAGCTATTCCATTCGTAGTAGTTCATGGAATTATTTGTTGCATCGCTGCCAGATACCATATTACCTGTATTGTTGGTGCCATCTGCAGACAAGACCGCACCTGAGTACTCTGCAGAAAGGACAATTGATGTAAATAGAGGTCCTAATGCAATCCAATCAGTTCCATCATTTGTAAATTCTAATGCATTAGTAGATTCATTAAATCTTACCCAACCACTACTCCCTAACTTAATACTTCCTCCCTGTACCTCTATATCTCCAGTCATTGTGAGGTTTCCATCAGAACCAACTACGAAGGAATCCACACCTAAGGTTTGAAGCTTAAGTAAATTACCTCCTGTGCCTGTTTTGTTAATCCATATGCTATTTGTAGAATTTTCACTATCTACCTGTGCCACAGACGGAGAGAGATTAACAGAAGCACTTGTTCCTTGAGATAGTTCAAATACTAATCCTCCTGTTACTACATCTAATCTTAGTTTTTGTGTAGCTCCAGAGTAGTTGTAAAGCCTTACTTTATTAGAATCCACCTGTACTATTTCATATCCTACATTGTATGTAAAAGATATGCTGCTAAATGTAGGTCTAAATCTAGTATCTGTGGTTGTAAATATTACTCTGTACTGTAAGTAATCATTTGGAGTTGAGTATATTTCATCAAGACCACTGGTTGGTAGTACCTCAGCTTTTACATTGTCTATATAGTATGTATTTGTAGAGGATGTTAGATTGGTTATTCTTAATTTTGTTATAGCATTCCTATTTTCAGAAGCTATGTCTGTAATATCCCAATACACTTTCTGCCACTCTAGGCTATCAATTACAATATTTTCTGTATGTTCATCCCCAGAACTTTCTCCCATACTAAAGGATAGCGATTGATTAATTACGGAAGCTTTAACCCACATAGTTATGTAATCATAGCCAGAAAGATCTATAGCAGATATAGTTGCTTCTGAGTATCCCCCATTGGTACTGGATACCATTTTGGTAATGTTTCCACTTGTTAGTTCATCTTCATCTTCAAAGAAATCTATATCTCTCGTGGTATCACCATCTGATACAGTTACATTAGTACCAACCCATGAGGATGCGTTGTCTGCATCTTGTAAGGTAGTGTTTGCAGAATTAGAGTCTGTGGGTCTCCACTCTTCCCATGATCCATCTGTGGGATCAGTAGTAGCTCCTGTTCTTGTTTGTATAGATATTTGACCGTATGTATCATTATCAAAATTCCATCTGAAATCAGAGAATGAGCCAGCACCAAGTGTTGGGATAACATTGGAGTGATACATACCGTATGAGTATGAACCACCTTCGTAGAAGTTGGTAACACTTGGACTACCAGATGTACCAGAGTATGTTTCGGAGTAGTATACGGCTATACGACCGTCACCACCGTCTCCTCCTGTACCACCATTTGATGTACCGGCCGCTCCTGAGCCTCCACTTGCAAGAACCTTGGTACTACCTATATTGACTGTTGCTCCAACAATCAATATAGAGCCACCAGAGCCGCCACCACCACCTGGTTGAAAGCTAGAACCTGTTCCAACAGCACCATTTGCACCATTCGATGTAATATTTCCTGATACTGTAATATTGTTTGAAAAGATAGAGATAATACCAGCACCATTTCCACCATCTCCTCCTACAGCTACTCCACTATTATAATAACCCGCTTTACCACCTCCAGACCCCATCATCAATTTTGTCAATTCTGAATTACCATATGTACCACCACCTCCACCCCCACCATAATGATTATCTGAGATACTATTTCCAGAACTATTTATGCCTCCACCATCAGAAACAATATCATTTGTATATCGCCATCCACCATCTCCCGGCAAACCATAACCAGCTCCTGCACCTCCACCTATAGGGCCACCACCTCCACCTGAACCACCTCTTACTGGAGAACCAAAACCACCTATAAAACCAGATCCACCATCCACACCACCACCACCACCACAATAACCATCTCCTCCATTGCTATCCGCTCCTCCTCCTCCTGCGGAGCCATTACTACCTACAGAGTTTTGTATCGCACCTAAACCACCTAAACCACAATATGCTTCTCCACCTTCCCCTCCTCTGTCTACACCAGAATCAGTCCATTCGTTTCCACCTTGATACCCCTTTCCATTTGCATGAACAGTTCCATTTATGTTAACCTCACCATTTGCTCTAAAAAGCATTACACCTCCTTTACTAGTCCTATAGAGGGAATTTTCATTCGTCTCCGTAGCCCATGCATCTGGATAGAAATTTACTCCGCTATTTACTGTCACATTCTGGTAATTCGGAACCCTTTGTAACATAACTCTTTGGCTATTGGCAGTTGTACCTAGGTTCGTGTCATCAGTTAAACCATTTCCATAGTATTTTGTTTTTCCAGCTGTAAATCTTATTGTCGTATTTATTATACTCTGTATCCTTAATGTCTCATAGTTCCCTACATTATCCATGGAAGAATATGTGCCCTGTAAGTTAATTATTAAGACTTCATCCCCAGGAGACAAACAGCCTAAACTTGGAGCTCTGTTCAATGTAGCTTCCGTTCCAGCAGAATTAAATGAAAGAATATTGTAATTAACAGCATCACCTCCATCTGCACAACTTCTTCCAGCTATTAAACTAGTTCTATTAATATTTGTATTGTATGCTACTGTTACATTACCATCTCTTCCATCTCCTGTGTCTACACCTGATTCTAAGGAGATGTCAGTTAGACCTATAATTGTTCTAATTATACCTGTTGGTGATTCCACCTCGTCATCACCAATGGTACTTGGATCTAATTCATAGAAGTTTGTTACTGCTGGTGTTCCAGATGTACCAGAGTATGTATCTGTGTAATAAATAGCTACTCTACCACTACCACCTGTACCACCATTATTTACTGCTGTATTACTAAATCTCCCGACTCCACTAGCTCCACCTGTAACAGTTAATAATGATGTACCAATATTTACACTTTCCGCATCTATTCTTACTGCACCACCTGCACCTCCACCACCAGCACCAGTATAGTACGATGTACCGCTAGCACCATTTCCTCCCACAACACCATTACTTGCCAAACCTCCTGACACAGTGACAGAGCCTGCAACTATATATACTACACCACCACCATCACCACCTGCACCTCCAAGCTCTCCAGCATTATCATTACCTCCTCTTCCACCACCTGAACCAAGCATTAATTTATTTAACCCTTCATCCCCATACGTTCCTCCTCCTCCTCCTCCTCCCACATCGCTCGAGTCATAGCCA
>JALHDC010000002.1 GCA_022840695.1 bacterium
TGCAACTGCAATTATTTTAGAAACAGCCTTACTTAATTGATCCTCTAATTCCATTTTCTCTGAAAGTGAACCAGCAGACATGGCTTTAGCTCTCATCTCCGTTATCTGTTTGAATGTCTCTTGCTCATGTTTTGCATATCCTTTTACAATCTCAACAAGATTAGGAATCATGTCATATCTCTGTTTTAGAAAAGTCTCTATATCAGCAGAAGCCTCTTCTACAACAATTTTTTGTTTTGCTAATCTGTTATATAGACCAACTAAAACAACAGCTAATAGGGCTAATACACCAATTGCATATATCATAGTATTATCGAGATTAAATTATTATTAATATTTTAGGAGGTTTACTCTTTCTTTGCAATAGGTTTCTCAATTTTTATAGCATTTCCCTCTATTAATGCAATTGATATTTTCTCTAAAGCATAGGAAAGATCCCTTTGATATTGACTTTGAGATATTCTCATCTCTTTTGCAGCAACCTCTTGATCCAATTTCTTTATATATCTAAGCCTTAGGACTTCTAATTCTTCGAAAGTTATAATCGATTCCGCAAGTTGATTCAAAGGAATTCCTCTTGGTTTAAAATATGTTTCATTAAATTTGTAATTTATTCTTCTTCTATTTCTTCTTCTCATACTGAATACTATCACAAAGTAATAGGGAGTAGCTATCATCTACTCCCTAAATGATTAGCAGAATTGACCTCTTAAAGGTGCTCCACATTTTGGACATTTTATTGTAGAGCAGGGGATACCTCTTCTGTGTGTCTCTTTGTAACCGCAAGAAGGGCAGGTACATTCTGAAGATCCTCCCAGACCTCTAGGTCTTAGTAATCCCCGTTTTCCTGTTCTAGGGCCTTGTCCTAATGGCCCAGTTCTGTCTAAGTTTGGCATAGATATATATTAAAAATTTAATATGGGTATATACCCATTACTATTTTAACATAAAATTTGAATATGTCAATTTAATGCAGACTTAGAGTAGGAATTATTTTAATTTTCTTAATCTTCTTTTTCCCGAAAATAGCCTTGTTTTAAAAAGAAAATTATCAACAGCAAGACAAATAACCAATATAAAAAGGATGATTAGAGTTTCTAATACACCTGGTATGAGGATGAGTGATAATCCAATTAAGAAGAAGAATAGCATTGATATATATACTAATTGTTTTAGAAGCTTAGGACTTTTTCTATAAAGACCTACTATATTTATAGGAGTTAAGATTGTTAAGAGTATTAAATTTCCTATTATTGCATATCCATGTAGTTCAAGATCTCCTTGTTGAGGAAAAAGACCAATGAAAGCTACACTTAGAATTGGAATTATGTAGCTTATACGAAATAACTCTGAATGTTTAAATAATTTTATAGTTATGTATCTAAAATATATAGAGAGAAATATTACGGATGTAATTAAACCGACATTAAAGAACATATATAACCTATTATTCATAGGATTTCCTAAATTACTGTATGAAGAATGAGGGAATGTAAAGTTGTCTCCTGTTGTACTGGCTAATATTACAAAGGCAAAGAAAGTGATTATTGCATTAACAAAATATAATCTTTTATGTGTAAATCTATTAAGAAATTTTTGGATATTCATGATTAATATAGTAGCAGATAGCAAGGGATTTGAAAATCGGGGAGACAGGACTTGAACCTGCGACCTCTGCGTCCCAAACGCAGCGTTCTAGCCAACTGAACTACTCCCCGTGTTAGAACAAAAGAATTCTATCATAATAAATAAAAAAAGGGGAGAATTAACTCCCCTTTTAAATAGCAAAACAACTAATTAAACAGCAGCCATTAATTTAAGAGCCCATTCAGATATCATTGGAATATCAAATCTCTCACCTTTTGAAACTTTAAGCATTCCAACCACTATTAATACAAATACTGCTAATGCTAATAGTGAGGAAATAGCCCAACCAATTACTGGAATAAAACTAATTACCATTTGCAATGCACCTAGAACTGTATACTGTGCACCCATATATCTAACAAAATTATCATCTTTCTCTACAAAAAGAAGAATTAATCCAACAATAGGGATACAAGCAACTATAGCCATGACCTTATTGGCTTCGTTATATTTAATCTCCTCTAATGTAAAGACTTTCTTAGCTGTTTTCTCTTCTGCCATATTATGACAATTATTAATTTATATATTAAAAGTATAGTATCTTAAAAATTTTTGTGCAAGTAGTATACTACAGGTACTTGTATACCATTGGTATACGGGGGTATACTGAAATATTAAATTAAATAATCTTAAATATGGGTGGTATATTAACAGGAAAACAGGAGTTGGTATTAAAAGTGATAAGGAAGTTCTATTTAGAAAATGGATATGCACCATCTCTAGCAGAATTACAAATATCACTTGGTATATCTACTAAAAGAGGTGTCGTTAATCATTTAATAGCTTTAGAGAAGAAGGGATATATTTTAAGAACAGGAGAACCAAGAGGTATACATATAGTAGATGATGATGAGGAAGTGGTATACGACTACTTGATTGGAGTTCCTATACTTGGTTATGCTAATGCTGGAACACCACTTGTGAGTGCTGAGGAGGAGAATTTAGGAGTATTAAAGTTAGACAAGAAGCTTGTTGGAAAGAAAGAAAATCTTTTTTCTCTAATTGTAAAGGGAGATTCCATGGATTTATCTACAATAGAAGGAAAGAATATTATAGATGGGAGTTATTTAATAGTACAAAAGGATGCAGAAATAAATGATGGAGATACAGTAGTTGCTGTTATCGAGAATAGTGCAACAGTTAAAAAGATTAAAAAGGAAAAGGATTTGATAATTTTATATCCTGAATCTAGTAACCCTCTCAATCAACCAATATATTTGGATAAAGATACAGATACTGTTTTTAATGGAAAAGTTATAAAAGTTTTGGAAAACCCTACCTTATAATTACATTCTTAATATACTTTTTAGCAATTTTCTTAATCTTTTTTAATTCAGTAGGGGAAAAAGAATTTTCTGAAGATAGGGTAGGATCAATACTTTTTCCCTCTCTAAAATTTTGTATGTAATATACTCTAGAATCTTTAATTAGAGAGGCTATCTGCTCTACTGAGTCTAAATCATGAATTCCCTTTACATAAGTAGTCCTGAATTCATACTCTATACCTGAATTCATAATAATTTGTATAGATTTAGATATTTTTCTATATGCGATTTTGCCCCCTGCAAGCTTAATGTAGGAACTTTCAGAATATTTAACATCCATAGCAATATAATCAACTAAGCCCTTATCGATAATATATTGTAATTTGTCTGGATGCATTCCATTGGTATCCAATTTCACTAAGAATCCCATCTTCTTTATCTTGCAGATAAATATATCTAGATCATCATATATTAATGGTTCTCCTCCTGTTATAACTACACCATCTAGTCTACCAATTCTTTTCTTTAAAAAATCAAAAAAATATTTTTGTGTTATTTGAATATTCTTATTAAACCTTTCTATAACTAATTCTGGATTATGACAGTATGGACACCTTAAGCTACAACCGTATGTAAATACTACAGCCGATACCTTTCCTGGATAATCAATTAGGGACGACTTTTCCAATCCACCAATTTTAACCATTATATAGTTAACCTTCTACATTAAATACTTTTCTATCAACCCATTCTGCCTGTTTTCCTACATTCCATTGAGATATTGGTCTTATATATCCAACAACTCTTGAGTAGACCTCACATCTTTGTCTAGTTACTTTCTTCTTGGGCATGTTTGTATTATTAAAAATTAAATAAATTATTTCTCATCAAATAACATTCCTTCCTTGTATCCCATCTCTGAGTCACATACAGGACAGTATTTATGCTCTCCTGATATGTATCCATGCTTAGGACACACACTGAAGGTTGGAGTAATCGAAAAGTATGGAAGCTTGTAATTCTCTGAAATCTTCTTGACCAAAGCCTTAACAGATTTCCCAGAAGACATCTTCTCTCCTAAAAATATATGTAAAACAGTTCCCCCTGTATATTTACATTGAAATTCGTCCTGTAAATCTAATGCTTCAAAAATATCATCTGTCAGACCTACTGGTAATTGAGAACTATTAGTATAGTAGGGGGTCTCACTCTTATTTCTTCCTATCTCTGCAGCAGTTACAATATCTTTCCCAAATTTCTTTCTGTCTGCTTTTGCAAATTTATATGTGGCACCCTCTCCAGGAGTAGCTTCTAGATTAAACAACTGATTAGTCTCTTTTTGATACTTCATTAACCTCTCTCTCATATGATCCATTATCTCTAGTGCAAACTCTCTTCCCTCTTTTGAAGTTATACCTTTTGTAAGATCTCCTCCAAAGAAGTTAATCATAGATTCATTCATTCCTAATATTCCGATTGTACAGAAGTGATTCTTATAGTACTCTTTAAACCTCTTTTTAATATCCGAAAGATAATATTTGGAGTATGGGTATAATCCAACCTCTATATATTTTTCTAAGAATTTTCTCTTTATAACCAAACTTTTCTTAGATATATCCATTAAATAATCCAATCTCTTAAGATACTCTTTCTTAGATTTTGAAAGATATCCTATTCTTGGTAAATTAATTGTTACAACACCAATACTTCCAGTTAATGGATTAGCACCAAATAATCCACCACCTTTCTTTCTTAATTCTCTATTATCAATTCTTAATCTACAACACATAGATCTAGCATCATCCGGGCTCATGTCTGAATTGATGAAGTTAGAGAAGTATGGGATTCCGTATTTTGCAGTCATTTCCCATATTAATTTGTAATTCTTATTCTCCCAATCAAAATCTTTTGTAATATTGTATGTAGGAATTGGGTAGGAGAAAAGTCTACCTTGAGCATCTCCTTCCATCATCACTTCACAAAAAGCTTTATTTAGCATATCCATTTCTTCTTGAAAATCCTTATATTTTTCCTTCTGTAACTTTCCTCCTATTATTACATTCTGATTAGCTAATTGACCTGAAGGAATTAAATCCATAGTTATATTTGTGAAAGGAGTCTGACATCCAACTCTTGTTGGTACATTCATATTAAAAAGAAATTCTTGCATCTTCTGTCTAACTTCTTTGTAGGAGAGATTATCATATCTTATGAATGGAGCTAAAAAGGTATCAAAACTTGAGAAAGCCTGGGCACCAGCAGCTTCATGCTGTAGGGTATAGAAATAGTTGACGCATTGTCCTAATGCGGCACCAAAATGTTTAGCAGGTCCAGAAGATATCTTTCCTTTCACTCCTCCGAAGCCTTTTAATAGGAGATCCTCTAAACTCCAACCACAACAGTATGTAGCTAACATACCTAAATCATGGATATGAAGATCTTTATTAATATTTGCATTAGAAATTTCCTTTGGGTATATACTATGTAGCCAGTAGTTAGCCTGAACTGTTGAGGATATATAGTTATTAAGACCTTGCCAAGAGTATGCCATATTGCTATTTTCATTCACTTGCCAATCTAGCTTGTCGATATAATCTTTAACTAGGGTATCTGCATCTACTAATGACTTGATATTCATCACCTGGTTTTTAAGATCTACAAACAAATTAAAAGCTATGGAAGTTTTTCCATGTCCCATCTCCTTTAATGTCTCAGACACAGTATCCGCTATTGTTTGTGATTTTACATGCTCTTTACCTAAATATTTATCTTTAAGTCTCCTTATCACTTCATCTGTTATCTCCTCAGCTCTCTCTCTATCATGCCCACCAACACTCTCTGCAGCCTTAAATACTCCTGTTACTATTCTTTCCCTCTCGAACTTAACTAATCTTCCATCTCTTTTCTTAACTTTAAACATTTTTCTAGATGTCTTTTTTATCTGGGCAGCCATTTCTTTAAATTATTAAATTAAATATTTTCAAGATCTTTAATTTCTTTTTTAACATCATCAATTCCTCTAAAGGACTTATATACAGAAGCAAACCTAATGTATGCCAATGTATCTTTTGTCTTGAGCCAATCTAGTATCATCAAGCCTATTTCTTTTGAATGAACTGGTTCTTCACTATTCATTACATATTTCTCTACTTCCTCAACGAATGCCTCTATATCTTCGTCATTTATCTTGCTCTCATCTACAGCCTTTTTAATTCCCTTTGTTATTTTATTTGTATCGAATCTTTCTAAAGAGCCATCTTTCTTGACTATACTGATATCTGCCTTTTCAACTCTTTCGTATGTAGTAAATCTTTTACTACATCTAAGGCACTGTCTTCTTCTTCTTGTAGAACTGTCGTCTCTGTTGTCTCTCTTATCTACTACTTTTGTCGCTTCACAGTCACAAAATGGACATTTCATAAAAATAGATACAATATATTGTGTGTGATAACTAAGTTAATGCAAGGGGTGGTATAGGTCAAGGGCCTGTAGTGATGAGATTCGAAGTTATACTTATTATATAAACAAATCTGTGCAAATAATTAATCACTACAGGATTGGTTATATAGATTACAGGTGTGAATATATGATAAGATACCTAATTAAGTTGTAAAAATTTTCACACATGGTAATTCCTTTTAAAGAGTTTGCAGATATAAGAGAGAAGCAATTACAGGGTAAGAAAATTGTAGCAACATCTGGGTTTTTTGATCCCATGCATCCTGGCCATGCCTCAGTAATAACAGAATCAAAAAAATTTGGCGATATCCTTGTTGTAATTTTAAATGGAGACCAACAGTGTGTCACAAAAAAGGGCAAACCTTTCATGCCTGCAATTGATAGGGCTAATGTGATAGATAAATTTGTAGGTGTTGATTATGTAGTTATGTATGATCATCCAACTAGATATGATAGCTGTGAACCATTAGAAATAATAAAACCTCATGTATTTACAAAAGGTGGAGACAGGGATAATGCAAAAAAAGTTCCAGAAGCTGAAGTAGTTGAAAAATATGGTGGTAGAGTAGAGTACAATGTAGGAGATCCTAAGATGTGGTCTAGTTCTAACTATCTAGAAGAATGGTATCAATTTAGAAAATCTCAAGAAGAAACGAATTAACAATTTGGACTTTCTTTTAGATAACAGTATACCGAATTAGCAGCTACTGCACCTTCTCCTACCGCTGTTGCTACCTGTTGAAATCTATTTGAGTTAGTCGTACAGTCTCCAGCTGCCCATATACCTGTTATACTTGTAGCTTGTCTCTCATCTACCTTTATATACTGTTTTTCATCCAATTCTAAGCCTAATTGTAGGGGTAATGTGGCATTTGGTTCTGACCCTATTTCTATAAATAGACCATTTACATCTATGTATTCAGAATCATTTATTTTTTTATTCAATTTTATTCTTTCTAATACATCATTACCTTGTAATTCGGTTACCAGTGTCTCAAAAAGAATTGTTATATTACCTTTACTCTTTACATCTTCTATCCATGCTGGTTCTCCTCTTAATTCCTTGCCTCTATAAATTATATATACCTGTTTAGCAACATCAGCTAACATAGTAGCTGCCATAGTTGCAGCATTACTTCCTCCTACTACTGCAACCACTTTATCTTTGTAGAACATAGCATCACATGTAGCACAGTATGATACTCCTTTGCCCAAATATGTATCTTCATTTGGAATATGTAATTTATTTCTTTTAGTGCCAGTAGCTAATATTATACTTTTTGCTAAATATTCCTTTTTTGTATCTGTAATTAATCTAAAGACATTTCCTTCTTTTTTCAGTGTCTCTACACTCTCAAATATGAATTCTCCACCTTCCTCCTTAGCATGGTTATACATTCTTTGTCCTAATTCCAATCCAGTTAAGCCAGGAACACCAGGAAAATTACAAACCTTGTGGGCATCAGCTATTGTCCCACCAATCATTTTGCCAAAAACCACACTCTTTAATCTGTATCTACTAGAATAGATGCTAGCACTAAAACCAGCAGGCCCACTTCCAATTATTGCAACATCATATATATTATCCATAGGAATATATTTCTAAATTAACAATTCACAATTTTAGCATAAAATTTGAAACAGGAAGATCTCCTTATTCTAATCCTTGACTATCCCAATCTACATGCACAGATTTATAATATTGTGGTAGATTAGAGTCTAAATTTCCAAGTATTTCATTTGGATTTTCAACAACCCATGTAGACTGCAATTGGTCGGATTGTACAAGGTTAATAAGGAATGCCCTATCTCCTTCTTTTAAGGTAGAGTCTATAAACAAATTATCCCGCTCTTGATCTAAAGGACAATATTCAACCTCTTTTAAATGACCACACTCCATGGGCCATCCTTGGCAAGTCCATTCAAGAACCTGCTTACATGAGGTATCGATCTCATCTATAAGTACAAAATCTGTTGGTAATGTTTCTGTTTGAGCAGCAGGCTCTGTTTCGGATTTTTCAATTTGACTTGATGTATTTTTGGGAGAAGCACCAGAAAGAAATATAGTGGCAGCCAATCCACCCTTTAAAATGATCTTTTTACCTTCTGCTTTTAATTTTTCTATATTATTATTCATAATGGGTATAGATATAAAATTAACCTATAGTACTCACATTATATCATAATACCTTATTTCTATACTACAGTACCCCAATTTAGAGAATTTGTCAAAATAATTGGAGAATCCTTTCTAACAATAACCATGTATTCAAACATAACACTATTTCCACCATTCATTGTTTTAGCAGACCATCCATCTTCATCTATTCTTACATCACTTCCAATATCATCCACAACCTGACATTCTACACATATAACCATCCCATCTACGAGTAATTCGCCTGTACCTTTTTCTCCATATGCCAATATCTCAGGTTCATCATGTAATGTTTTACCTATTCCATGTCCCACGAACATTTCTAAAATATTAAAGCCATTAACATTTGCTTCCTTTTCCATCTCGAATCCTAAGTCTCCAGTCCTATTTCCAGTTACAGCTTTCTGTACTGCATTCTCTACAGCAGCTCTTCCTACTTTAAGAAGCTTCTCTCTATTCTCATCAGGTTTTCCAATACTCCATGTCCAACAATGATCTGTGTACATACCTTTATAGACTATTCCAAAATCAATGGATACAAGATCTCCCTTTTTAAAAGGTATGTCATTTGGTACCCCATGAACAGCCACATCATTTACAGATATACAAGTATTGTAGTTATATCCAGATACCTTTTTAAAAGCGGCTTTTACATTATATTCTCTACATAAAACTCCAGCCTTCCTATCAATATCCAAGGAAGTAACTCCCTCCTTTATACTTTCTCCTAACTTTTGTAATATTCTCATAGATATCTCAGAAGCTTCTCTTAATATTTTTTCTTCTTTTGGTTTAGATATAATCATACTCAATTATACTACCTTTAAATACTTTTCTAAATTAATGATATACTGAAATCTATGAATGAGAAAATATTGTATTTTGATACAGAAACAACAGATATCCAAAGCAAAGATATTGTTCAATTAGCAATAATCAAGGAAGATGGGGTAACTTTAAATATGTTTTTTAATCCACTACAGAAGGTAAGTTTTTCTGCAATGGCAATACATCATTTAACACCAGAATTTTTAGAAAAGTTTCAACCTTTTGAAGATGCTAAACTACCAAAAGATTTTAATGACGAAGAATTTGAAGGAAATACTTTAAAAGAGTATCTAGAATATTTATCTAAAGAGTATATCTGGGTTGCACATAATGCAGAATTTGATGCTGAAGTATTAAAGAAAAAAGGTATATCTATATTAAAGAAGATATGTACATTTAAATTAGCTAGAAATATGTTTGAACAAGAGGGGATGGATTTAGAAAGTTATTCATTACAATATCTTAGATATTACCTAGGTTTATACAAGAATGAGGATGTTGAACATAATACGGCACATGATGCTTTGAGTGATGTATATTTTGTTAGAGATTTGTTTAAGTATATACAAGAGAATAGTAAGTTGAGTATTGAAAATATGTTACAGATATCTAAAGAGCCAGCATACATTAGGAATATACACTTCGGTAAGTATGCAGGGAGATCGCTAGAAGATATAGCTAAGGAAGACAGAGAATATTTAGAATGGTTGTTGGAAAATATAACAGATAAGGATGATTTACAATGGAATATAGAGAGGGTACTTAGTATGGGGAATAGGACTTTATTTGGGTAAGCAAAAATTTTTCTCCAATATTGCCAAGCCCTGACTTTATTGATACTATCTTACTATGTTAAAATCTACCAACAAAAGAGTCCTCTTATTCATAGGTGTTGCTTTATTTCTCTCCTCATTATCTTATTTACTATTTTTTTCTAAAATAAAACTTCCCTTTTTACCAAATTATTTGGGAGATATAGGAGAAATATATGCATATAGGACAGAAGGAAATATAAATAAATTCTCAACATATGGTTATATAACAAAAACTACAGAATCAACCTTTACAGAAATTGAAATTTATAATCAAAATATTTTAGAGAATATAAAAAAGACATTTGAAATAGAGAATAGTGATGAGATAGAAAATAGCAGTAATTATAAAATTACCTTCACAACTAATAATAGATTCACCCCAACAAAAATTACTCTTGAGCCATTCTCCGAAGAGGAATTAAATAACATAGTATTGGAAAATCTCTTCAAGTCTATGAATACTAACATTTACGGTTATGTATCTTCAGATATGCTTAATCAGTTAACAGATTTCCCAGAAAGAGGAGAAGACAATCAAATAATTGCAGAAGACCTACTTCCTACTGAAGAGGAAGTAGAGTATAAAATGGACCTTTTAAAATTATATGTTTCTCAATTATTACTACAAAAAGATGATATTGAACTTTCCTTTAGAAATAACATAGAAAATTACATTGAGGAGCATGAAAAGTTCTTTTCTTTAGATGTATCAAAATATAAATGCTTAACCTCAAATCTTTTAGAAGAACAGTATACACCACCAAGAGCCGAGGGCTTGGATGAATATTTAGATACAGAAAATATAAGACTTGAGGATTTAATAAGTACTCTATATTATGAAAATTCTGAAGAGACAGAAATCAACGAAGATATAAAAATTTTTCTAGATAAAGTTCTTTATTGTAATATTGAAAACAAAAATGAACTTTTCTTAGAATTCGAGATGTTAAAAAATCAGCTTTCTTCAAGAGGAAATATCGGAAAAGAAACCGTATTTTTACTAAATAAAACAGCTGATTTATTAAGCGAATGGGGATATACAGATTCTATTGTTTTAACAAATTTCTTATCAGATGATGATATAAACAAACTATCAGAAGAAAGGTTAATACTTTGTATTAAAAACGATTGCCAAATTGACAATTATATTGATGGCATTCTCCCATATCAAAAGATCTTATTTAACGGAATTCATATAGTTTATGATCATTCAACGAAAGAGAGCTTTAATCCGATGTTAATTATGTTAAACATTTTACTATGAAAATTTCTTCAACTAATTTAATAAAAATACCTCTTTGGTTAGTAACCTTTTTTATACTTTCTTTTTTTAAAAACAGTGCTTATGCAGATGTGGGTTTAGTAATTACTTATAAACCAGGAGAATGTGTTTATGAAAGATGTGATACTAGATGTGTAACTGATACAAGTGCTGGAGGTTGTTGGAGACAAAGAAAAACTACATTTTGTTGTTATACAAGTGTTTATTATAACGGGGTCTTCCATCATTCAACTAAAGATTGTGCAAGTTGTAGTGGCTGGGGTACATTTGGGACTTGTGATTGTTCTGCTTGTAACAATTGTTGCACACCTGTGCCATGCAAAGATTGTACACCAGCCATACCTGATGGATACACAGATGTTAATAATGGTTGCAAAGTAACTACAACAAGATCTTGTACAGGAAACAATGGATGTGGTAGTTCATGCACGGTAACCAGAACAAGATGGCTAATAGAAACTAATGAAGCTGAGACACAACCTGCATCTTTAAGTATTACAGTTGATGATGAAACATTTCTCCTTTCTACAGAATCCACTACTCCTACTAAGATTAAATATCCATCCAAAGAAACAACTGCAGATGATGTTAAAATTTCAATTCCAAGTCGAGTAATTCCTCCCACTTCTGATGGATTAGGATACCATTTTAGAGTAAATAACTACGGATTAAATAATGAATGGATAGCATATACAGATTGTATTAATCCAAGACCAGAGGACTTCTGTAGTGAATCAACAAACAACATACAAGACTTCACTCCTTCCTCATACACAGTGCTAAATACCCTCAAACAAGGAGCAGAAGGTAAGGTAAGTGGTATGTACTACACTGTAAATAGATGTGATGATGGTAAACTATACTCCCTTCCCATAGAGACATACTACAAAGTAGATAATATTCCAGAACCAGTAGATGTATGTGAATGGAATTCAGCACTACTAGCAAGTGATCCTGAATGTATAAATCCCCCAGATGGTAAATGTCAATGGGATCCATCCATTCTAGCAACTGATCCAAAGTGTATAGACCCAGGAGAATGTAGCATGGAAGAAGATTTAGAATGTACTAAGAAAGAATTCTTCACAAACATAGGAGATGAGGACTCTACCTCCTCCAAAGGATGCTACAGTGAAGATTACACAGGTATAGAGATAAACAACCCTCTTAAGATTAGAGTAGGTGGGGTAGATAAGGATGGTGTTGATGAAATAAAGGGAGCAGTAGTGTGGTTTAGTAAAAGTAACAATACTCCAACACTACCCCTAATAACAGAAACATACTCATCAACAAGTACAGATGACCTAGGAATACTCATCCTACAAGATGGAGCTGATTGGAACAATCCTAAGATATATGGAATAAACAGTAATAATACATGGGGTAGAATAACTGATGGAGAATTAATAAATAGTGACGGACAACAAATAGCTAGCATCTCAGATGTAACTGTAACCAAAGGTGAAGAAGTAGTTACATTTGAAATAATCTTGGAACTCTTAACAAACAATACAGATATGCTTTCAGGTACATACAACTTTAAAAGCATAGTATTAGACAGTTACATGCTCCTAAGTGATGGAAGAGTTGATATAAGTCATATGATTAGACACTTTAATTGGGGTGTTGATTTAGAAAGACCAGCAATGATTGATTTAGATCAAAAAGTACTAGATTCTAGAGAGTTATACCTAAACTGGAATGTTGATGGAACAAACTCTGGAATAATGGGCATTGTAATTAATGGATACAGGGATCAACCGCTGGTGAATGATACAATCTCTCTTTTTGGATTCCCAAATCAAATTATTTTAGATTCAATACCACCTGAAGATGAAATAGGACACCTAACAGATACAAATACCTGGATATTCAATTACACAAATCCATATTCTCTACAAGTAATTAGCACGGATACAAATAGAATAAACATTACGGAAAACGAAGGAGGAATAATAAGTATGTATGTTACTGCATACGACCAAGGCTGTAACGACAATCTTCGTGCACATAATATAGACCTGAAACCATGGATAGCGACCAAGGGAGGAATAGTATATTCAAAAGCAAGCTTAGGAGCTAGTGCAAAGAATGTCTCAGAAGTAGATGAATTAATTGGAGTATTTAAAAACATTTTAAGAGAGGAAATAGACACGGGAACTGAGCTGATTTCTTCCAGGCAAGACTACATTGCTAATTTAATCAATCCAACCTTAGGAGCTGTAAGAGCTATTAATACATATGATTCCAATGATAGAAAAATGTATTGGTTCGATTATCTAAATAAAAAATTAAAAGAACAAAAATCCAAATTAGGATTTACTGAAACCGAAATCCCTAATACATCTAGTTCCACAACATGCATATTACAAGATAACTGCTTAATATACTCCAGTGAGAATATAACGATACCATCAGGTTTTGTATGTGATAAAAACACATTAGTAATGTCAGAGAAAGATATTATTTTAAATCCCGAAATAATTGAAATAGAAAATAATCAAAGCACCTCTGGATGTATTTTCTTGGCAAAAAGAAATATTCTAATAAAAGAAGGTTTAAGAAAAAGTACAACATCAGTAGGATATGACTATATTGAAGGATTTTTGATAGCAGAAAATCAAATACTTGTGGAATCAGGAGATATCAATGAAAGTATAAGGGATGGGTTGGAGATTAAAGGCGGACTTGTGGCTATGGGGAGTGAAAATTCATTTTCTGCAATACTCTTGGAAAGAAATCTCAGACTTTTCAATTACTCTCATCCCACGCTAGTAGTAGCATGGGATATTAAATATGCAAGATTATCTGAAGTATTTTTTGGTACTGAAGCCCCTATGTATAAACAAGAGGTTGGATTTAAGCTATTCTAAAATTATGAATAATAAAAAAAATAAAAAATATGAATCACAAGCATTAGCTATAACTATGGTTGTCATGGTTGTATCGTCCATAATAGCTATGTCCATATATTTCAGATCTCAAAAAGACAAAACATTAACTCTAGAAGAAAGAGCTTCAGCAGAGGCATTGGAAATTTCTGATTTAATTATTGATAAACTAACATTATTTCCAGTTAAAGATGTTTTTGATCAAATTAATCAAATTCGTGAGACAAAAAATCTCGAATGGTTTGATTATGTCGACGGAACAATTCCTCCACTTAAGGAAAATATAGAAACTCACGAGATATCAGAGCTGTTCACAGAATTAGGATTGATTGACAATATAAGGAATTTATCCATTTGCCCCATATCTGAGGGAAGTAATGAATATCAATTAACTATCAGACAAGCTGATGAGAATACATATTTTGAAATAAGGCCAGGACAAATATGGAGCTTACCTACAAAAGGATTAGATATAAATGATCAATGCTCTGTAAATATAAAATTTGAAGTAAGAGGAAGTACCAAAGCAGGATTTGTCTTAATCAAATCATATAGATCAGTTGACTCTATAAACAGTACTTACAAAAATTACGACTACGAAGATATCACCAGCTACTGTTTTGCTAATTCATCGGGAGAATGCAATTCTCTAAATGAAAATTTCTTTGATGATAACTGGCAACCATATGACATCACTAACTCAGAACATTCGTTACCTCCCATACAATTAAAAGAAACAATCGAATCAGAGGGAGTAACATATGTACTTGATGAAATTAGAATAAAAGCAATTGGAGGAACTATTGGATTAAAATATACTTCAACCCCTATAGAGCTTGATTGTCTAGCAGGGCTTAGAATGATGCATCTTAGAGTCTCTGCAAACTGTTACGGAATATATAGAGGAAAAGAAGTATTAATACCAGATAAAAAGTGGCACAACTCTCTTTTTGACTATGTAATATTCAATGCAGAAGGCTCAATTTAATAGTTTACATATCCCACTACTTCAAGTATATTTATAAATATGTCTCAAAAAAGAATCGTTGTAAAATTTGGTGGTCAATCAGGCCAAGGTATTAATACAATAGGCAAACTTTTTACAAAATCTTTAAACAAATCAGGATATAAAGTATTTGCATACAGAGAGTATCCATCAATTATAAAAGGAGGCGTTGCATCATATCAAATTGACATATCAAATTCTTCAATTGGATCATCTTCCAAATACTGTGACATACTAGTAGCATATACACCAGAAACATTAAATGAGTACCTACCATTAGTAAAAGAGAGCGGAATTGTTATATATGACAACAAGGATATTAATCTTACAGAAGATCAAGATGCATTTTTAAAAAATAATAATATAACTCCGATATATTTAGATTCTGTATCTATTGCAAAAAACTCAGGAGGAACAGAAATAATGTCTAATGTAGTTGTATTAGGATTTGTTTGGAAAATACTAAATCTAAAACCAGAGATACTAGTAGAAGAAATATTAGAGCATTTCAAAAAGAAAAATGTAGATTTAGAGGCTGAGAAAAATTCCATAATGGGAGGATTCAATTCTCCGACTTACAGACCTGAACTTACAGATAAAATAGAAATACCTAAAATATCTGAAATATTTAAAAAGAAATCTTTAGTAATATCAGGAAATGAAGCACTATCCTTAGGAGCAATAGCTTCTGGTATAAGAGCATATTACGGTTATCCCATGACACCTGCTACTTCTATATTTAAGTTCCTAGGGGAAACATCAACAGAAACAGGTATCCTTGTTAAGCAAGCAGAAAATGAAATAACAGCAGTACAGATGGCATTAGGTAGTATGTACATGGGAACAAGAGCCTTAGTAGCTACATCAGGAGGAGGATTTGATTTAATGATTGAAAGTATAACATGTGCAGGAATAACTGAAACACCATTGGTTATAGTGCTTTCTCAAAGAACCGGAGCTGCAACAGGAGTACCTACATGGACAGGTGCTGGAGATTTAAATACTGCATTAAAGGGAGGTCACGGTGATTTTCCTAAATGTATACTCTCCTGTAGCGATGTACATTCATCATATACATTGATACAGAAGGCTTTCAATATATCAGAAAAATATCAATTACCAGTTATTGTATTAACTGAAAAACAACTTTCTGAATCACTCTATACAGTTAATTCACTTCCAAATGATTTACCAATAGAAAGAGGATTACAAGATGGAGCTTTAAGATATGAAATAACAGATAATGGAATATCACCCAGATGGATTCCTTCAAAAGAGAAAACTGTATACATTCACAATAGCGATGAGCACAATGAAGAAGGCACGAGTGTTGAATCAAGTGAAGAAGTTTTAGAAATGTCTGATAAAAGAATGAGAAAAATGACAACACTACTAGAGGGAATCCCAGAGCCAGCAATGTATGGAGATAGAAATGCTTCCATCATCTTTGTTGGGTGGGGAACTGTAAAGAATACAATATTAGATATAATGGAGGATAATAAAGATATTGGATATCTACATTACGAATATATATATCCTTTAAAAACTGATAAATTTGAAGAACTCATATCTACAGAAAAAAGAGTAATACTAGTTGAAAACAATCAAACAGGACAATTAGGTAACCTAATTAAAGAGCAAACAGGCTATGATTTCAAAGAAAAGTTACTAAAATACGATGGTAGACCATTCTTTATTGAAGATATATTAAATTTCTTAAATATGTAAATGAGTGTAAACATTACTGACTACAATTCAAAAAATATTCCAACATGGTGTCCAGGCTGTGGAAATTTTGCTGTTCATACCGCATTAAAAAAGGCTCTTTCTGATTTAAACATATCACCATCAGAAGCATTCATGTCATTTGATATAGGCTGCAATGGTAATGGGGCAGATAAAATTAATATATATGGCTTCAAAGGACTACACGGTAGATCTATCCCTCTTGCAATTGGTGCACATTTAGCAAATAGAAAGTTCACAGTAATTGCAGATATTGGTGACGGAGGCTGTTTTCATGAAGGCTTAGATCATTTAATCCATGCAATTAGATCCAATTACAACATAACCATATTAATACACAACAATGAGAATTTTGCACTAACAACAGGACAAGCAACAGTTACAACAAAAAAGAATAAACCGATGTATGGACTTCCTTTTGGAAGAATAGAAAGAGACTTAAATATTTCGGAGTTCATACTAAACCTAAAACCAACATTTTTTGCAAAAGCATACTCACAGGATCCATTACAACTTTCAGAAATACTTAAAAAAAGTATTAATCACAATGGGTGCAGTGTAATAGAAATAATGCAACTATGCCCAACATACAACAAAGAATTTACTCATGAATGGGCAACGGAAAATATAAAAAAGATAGATAGCATAGAAGGATATAATAGTAACTCTTTAGAGAGTGCAAGAGAAATATTAAAAGACACAACAAAAATATACACAGGAATAGTCTATGAAGAAACCGAAACAAAATCATTTTACGATTCATTAGAAAACAGAAAAAATATGAAAACAGAATTGGTAGATGAAGTAAAAAAGTATGATATAAAAAAATTATTAGAAAAATTTTAAATGGATCCATCAATTCTTTCTCCAAAATCAATAGCAATAGTAGGAACATCACAAGATCCAGATAAAATAGGTTCTGTTATTCTTAGAAATTTAATAGATGGAGGATACAACGGGAAAATATATCCAATAAATCCTAAATATGAAGAACTACAAGGAAGAAGGGTATATCCAGATATAATTCAAATTCCAGAAAGTATAGATATGGTTTGCATTGCCATTCCTCATCAATTTATAGAAGACATAATAGATCAATGTGTAACAAAGAAGGTTAAAAGTGTAGTAATAATATCTGCAGGATTTAAAGAAGTAGGGGAACAGGGTAGAGAGCTTGAAGAGAGAATTACAAACAAACTAAGATCAGAAAAAATTAGATTACTTGGCCCTAATTGTCTTGGATTCATAAATAATAAAGCTAAAATTAATCTTTCCTTTGCCAGAGAAAATCCGGGAGATGGAAAAATAGCTTTCATCTCTCAATCCGGAGCTTTTTGTACCGCTATTCTAGACATGGCTTCAGAAAAGAAACTTGGTTTCTCTCATGTAGTATCAATAGGAAATAAAGCAGATATACAGGAAAATGAATTAATGGAGTTGTTTGTATCAGATAATAACATCTCTGCCATTGCTCTGTACCTAGAGGAATTCAGTGATGGGAAAGAATTTGTAACTCTTTCTCAAAAAGCTAAGAAACCAATATTAATTATAGCTCCAGGAAGCTCTGAGAAGGCCAAAGAAGCAATATCTTCTCACACAGGCTCTCTAGCATCATCATTTGATACAACAATCGCAGCTATTAAGAAAGGAAATATGATATTTACTGAAAATAGTGAAGAGCTATTCAAACTTATGCAATTAATAAACATAAATATTATTCCAAAGGGTAAAAAGGTAGGAATAGTATCTAATGCTGGAGGACCAGGAATAATAGCAGTAGATCGCATTGAGAAAGAAAAATTGGAACTATCAGAGATAGGTGAAAAGACAAAACAAAAATTACTTTCATTTCTTCCTCCTGAATCGAGCATATCTAACCCTGTAGACATACTTGGAGATGCTAAAAGTGATAGATATGAATTAGCAATACAAGCACTATTAGATGAAATTTCTGTTGATAGCATATTAGTACTTTTGACTCCCCAATTAATAACAGAAATAGAAGGTACAGCTCAGATAATAGCAAACCTTTCTAAAAAAGCATCGAAACCAATAATCTCCTGTTTCCTTGGAGGAAAATATATAAAATCTGGTATAAGGATACTTGAAGAAAATAATTGTGCATGGTTCAACGATATTCAAGAAGCCCTTCATCTAATTTCTAAATTAGCAGAATTTAACGAAGGAAAAGAATTAACAAAAATTGTTGACTGTGGAGAATATTTAGTAAAAACAAAACATAAGAAAGAAGTAGAAGAGTATGTATACAAAGATAGAATCGAGATATTGCGAGACAACCTCACTATTCAAATACTTAAAGAATTTAAAATAGATATGCCAGAACAGATGGTAGTATCTAACTTAGAGCAGGGTATAGATTTTGCTTCAACTATATTCCCTGTAGCTATAAAAGCTACAGCACAAGACCTAGCACATAAAACAGATTTTAAGGGAATATTCCTAGATATTAGAACAATTACTGAATTTGAAGAGAAATATAACGAGCTAAAGGAAAATATAACGAAGACAACAGGAAATGTAGCTCCTTTAATTCTTATACAACAAATGATAGAAGGAAATTTAGAATTCTTTATAGGTGCAAATAGAGAAGGAGGAAGTGATATATATGAAAAAAATGGACTTGGATTTGGTCATCTTCTAGCAATAGGACAAGGTGGAATATATACAGAGATATTCAAGGATATAAGGCACATATTAGTACCAGAGTGTAGAGAGAAGATAGAATCAATTCTTTCAAGAACAAAAGTATCTATGATATTAGATGGATACAGAGGAAAACCGAAATTAGCCAAAGAAAAATTAGTAGATTTGATAATGAATATACAGAAACTACTAGTCTCGTATCCAGAAATCATTAGCATGGATATAAACCCTGTCATGATAACTGAAGATAGAGCAGTAGTAGTAGATACTAAGTTATATGTAAAGAGCTAGAAATGAATAGAGATATAGACATATCAGCAACTTCAGAGGTAGCTGACAAGATTCAAAATACAAAAACAGAGTTCTACGAAGGATACAGAGACATTACTGTATCGGGAATTGTACAAGAATATACCCAAGGGAATATAGAATACATATCAATACCTCCACAACACAAGTTTAATCAGGAAGTATGGGAAATTGTACTAAATAAATACAAAAAAGAACCTGAACTAATATCAAAACATGCACTCACCAGCCATCCTGCTGATTCTATACTTGCAATAGAAACAGTATCAGGTGAATTAAAAAAGGGAAATGTTTTATGTACTCTAGGAGGAAGAACACAGGGGCAGTATTTAGAAGGAAAAGAGCATGAAGTATCAAGATTTACTCTTTCTACAGACAATCCAATAGAAAGAGAAATACCAAGATATCTGCATATGCAAATGGCAATAGAAATAGCATCTCAAATAGAGAACAAAAATACAGATATGAATAGTCTTCTAAAATGTATTACCAATTTTGGTCAAAAATATCCTGGTTTTGCAACTATACTCTCTTGTCAGTTAGCAAGCCTTGGAGCTATTACAGACAATCTTCGACTAAATGTTAATGATATATTAAAAACCGTACCTATATACAAAGAAAAAAGCAAAGATGATTACTATTTTGTCTACAATCTATACAATACCCTGGCTGGTGGGAATGTGTTTAGTAAAGAGAGTAATGATTTGGTAATAAATGAAGTATTAAAAAGATTCCCAAATGAAGGTGAATTGTTAAAGATAAGTAAAAACTTCAAAGAAAGTATACAACCTAAGATAGTTTTTGAATCCGCATATAATATTATGATAAAGGAAATATTTCCAAGAAGGGGAATCGATATAACAGCATTTGCAGTGAATAAATTGGGAACCTTACAAGATACTATAACTAGTAGAATAGTCACTGCCTATGTAGAGCATACTCCTAATTTAACCTTAGGTCAGGTTAATGCAATGCTTTCTGACAAAACAGTATCAAGATTCTTAACACCTACCTCTTTAGACATGCATTCACAAACCCCATAAATAGAGGATGTGGTTCCAAAAACCGACTCTTTAGCTCTGGATGATACTGTGTACCTACAAAGAAAGGATGTACCTTCTGAGAAAGCTCTATAGCTTCTATCAGTAATCCATCAGGACTCTTTCCCACTAACTTCATATCTGACTTTTCAAATATATCTCTATATTTATTATTAAATTCATACCTATGTCTATGTCTTTCTTTAACTGTAGGAAGAGGTTTATACAATCCATTACCATATTTCTTATACATCTTATATATCAATGATTTTTCATCAATCTTACATGGCCACTCTCCCAATCTAATAGTCCCACCATACTCTTTATTCTTAATTAACTCCTGTTGTTCTTTCATTAAATGGATAACCTTATCCTTTGCCTTAGGATCAACTTCCTCTGAATTTGCATTAGATATTTTAAGAACATTCCTTGCATATTCAATTGTTGCCATCTGCATACCGTAGCATAATCCAAAATATGGGATCTTTTCCTCCCTTGCTACCTGTATTGCCTTTATTTTCCCCTCACAACCTCTACAACCCCATCCCTGAGGGACAATAATACCATCCATCTTCTTTAATTCTTTCAATCTCTTCTCATCCTTTTCTAAATCATCAGCAACAATCCAATGTATTTTTGGTTCTATTGAAAATTCCCAACAAGCATGATTTATTGCCTCTAATACAGATACATAGGAATCTTTTAAGTCAAAATCTCCACTCTTGTAATATTTCCCAACAATTCCAATATCTATACTTCCTTTTGTATTTTTAATCTTCGATACCTTCTTCTTCCATTTAGATATCAAAGGAGCATCACTTCCTCTCATATTCAATGTCTTTAATATCTCTTTCCCCATATTTGCATTCTCAAAATTCAAAGGAATATCATATATACAATTAACATCAGGAGCCGATATTACATGAGAAGATGGGACAAAGCAGTATTTACTAATTTTCTCAATCCTTTCCTTGTCTAGTGCCACTTCTGATCTCGCTATAATGAAATCAGGATGAATAGCATGTCTGTTTAATTGTTGAATAGAAAGCTGCGCAGGTTTAGTTTTCATTTCTCCCAACATAGGAGGAACAGGTAAATATGTAACATGAACATGTATAACATCCTTTGGATTAGCTAATTTGATAGATTTGTTAGCAGCTAACATAAGGCCATTACCTATTTCTCCGACAGTTCCACCAATCTCTACAATTGTTACATCAGATTTTTCTTTCTTTGACACACCAACTATCCAATCAACTATTGCTTCAGGAACATGATGATCTAAACTAACCCATTTCCCATTAAATTCCAATGACCTTTCTTTCTTGATTACCGTATCTAAAACAGCCCCTAGTGTCATAGAATTAGGTCTACAGAAAGATTGATTTGTAAACCTCTCATATGTACCGATATCCATATCCGTTTCAAAACCATCATCTAGTACAAATGTTTCCCCATGCTCAAGGGGATTCATGGTACCAGCATCAATATTAATATATGGATCGGCTTTAATCATGGTAATTTTCTTACCGTAGGACTTGAGAATGAAACCTATGGAGGCTGAAGCCACACCTTTTCCTATACCGGAAATAACACCTCCCGAGACAAATATATATTTAGACATGTAATTATTATTAGAGGTTATTTGATAATCTATCTGAATATATATACCTTGTCAAGGAAACTTAAAATTTCCTTTTAAAATCAATATCTTTCGCATCAATTTTCTGTCCACTTTTACCCAAATCTTTTTCATACTGCCAAGCATAATCTCTATACCTCAGGACTCTTTTAGTTCTCTCCCTTACTGATCTATTACCAATCATACCAGGTCCATTAATACATCCACCTTCACAGGTTAATAAGTCCAAGAATTTATATTTTTTATACATACCATCCTTAAATCCATCAAATATCTTTGTTAAATTTTCACTACCTTCTTTTACAAGAATATCTTTCTTTTTTAACAAATTACGATAGTTTAATGTGGTAGAAAGCCCACCGGATATTGGATATATCTTAGTATAATCATTATAAAATTTATCAAAGGAAACACAGTACCTACTATCTTCCACTACCTCTGGAATATTATTCTCTGTAAACAGTTGTTCCAATTCCTTAAAAGTTAATACCTCATCAACAGTACCTAATTCTGTGGCTTCTGTTTTTTTTGTTAAACAAGGCCCAATGAAAACAACAGTGTAATCAGAATAGAATCTTTTACAAATTAAACCCATACTACCCATAGGAGAGTGAACAGGAATTAAATTCTCAACTAAATGAGGATATTTCAATCTAATTAAATTAACTAGAGTAGGGCATGGCGATGATATCCAAGTCTTCTTCTCCCCTTTATCCAAATTCTCTTTCAAGACAGAGTAATATGTCAAATTAACCATTTTAGCTCCAAATGTTAGCTCTAAAACTTTTTCAAATCCTAACATTCTAAGACGATATACAATATTTGGATAATCAAATTCAGAGACAAAAGAGGGGGCCAACAAACATAGATACTTTTTATCTTTCTCAAATACCATAATTAAATATACTAGGAAAAATATACATTTAACAGACCCATAACAATACAACTTGTTTTGAATGAATAATATTTGTAATATTTAATATATGGATCAAGTATATAAGAAATTAGACACATTACTTTTAAACAAGACCTTTCATCTTGTTCTTTCTTACTCACTATTACTTCTCCTTCCTCTAATATTACCCACTCCTCAATTATTACTTGGGATATTAGTAAACTTTTTACTAATTGCAACCGCTACACAATTTGAGACCAAGAAAATCATTCCTGCAACATTCATTCCTTCAATATCCTCATACACATACGGTCTTCTCTTTGGCTCTGCCTCCACATTCCTTCTTTATCTAATACCTGTAATTGGAATATCTAACATACTGTATATATCGGTATATAAAACTATTAAAAGAAAATATCTCAACATACTAACCGCTTCACTACTTAAATCTCTATTCCTTTTCTCAATAACCTACTTCTTAGTGAAATTAGAAATATTGCCAAGTATCTTTCTAATACCGATGGGTATAATACAATTCTTCACAGCATTAACAGGAGGTTTATTAGCCGATACTCTTCTATTCAGAAATATCCGCTAAAATATCACTTTCCTGATCATACTGTATATACTCCTCAACAAGAGGCTCTCTAGTCATTTCCCCACTATCTGTTAGAAAGAAAGGGTCTCCTTTCTGTCTGAAATATACATTCTGTGGATCTATTTCATTCCCTTCTGAATCAAAATATTTTCTTTCAGTATAGCTTTTCTCTTTTTCCATATTAATACATATTAATTTAAAGCCTTTCTAAATACCTTAATCTCTCATCTTTGTCAAATCTTTCAATAGAATATCTTAACATTGTTCTTGGCATCCTTTTGTAATATTTATTTAAAAACTCTTTCAACACCTTCTCATCTCTTTTACCCACCTCTCTTAACATCCATCCAACAGCCTTATGCATTAAATCATGCTCATGATTAAGTAGCATTTTTGCAAATTTCAAAGTAGCATCAAAATCTCCATCCTTTAAAAAAGCAAATGTTGAAAGAACTGCAATTCTTTGATCCCACAAATTATCACTCACTACTAATTCATCCAAAATGTTTCTCCCCTTACTATGATTCTTTATATACTCCCCAACTATCTTAGGAGCAGTAGTATCAACCAAATCCCAATTATTAACATACCTTCGATTGTTTAAATAGTATTCAAATATCTCTTTCCTTAACTCTTCATCTCCTTTCTCATACATGTATGTCAAGGTTAGCAATCCAAACAATCTATACTCATGAAATTCACTTTTTAGAAAAGTATCCAACTCTCTAAAAGAGATATTCTTGAAATACTTCTTACAAACTTTCCTGATATCAGGCACAGAAATACCTAAAAACAAATCACCCTCTCCATAATCTCCCTTTCCTGTTTTAAAAAATCTTTGTAAAATCTTAGCCTTTTGCCTAGAAGAGTAACCTTTCAATTCTTTTTGAATATCATCTTCCATACTACTGTTTAACTGCTTTCTTCTTAAACTCTGCCATATACACACCTAATTTCATTTTCTCTTTCAAAAAATCAAGAGATATATCACTATCTGTAAAATCAACAGTACTGGGAGTATCACTACTCCTTACGACCAACCACAACCTATCCGTTATTAATCCAGAAATAATAGCTTTAATCCAGAAATAATAGCTTTTGAACTAATTAATGACCTAATATCCTGTGCTGAAAAAAAACTATACTTCTTCTCCTCACTAGACATAGGATATGGAGGATGAGTATGCATATTAAAAAGATATTCGACTGTAACTTTCTTAGGAACTTTTTTGAAATACACATCCTTTCTCTTCTTAACAGACCCATCAACCAAAAGTTCTTTTCTTAAATATTCCTTTTTGGTAGGGTGAGGTACATACCTAACATTTACGGAATGATTGCTACTCACAGAAGTCTCACTTCCTCTCACTATGGAAGTAATTACTAATTCATCATCTGCCCAAAATACAGAAATAGCTCTTTCCAATCCATCCTTAATCGTTTCTTTGTACAAATCAATAACATCACTCCAGAAATCATCCGGGAAAGATATAGAAGATGGAAGGTTCTGACTAAAAGGATACACATTACTTTCCCTCCATTTAACCATTCTCTTGTAGAATTCATAGAAAGATGAACTCTGTTTTTTCCCAAATATTACGTCGAACATAGTTAAATATATACTAATGGTGGGAACTATGGAAGATATATTAACAGATTTTAATACACTATGGAAAACTCTTGACCAAAATTTTTAATAATGTAACATATACATAGGGTATTTAACATAATAGCGGCTGGGCAATGCTAAGGACATTGCAACGAGGCAGGAGCTATCGAGACATCAGCGGGCACTCCTAGGCTGTATTGTAAGCCTAAAGGTTAGTTACAAATCCACAAACTCTAACCAACAATCCCTAATCAATTAAAATAATTAACTACTACCATGTGCGGCATATTTGGCTACACCGGATCTAATGTTGCAAACAATTTAATTTTTGACGGATTAAAAAGATTAGAGTATAGAGGGTACGATTCCTGGGGAATAGCGATATTAAAAGAAAATAAAATACACCAATACAAAAACATCGGCTTAGTGAAAAAAGATAAAGATTTAGAAAAACTACCAGATGCTAAAATAGGGATAGGACATACTAGATGGGCAACTCATGGAGGTGTAAAGAAAGTAAATGCCCATCCTCACATTTCGACAGAGAAAGACTTCACAATTGTTCAAAACGGAATGGTTGAAAATTTCGATTCATTAAAAAAGCAACTTCTAAAACAGAAAGCTATATTTAAATCAGAAACAGACACAGAGGTAATTGTTAAACTTGTAGAAAAAGAAGTAAGGAGTGGGAAGTCTCTCAAACAATCGTTAATAACTTCATTTAAAAAATTAGAGGGAAGAAATACCATAGCAATACTTGATTCAAAACAGAATAAAATATATGCAATTAAAAATGGTTCGCCATTAGTTGTAGGACTCTCTAAAGATGGTATATACCTAGCTTCTGATTCTCTCTCCTTCTCTCCATACACTAAAAAAATTGTAGTCCTTGATGACTATGATATGGTTGAAATTGAAGGAAAAAATATAAGTATATTCAATATTAAAACGAATAGAAAGAAAAAACCTGAGATTAAAACTTTAAAATATCAGTACGAGGAGATAGACAAAGGTAAGTATGATCACTTCATGCTTAAAGAAATTGTAGAGCAACAAAAAACAATTAATTATGCCACTGAATATACCTTGGAGGAGCTAAAACCTCTCCTAGAGGCAATTAGGAGGTCAAAAAAAGCATATATATTAGGAGCTGGTACTGCAGGATTTGCAGCTGGTCAAATTGGATATTTTCTAAGAACAATAGCAGGCATAGATGCACAGGATGTAAAGAGCTATGAATTTAGATCATATCTTCCAATCATAACTTCTAAAGATTTAATAATAGCTGTATCACAAAGTGGAGAAACTGCAGATACAATAGAGCCATTGGAGATTTTGAAAAAGAAAGGTTGTAAGATAGCAAGTTTTGTAAATATGTTTGGTACTACAATATCCAGAATGTCAGATTATGAATACTATACTAATGCGGGACCTGAGATATGTGTTGCTTCCACAAAGGTATTTACAGCTCAAAGTGCATGGGGATATCTTTTAGCTATGTCATTAGCAGGAAAACATACTACAGCCCATAGAAGATTAAAATTACTAACAAAATCACTTAATAGTCTATTCACACCAAGTAGTTTTGACTACCTTAAACGTATGTGTGGGGTTTTAAAAAAGAGTGAGCATATGTTCATATTAGGTAAAGGAGAAAATTCTTTTATAGCCCTAGAGGGAGCTCTAAAGATCAAAGAGATTTCATACAAGCATGTGGAAGGCTTCTTTGCAGGAGAATTAAAACATGGAGTAATAGCTCTCATAGAGAAAGGTACTCCTGTATTTGGAATTATACCCGATGATCATAAAGATAATGAGAACAAAGACATTATCAGTGCAATAGAACAGGTAAAGGCTAGGGGAGCTTTAACCATAGGTATTGGGAGTGAGCAGTATTCAAAATTAAAAATATTTGACTATTTCATTCCTACACCTCAAATTAACTCATTAAGTAGTATAGCCAATGTTATACCTTTTCAATTGGTATCATACTTTCTTTCTTTGCAATTAGGTAATAACATAGATAAACCTAGGAATTTAGCAAAATCAGTCACTGTTAAATAGACTTAATATGGGTTACAATTAAATATGGATTCAAGTAGGAATAAAACTGTAGTGTTGTTTCTGTTAATGGGAGCTACTGTAATATTCTCAATACTGTATGTATTTGTAATACTGCCTAATAATAAAAGTACATTGGGAAGCTCTGATATACTTCTAGAACTACCAGTACAGAAATGGAATATTAGGTATTCGGAGTATGGAATACTACCATTTTGTAAAGATGATAATACATCATTAACATTTGAAGTAGGACCAGATACTACAGTATTTTCATCAGTATCAGGTATTGTAAGCTCTGTTAAGGACAACATCATAACAGTTGAGGTGTCTCCTGGTATCTATGTAGAGCACTTTCCAGTATCTAATTACAATGTTTTTGAGAATGACTATATAACAAAGGGACAATCAATCGGAAAAGTAGATGGGGAGTATTTGAATTTAAGAATTAATGTACAAAAGAATGAGTTATATGAATGTCCATATAATTTTTTAAATACATTTGGAAAGAGTATCGTAGATGAGGTATTAGAATTAGTAGAATATGAGGGTAATGCTTGTGAATGTGCTATTTTAAATTATTAATATATAGATATATGCCTGAGTATGTATACAGTATTATATTGGTATTAGCTATTGTAGGTATTATGGTTTGGTGGGTAGCTAAGAAGAGAGGAGAGGAATGGAAGGGAGAAGTAATTAAGAAGAGGTATTCTCCTGGGGATTATGAGAATTCACCTAGTTATACTGTAGTGTTTAAGACAGATGAGGGTAAAAAGAAAAGATTTACTACAGCAGATAGTAAATATTATGATTCATGGAATGAGGGAGATAGGGCAGAGAAGAAGAAAGGAGAGTTTTTTCCAAGTAAGGTGTAGTAATTATGGAATTTGAAACACTTAGAAACAAGCAGGTGTATTTAATAGATAGGGATAATAGTCCTTCTAAGTATAAAGAAGATTCTAAAAAGATAGAAGAAGAGATAAGGAAGGAGATATGGAATGGGGAATATAGTAAACCTATCTATTATTATGGTATATCAGATGTTTTACCTGAATTAGATAAATTTACAAATGGAGATAGATCTAAGGTTTGTGTTTCTGATAATTGTGTATTTCCTGATAAATATAATAATACATTAGTTTATGTAGCAGAGGATAAGGTTATACATTGGTTTGTTTCTCCTAAGGATGTAGGATTGGAAAGAGGGGATTAGTAGGGTATAATTACATTGTTTTATTATGGTGGATGTAGCTCAACTGGTTAGAGCATCGGTTTGTGGAACCGAGGGTTGTGGGTTCAAATCCCATCTTCCACCCCATGTAGAGAAACAATCTCTTTGTATTGGCAGCCTTTATTGATACTAAATCCAAGCTTGAGGTATGGTTCAAGTAGTTCGATAACTTTGTTTTTATTTCGTTGTAATCCCCTCATCGTTATCCTCCTTATATGATCCTGTATCGTCTTCAAATTGATATGGTTGATCATCTTCTGGATATTCAGTTTCCATTGCATTATCATCTTCTAGAAGGTCTGTAAGAGCCTCTAGAGACTGTTCATCCCCTTCATCGAATGTAGAAGTTTCTTCTGTATCTATTTCATCTTGTGTTGTCTGATCATCGTCATCCATATTTGATTATATCGCTATATTAGCTTACCTTCAAAGGCTTTTTTAAGGATTGATTGACGGAGTGACTTTATAAAAGCTTTTTGCTCTTGAATCCTACGAATTGATTCGTCAGAGTATGTCTTTAACTTCTCAAGCTTCTTGGAAATCGCTTTTTGACGGCTTATGTCTTGAGGATAAATAAATGGCAGATTCTCTGTTTTTGATTTATTTAATATTGGCAGTGTTGTACTAGAACTCTCAGTAGTGATTAATGAGCGTATTTTTCTGAGATAGAAATAAAGATATTTCATATCGAACTTTGGATTAGGAATAAAAGAATTGATTTGTTGGTTTGTTGTAAGCTCTACTTCTGCAATCCCGACTTTTCCAATCGTTGCACCTATGCAACATAAGAGTACTGTATCTTCAGGTAATAGTCTTACAACCCCAGTTTCGATTGCATATTTATCAATATATTTATTAGCCTTTGTGATTACGATTTCTGAGTCAGGTAAATCGCTTGGTCCGACAAAAGGTATGTCCTGATTTGTATAGTAAAGTTTCTCCTTTGTTTGGGGTGTTTTTCCCGTGTATACTTGGAAAATATCTCCTAGTGATTTAATTTCCCAGCGATCATCTTCCTCAGGTAAGGTATGAGGGATAAGCCTCTCTAATGCACTATCCATTACCTTGTTTAATTTATCTTCAGCTTGTTTAAGCTTTGCTTCTGATTTATCTAATAATGTAAAGCATTCTTTTATTTTTGATAAGATTTCAGACTGTGTTTCTAAATCGGGCAAATTTATAGGAATTTCTCTTATGACTTTCATCGGTTTTAAATTCTGCATTGCCGTGCCTGAAGTTTGTAGAAGATATCTCTTTTGGACATATTCTGATTCTAAGTAAAGCTTTAAAAACTCTGAGTACACTTTTTCACTTGGTCGGATTCTTAGTAATGCTTGGTTTATAATGCCACTTTTTACACCTTTAGGAGCAATTGATAACTTTCCGATGGTTCCTGAACAACTCATGATTATGTCATTTGGTATTACTTCGAATGCCTTCATCTCTTGAAACTTCTCGCTATTTATATAATAGGAACCAAGTCTGAAATCATCGTAAATAGCATTTTTTTGCTCATACACTTTATAACCATCTGGTACGAAAATGCTCTTCTTTAATGCTCCACCAAAAGGGCCTCTCTTTAGGTCTGCTACTTCATTTAGCTTGATTGTTTTAAAATTCTTTTTCATTGCTATTTATTAAAATGGTAATTCGTTTTCATTACTCACTGATTGAGGCTCTTCAATATTAAACTTTTTGTTGTAGTAGCTAATTAAAAATATTCCCACCGTAGCAACAGAATTAATGATAAATGAAGCATACAGAGGATTGTCTATAATTCTGTCTTCGGTTAATTTACCATGTGATCTAGTCTTTTCACTTCGGAGTTGTTCTATTGCTCTTGAAACAGCTAATAAGCTACTGCCTATTGTTTTCACCTCAGTAGGCATTTCTTTTTCTGGATATAATTGAAATTGTTTAAGAATATCAATAGCCTGTTCGTATAAAGTCTTTGTCTTATCAAAGTTTTCAAATTTACTATCCTTTAATATATGTTTTACGATGCTTTCTAGTGCAGAATTAGCTAGTGAAATTGCATTATCTGGATGTTCGTAACATTGATTCAGTGCCTGTTTGAATGTTTCTCCAGCTGTTTGGTAGTTTACCTTGAAAATATTATATATTTCAGATACCGCAGGTATAAAGTCTGGTGTATTAACTCCTATGTCTGCTGCGATTTGTAAAACGGTCTCATCGTCAATATGTGTTAATGTCTGTGTCAAATCTATCTCGTTTGTATCTCCTTTGGTAATTATTACAAAATTCTGATTATTCCAATCATACTCTTCTATCCATTGCTCCATGTATTGTCGTACACGCTTATACGTTTTGTATTCGTTCCATATAGCATTTTCAATCTCGAGTAATAACTGCATTTTGAATTTTGGAGAGATCTTATCTATCATAATTCTTTCTGTAATTTTTCCAAGTTATCTAATACCTCTTTAATATCCTTTATACTCTCTTGTATAAGTACTTCCGGTTCTGGAAGATCATCTAAGTTTCCTAAGCTCTTATCTTTTATCCAAGTGATATCTAAGTTGAAGTTTCTTTTTTGTATATCTTCATATGTAAATTTCTTCCATCTTTCTGTCTCTTCATTTCTATTCTGGTGTGCATCTTCAAATTCTTTGAAATAGTTTTTTGTTAATCCTTTTGTTTTGGTGATCTTTTCTACATTAGTTCTCATATCGTAGATCCATACTTCTTCTGTTCTCTTACCTGTTTTTTCAAAGAAAAGAACGTTTGTTTTCACTCCTGCAGCATATGGTGTAAATACTCCATCTGGAAGTCTTAGGATAGTATGTAGGTTGTTATTCTCTAATAATATCTTTCTAATCTTTTGACCATCGTTATCTTCAAAAAGTACATTGTCGGGCATAACCATTGCACATCTTCCTCCGATCTTTAGAATACTCATACAGTGTTGTAGGAAGTTTAACTGCTTGTTACTTGTCTGTACTGTAAAGTCGTCTCTGGTGTATTTAGAGCCTCCAGATTTCGTTCCAAATGGAGGATTGGTTACTATTACGTCGTATGATCCATATCGTTCTTCTAGAGCGTCTCCAAAGCGTATATTGGCCTCTATATCGTGTAGGTAGAGGTTCATTATGCATAGTCTTCTTGTATCCCAAACAATCTCACCTCCTGATATTGCTTTCTTTTGTAGAAACTCTTGTTCTTCAATACTTAATGCTTTGTTTTCTTTTTCTAATTTACTAAATATGTGCTCAAATGCTCCAATTAAGAAGCCTCCTGTACCACAAGCAGGATCGTGTATTGTTTCGTTATGTTTTGGATCTACACATTTAACTATTGATTTAATTAATTCTCTTGGTGTGAAGTATTGTCCTGCTCCTTTTTGATCAGCTGCAAATTTAGCTAGAAGGCCTTCATATGCTGTTCCTTTTACATCTATATCAAGTGTCCCCCAGTCGTTTTCGTTTATTAGAAGTATCAGCTTTGAGAGGTTTACTGGATTTCTGAATTTGTTGTTAGATTGGGAAAATATATCTCCTAATACGTCTTCTTGTTTCCCAAGTTCTCTAAGCATTTCAGAATAGTGTTCTAGAAGATCTGTACCACTATGTTCTAGCAGTGTATTCCATTTATATTTTTCTGGTACATATGCTCCTCTTTCATCTGCCATTTTCAAAAAGAGTAGGTATGTCAACTGTTCAATGTAGTCTCCATAGTGCATACCGTCTGCTTTGAGTACGTTACAGTATCCCCAAAGTTTATTTACTATGTCTGATTCTTGTTGTGTCATATTATTCTTGTCCTAAAATTATCTTTTCTAACTCTTGATAAACCTTCATTTCTGGAGTAATTACTTCTGCCAATTTTTGTTTGTATGTCTTTAGGTCAATACTTTTCAAAGTAGGTGTAACAGTGTTTCTAAATGTTATACTTAGATCCTTCAGCTCGTCATTGATTATATCTTTAACCAACTTATCATATTCTTCCTTACTCGCGTTATTATCAAGCTTTGAAACCACCTCCCAGTCATACAAATAGTTCTCAAGCTCTCTTCGTTTGAGCATTCTTCTTTTGGTCGGATTCACTTTAAGCCATTCATCTCTATTCTCATTGTCTCGATCTTTTAAAACAAAAATTTTTAGTGAATCAAATGCTTTTGCTAATACCTTTAATGCTATCTCAGAATATCCGTCTGGTTCTGTATTTCCTCCGCTTGATACAAATAATATCTCTGGCTTCGTTATCTCAAATATCTTGTTATAACAAATAGCGTCTATTCCTCGTTCATCGTCTGTATCATTGCGACCTTCGCAATAGTAAATCTGCTCAGGAGCTAGGAGGCCAGTTAAGTCCTCCAATGTTATCTTGAACAACTTTTTCCAATTTGCTGGTGTCGTCTTCATAGGGGTTAGTATTTGTTCAACATCGAAATCCTTATCAAAATCTAGCACAATGCTTTTGTCTTTTAGTTCCTTTTGTAGTGCTTGTAAAAAGCCTATGCTATGTGTTGCTATCCACAACTGGCAATTGTTAGGTACAAGTTTTTCGATCTCTATTAATAAGTTTCTTTGTATAGAAGGATTTATGTGTAGCTCAGGTTCGTCAATGCAAAAGATTGTATCGTTATAAGCATCTTTTTTGATAATCAAGTCAAGAACAATGTCTAAAACTTCTTTTTCTCCCGAGGAGAGATCTTCATAAGGTATATTTCGTGCTGATCCTTTATGAAAGAATAATTGTCCTCTTTTTTCTATGACATTTCCTAAATCTGCCACTGATATATCTCCAAGAATATTTCTTAGTGATTGGTTAATTTGTCCAAGTAAATCGTTCATAATTTCTTGCCCAGTTTTTGTTCTTGTTACAAATACATCTTTCCAAGCTTTTCCTTGAAGTCTTTCATAGTTCTCTGTTAATCTGGAATCTATCTGAGTCATACTTCCTGGTCTGTTTGTATCATTTAACAAGTCTTGCTCTTGTGCTCGTATCTGAGTGATATTTAGAGAAGGAGTATAACGATATGGAGTCCTAATGTAAAAACTCTTATTATTCAAGGCTGCTGAGTCCTCTCTTTCCACGTTAATGTTGGAATTTCTCGAGTATGAAGCTCCGCTCGGCTCTGAACTTGTTACATATAAAGATTTAGACAGATATGTCACTTGAGGATTATAACTAGAGCCCTTATGATTCTTGTTTAACTCTTCAAAGGCGTCAAATACTGAACTTTTCCCCGATCCATTGGGGCCAACAAGTGCTACTATTTTAGGTGAGTATCCATCTAAATCAATCTCAAGATTAGTGAAGCGTTTAAAATCTTTCAGAATGACCTTCTTAATTCTCATTTGGATACCCTCCTTGTAATACTCGCTGATTTACATCTGCAATAACATACTGTAATTCTCCATTAAAATCGGTATTAGCTTTGTTATACCCACCTTTTCTTTTGAAGGTAAGGAGGTTGTTGAAGTCTTCTTTTTCTACAACAACATTCCTAGTGAGATGATTCTTTACAAGGTTTAACCATTGCAATTGTTGTTGAGTGTATTCATCTAATTTCATAGTACTGAAAGCATTATCTACTCTTTCTTGTGGAGATATCAACTCACCACCATATACAGCATATGACACAAAAGAGTAGAGGTCTGCATCTGTTTCTTCTTCTATGATCTGTTCTGCGGCTTCTTGTAATCTTCTTTCTGTAAACATTTCAGGAGTATTCTTCAATTGCTCTTTTAGTTCGTTAAAAGCTTTTCTAGTGAAGTCTTTTGGATTCTCTAGAAGTATCCTTAATGCTTGTATAGTATGCTTGTTATCGTTTATGTATGTTTTAAACGATTCCATGTAGTCTTCAGGTTTTAGATCTCTTCCATCTGTAGTTTTGAAAAGGTACTCAGAAGTTACAATCTTTGCTTGCCTCTCTCTGGAAACGATTAACCCATCTCTATATCTTGGGTATCTTTTAACAAATGTTATCCAGTTTGCATCTCCCCATCTTTCTAATTCCTGTTCGTTCTTGCTTGATAATCTGTCTTGTACTGAGTCTGCAAGTTTTAGTAATCCATCTTTTTCAATTCCGAACCTATCTTCAAGTTCTTGTCTTCCCTCTTCTGTAATGTTTTTATCCATTCGTCTTAGCTTGTTTGCTAGAATCTTCGCGTTCTTATCAATATTCGTTTCATTTTCTAATTCTTCTACCACCTCCTCTATGGATTTGGTGTTTGAAGGGGCTGTAGGCTCCATTACGCCTCCTTCTTTCTGCATAAACTCTATTACCCCCACTGCGTCAAATACTGTGAAATGGGTCTTTCCTATTTCGTTACAAAGTCTTGTTCCCCTTCCTATAATCTGCTCATAAAGTATTCTTGATCTAATAGGGCGAATTAGTACTAAGTTTTCAACTTGGGGAATATCAACACCAGTTGAAAGCATATCTACTGAAACAACAATACTTGGCTTCTTTTCGTTTCTAAAATGTCTTATCCAACTATTCGCTTTATCGATTCTGTATGTGATCTTTTGAATCTCATCTGGATATTTTATCTCTTCTTGTAATAGTTTTACTAATTGATCTGCGTGATCTTCGTTTACTGCGTAGAATATGGTCTTAGGTATTCTTTCGCCCTCTTTTTTAATGTAGGAGAGCACTTCTTGTACAATTTTTCTGTTTCTATCTTCAACTGTAACTTTTCTTTCTAATGAAGCCGTTTGAATGTTCAATTCATCTTCTAGGAAGGTACTAAATCTGTATGTACCACCTCTGTCTCTAACTTCTACCGCTTCTCCCTTTTGAAGTTCAATCTCTTTTGCCATATCTATGTCAGTTTGTATCCTTACAGCGTCAAAGTCTACTAAGTATCCTTCGTGTACTGCTTTTTCGTATGGGTAGTAGTAGATGTCTTTTTCGGTATGACAATCAAAATATGCTGCAGTATGAGCGGCTGGTGTTGCCGTTAATCCAATTTGATAACTATCGAAATAGTCGAGAACGTATTTCCACTTGTTGTAAATTGATCGATGGCATTCATCTGAAATGATTAAGTCGAAGCTATCAATTGGGAAATCTGGATTATATTTGATTTCTGAATCCCCTAACTCTTCCCAGTTCTCATCTTCAATGTCTGTATAACTTACTTTTTTTCCTGTTAATGTTGCATATAGTCCCTGTATCGTTGACACATAGACAAATGAGTTTACATTCTGTCGATTCTTCAAATTCTTGAGTTGTAATTGTTCTGCTCCTAGATCTTTTGGATCTTCGTCTCCTTTAAACAATCTATCAAAATATACTGGATATACAGTGTTAAATTTCTGGCCTGTTACTGGCTCAAACGTTGAGAATGCTGAGATTGCCTGAGAAGCAAGTGATCTTCTATCAACTAGAAACAGGATTCTTTTGAAATATCCTGTTCTCATTAAGTGATAGATCAATGCTGAAGCCATAAAGGTTTTGCCTGTACCTGTTGCCATAGCTACGAGTCCTTTTCTTTTGCCTTCAAGTATTCGTTTAACTGCATACTCGACTGCTTCCTTTTGGTATTTTCTTAATCCCTTTTGTCCGTACTTCTCTATAACTTGTTCTGTTTCAAGTTCTCTTAGTGCCTCGTTTTTTGAATCTGAGAGCAATTCGTTTAATGCTTCTGGTGTATGAAATCCTTTTACTCGTCTTGGTATCGAATTATTGATATGCAATTCTTGGAATGTTATTTCATTTCCGTCTGTACTGTATATGAATGGTACTTTGTATTCTCCGTAGAGCTTTGGAAGGTCGATATCTTGGGCGTATCTCTTAGCTTGTGCAATGACTCCTTCTGTTGAGGTGTTATCCTTCTTGGCTTCTACAATCGCAATTGCTTTGCCATTAAAAGTTAATAAGTAGTCAGCTGGTCCTGAGACTGTTCCAAATTCTACTATTGCGTCTTTACTGCTATTAGTGAGGTCTTCTTTTGTTCGAGTGACTTTCCATCCAGCGTCTTTTAGAAGTTTATCAATACTATCTTTTCTAGTATTCTTTTCACTTTTGTAAGTCTTCGTAAATCTGAATGGTAGTTCCATAATGTCTTATTATATCGCAGATTATTGTGTCTGAATAGCCATTTCTGATAGCTTTTGCTCTATTCTGTTCCAGTCTAAAATTAAATCTAAACTCTGATTCCACCAGTCACTAAATGGCAATTGTGAATCAGTCTTTTTTATTTCACTATATTGTCCAACTCGAAGTGTATCAGTCGATGGAATATTGTATGTACCTGATTCAGTAATCAACCATCTGTCGTGCAAGGAATTCTTTAATTCTGAATCTAAAATGACACGCATTTCTGCGTTTATACCTCTGTAGTTGAGCTCTTCTTTTAAGGTTTTGAACTTTTCTCGAATCTTATGGTCTACTTTATTTATCGAAGTTATAATTTTTACAGAGGAGATTTTTGAATCTGAGCTTTCTGATATGCTTTCGGATATTAAATCCAAGCCTACGACTGAAAAGTATTTGTCTACCCATTTGATTTCGCCATATTGAGCTTTGATTATATCCTTGAGATGTTTTGTATTCGTGTATGGACTTTGTGGTGTTATTAGGATCGTTTCCTTTTGAGCTCCTTCAAAAATGCTTCTTAATTCATTAATGATTGTCTTCTTTCTCTCTTGAATGAAGTCATTAAAGTCTTCAGATCCGAAATTTTCTCTCGTCAGTATTTCAATAGCCTTTCTAGAAAGAAGATGTGTTTGCATTAGATCGTAGAATTGCTCGTCATTTCCGATATTTCTCTTTATCTCGTTGAGGTAATCGCTTGGAAGTCTGTCGCTAATCTTCTTGTTTGTATCATTTGAAATAGGAGCTTTGTTTAATATCGTATTTATGTCTTTTATTCCGTTTTTCTTACCCCAAGATGCTGGAACAATGTGGTGATCTTCTAATACTGAATACTCTGGTAGATTGTTTGTATAGAAATCTCTTGCTTCGTTTCTAGCAAACAAACTGAATATTGCATTATATATAGCAGTATTCTGCCTATTCTCTCTAACCAAATCTAGATTCTCAATAGTATTAACGGCTCTTTGAACCACATTTGGTGTTATTGAATCGTCTTCTATCCATTTTTTGAGGTCTAAGTAGTCTTTTGTCATTGTTGATTCAACACTGCTCGAATAACTGTTGGATAGTACAGAAGCCCAATACCATTGTGTAATCTTCTTATCAAAAGCTTGCTGTTTTGTTGAATCGAGTGACTCTTTTTCTTTCAGTAGAACAGCGAGAATTGGGGTCATAGTTGGATATGGAATAAACTTTGGTTGAAGTGATCCAAAATCCCTAGGATTCTCGATTTTTGCTAAAGCCTTTTGAGTATATTGTAAGGCCTCACCCCAGTATTGTGTGAATTCTTCCGGGCTTGTCATAATAACACGTTTCTCTTTTGAACCATCTTCTTTTCTAATTGTTCTTTGCGTATTAGGCACCAAGTAGTAAAGGTATCTAGGTGAGCAATATCCTTGTAGTCTGATCGACATATACTGAAGAAGGTATATGTTCATCTTTTCTAATTCCTTGTGGTTATAATTTTCAGAAGCAATTCTCCAGTTTTTCTTAAGCTCAATAGCGTGAGGCTTCAATAACGCGTTGAGAAGATCGAAGATCGTAAGTTTCAACCCAGATGAGTTGATTTTTGTAAATATATCGCACACCTTTGCGACATCGATGTCCTTTGAAAGCTCTATGTAGCTAATATCGTAACTATTAAGTAATGATTGGAAGAACTTCTCTAGCTTCTGAACTTTCTCTTCTTTTTCGGTATACCCTTGTTTCTCTAACCAATTTCCATACTGTACAACCCACTTATACCATTCAAAGCCTTGACCAAGAAGATAAAGTGGGAATAGTCCTTCTTCGAATTGCTTTTCTAATGGTCCTACAAATTCTTCAGCAGTTCTTTGTCTTGAAGTATTGTCATTTCTGTACTCAATTGATTCGTCCCAATCGTCTTCTAAAATACTGTTTAGTTTAACAAAGAAATAGAAACGAGTTTTTCTTTTTGGAAATGGCTCTGTAGGTGGGAAAAATGCATAATGTAGAGCACTAAGTCTCTGTTGTCCGTCTAAAACAATGTGTTGGGCTGTATATTTTAGTTTCTCTTTATTGATCTTGTTAAATCCGTATATAGACTCACAATTCAGTTTATCGAAGTTTTCTGGGGTTGATCTCCAGAGAAGTAGTGTACCAATGTAATAATCTGCGAATATTGATTGCAACAATGCTTGTATATCCCAAGGTCCCCATTCAAATTCTCTTTGAAAGTCTGGAATTACATAGAATCCAGAATCTATTGCAGTTAGTATTTTGCTAAGATTGTCTTTTGACGGAGTCTCTAGGTCTCGCATTGTAATTCCTCGCTAAAATTACTTTTATAAGGATATCAGAAAAGGCTGTATTTGAACAGAAATACAACTGTGTATTCATCGTACTAGCACTCTCTCTCAGAGTTTGCTAAAATAATTAATAACTTTTCAATTTAGCTTTATGTCTAAAACACAATCACACATAAGAGCCCAGTCTAAGGCTGCAGGTAAAGAGGGAAAACAGGAAGTCTCCTTATCTCGAAATAGACGACTAGATGCGGTTACAAAGTCTGGGTCTCGAGCAACAGAGATTGAAAGAAGTGGAAATCCAAAACTTCTTGAGAAAGCGGCTCAGAGATTAGGAGATAGACGTTCAAGTCAGAAGGTCTTGCAAGTTCCTCAGTCAGATATGGGATTAGCTACTGCCGCAATGCGAAAAAAGGAAGTCCACGGAACAGTTAAAAATATGTCAGGCACAAAGAGGAGATCTGTATAAAGTTGGAGTCCTCGCTTCCTTCTAAGTTTTAGAGCTTATAATCGAGCTTTATATAAGGCTTAGTCTTACTTTCAGCAATGATCAAATCCATCTCTTCCTGAACCTTTTTAACTTGTTGGAATAGCGGTATTAGTACCTCTTCGACAAATTGGAGAAGTTTGAAATCTTCCACCCCATTTCTCCCTACTTTTTTCTGTTATAATAAAAAATGGAATTAAAAGGTAATATCTTCTGGTATATATATATTCCTTCTACTATTACAATTCATACTCTTAATATTTGCATTAAATCAGAAATATGATTTTTTCAATATTAAAATTATAAAAATATCTGACTATGTTATCTCATATATACCAAGAATATTAATAGTAACTATATTACAATTCTTTCTAGTATATATATTCCTAACAAAGGGATACTATACCGATTCTACATTATCCTTAGTAATTACATTATTCTCTACTTTGATACTCTTAGATACAATAGGGAATATTTTTAATCTATATAACATAGGAGAGATAGTAGGGAAGTTACACTATGATAATATAATGCACTCTATTGGACCCCTCATTATCTTCATATCCTCACATATGCTTTTAGTTAATAGATTTAGTTATACTAATGACAAATCAAGATTAATATCCTTAGTAGTTGCACTCTCACTTATACTACTCTGGGAACTTTATGAATATAGTAGTGATCTAATATTTCATACTAAAATGGTTTTAGGATCTAAAGATACCATTAGAGACCTAATATACGGTACAGGAGCAATAATAATTGGATTTCTAATGACATATCTACCAGTAATCTAATATTTTCCATTGACCTTCCATATCCCCATATATATACTAAATTTAGTAATGAAATATACATATTTAGAATATATATCAAAAAATATTAAATCCCTAATACATAACAAATATATTCTTAAAATACTTGTAACTCTCCTTCTCACTCTCTGTGTATTTGAAACACCACTTCTTCTTAGCTATATAAAAACCAAAGATCAAACCTCTGAACAAAAGATTGTTGAAACAAATAAAGATGAGAAATTAGATGAGGACATATCAGTACCTGAAGATGTAGAACAACAGGAAGAGGAAGTACCAGAAAAGATAGAGGAAAAAGCGAATACTACACCAAGCTATCCATCTAAACAAACCAATACAGAAATAGAGAAAGAAGAAATACCTACTGAGACTCCAATTGAACAACCTCCACAAGAACAACCAGTTGAAGAACCACCAATACCTGAATCCCCAAGTGCAGTTGTTGCATTCTATGCTGACACACAATCAGATACTGATCAAGAAGATTTAAATCATCAAAGAGTGGTTAATTACATATTAAGTTCTGGAGGTAATCCTGTATTTCATGCAGGAGATGTTATGGAAGATGGTACACAGGCTAGTTTAGACAGATTTAATACCGTTACCTCTACATTAAGATCTACAAGAACCTTCTATGCGGCATTAGGGAATAATGATAGGGCAGTGGGAGATTCTAGTACACCTTCACAACTATTTTTAGATAATTTTGTATTTCCAAATAATGAAAGATGGTACTCTGTAAACTATGGTAATCTACATTTGGTTGTATTAGATAGCGCTTTTGGATCTGGTAATGTTACACAATTAAATTGGCTAACTAATGACCTTCAGAGTAGTAATTCACAGAATAGAATAACAGGAGTTATGTATCATCATCCTACATTTGCAAGTTCAATATCTTCATATTTAATTAATTATGGAGTAGATTTTGTAGTAGCAGGACATATACATTCGTATGGTCATTCTATAAGTAATGGTATTAACTACTTTACACTCAGTGGTCAACCTTCCATAGGATACATGGTAGCTAGAATATACTCGGACAAAGTATCCATTACTGTATACAATAGTAGCAATGCTGTAATAGATAGTATTGAGTTCAATGAGAGGTAGTATTAACTACGGTCTCAATGTTCCTCCAAATACCTGCCATGCTAACAATGTCTTAGCTACAAGACTTAATACAATATATGCTTTTTCTCCATATAGATAATCCTTCCACTTCCCAACCTTCTTGTATTGTAAAAACATATTAATTGCAAAACTATTAAAGAATAGGAATATACTTACATATATCCAATACACAAAATTAGGGATATCACCTCCACCAACCTCTGTTATGGAATAAACATATATACCAAACACTACCCAAGGAACAATACCAGCTATACAACCTAATACAAAGGTTAACCAATTAACCTTCTCCTTCCCAGTATTATGTACCTCCATAGCCAAACCAGTTAAATTCATTAATGCATCTAATGCAAAAATCATAACCAAACTAGCTAAATCATATATACCTGTTAAAAAACTAATTGCTAACATCATTACACTTGCACTAAAAGCATACTCAAACCATCTAACTCTATTTATACCAACCTTTAGATCCTCCTCATACTTCCTTCTATACACAGTTGATATGAATAGGTGAGCAAAAGCACTCATAAAGAAGAATGTAGCAACAAACCATGCTATATTAACCTCTGTAATCTGCTCTGTCATAGGAAGAAGCTTCTGTAACTCCAAATCATATTTTAAATAGTTTACCGTTATTGGAACAATTCCTTTTTCTGGATCACTAAGAAGAAGGACAACAATACCCTGAACAAGGTGAAAGAGTCCCATTACAAGATTGAAGATTCTTAAATTCTTTAATTTCTTCTCCATATATACTTAACTAAAATTATATACATACAGTATATGGCATTCTAACTGAAAAACAAAATATCTGGTATAATCAAACTACAATGAAAAACATTAGATATACATACATACATCATATATAGCACCTTTGGTGTATATTTTGTCGTATATATATCAAAGGAATACAAAAGAACCAAACGGTTCTTTTTTTTGTTAATATGTAATATAACTTAAGATATAGAGATATGAAAAATAATATAAATACACAACCAATGCCAGGATTCATGGAACTACTACCACAACAACAGATGGTATTTAATAATATGATCAAAACCATAAGGGAGGTATATGAGCTATATGGATTTAGACCAATAGAGACACCGTTATTAGAACGATCAGAGGTCCTTTTGGCAAAAGGAAGTGGAGAAACAGATAAACAAATATATAGATTTAAAAAAGGAGATGCAGATATATCCCTTAGGTTTGACTTAACAGTACCATTAGCTAGATATGTAGCAAACAATCAAAATGATTTGGTATTTCCATTCAAGATAGGGAACATTGGTAAGGTATACAGAGGAGAAAAACCACAAGCAGGAAGATTTAGAGAATTCTATCAATGTGATTTCGATGTAATAGGCAGAGAAGAATTACCAATATCATATGATGCAGAGATAGTAGCAATGATATATCAAATGTTTACTAAATTAGGATTAAACAATTTAAAAATTAAAATCAATAACAGGAAAGTATTAAATGGATTCTTTAGAAGTCTAAGTATTTCCAACTCTCAAGATATTCTTAGAATAATAGATAAGATTGAGAAAATTGGAAAAGGAAAAGTAGAGGAAGAATTAAAAGGTATAGGAGTATCAAAAGATACTGTAGAAAAAATCTTAAATTTCTTGAATATAAAAGAGGATGTTGTAAAAAAGTTAAAAAATTTAGACATAGAAGATGAAGAGTTCAAAAAAGGAGTAGAAGAATTAGAGTATGTACAAAATCAGGTTGAGATATTTGAAATACCAAAAGAAGCATTTGAAATAGATTTAACTATTGCAAGAGGATTAGACTACTATACAGGAACTGTATACGAAACAATCCTAAACAACTATCCTAATTTTGGTTCAGTATGCTCTGGTGGAAGATATGACAACCTTACATCCTTCTATACTTCTAATAACTATCCAGGAGTAGGGTGTAGCATAGGCCTTACAAGGCTATTTGATTGTTTACTAAAAAATAATCTTCTTGATATTAAAACAGAAACAGATACCCAACTTCTAGTTATAGGTATGGATGGATACGAAAACAATGCTACAAAATTAGGAACTGATTTAAGAAAAGAAAATATCAATACAGAAGTTATGAATAGCCTAAAGAACGGTCTTAAATATGCAAACAGATTAAAGATACCTATTGTTGTGATAATAGGGGAACAAGAAGCAAAGAGTAACAGCTTTACTGTAAAAGATATGAATAGTGGTCAACAAAGTACTTTAAAATATGATGCTTTATTAAAATATCTTAGAGCTAATTAAAGGATCTCAACAATCTTCTCTTTACTTCTTAATCCATGTTTAATAGACACATTGCCTTTTGGTACATTAAAGAATTTTGATAATTGATTGATTACAGAAATATTAGCTCTATTTTCCTTCGCTGGTTCCTTAGTATGAACAATATATAATCCATTTTTCAAAACTATATTATTTTCTTTTGAGTTACTCTTAACCCTTATTCTAATAATCATTTTAAAACAAATTATACATTACTTTAGAAAATATTTGACACAATTTAAAACAAATTGTATATTGTATTCTTAGAGTGACTACTCTAAGAAAAACAAAAACAACTAGAAATATGATAATTCAAAAAGACCTGAGCGGTCTTTTTTTTTGGTTTAAAAAGAGTAATTTAGTAAAAATATTTAAAACAATTCTCTTTTTAACAATATTACTATTAACATGGGAATTAATTATTACGAAGTTTAATATTCCAAAAAGAATAATACCGAAACCTACAGATCTATTTAATTTTCTACAACAGGAATTCTTAAATTCAAAATCAACAACCGTCCTTACTAAATCCATATTTAGTTTCAAAGATGCTTTAATTGGATTTTTCCTTTCTCTATTGGTAGGAACAGGGATAGGTATTACACTTTCAAAGAGTAAAACAGTAGATGCAATACTTTTTCCTTTCCTCTTTTTAACTCAGATAGTACCAGTTCCTGCATTAGCACCTGTACTAGCCGCAATACTTGGATATGGACAAACAACTAAAATATTTTTGATTGTTCTGTTTACAATATTTCCGATAGCTGTAATTATTAAAAATGCCATTCTTAACATTCCTGAAAATTACACACTACTCCTTCATACCTATACAAGAAAAAGATTTGCAATATTTAAACATCTAATACTTCCTTCTTTAGTCCCTCCTTTACTCTCTGTCATGAAAATAGTCGCCACATCTAGTATTGTTGCAACAATCATTACAGAACTACCTCTTTCTGTTAAAAATGGTATTGGAAAAGATATATATAATTCATTTAACAATCAATTAATTCCAAGAGTTTGGGTTAGTGTAATAATCATTTCAATCATATCGCTTCTCTTTTTCAACTGTATATCATTTTTTGAAAAATATATAACCTCAAAATATAAATATGGTCAATACTAAAGCAATAGAAGTGAAGAGATTAAGTGCTGATTTCAAAGGAGATGGTAAAGATTTAAATGTTTTAAGTAATATTAATTTTACAATATCCAAAGGATCATTTAATTGCATAATCGGTCCCTCTGGATGTGGGAAATCAACTCTATTTAGACTTCTAAGTGGATTACCCACAAGAGATTCTTGCAAAATATCAGGAAGTATTAGAGTTTTAGGTAAAAAGCCAGAAACTGCATCAAGGAATAGGGAGATAGGCTTAGTATTACAGAAACCTACACTTCTAGAGTGGAGAGATGTCCAAAGTAATATTGCACTTCCATTAGAGATCATGGGATATACAAAAGAGAAACAGGAAGAAAAAATATCTGAACTGTTAAATCTTTTGGATTTAAATGAATATTCTGAATACAGACCTAGTGAACTATCTGGAGGTATGCAGCAAAAAGTTTCAATCGGTAGGGCACTTGCATACGATCCAGAACTACTTTTAATGGATGAACCATTTGGAGCATTGGATGAGATTAATAGAAGAAGAATGAATAATGAAATTATTAAGATATGGAGGAAAACAAAAAAGACAATTCTTTTCATAACACATAGCATAGATGAAGCAGTATATCTTTCTCAAAAAGTTATGGTTCTTTCTAAGAAACCATCGACTATTCACAAAACCATCAATATAGATCTTGAATATCCAAGGGAGAAGGAAGAAAACAGTAGTAAATATTTTAAATATATAAAAGAGGTAAGAGGATATCTAAATGAAGCAAGTTGTTAAAAAAGAATATACATATTTAATATCGATAATTACAATTATTGCTTTTCTGCTTCTTTGGGAAATACTTTTAAATATATTGGACATATCTAGAGCTGTATTAATTAAACCAACGGAGATACTTAAGACAGCGATATCAGAATATGACATTATTCTTAGTGAGCTTCTGTATACAGCAAAGGAAATAATACCGGGGTGGATAATAGGAAATAGTTTGGGATTTTTTGTAGCAGTAACTATTTACAGAAGACAAAATATATCAACAAAGTTAGTAAATACATTTGTATTAATAAATTCTGTCCCTTTAATAGCTCTCTCAGCTATATTAGGGGGCATTATGGGAACTAATACAGATCAAAAAATATTAATAGTTTCCTTAGTATTATTTTTTCCCATGTTAATTACAGCACTATCTCAATTAACAACTATAGAAGATGACCATAGAGATCTTCTTCTTACATACTCTGCATCTCAAAAGGATATTTTTAAGAAAATACTCTTACCAAAATCTCTACCGTTCCTACTTAACTGTATAAAGGTTAGTGTAATTACTGCAATATTTACAGCAATCACTGCTGAATTTTTCGGAGGATATGGTGGTATAGGGATATTCATACTTTCAAAAAAAGGACTATATAACTTACCTTTAGTATGGGCAAGCATATTTTACATAGCGATATTTGGAACTATCTTTTATTTTTCTGTTGAGGCTTTGCAAAAAAAGTTAACACCTTGGCAGAGATCATAGATAGTGACATATATATTTAAATTATTAATTATTTAATATGGAAGAAAAGAATTCTTCTAATTCACTTCTAATTGGAGTGATACTTCTTCTGCTTGTGGCAGCTGGAGTATATTTTCTCTTTCTGAAAGATTCTCCTGAGAATGAGGAAGAGGGTAAGGATACAGTTACTTTGCAACTTAAATGGATTGAGCAAGCTCAGTTCATGGGCTTTTTAGTTGCTAGAGAGCTTGGATACTACGAGGATGAAGGTATAGATATTGAGATACTACCAGGAGGAGTTGGTATTAATCCAATAGATGTCCTAATTGCTGGAGATGCAGATGTAGCTGTAGCATGGACGGGTAATGTACTACCAGCAATATCCCAAGGTGAAGAGTTAGTAAATATTGGACAAGGATTACAAAGATCTGCAATGAGATTAATGGCATTAAAAGAAAGTGGTATAGAAAACCCAGAGGATATAGAAGGAAAAAAGATTGGAACATGGCCAGGTGGTAATGAATTAGAGCCATATGCATTCATAGAGATGCAAGGATTGGATAAAGATAGAGATGTTACATTGGTAAGTCAGAATTTTGATATGAACCAATTACTAAATGGTGAAATAGATCTTGCCTCTGCAATGATTTATAACGAATATTGGCTACCAATAGAGCAAGGATATAATGAAGATGATTTCACAGTATTTGATATGGAAGAAGAGGGTGCAGGCATGCTACAGGATGCTTTATTTGTTAAAAAAGATTTCTTAGATAACAATGAAGATCTTTTAGTAAGATTCCTTAGAGCAAGTATAAAAGGATGGGAGTATGCTATAGCAAATCCCGAAGAAGCTGTAGATTTAATGAAATTAGATTTTACTGCTAATGATGTAACTGCAAAAGATCATCAAATTAGAATGGCACAAGAAACAGCAAAACTATATCAATCTGATGATGGAGCTAGTAAAGGTCTTTTCTACATAAATGAAGAAAAGCTTCAACAAACTGTAGATATTGCTACAGAGTATATTGAGGAAGTAAAGAATATAGATATTTCCAAGATATATACTTTGAGTATATGGGAGAAAGCTATACAGTAATGAAAAACCTTACTCTTCTTACAAATCCAGTTATACAAAGCATTGGATTGAAACTTCATGATAAGGATAACAATCCTCATGAATATAGGGAGTATGCCAGATTATTAGGTCTATACATGGGTATAGACCTTTCTGGTAGAAGTATACTACCTACAAAAAAAGTTATTTGTAAAACACCACTTGGCTCACTCACATCAGAGGTTATAGATGACAATAAAATAGGAATAGTGAATGTATTAAGAGCTGGGACTGGTATGGCATTGGGAGTAGGGGAAGCATTTCCTGAAAGCTGTATTGCCTTTATATCTGCATGGAGAAGACAGGAAAACAATACTATTATTGCAGACACGGATTACAATAGAGGGATAGAGGATTTAGATAAAAAAATTGTAATTATAACAGATCCTGCCTTGGCATCTGGTTCTTCCATACTAGCCTGTATCGATGTAATACATAAGAAAGTAAAACCTAAGAAAATAATAATATGCTGTTTACATGCTGCAACTGAGGGTATAAAAAATATAAGAAAGGAGTATCCTGATATTAATATATACTCTGTATTTGGACCTAGTGATTTAAACGAAAAATTCTATATCGTAAATGGTCCTGGAGATTGTGGAGATAGAAGCTTTAATACAAAGTAGAAATTAAATTAATATTTATACTATATGAAAGTGCTAGTAAGTGCATGTCTGTTGGGCATTAATAGTAGATATGATGGTAAAAACAAATTTAATAAAGATCTTCTTTCTTTTTTAATTAATAACAACATAGATTTTTTTCCTCTTTGTGCAGAGCAACTAGGAGGCTTAACAACTCCAAGAGAACCATCTGAGATAGAGTATGGTTTTACAGCTCAAGATGTTATTGAGGGTAGAGGAAGAGTATTAACAAAAAGTGGAAAAAATGTTACTAAGAATTATATCGATGGAGCAAATGAGGTATTAAAATTTTGCAAATCTATAAATATTACTCATGCTATATTAGCTGAAAAAAGCCCGTCTTGTGGATATACAAAAACATATGATGGAACATTTAGTGGGATATTAATAGATGGTAATGGAATACTTACTCAATTACTCAAAAACAATGGAATTGCGATTGTAAAAGATATGCAAGATTTAAACAAAAGTTAAAGCAAAACCTTTCTTACCTGCTCTTCCTGTTCTTCCAATACGATGGATATAATCCTCGTATGATTGAGGCATATCGTAATTAATAACATGAGAGATATTATTTACATCTAAACCTCTAGATGCTACATCTGTTGCTATCAACACATCTATGCTTCCTTTCTTGAACCTATCAATTATTCTACTTCTCTGGCTCTGTTTCTTATTTCCATGTAAAGCTTCTACATATATTTTACATTCCTCCAATTTTTTACATAGATTGTCTGCACCTCTTTTTGTTGCTGTAAAGACCAATACTTTCTTTACTTCTTCTTTTCCTAATAAATTCTTTAAAACATCAAATTTGTTTTGATCTCTTTCTAATCTAATTACATCCTGATCTACATTCCTTCCTGGTTCCTGTCTCTCTATTTCAATTCTAATTGGATTATGTAATAAGGTGTTGGCTATTTGCTCTGATTTGTTATTCATAGTGGCTGAGAAGAATAGGGACTGTCTTTCTTTCTTAAGACCATCTATTATGAATTTAATATCGTTAATAAATCCCATATCTAACATCCTATCCACTTCATCTAGAATGACATTATTTATTGTAGAAAGATTAATTTCTCTTCTTTCTGTTAAATCTTTTAATCTCCCAGGAGTACAAATGATGAATTCTGGATTCCTTCTTAATATACTAATTTGAGTTCTCATACTGTTTCCACCCATTATTAATACACTATTAATACCTGTGTTTCTTGAAAGTTGTCTAAATTCATCCTGTATTTGCATAGCCAATTCCCTAGTGGGGACAACTATTAGACATCTACTGTTTCTATCCTTAACAATTTTATTTATCATTGGAATTAAAAATGCTGCAGTTTTACCTGATCCAGTAGTAGCAATGCCTAGGATATCTCTTCCACTTAATATCTCAGGTATAGCCTTATACTGTATTTTTGTAGGATGACTATAGCCTTTTTCGTATGCATTTCTTTTTAATATCTTAGTGATATCAAATTGAGAATATTCAAAATCATCTACAAACATATTCATAGGCTCACTATCTACAGCCTTAGCTACCAATTTGTCTACCGAGATAGCATTTGGCTTATATCGAGATCTTCTTGAATTGTTATTATATCTATTATGGCGATATCCTCCATTACTTCTGTGATAATTTCTCACGGTTGTATGTATTTATTTTATTTTCAGTTTCTTATAGATAACCGAATATAAAATTTAAACCGTAAGGTACTTATTTCGTGAATCTACATTAAACGAAGGCTCAGTATACCATTATATTGATAATTAGTATATAGCTACTATATTAATGATGATGCTCTTCCTCAGCTTTCATTGCATCTTCTCTTGTAGCATGTACTGTACCCTCTGGGTGATTTGCAGGAGCATAGATTGTGTATAGCTTTAAATCTCCATCTCCTACATTGATAACATTATGCTTAGATCCTGCGGGTACTATAGCAACCATGTCTTCTTTAACTATATTCTCTTCACCATCTATAACGAATTTTGCTTCTCCTTCTTCTACTCTAAAGAACTGATCAACTGTATCATGAACCTCTTCGCCTATATCTTCACCAGCCTTAAGAGACATAACTACTAATTGCATATGACTACCTGTAAACAATACTTTTCTGAAATTAGAATTTTCTAATGTCTTTTCCTCAATATTATCTATGTATCCCATGATTAATAAATATAACAATTTAAATATCTATGACTATATTGTACATCATTGTTGAGAAAATTTCCTAAGAGGGTGTAACTTAACCAAATACCTTTTTAATTAATACCTTCTGTCTTTTAAATAGTGGGTGCTTTTTATCCGTATTAGCTATTATACTTTCATATACATTTCTGTGATACCATTCCTGATCTTCTCTTCCTCTTTTGAACTTACTCCATACCTCTTCTCCTTCTCTTTGTAAATCAATATATATTGATTCTAGATTATTTATCTTATCTGCACATTCGACTAACTTTACTTCTATACCTGCATCTTTAACATGATCTATTGTTTCCTGTTTTCTAACTTTCCAAGGCAAACTCTTATCTGATTCAGATACACCATCTACAATATTAGCTATTTTTTTACCAAATCTTTTCTCAATATCTTCCTTGGTATATGGGGTATCTTCTATAACATCATGTAATAGTCCAGATATAATAATATCATCACAACATCCAGCTCTCTGTAATATCATTCCTACTGTAAATGGGTGAAATATCATTGCAACATCTTCCATCTTCCTATTTTGTCCATTGTGTGCCTTAGTTGCAAAATATATTGCTTTCTCTACCTTATCCATATATCTATTCTAAAATTTTATTAGTATATCACTTTGTTAGAAATATATTAATTATTTTTGATATGATGTAATATATATTTAACTAAATATATATGTACTGCCATGTTTCTTTCGAATAAAACAATTAGTAAATATATCCAAAAAGGAAAGATTATTGTAAAAGGAAAACTCCATATTGAAACAAAGGGCATTACAATGAATTTAGGAAATGAATTATTAATACCCAAACCAAATCAAACTGTAGACACAGAAAGTCCAAAGGAGATTAGGTATGAAAAATATGATTTAGAGAAAGAACCATATATACTCAAACCTAATGATTTTGTATTAGGATCTACATTGCAAAATATTAAAACAGGCAAGAATATAATTACTATGATAGATGGAAGATCTACATTTGCTAGAGTAGGGATGACTGTACATATCACAGCTTTTGTATTGGATGGGATACCTTTTAACAATGAAAATTCTGTATTAGAAATAAAGAATCTAGGAAATTGTAATATTGTATTACATAAAGGTGAGCAGATTGGTACATATCTGTTTGCAAAACTAAGTGAAAAGATAGTAGGGGGAAAAGAAAGTAAGTACGAGGGACAGAATGGTGTAGTTGGAGTAAAGCTTTAAATTATGGAAAAAATATATCCTAAAAAACTCAAGAGGGGAGATAGTATAGCAGTAATAGCACCTTCTATGTCGATGGCTTTAATAGGAGATGATTGTAAAACATACTCAAAGAAATATTTTGAAGATGAATTAGGATTAAAAGTAACATTTAGTAATAATGCAGAAGAGTTAGATGATTTCAGATCATCCTCTATACAGTCAAGAGTCGAAGATTTACAGAATGCTTTTTTGGATCGCAATATTAAAGCTATATTCACAATTATTGGAGGTTTTAATTGTAATCAAATGCTAGATTACATAGATTGGGATATTATAAAAAATAATCCGAAAATATTTTGCGGATTTTCTGATATTACTGCTTTTAATAATGCAATATATGCCAAGACAGGTCTAGTTACATATTCAGGACCTCACTATTCAACATTTGGACAAAAAGAATTAGATCCATATACACCTGAATATCTAAGAAAATGTCTATTTAAAGATACCTCTTTCGAAATAGTACCAAGCAAAAGATGGACTGACGATGCTTGGTATAGAGATCAAGATAACAGAAATTATATTGAGAATGATGGATATTGGATTGTAAATGAGGGTAAAGCAGAGGGAACTATTCTGGGAGCCAATCTTTGTACTTTTAATCTACTGCAAGGGACACAGTATATGCCTTCTCTTGATAATTCAATACTCTTTTTAGAAGATGACTCAGAATCTAAGCTAGGAAATTTTGATAGAGATTTACATTCAATAATCCATCAAAAGAATTTTGATAAAGTAAGAGGCATTGTTATTGGTAGATTTCAAAAAAATAGTGATATATCAAAAGAAGAATTTAAGATGATGATTAAGAACAAAAGAGAATTAGAAAACATACCAATTGTAGCCAATGTTGATTTTGGTCATACTGATCCCAAAATCGCATTCCCAATTGGGGGAGAGTGTACCCTCGAGACGATCGATAACAAATGTAAGATTCTAATAACAAAGCATTAAATGCACAAAAAAGTCATTGTAAATGATAAAATGCAATCCAATTATGTGTACTACCTCATAGAACCTATTGGTAAGAACTTTGATCCAGAATTTAAACCTGAACTAACTCCTAAGGAAATGTTAGAACTAGGAGTATTTGGTGGGAAGTATATGAATGATTGTATAAATGAATTTCCTAAAGATTGGTTTATTAATGCTAAATTATCACCAGAAAAGAAAGATATATCCCTTAACTATTTTAAAATAGATGCCAGTATGCCATTATCATACTGGAAAGAGAAAGGATGGATATATCATGAAGATCCTAGAGGATGGTTTCAATGGTACTGCAGATACTATATGGGCAGAAGAATTCCTCCTGAGGATGAAAGACAGATCAAAAGATGGAAAGCTATAAAAAGACATATATCTGCTATACAGAAGAATTGTATACCACTAGATTTAGATTGCAGGAAGAAACAGAGACAAGCTGTATTACATTGGGCTTATGATAGTAGGAAGATATAAAGTTACCTATCAAATCTTCTAAAAATCTCATCTACATATCTAGTATAATAATCCAGATTACACAATCTATTCAATTCTTTTTCATTTGTATACTTTAATATCCCTTTATGAGATAACAAAGAAGCTATAATATCGTTTTCATTATCAAATGAAATTTTTTGTATTAATTTATATGCTTTTCTTTTTTCCATTCCCTTACTAACAAGGTAAAGCATCAGTGTTTGAGACAAATAATTATCTTTTTCAAGATTTATATTCTCTCTCATTTTTTCACTATTCACCTTTAAATTCCTTAATACAAACGACATATCATTTAGCATGAAATGTACTGTACATAATGAATCGGGGATTATGAATCTTTCTGCAGAAGAGTGGGACATATCTCTTTCCCCCCATAAAGATGTGTTTTCCATTCCTACAATTAAATTTCCCCTCAATACTCTAGCTAACCCACATATTCTTTCACAGAGTATAGGATTTTTCTTATGTGGCATACTAGATGAACCCTTCTGCCCATCTTCAAAAGGCTCTTTCAATTCTCCTATCTCCGTTCTATGTAAATGCCTTATCTCGAATGCTATTTTTTCTAATGTATTTCCTACAGTAGAAATAGAATAGAGAACATCACAGTATCTATCTCTTTGCAAAATTTGAGAGGATACTTTTGCATACTTAAGTTTTAATTTTTTACAAACAAATTTTTCGACATATGGATCTACATGAGCATATGTACCTACTGAACCAGAAATTTTTCCATACGAGATATTCTTTAAAGACATTTCTAATCTTTCAATATCTCTATCTATCTCATATACCCACAAAAGAAATTTTAATCCTAAAGTAATCGGCTCTGCATGAACACCATGTGTCCTTCCCATCATAATTTGTTTCTTGTATTTCTTTGCTTTCGTAAAAAGTACTTTTCTTAGTATTTTCGTGTCTTTAAGTATTACTTCCAATGATTTGATTATTTGTAAAGATTGAGCTGTATCTAAAATATCACTTGATGTGATACCGTAATGCAAATATCTACTAGATTTCCCAACCTTATTAGTTATGCTTTCTACAAATGCAATTGTCTCATGTTTAGATTCTTCCTCTCTTTTTCTGATATCTGAAATATCTATTTTCGCTTTTTGTTTAATATTCCTTAAATCATCATTATTTATTTTTCCTTTCTTACTCCAAGCTTCACATACTGCAATCTCCACATTTAACATTGCTTGAAATCTATATTCATCACTCCATATTTCCCTTAGAGGTGAAAGTGTATACCTATCTATCATATATATTTAAATTAAATAAATAGTGTATCATGCCTATCTGGCCCATATGTAATCATTACGGAAGAAGTATTTGTATATTCAGAATAGAAGTCTAAGAACTTTGTAACTTCTTTAGATAATTTTTTAGTACTCCTCAAATTCTTAAGATTCTCTATATTCCAAACTTTAAACTCCTTATATACAGGTTTTACACTATCTATATATTCCTGATCAGGTCTATATCCAACAACCTTATCTTTTATTTTATACTTAGTACAAACCTTTACTGCAGAATCCCAAACTATATCCATATGTGTAAATACTAATTCCTCTATACCACCCATCTTACAAAAATATTCAAGCATAACTAAATCCATATATGCAATATCTCTTGGCCTTCCTGTAGTTGTACCATACTCATGTGCTTCATCTCGAATTACAGTTGCATATTTTTCTTCCATTGCAGTTGGTAGTACTCTTTTTCCCACACTAGAAGTATATGTTGATTTAATTACACCAAATCTAGCAGATATATCATTTGCATTCACTATTCCTTCTGTAGAGTAGGTGATGCCATCTAAACTACAGTTAGATGCAGAGACATCTGGATATAGTCCCCAACGAGAATCTAATCCAATACCTTGTGCTTTTTCAAAAATAAAAGGGGTATCTGAATTCCAATTCTTAAAAATAAAATCATACATATTAAATACATATGGTTTTAATAACTTTCTACATCGTTCCAAATCCTTAATATATTTATCACAACTCCCTACCTTGTACTCTCTACCTTTATATCTTTGTATTTTAATATCCTTCATTTCAAAACCTAAACCATTAATCCATTTAGAATACCTATTGTACTGTTCAATAAAATATACTTTCCAATCTCTTTTGTATAGATCTCGAATTCTAAGAGGAAACCTATACACAACATCTGCATATGCAGGAGCTATACCTCTGCCTGTAGCAGCAGCACTACCTAGTGATTTAGAGGATGAATTCTTTAATGCATATTCAAATGCTCTATGTAGATCAGTACTTAGTACTGCCATTTCATCTATCATCAAATTGGCAGGAAGTTCTTTAAATTCAAAAACCTGTTTAATTTCCTCTATCTCTTCTAACAGATCAGATGGGTGTATTACCATACCTTTACCTAGTACTACATAGCATCCCTTGTGTAATATCCCAGACCCTATTTGGTGTAATCCAATCTTTTTGCCATCATGTGATATTGTATGACCAGCATTAGCCCCACCATTATCTCTATACACTATGACATTTTTAAATCTCTTTTTATTCAAAAAATACTCTGTTAATTCATCAGTTATCCTTCCTTTTCCTTCATCTCCAAACATAGCACCTAATATTGCTACAGAATTTTTTCTTCTTCCCTTTTTATTTAATGATTTTTCTAAATTAGTCATGAAAAATTTAAAACAATTTATACATCATATCCTAGCATATCTTTACAATACTTAGCTTAGAGGGGATAATAGTAGAATAGGGGTTGAATCAAATAGAAAAAGCTCCAATATACCATAAATCAATATAATTCTGAAATATAAACCTGTATATTTCCTTTTTCTAAGGTTTTTAGAATTTAAAACAGCTCCTGCCAACAATATTTCTTAATATTTAGCATTTGCTCTTTAAAAAGAACAACAAAAGGAACACCACAAAGCTCTAGATTTCGAATTTGCTTTCTCTTCCTCTCATCATTTGTTCTCATAGAAGAAAGAGTTATCTCTACTAATTTCCCATTGAAAGTTCGAGGATTATATACAAAAAAATCAGGAACACTATCGCATAACTGTATCCTAGGTTCCCTATAAACTACCATATCCTTACTCAAGAGAAGTTTTGCAAATTGCCTTTCATTAGAATTCATTGTGCTTTTTCTATTTAATACTGAAAATTCATCCAATGGGGATGGAAGTACTAATTGGGGATACTGTTCTTTAATGGAATTTTCTAGTTGGTCAACATACTCTACGAAAAATGCTGTTTCTTTCAATGTTTCTGTTTCTACTTCTAGCATTACTATCTGTTTAAGTAGTACTATTTGATTCGGTATATACATAGTACAACAGTATTCAGAAACTGACAACTGTATCAACCAATTATTGTGTTGACAATGGATTAATGCTAATATTTTGTATCATGCCCCGTATTAAAAATTATAGAATTTTAATAATTTTCCCTCTAAGTATATTTTTGTTCTTCGGCCTATTTTTTTTAGAAAACTATACTTCCAAAGATATTGATGCCTATGATATCTCAGATGATTTTAATGATGCTACTTACATAGATATTGGAAATTCTTCTAATTATTTGTTATCTGGAGGACAGATTACTGCATCTACAAAATCATATACATTTGGAACAGGGGCTGATGGTGCTTGTACAGTATCTAGTAATATGAATATTAATACACAGTCATGTGTGGGAAGACCATATGGTGATGCAGTGAGGTTTTATAAGAAGGCTGCATATAATGCTAATGCGGGAGATTACATTCTCGATATAAACACATCTACAACAAATGGATTAGCTATTGGTGATGAAGTATTAATTTTAATTCAAGATGGACTCGCATCTGCCTCTGCAAATACTGGTAAATATGAAACCGCGATTATTTCAAATATAACTGCTGACCGATTAACTTTCGAAACTCCACTTCAAAATTCATACACTTCTTCAAATAATGTAGCTGTCATTAGAGTTCCACAATATACAAATGTAACTGTGAATGAAGGAGTTACTGTTACAGCTGATACAAAATCGCTACTAGCTCCAGCAGGAGTTGTCTTCTTCAAAGCTTCAGGTACTGTAACTATAAATGGAAGTATTAGTACAAATGCAAAAGGATTTCCTGGAGCAGCTAAATGCTTTTCAAATTGTGGAATTATGGGAGGAGCGAGAGGAGCAGATTATGCAAATGGTAATGCAATAGAAAGATTCAACGAACTATATACAAACAAAATAATAGACTTTGTAATTGGTACAGATGCTACATATCATACAAAAGAATTATTAAGAGAAAATAAATGGTTTAAAGAAATATCTGTATCCAATTATTTAGCAGAAACCATATATAGGATAAATAGAAGAAAATCAATTGGTGAGTTATTGAGGTAAAAAAGGTTTTGAACTTGGGCGATATGATATGTGTATTGGAACGATCAGATCGCCCATGTTCTATTAATCCTCCAAACCCAAATACTTAAAAGCTATTCTTTTTCCACCATATACGATGTAGATTCCTATTATTAAGGTGAAAATGAATAAATTTAAGTTTATGGCCAGGAAAAGAAAAATCATGAAGACAGCTCCACCAAGATATATTAAGATATCTCCAATTTCTTTGTTTAAAAAAAATCTATTCCTTAAACCAAAGCCTAGCAAAATTACTCCTAAGAGTTCCCCCAAAAAGTATCCTATATCCATTTTTTCTCCTCTTTTCTTTTTATTATTTTGTTTTAATAGAACAATTGATTATATTACTTTCCAACCCCATAGTAAATATACTGAAATATTCAATTCCTTCTGTTAACATATAATATGGATATAAAAAGATATCATTCCCTAAAGAAATACAATACCTTCTGTATTGATATAAAAGCAAAATATTTTGCTAAAGTAAAAACCATTCAACAATGCATAGACATATTAGAAAAATATAAAAATGAAAAAATATTAATACTAGGAGGAGGAAGTAATACACTATTTCTTAAAGATTGGGATGGATTAGTATTAAAGATTGAATTGAAAGGAAAAGAAATTGTTAAACAAGATGATCAATATGTATATATCAATGTATCCTCAGGAGAAGATTGGAATAAATTTGTTAAGTATGCAGTAAAAAATGATTGGGCTGGTATTGAAAATTTAATATTCATACCAGGTACAGTAGGGGGAGCTGTAGCACAAAATATAGGGGCATATGGACAAAGTATTACTGATTCTTTGTATAGTATAGAAGCATTAGAGATAGATACATTACAATTAAAAAAGTTCGATCCCAAAGAATGTGACTATAGATATAGAAGTAGTCGATTTAAAAGGGAATGGAAAAATAAATACATCATTACTTCTGCTACATTTAGATTAAGAAAAAATACAGAAGAATTTGAGCTTAGTTATCATGAAAGATCTGGAAGATATGGATCTTTAAAAGAAGAATTGGAATCTTTTTCTAAAGAACCATACAGTATTCAAGATGTTATGAAGGCAGTAGTTAAACAAAGACAGAAAAGATTACCAACTGTAAAAGAGTATGGTACATGTGGAAGTTTTTTTGAAAATCCATTAGTTACATTCAAAAAATACAAAGAACTATCTAAAGTTGTATCTGATCTTCAATTTTATCCATCAGAGGATCTTAAGTATGATTTAACTGATACAGGAGAATTTAAGGACGATGATTTAGTAAAGATACCTGCAGGAAGATTGTTAGATGAGCGAGGATGGAAAGGAAAATGGGAAGGAAATGTAGGAGTATCTGAAAAACATGCACTATGTGTTGTTACAAACAAGAAAGCGAGAGGAGAGGAAATAGAGAAATTTATAAAAAAGATGCAAGATGATATAAAAAAGAATTATGATATTGAACTTAAACCTGAAGTAAATATATTTTAAATTACGGATGTTCTCTTACAAATTTAAGGAGTATTTTTCTTATATCCCTTACCTTAGATACACTTAATTCGATTATTGATATTGCATCTACAAAAACATTCCCATTATATTTATCATCCTGCTGCAGTTTGTGTACATGTTCATCAAATTCAGCCCTAATCTGTGCATATATTTCCTCTTCCTTAACCTTAATATTTAAAAGATCCTGTTCAATAGGATTTTGTAAAACAGTTTCCATCTCTCTAAACAATTCTATTAACCTATTATATATATCCGTAACTCTTTCTATATTCATTTCGTCAGTAGGAATTCCTAAATTATGCATTCTTTGAAATACTTCTGAAAAATCATTTCCTAAATCACCTATCTGTTCAATAGTATTAGAAACTTTTACTAAAACTATAGTTTTATATGCATCTTTCTCTGAAAGTTTAAATTTTGAAAGGGAAACTATTGAAGCTGTAATTTCATCATCCAAAAAATCATTCAATGTTTCTAATTTCTGGATCTCCATTAATGTAGAACCAGACAAATTGTAGAATACAGATACTGCCTTCTGATATATCTTTATGGTATTTTCTATTGAATATCCCAATTCTTTATCTATATCATCCATTCTTTCATGTAATTTTCTATTTCCATTTCTCTGAATATATTTTGTTCTAAATAGTATTTCTTCCTCATCACCTTTTATTATCCTACTTACAAGTTTTTCAAAAGGTGTAAGGAGGAGGAGGAATACTGAGGTATTAATAACATTGAATATTAAATGGGCATATGCTGCTTGATATGCTACATTTTCAAATAGAAATTGCATTAAATATACAAAAGGAGAAAGGAGAAGCATTGCTACTAATGTACCTATTAAATTAAGGAGAAAATTTGCAAAGCCAGCTCTTCTTGCAAAAAGATTTAATTTCGAAGAAGCAATTAATGCTGTTATACTGGATCCTAGATTAGCACCCAAAATCATTGGAATAGCAACCCAAATTGGAAGAATTCCACCTTGTGCAAGGATGACAATTATACCGGTAGTGATGGAGCTAGAATGAATGATCATCGTAAAAAGAGCAGTTACCACAAATGCTACTGTTGGACTTTCTAACTCAGCAAATAGTCTCATTAATTCTGGGTTATTCTTTAATGGCTCTACAGTCGATGAAAGCCAATTAAGTGTAAAAAGAATTAAGCCTAAGAAAAATATTGGCTTACTTATTAATTTCAATTTCCTATTTAATATTCCAAGAATAAACCCTATTATTATTAATACAGAAGCAATTACAGAAGAATTTACCAGTGCTAATTGTGCAGTTATTGTAGTACCTATGTTAGCTCCTAGAATAATTCCTAAGCTATTACTAAAAGATATTATTCCTGTATTGACTAAAACTACTGCTAATACTGTAACTGCTGAGCTTGATTGTGTTATTGCAGTAGCTAAAGCCCCTACCAATGTACCTTTTACTCTGTTCCTTACTAATCTAGATATCAATTTTCTAAATTTCTCAGAAGCTAATTCTTGAATTTCCTTGCTTAAATTATCAATTGCATATAAGAAAAGAACTAAAGCTGAGAGCAATCCTAAAGTGATCTGTAAATAGCTAGAATCGAATATATTCATGGTTAATATAATTTACCATATTGAAATATACATTCCAACAATGTATCGTTTAACTATGCTTAAGAAATTTAATGAGGTAGTGCTACTATTAACAGTATCAGATACATTTACATGGGGACCTTTCATCATAATTGCAAATCTCTCTAGTATATATTTGGCTAGCAAATTGGGTGCAAATACAATAAGTTTTGTTGGGATTGGTACTGGTATATATTTCGTCACAAGAGCACTTTTTCAAATGCCAATAGGACATATTACTGATAAAATAGACAATGATAAGGATGAAATCATTCTTTTAGTATTAGGAATCATCTTGATGGGTATTCCTTTTCTCTTCTACCCATTAATAACAAAAGCTTTTCAGTATTATGTTCTCCAATTTATCTTTGGATTGGGAGTATCTTTTAATCTTCCAAATTGGAGAAAGCTCTTTGCATTGAATTTGGATAAAGGTAAGGAGGGATTTCAGTACGGTTTCTACGAGACCGTTCTTAGTATCTCTACTGCAATATTTAGTGCTTTGGTAGGATATATAGCAAACCTAGGAGATCAGTATTTCGATATGTCCATGAGAGGAGTAGGGATTGTAATGATTCTATCAGCAATATGGGTTGTGTTAATAATCAAGGTAAAAAAGAGAAAGAGTAATGGATATGAAGTTCCTACTGTTGCAGTTGATAAAGTAGCAAAATAACTTTTCAATATAAATAAATGGAGAAAAAGAATATCCTTGGTTTTGGAATACTTCTTGTCATACTACTAGTTGTAGGAGCAATTGTATTCAATATATATATGGATTTAAACAGTGATGAAGAACAAGATAATCAAAATACTGATACTATATCTGATCAAATAGAATATGACGATATTAATTTTGAATATGAATATGTAGGTAATTCATTATGGAGATATACGATATCAGGAACATTACCAAATCCTTGCTACAAAATTAGTACAGAAGCAATAGTAATGGAAAGCTATCCAGAGCAAGTTATTGTTAAATCTACCGTATTACTTCCTGATGCAGAAACTATGTGTGTACAGGTAATTCAAGAAGTATTTGAAGAAGGAGAGTTTGAGGCAAGTGAGCAAGCACAGGTTAGATATGAAATAGAGTAAAAGAGCTTGACTTTCATTTTGAAAATGATACTATATACCCATACCTATGGTGGGGGTATATTATGAATAATGAAAAAACAAACATATACATAGGAATAGCTTTAATAATTTCTTTTTTACTTATATTTTTTGCTGTTTCTTCAAGGAACGATTCTAAATCTAATACAAGAGATGTTAATGAGAAAAAAGAAATTTCAGAAAATGTCCTTTTGGAAGAGGAGTTGCAGACTGTAACAATAACTTCAAGAGCAGGGGGTTATACACCAAAAATAACATATGCCAAATCATCTGTTCATACGATATTAGAAATGAACTCAGTTAATTCATATGGATGTGAGAGAGCATTTAGAATACCTTCATTAAATATTTCAAAAGAATTACCAAATAATGGAACAACAACATTTGATCTTGGAACTCCGGAAGAATCTATAACTGGTACATGTAGTATGGGAATGTATGTATTTACTATTAAGTTCATATAATTATGAAAAAATATTCAGAAAAAATAGAAGGAATGCACTGTGCAACATGTGCAATTAATATAAAAGATAGAATAGCTTCCTTGGATGGAGTCAGTAATGCAACAGTAAATTATGCTAGTAAACAAATTAATGTGGAATACGATGAGAAAAAAATAAACGAACAAGATTTTAAGAAGGAAATTAAAGATCTAGGTTATTTAGTCTCATCTAAATCAAATAAAGAAGAAAATAGCTATTTGAAGAAAGAAAGAAGAAAGCTCTACTTCCTTATTCCAATTGCTCTGTCTATTTTCTTTTTAATGATCTGGAATATGCTAATGATGGAAATTTTTAAAAATGATCAATTTATGATAGAAATAAAAATTTTTGATGAAATACTTTTTTTAATATCAAGTTTAGTTCTTCTAATAGCTGGAAGACCTTTCCTAAATGGGCTAACAAATTTCTTGAGCGGTAAAGGTGCAGATATGAATACCTTGATTGGACTAGGAACAGGTGCAGCATATATATACAGTACCATTATTCTAATATTGAGGTATTTCAATACCAATATCTATGTTGAAAATGTCTTGTACTTTGAAGCATTAATAATCGTAATTAGTTTTGTAGTTTGGGGGAAGTATTTAGAAGAAAAATCAAAAGCAAGTACAGGAAGTGCAATCAAGGAATTGGCAAGCCTACAATCTGTATCTGCAATACTATACAAAGATGGAAAGGAATTAGATATTAAAATTGAGGATATTAAAATAAATGACATCTTACTAGTTAAGCCTGGATCAAAAATCCCTACAGATGGATTAATAATAGATGGCGATGCTTTAATAGATCAATCTATGCTAACAGGAGAACCTGTGCCTGTTTTGAAAAAAATAAACGAAAATGTATTTGGTGGAACAATTAATAAACAAGGTTTTTTAAAAATAAAAGCTACAAAGGTTGGAAAGGATACAGTACTAGCTAGAATCATTGAATTAGTTGAAAATGCTCAGAATTCAAGAGCACCAATAGAGAAATTAGTGGATAAAATATCTAGAGTTTTTGTTCCATTAATAATAATTTTAGCAATACTTTCTTTCATTATTTGGACTATATCTGGAAATGTTTCAATGGGAATATCAGCTCTAGTTTCTACATTGGTCATAGCATGTCCCTGTGCTCTTGGATTAGCAACTCCTACAGCAATTATAGTAGGAGTAGGAAAGGGAGCAAAAAATGGCATATTAATAAAAGATGTTGAGAAGATGCAAAATCTTAGTAATGTAGATACTATTGTTTTTGATAAAACAGGAACAATAACATATGGGAAGCCACAAGTTACAAAAATTATTACTACAAAGAATGAAGCGGAAATATTAACAATAGCAGCTTCCTTAGAATCAAAATCTCAACATCCCTTGGCATATGCTATGAAAGAGAAAACGAAAGAGTTAGGACTTAAGATCAAGCCAGTCAAAAATTTTAAAAATATTGATGGGAAAGGATTAGAGGGTATGATTGGAAATGAACAGTATTTTTTGGGAAGTCCTACGTATATAAAGAGTTTAAATATTGAAATAGATGATACAGATATTGATTCAACAGCTATCGTTTTAGCAGATAGAAAGAATGTACTCGCAAAAATATTTGTTGAAGATCAAATAAAGGAGGATGCAAAGGATACAATAAAACACATTCATTCATTAGGTATTAAGACTGTATTATTAAGTGGAGATAATGAAAAAACTGTAAATAAGATAGCGAAATTCTTAAATATAGATGAATTTTATTCCAATGTTCTACCAGAAGACAAATCAAAAATAATTAATACTCTCAAAAAAGAGAAAACCATTGCTATGGTTGGAGATGGTATTAATGACGCTCCCGCTCTTGCCCTTGCAGATGTAGGGATTGCTATGGCAACAGGAACAGATATAGCCATTGAATCATCCGATATTATTTTATTAGGTGGGAATCTAGAGAAAATTCCAATGAGTATAAAGCTATCCAAAGATATAATGCTAACTATAAAGCAGAATCTATTCTGGGCCTTTATATACAATATCATTGGAATTCCATTGGCAATGGGAGTTTTCTATCCAATATTTAAGATATTAATAAATCCTGCTTTTGCAGGAATGGCTATGTCATTTAGCAGTATATCTGTTGTACTTAATTCGTTAAGACTTAAATTTAAAAAAGTATAGTGATGCTATCAAGAAAATATTATGTAAAAGGTATGCACTGTCCATCTTGTGAGATATATATTGAAAATAAACTAAAAGATATTGATTCTATATCCAATATAAAAAGTAACTATAAAAACCAAACAGTAACTTTTAATACGAATCAGCAATATCAAGAAAATACAGTTATAAATGAAATAAATAATCAAATAGAAAAGGATGGATATCAAATTCAAGCAGATTCATTAGAAATAGGGAAAAGCAAACAAAATATTCTACTTCCACTATCTATTTCTATAATTATTATGCTTATATTTTATCTAATTCAAAAATATTTTCCTTTTGACATAATTTCAGGATCAACAAATATATATTTAACATCTTTCCTTATTGGAGTATTAGCTTCTCTTTCTTCATGTATGGCAGTTGTTGGGAGCATAACAATATCTATGTCGACAAAATATAAAAACAGATCCTCAATCATTATTTTTCATATATCAAGAATCTTTTCCTTTTTTATACTTGGAGGAATTTTAGGCTTAATAGGTAGTACTGTTTCTCTGTCAGATAATTTCTACCTTATTTCAGGTATCGTACTATTTTTTATAATGATAATTATGGGACTTAATTTATTAGATCTGTTTCCATTTGTAAAAAATTTACAACCAAAACTACCCAAGCAAATTACTTCAAAAACTTTTCGAAATAACACTTCCCCTTTGCTCTTAGGATTCTTAACATTCTTTCTACCATGCGGGTTTACCCAATCAATGCAAATCTTAGCTATAAGTACTGGTGATATTATTATTTCATCGTTAACTATGCTCATTTTTGCTTTAGGAACCTTACCTATATTAGGACTTCTTTCATTTGGCATTAGAATACTAAAAGAAAAAGTTGATACTCAAATACTTTTTAAAACTGCAGGATTTATTATTATCTTTTTCTCTTTGTACAATCTGATGTCATTACTTACATCTATTGGTATAATAGTAAATATATTTTAAGCTTAAAGAATATATGAATACAGATACTACATCGATAAACTTCAAAAAAGTGAGAAGCTTGATGGATAAGATAATAAAGATGAAAGAGAGAGATGAATACTGCATAGATATAATGCAACAGAATCTTGCAGCAATTGGCCTACTTAAATCTGCTCATCAATCACTAATGGAAGATCATTTGCATCATTGCTTTCTAAAAGCAATTGATTCAAAAAATGAGAAGAAGAAACTTGAAATGATTGAGGAGATTCTTAAAGTAACAAAATTAGCAAATAAATAATATGTACTATTTTGATAATTCAGCTACAACAAAGATAGATAAAGAGGTATTGGATGAAATGATGCCATATCTTACAGAAAAATTTGGAAATGCATCTACAATATATTCATTAGGAATAGAGAGTAGAACAGCTATATTGAATGGCAGAGAAAAAGTAGCCAAGGCATTGGGATGTAGTAGTAAAGAAATATATTTCACTAGTTCTGGGACAGAGTCGGATAACTGGGCTTTAAAGGGAGTCGCATTTGCAAACAAAGATAAAGGAAAACATATAATAACAACGGCCATTGAGCATCATGCAATATTACATACTTGTGAATATTTAGAAAAACAAGGATTTGAAATAACATACCTCCCTGTAAAAGAGAATGGAATCATAGATATAGAAGTTCTGAAGAAAGAAATCCGAGAGGATACTATACTAATATCCATAATGACTGCAAATAATGAGATAGGAAGTATTCAACCAATTGCAGAGATAGGAAAGATAGCTAAAGAGAAAGGTATATACTTCCATACAGATGCTGTACAGGCAGTAGGGAATATGAATATAGATGTTAATGAATCAAATATTGATCTTCTTTCATTCTCAGGACATAAAATAAATGGACCTAAGGGAATAGGAGTATTGTACATAAGAGAGGGTGTAAACATAGACAACCTCCTTCACGGAGGAGGGCAGGAAAGAAGAAAAAGGGCAAGTACAGAAAATGTTGCTAGCATAGTTGGAATTGGTAAAGCAGTAGAGATTGCTACAAAAAATATTGGAAAAAAGAGTGAATATTTAATTAATTTGAGAGAGAAATGTATAAAAGGGATATTAGATAAGATTCCAGATACAATTGTAAATGGTGATAGAGAAAAGAGATTGCCTGGAAATGTAAATGTATGCTTCAAATATATAGAAGGAGAATCTCTACTCTTACACTTAGATAAATTAGGAATATGTGCATCTAGTGGATCTGCATGTACCTCTGGAGAATTGAATCCCTCTCATGTACTTCTGGCAATTGGTCTACCTCATGAGATAGCACATGGATCATTAAGAATATCCATAGGAAAAAATAATACAGAAGAAGAAATAGACTACATACTATCAGTATTACCTGATATTGTGCAGAAATTAAGAGATATGTCACCGTTATACATTAAAAACAAATAAATATGGAAAATTATAGCGAGAAAGTTATGGATCACTTCATGAATCCCAGAAATGTAGGAGAGATTAAAGATGCAAACGGGATAGGAGAGGTAGGAAATCCAAGGTGTGGAGATATTATGAAGATGTATATAAAAGTAAAGAATAATAAGATAGAGGATGTAAAATTCTTAACTTTTGGATGTGGAGCAGCTGTAGCTACTAGCAGTATGATTACAGAATTAATAAAAGGAAAGACATTAGAAGAAGCTCTAGATATATCAAATAGACAGGTAGCAGAAGCACTAAATGGATTACCTCCTGTTAAAATGCACTGTTCTAATCTAGCAGAACAAGCTGTAAAAGCAGCAATAGAAGATTACAAGAAGAAAAATGAGAAATAAAAAAGTACTCCTAGGTATGAGTGGAGGAGTAGATAGCTCTGTAGCTGCATACCTACTTAAAAAGAAAGGATATGAAGTAATAGGTGCTACTCTCCAAATGACAGATATTAAAGATACCGATGCTAAAAAAGTATGTGAATACCTTGGCATACAACATATATACATAGATAGAAGAGAAGAATTTAGAAAGGAAATAATTAATTATTTTTTAAATGAATACAAAGAGGGTAGAACTCCAAACCCCTGCACTCTATGTAATAGAAAAATAAAATTTAAAACTTTAATACAGGAAGCTAACAAATTGAATTGTAATTATATATCAACTGGTCATTATGCAAGAGTAGCAAAAAAAGGTAATAGATATCTACTTAAAAAAGGTAAAGATAAAACAAAAGATCAAAGTTATGTACTATTCAATCTCACTCAAGATCAATTAAGTAGATGTATATTTCCATTAGGTAATACAACAAAGAAAAGAATTAGAAATATAGCTAAAGATTTGAAATTAGAAATAGCAGAAAAAAAGGATAGCCAAGAAATATGCTTCATCCCAGATAATGATCATAATAGCTATATTAAAAACAATAGCTCTGAAAAATTTAAGAATGGGGATATTGTAGATAAAGAAGGCAATATATTAGGAAAACATAATGGAATATTCAATTACACAATAGGACAAAGAAAAGGTATTAAAATATCTTCTAAAGATCCTCTCTATGTTGTAGATATAGATGTAAAAAGAAATCAAATAGTAGTTGGAAATGAAGATGAAATATATAAAAATAAATTGATTGCAACTAATATTAACTGGATCGGTATTGAAGAATTAAGAAAAGAGATGAATGTGAAAGCAAAAATAAGATATAGTGGGAAAGAGTCTAAGTGTAAAGTATCTAAGATAGAAAATGACAAAGTATTAGTAGAATTTGATCAAGAACAACGGGCTATAACTTCTGGACAATCTGTAGTTTTTTACAAAAGAGATATTGTACTAGGGGGAGGAATAATTCTTTAGGAACTCTATTTCACAATCTTCTGTATTTTTATATAATTCACAAGCTTTTCATATTCTTTTACAAGGAGGCATACTGTTGTCTGACAAGAACGATTTCGTTAAAGAAAAGAACGGTAGGGAGAAAGAAAATATACAAACTTCTCTTATAGAGAAAAGGAAATACGAAATAAAAAACAAAGCAAGAAAAAAGAATGAAGAAAAGAAAAAGTAAAACCTGCTCCATGAGTGGGCCTATATTAGATTTCATTTCATATATATAGGCTCACTTAAAATTTTTACTTACATAAAAGATATAGTATATTGTATAAGTAACATAAATATATCAAACATGAGAAAAGAAATAATTCTTAAAATATTAATCTTCCTATTACTCACTACTACCATTGCAGTAAATGCTTTAGCCAATATTGTACCGATAAATGGAATTACTACTGGTGAAGTATCTAATGCAATACCCATATATTTTGTACCTTCAGGATATGTTTTTGGTATTTGGGGATTCATATATATATCATTACTCTTCTATGCTTTTTACATATTTAAAGATTTCCAAAAAGAAGATAAAAAGATATTCCCATGGTTTGTTATTGGAAGTTTAAGTAATTCTATTTGGATAGTTCTTTGGCATTATAAATTTATATATTTAAGTATATTACCAATGCTACTACTCCTTTCATCACTCATTGCGATATATAACATTACAGATACAGAAGAGTATTCCAAATTAAAAAGAATTCCTTTTCAAATATATTTAGGCTGGATATCTGTAGCTACCATTGCAAATATATCTGGAGCTTTACACATTAGTCAATGGAACGGTTTTGGTATTCCAGAACAGATATGGGCAGTTATAATGATTGGAATTGCTACTAAATTAGCAATTTTAGTGACATCCATGAAAAAAGATGTTTTCTACTCACTTGTCATAATATGGGCAATTATAGGGATATTGGTTAATTTCTTTTCCAAATCGGATTTATTAACCGGAGCTTGTCTAGTATCCATAATGGCAATATTTATGAATATCTTTACTGTGATATATATAAAAAAGACTTAGTTATTAAATTAATTGAAAAAGAAATTAGAGAAGAAAATATACAGAATTTCAGAGATCCTCTTCTTTATTGTTCTTCTACTATTCACAGCTTTGTCTAGTTACTCTTTCTTTAAATATCAAAAGATTATTCAATCCTTACAAGCTACTAAAGTTGATTTCAAAAATTTTCCAAAAGCAAAGTTTGAATATGCCAAACCATTACCATTCGAGCTAAATATACTTCCATCTGATTTTTCTGATTTCATAGATAAATATAATTTAGATATCAAAAGAGAACACATTGTCTCATTTCTCAATACTGGTTCCTTTTTCTATCCTAAAGATACATATCCCAAAAATATAGATCTTTTTAATGAATATTCAGAACTTGCAAATATCAATAATGAGATTTTCCTTTCTTCAAATATTTTAAATATGTATTTTGAAAATCAATATACAAATATTACAGAAGGATCAAAGAATCTAGAGAGAGAGGGAAGGGAGATAGAAGCTGATGTAAATATTGAAATCGAAAAAGATTCGGAAGTACTAAATTATCTAAGTAATCATCTAACATACCTGAAATCTTTAAATAAAGAATATGAATCATTAGAGAATCAAGTAAAAGCTTTATTGAATTATTCTGAAGGAAACAATGAGGACATATTAAATATAATTAAGAATCTTCCAACAATTGAATTAAAAGAAAATCAGGAATACGGATATTTAATATCATTACATAATAATCAATTAGTCATATCTCCATATATAGCAGAAGAGAATGATTTTGTAATAGATAACGAAAACTTTTCAAAAGGTTATGATATTGAGCCAACAACACAACTTGCAGGCTCTATTAGAATACCTGTACTTATGTTCCATCAAATAGCATATATTCCTAATACTGAAAGTACATTTAAACAAGGTTTATATATTATTCCCGAAGTTTTTGAACAACAGATAGCATATTTAACAAAGAAAAATTACAGAAGTATATCTACAGAAGAATTTTTTAATATTCTAAAAACAGGCAAAAATCCTACACAAAAAACAATTGTCTTAACCTTTGATGATTCTGTAGAAAATCATTTTACCACTGCATATCCCATTTTAAAAAAGTATGGGCAAACTGGAGTGTTTTTTGTTGTATCACATAGAAGCTCAATAACAGCAGAGCAATTAAAAGAGATGTCTAATAATGGTATGGATATAGAATCTCATACATCAATGCATCCTGATTTAACTAAGTTAACTTCTGATTCCGAATTAACATCTGAGATAGCTGGGAGTAGGTCTGCACTCAGTAGCATTACAGGAAAGAGTGTTAATGCTATTGCATATCCTGGATGTGTAGCCAATACAAATGTATATAGCAAAGTACAAGGTTCTGGATATTTAACAGGATTCTCTTGTGGAAGAAAAATAGATCATTACTACATTAATAGATTCTCTATTTCCAGAACACATGTATCTAATTCATTGGAATCATTAAAAATCATACTGTCCGGTAGATATTAGATCTACATTCTGATCTCCCATAATCCATGGATATTACAATATGCTCTAACTATATAGCTATCTGATTCTACAAAATCAAATACTGCTTGAGGTTTTTCACTTGGTTTCAGAAATTTTCTAAAAGAAACACCATTTACAATATATTCAATCCATTCAATATAGTGAGCATCTTCCATTGGATGAGGGATATCACCTATATTTACAATCAATTTACTATCTTCAAACGATAGTGATGGAAGATGTTTTTCGAATCCTTGATCTTGATCATGTTCTACTTGCAATGTCATTGGCTTATCACAACATACCAAGGTACCAGTTCCTGAATGTATAACATTAACCATATTTCCGCATATTTCACATTTATATATTTGATGTAATTCTGTCATACATATGTATCTTAATTTATGTAATTCAGTATATATTAATTATTGAAAATTGTTAACCTATGAGTATAATATACTACAGTAAATTGAATATAAAAAAATATGGCTAAAAGATTGTACAGATCAGAAACAGATAAAATAATTGGTGGAGTATGTGGAGGTATTGCTGAATATCTAAATATTGATTCAGTTATTATAAGAGTTTTGTTTATATTAGCTTTGATTTCAGAAGGATTTGGTTTAATGCTTTATATAATACTCTGGGTTGTGTTACCTACAAAAGAAAATATTGATAAAGATCCAGAAGAAGTTATACAGAAGAATACAGAGGAAATAAAAAAGAATGTGGTTAAAGCTACTAAAGGTATCAGGAAGGAAGTAAAATCTGATACAAAGAAAAAATAATTTAAGTAATAAAATATATGGCAGAACCAATAAAAGAAAAAAAGGATATTGTATTTGCAATATTTCTGATATTCATAGGAGCCCTATTCCTACTAAACACAACAGGAGTAGTAGGATGGGGGATATGGGAATATATATTAAGATTTTGGCCTGTATTTCTAATATTAGGTGGTATTAGATTGATTTTAGGTTATTCTGTCATTACCGAAATTATAATCTCTGTAATTGCATTAATTCTCTTTGCATTAATTGGGATATTCTCATACATATCCTTTAGTTCAAATTCTTTACCATTTGTACCAAATTGCATGAATGAATACATATTGAAAAATTCTAATTGGCTTACATACAAGAGTTCTGACATGGTAGAAGATGAGACATTTGTAAATACTGAGGATTATGATGGTGTAACAAAAAGAAATTTGAATATCAAAGTCGGAGCATCTCAATTTACTTTAAATGATAATGAAGAAGATAAGTTACTAAAACTTAATTCTAAGTATGTTGAAAATTACATAGAGCCGTCATTGGAAAGTGAAAAAGTTGAAGATACGGTTAATATTTCTTTTAATACAGTATCACCTAATACAATTAGATTTTGGGATAGTAGGAAATCTCCAGAGTTCAATTTCACTCTAGGAAAGATAGATTTAATTACTGATATAAATATGATATTAGGAGCCGGGAAAGGAGAAGTTGATTTGGAATTGGTTAAACTTGATGAAGTATCAGCACAGGTAGGGGCTGGACAAATGATAATCAAATTAAACAAATCCTCCATTCCTTCAAAACTTAATTTAGATGTAGGTGCTGGAGAAATTATACTTCTACTTCCTGAGGAGATTGGATACAAATTATCGTACGATTTAGGAGTAGGGGAAATTACCCAAAATGATGAAAAGATAGCAGAATTCTTAGGTAAAAATTCCGATTATGAATCAGAAAATTATCAAGAAGCTGAAATAAAATTAGAAATAGTAGCTAGAGTAGGAGTAGGTTCTTTAGAAATAAATAATATTTAATTATAAAAAAAATGAAGGATACTATAAAAATAATTATTGGAGTAGCCCTGGTGACAATAGGCTCGCTTCTCATTATAGAAAGAATTGGGATTTTTCTTCCGTTCACTGTTGATGTATGGAAGATAGTCAGTATTTTCTGGCCACTAATTCTCATATATTTGGGCCTTAAAATGTTTTTTGAAAATAATACAACTGGAGGAGTAATACTTTTCACATTAGGTTCTGTGATATTCCTAACAAATGTCTTTGATTGGAATTTTTTCTCAATACTATGGCCATTATTAATAATAGGTATTGGAGTATCCATCTTAGTTAAGAAAGATGAAACTAGATTTAATATAGAATCTTCTGAATATAGTGATGATTATATTAAAGAAAGCATCGCCTTCTGGGGAAGTGATAAGAAATTGACATCTAAAAGCTTTAAAGGTGGGGAGATCAATGTTGCTTTTGGTGGAGTTAATTTGGATATGAGAGAAACAAAGATTCATAAAGATGGAGCAAAACTAAATGTTAATGTTGCTTTTGGAGGAGCAGAGATATTTGTTCCTAAAAATTGTAGAGTTAAAACAAATGGTACAGGAATATTGGGTGGTTGGGATCCACATCTTAGTAGCAGTGATATAAAAGAACCTGTTTTGGAAATAACAGGAACAGCTATCTTTGGTGGAGTAGATATAAAAGAATAAACATTGTTAGAGGTAGTCTTATCTAATCGGATATAGAAAAAAGGGAGTACAAAGTACTCCCTTTTAAAATCTAATAAAGATTACAATTAGTTATCGTAACTTCTTCTGTTATCCCCACCAAATGAATCTCTTCTCTCTTCTCGAGCTTCAGATACATTGATAGGTCTACCATCGACTTCTTTTCCGTTTATCTGCTCTAAAGCAGCTTGTGCTTCCTCTTCAGTAGACATTGTAACAAATCCAAATCCTTTGGATCTATTCTTCATTCTGTCTATGATGACTACTGCTTCAATAACAGTACCAACAGCACTGAAAACTTCTTTTAACTGTTCATCTCTAACATCCCAGCTAAGGTTTCCTACAAATAATTTTTTACCCATTATTTATATAAATAAAATAAATTAAATCTTTGCTACACCATTAATTGGGAGAATACACTCTAAGCAGTCTATCAAATGAAGAAAGCTTCCATAGCTATTTATATTATATCATACATTTGAAAAATAAATGCAATACTATCTAAAATACTTAACTATCTCTGCAAATGTTGGCCTTCTATTGTACATAAGGCAACCTAATTCGAATAGTTTAGAAGCTAAAAATATTGCAATAGCTACATAGATAATGGAGGTGAATATTCCGATAATTAGTTCCTCTACAGAGAGAACACCTAACGAATTTCTTGTTAAAAGAATCATGAAAGATGTAAATGGAAAATAACTAAAGATTTTTGCTAATAAACTATTTGGTTCTGTTATTAAAGATTGCATTAAATACATAGGAAATATAGAAAGAATTATAAATATAGATGAAAGATTTCTACTATCCTCGGCTCCAGTTCCTACTGCTCCAACTCCAGTCATTACGGAAGCAAAAAACAAGAAGCCCATTATTATGAAAAACAAATTAATAGGTAAATACTGCAAATCAATAGCCTTGATATCAATCGGTATTGGGATATCAAACTTACTCATAGCTAAATAATAAATTAAAACTCCAAACAGAAGCCATATTATTAACTGTGTGAATACAACACATATTAAACCAACCATCTTCCCAATCATTAAAGATTTTTTATCTACAATAGAAAGCATCGTCTCAATCATTCTATTTTCTTTTTCAGCAGAGACACTTTGTAAAAGGAATGATGATGATATAAACACTGTAACAAAGAATAGAACAAGAGAAATAATTGGAAGTACAAATTTCTCCAAACCTTCTTCTTGTAATTTGCCATCATCCGTAATTGAAAATACCGTAGAATTAAATTGAGACGTGAGAAGTATTCTAGAACTTTCATTATCTATTCCCTGTATAGCACTATTCTTCAGAAGAGAATCAACAATTAAAGCAACATTTGCACCTCTTAATATATCTCCCTCTTCACTAAAATATACTTCATACCTAAGTGATTCAAGAAAATTATCTGGGATAACTATTAGAATGCTCTTTGAATCTTCTAATAATGAATCTTTTACCTCATCAAGATTATCTATTTCAAAAAGATTTTGTCCTAAATTTTGAGTATCTATCAAATCTAATTCGTCAACTATATATATTTTTGAAAAAATTTCCATATTTTCCATTTTTTTCATTGCATCCATAGAAGAGTATCCCGATACCAAACCTACAATTCCTATAAATATTGGCAAAAATAGAGTAGAGGCCCAAAAAGAGGGTTTTTTAATTATTTTTTTATATTCAAATTTTGCTATTTCAAAGAATTTCATACTATTTTTTCATTAATTCTATAAATATTTGGTTTAAAGATGGATAATCAAGTGTCATATCAACTATTTTAACACCTTGATTTAAAATATTTTTAATTATTTCATTGCTATCAATGTTTGATTTAGGAGATATTTCTGCTCTTTTATTTGAAATAATCGCACTATATAGGCGATTATCTTTCTCAGGAGCTTTCCCTACAAAATCAATAATTATATTTTTACTTCCATATTTTTCTCTAACTTTTTCTACATTACCATATTCCAAGCTTTTACCATTTTTAATAATCAAAAGTGTATCAGCCATTTTTTGAGCTTCATCTATTACATGTGTACTATACAGTATTGTAGTCCCATTCTTTGCTCTTTCAATTAGAATATCTACGAAAAGCTGTCTATTAACAGGATCTAACCCTTTAAAAGGTTCATCTAAAATCAATATCTCAGGTTCATGTATCAATGCTGTACCTAATTGTACTTTCTGTTGCATTCCAGAGCTTAATTTAGCAATCTCTTTATCCCTATGATCATACAGATCAACTTTTTTAAGATATTCTATACTTCTGCTCAAAGCCTCCTCTTTCTTTATATTTCTTAAAACTGCAGTATATACAAGTATATCCAAAACAGAAACATCTCTGTACAAACCTCTTTCTTCGGGAAGATATCCTATTAAGTTATTAAAATCTTCATTATATTCTGAGTTATTTATCAACAATTCTCCTTCATCTGGTTGATAGATTTTTAAAAGACATCTTATTGTAGTTGTTTTTCCAGAGCCATTAGCACCAAGAAAAGCAAATATTTCACCCTCATTAACATCAAAAGAAAGATTATCTACTGCTTTCAAATCACCAAAGCTTTTTGAAAAATTCTTTATATGTATTGAATAATTAGCCATGGCTTAAATATACCACAAACTAACTATGTTAACATACCTCTAGCAGCCATTACACCTGTTACTGCAGCTCCTGTGATCGATCCTGAGAGCCCTGCAGCATCTCCAGCTACATATAAACCTTTGATTGAAGTTTCCATATTTCTATCTGTTTTTGTCTTAGAGGATCTAAATTTAACCTCTGGGGCATAAAGTAGGGTAGACCCAGAATTGATTCCTGGCATTACTAAATTAAGAATACCAAGCCCTTCAACTATATTAACTACAATTCTATGTGGTAATGCCATTGATATATCCCCCGGAGTGTATTCCTCCAAAGAAGGAGTAACAAAAGATTTTTCTAATCTACTTTCAGTACTTCTTCTTCCACATTTCAAATCCTCTAAAGATTGCAATATAGGTTTGCCACCACCAATAGTTGATGCTACTTCTGCAATAGATTTTGCATAAGCAATTGAATTCTCGACCGGTTCTGTCAAATTAACTTCACACAAAAATGCAAAATTAGAATTCTCAGAAAGATGATCAGAATTAGAATGACCGTTAACACAAACATATCCATCATATTTTTCTGTTGAGACTAAACCATTTGGGCAACTACAAAATGTTCTAACAATATCATGATATGTTTTAGTTCTTACTCTATATACAGTTTCATACAAGACCTCAGCCTGTCTCTGCATTATTGATGATGGGAATTCTACTCTAACACCAACTTCTACCTTATCATACATATATTCAATACCATACCTATCAGAAAGAGTTTGTAACCATTTTGCATTTACTCTACCAGGAGCCAATACTACTTTCTTTGCATATATATTCTTCTTTTCTGTTTTAATACCTTTTAGGTTCTTTTTTTCAATGATTAAATCTGTGACTTTTGTATTATCTAAAATATCTACACCATTCTTTATTAAATATTCCTCAAAATTCATCATTACTTTTCTTAGTTTGTCTGTACCAACATGCCTAGCTTTTCTTAGTACAAGCTCTATATCATTTCTTTTAGACTCAAGGATTAGTTCATTAAGAAGATCATTTTCTTTCGGATAGTATTCTGAATCAACTCCAAAATCAGTTAATACCCCATCAACATAATCTAATATTTTTTGATACTTATTCCTATTTATCAAATGAAAAGCTTTTTCGTGAGAGAGATTTGCTGTTAATGTCAATTTCCCATCCGAAAATGTTCCTGCACCTCCAAATCCTGACATCACATCACTTCTCTTCCTCCCTTTCATACTTTTACCCATTTCCACTAAAGCAATTTTCATTCCTTTAGATCTCTTTATGAGTTCGTAACAAGCGAAAAGTCCTGCAGGTCCAGCACCAACAACTAGTACATCGTATTTCATTAAGGTATTTCTGTTATGTTAACAATATATGGTACATGAAATTATATTAACAAACAATCGATACTGTCTATAGTATATTAAAAAGTATCGAAAAAATGTAAAATAGAATATATAAACAAAGGATTATTAACTACCTTTAACGTAGGATATATGCAAATGTTGGATATATGGAAAAAATTTTAATACATACATGTTGTGCAGATTGTTTCTTAAATACCATTGATTATTTAGAAAATGAAGGCATTATTAACAATCAAACAGAAATTACCTCTTTTTTTTACAATCCTAATATACATCCAAGATCTGAGTATATAGAGAGATTGAATGCACTAAAGAAGATACTATCGAAAGATATAAAATTAGTAGTTCCAGATTATAGACCAACGGATTATTTCAAAAGTATAGAAGGAAAGAAGGAGAGATGTATTGGTTGTTGGAAAGTTCGTTTAAAAGGACTTTTTGAATATGCTAGAGATAATAATATATCCAATGTAACCTCTACTCTGTTAGTGAGTTTGTACCAAGAGAGAACAAGAATTATGAGTATAGCAGAAGGATTAAATAGAGAGTATGGGTTGAATTTTGTAAATATTGATAGTAAGCATAATTGTAAACATAAGGGTTTTTACAAACAAAATTTTTGTGGTTGTTGTTATTCCTTAGTTGAAAAAATGACAGAAAAAGAAATTAATACTAGAAGATAGTCAATTCTTTGCTTCTATAACAGCATTTCTTTATTATCCATTCTATACCCCTTCCAACTTTTTGATCTATTTGATAGATTGGAAATTCTTTCGTCCTATTTAAATTTTTTTACTACCCACATGACCAAAAATATACTAGAACTGGGCATATATATTGCCATAATGAGCCTACTCTTAGGAATAGTTGCACTCATAAGTGTACTCTTTACAGATGTAAATAGAAGTAAAAGTGAGGATATAAATAATAATCCCCAATATATACATTTGCAAAATTAGTATTAAAAAGTAATATAATAGGATATGGGAATCATAATTACAGTTGCTGTATTTATAGCATTTATTGTTATATTCCTTATATTGGCAACATTAATGCCAGAAAATGAGGAAAAAAGTGGAGAACGGGAGGAAAGTGAAGAATAGTTTTAGTTCTGCCTTAAAGCCTCTATTGGATCTATCTTAGAAGCTTTTCTTGCAGGATACAGTCCTGCTATTATTCCAATCAGAATACTACCTAGTGTTATATAAATAGCATTCAATAGTTGGAAATTAAAAAATTTATCTATACTAGTAAATCCTTGTTTTGAAAGAATACTAACAATAAATGGATCAGCTAATTTCATCCCTAAAAATGTTATTCCTAGTCCTAAAGCTCCCCCTATGAATCCGATTATTCCCGATTGTATTAAGAATATAATTAATACTTGAGAATTAGATGCTCCCATTGCCTTTATAATACCTATTTCCTTTGTTTGTTCATAAATACTCATTACCATGGTATTTATAATACCTATGGATGCAACGAGTGCAGATATTGATCCAAATATGACTAAAGCTATTGTTAAGCCTGATGTAAGAGTATCAAGAAATCCTAATAATGTTTCAGTAGATATTACAGAAAGTTTTAATTCATCAACTATATATTTTTCAATATCCGATGTTTTTCCTTCTTCTGTAATCAATAAGATCTGATCATAACCCACCTTTTCCAAGTATTCATTCTCGTCTGTAAAGCCACCAAGATCAACTAGCATATTCATTGCCTCTTTTGTATTAACAAAAAATGCATCGTTACCTGATTCCACGACTCCCGCTACTGTAAACTCGTACTGTTTATCTATCATACTTTTAGAAGCAACCGAAAGAAAAGTACTGCTATTAGAGCTCTTAACAAGAATCTTTTTACCTATTATTTCTTTCTTGCTAGTTTCGAAGAAAGATACAACAAAATTACTGACAAAGATCTCTCCATTATCCAATTTATCATCACTACCAAAGAAACCGTTATAGATATGATGGGTTCCTGGCAAATCAGCACTACCCACAAAGTTCATAGGGTAGGGTACATCATCTCCCTCTAAAAATACTTCTACATTACTAACAGTAAATATTGGATTAGTGGAAATTACTCCATCTATTTTCTCTAATTCTTCTCTTAATTGAGTATTTAGAATTATTTCTTCTTTCACATCATCCTGTTTGCTAGGAGCAGTATTCATACCACCAAACATAAACATATCTCGGCCTGAAACATATAAATCTTGAGGAGAGAACCTACTACTGAATTCACTTGTTACAGCATTCTTTAAATCTGACATACCAAAAAGAATGAATGTCATTAACATAACTGCAATCATAATTCCTAAACTTGTTAAGAATGTTCTTAATTTCCTTCTAAAGATTATTTGTACTGCATATCTAAACATTTTTTCCATCCACTAAAGTTACTGTTCTATCCGTTTGACTAGCTATCTTACTATCATGAGTTACTATTATGGTCGTCATTCCTTCTTGCATATTTAAAGACCTAAGAAGATTTATTATCATGTTCCCTGTTTTACTATCCAAATTACCAGTTGGTTCATCTGCCAATATTATCTTAGGACTATCTATAATAGCTCTTGCTATAGCTACTCTCTGTGCTTGTCCACCAGACAACTCATTTGGATAATGTTTCCTTCTATCGCTCAATCCTGTTTTATTTAAAATATATTCCAATCTCTCATTTAATTTCTGTTTACTAATATTTTTCTGAAACCTAGTAGGAAGAAGTATGTTTTCTTCAACAGTAAGGGACGGAATTAAATGAAATTGTTGAAAGATTGTTCCAACAATAAATCTTCTGTAGTAGTTTTGATCATAATTTCTAATATTTTTTCCCTCTATATAAATATCTCCTGAATAATTCCAATCTAACCCTCCAAGAATATTTAGAAATGTAGATTTTCCAGATCCTGAGCTTCCAACTAAAGAAATCATTTCCCCTTTTTTAACAGAAAATGCAAGATTTCTTAAAGCCGCAACCAATACTTTCTTGCTTGGCCTATACTCTCTGCACAAATTTTGAATTTTAATATATTCCGACATAGGCTTCATATTACTTGATATTGTGTATCTTTTCAATTTTTTGTAACCTTTTTGTAAGAATTTAGTTTTAATATGAAAAAGTGAGAAATTACAAAATTTCTGTATTATTAATAGAAGATGATGCAAGCCTGGTATTTATTCTCACACGGTTTTTAGAAAATCTTAATATGAAGGTCGAATCTTCATATACTGCAAAAGAAGGATTGATTAAGGCATTGACAAACAAATATCAAATTCTAATCATAGATATTGGACTACCAGACTCAGATGGATTTAAAATAATAGAGCAGATTCGTTTAATAGATAATACAAAGCCAATCATAGTTATAACTGGTGACAACTCACGAGATAAAGAAATATACTCCTACAAAGCCAAAGCAAATATTTTTCATCCTAAACCAATTAAGTTCGATATCCTTGAAGCACAGATTAAGTCTTTAATAGAGGATCAATACCCTAATATTATTGTTATTGGAGATCTTTGTATAGACAAAATAAAAAGGATCGTAAAGATAAAAAACAAGGGAATTAAATTAACACACAGTGAATATAATTTATTAATTATGCTAATAGATTCTAACGGGGAGATATTCACTAGGAAACAGATATTAAGCAATATTATGAATTACTATCGTAATTCCTCTGAGACATCTGTAGATACATTAGTCTGCAGAATTAGAAAGAAACTAGGGAACAAGATAGGTGGTGATTTAATAAAAACAGTATACAAATCAGGATATTGTATTAATCCCTATCTCAAGGATCAGACATTAAGAAGTTATCAATAAGGAATTTCAACTATAATTTGCGAATATCCCCCTTCCTTACTCTTAATATCAACACTCCCATTAAAGTCTCTTTTTACTGAATTTAATACAAAAAGTAATCCCAGTCCAAAATGATTTTCACTCTTTGAAATATATCTACCTATGGAAATATCCTCAATTATATTCTTACTAATACCCATACCATTATCTTGAACTTTAAGAATTATGAAATTTTTCTTTCTTAACAGATCAACATTTATATATTTTTTCTTTCTATCCGTTGATTCTAATTCTTCAACTGCATTTAGGAATATATTAAGAAATATTCTAGAAAAAGAAGTCTCGCAACCTTTTATCTTCAGAGCTTCATCCAAAACTGTATTAACCTCTATATTATTTTTAGATATTCTGTAATCTAACAAACTTAAAACCTTCTTAATAGAAGATGATGGCTTAAAAACTTTCTCATTTCTTTTTCCATCTACAATAGACAATGCATCCTCTAATATACATTCCAAATATTCAATAGAGTCCATAAGTAATGGTTGTAAAGTACTTTGATCTTCTTTATTAAGAAGTTTTAAACTTCCAGATATTACACTTAGTGGAGTGGCAATATCATGCAAAATACACTTTGAAATTTTACCCATTAATCTATTTCTGTATTCTACCTTTACTAAATAATTGTACTTTTCAAAACAAAGAAAGTATTTTTCTTTACATAATTTTCTAAGTAGAAAAATTCTGTACTGAATATATAGAAAGAATAGAAATAGCCATATTGATTTTAAGAATGTAAATTCGACATTTTCATGGTTTTGATAATTTAGAAAAGTATTTTTGTTAATAGCAGTAGCTACAATTAAAAGTAGTATAGCAATACAAGCAGAAACAACAAACTCTTTTTCATTTAAATAGAATAGGGAGAGAATGAAAAGAATGGAAATGTATATATATGGTAACGGAACTAATAAGCCTTGGATATAAATGGAGACAGATGAAATGAGAGAAAATACTCCCAAGAGAATATACACAGATATTTGTATATGTTTTTTAAGTATTTTAAATCTTCCTAAAAAAATTAAAGATATTAAAAAAAGAAAGAATGAAGCTTGATATAAACATATGTCTGAAGTTATATACACATATTTGCATGTATAGAGAAAGAGTAGAGACAGTATTGAAATGAAAAGAATATTGTAAATATCTATCAACAATTTCTTTTTACTCTCTTCTAAATACTTAGTTACATCTTCTTCAAAAAGCATTTCTATTGCTCTAATCTAAAATCTGTAAAAATAATAAAAGTATTAATTTACAAAATCATTACAAAATTAAAATATGATATACTTTCTGAAATGGCAAAACAATTGAAAATATATACAATTGACAATAAAAATGAAGAAAAATCTTTGAGAGAAAAAAGTCTCCCTGTAACTGAGATTGAATTAAAAGATTCAGTTTTTAGGGAATTCCTAGATGATTTACTCTTCACTGCTCTTCATAGTGAAGAACAGGGAAATGTTGCTGCAGGAGGGATAGCAGCACCTCAGGTAGGAGAGAAAAAAAGAGTATTCTATATCCTTGATTATGATACAAATGAATGGAAGCTATTCATAAATCCGGAAGTTACACCTCATGGATTTGCAAAGACAGTAACAAAGGAGGGATGTTTGAGTGTTCCTAACAGAGAAGAAGATGTTTTGAGGTACAAAAAGATTAAGATAAAATATCAAGACATTGACGGGAATTGGAAGAATGAAAAATACTCAGATTTAAATGCAGTCTCTATTCAACATGAATTAGATCATTTAGATGGCATTCTTTTCATTGATAGATTAAAATAGATAAAAATATATGAATTAAATTTAACTGTCCAAGCATGAAAATCTCTTTAAAGAATATATTAATACTTCTTTTGCTTTTAATTCCATTAAATACTGCTATAGCCCAAACAAAATCTACAGCAGAAATCCTTGGGGAGGAAAATACAAATACTACTGAAGAATTAGATTTGAAAGAAGCTGCTAGGGAGGCTGATTTTCTTAATCAGCTCCTATTGGATATTCCTGTATTAACTGATAATCCAAGTCACATAATCACCTTTGTGGATCCTTCTGAAGACAAATCAGGAGTACAAATGGAGATTGATGGAAAAAGCTTTCAAGATATTCTAAGCCCTTACTCCCTACCAGCTTTAAGTATAGGTAAGCATGAATTAAGATTTAAGTTTGTTGATAAATATGGAGCGACACAAATACTAGAGAAGGATATCATTATCATTCCAAGACCTCCAATAATAAATTCCCCTACATTCCAAGAAGAATCGTTGCAAATATCTGGCACAGGTTTGTCAAATTCAGAGATTATAATAATCATCGCCTCAAGTAAGGATATATTAACCTTGGAGGATAATATTGATGGAGAAGGAAATTGGAGTTTCAATATAAATAAAGAAAATCTGACAGAAGGAGTATATACATTTTCTGGATATACAAGAAGACATGGCTATGCAAGTAATCTTTCAGAACCCATAACATTTGAAGTAGGAGATTCTCAAACAGTAGTCACAAAAGAGAATGGGAATGAAATATATTTTAAATTTAAGGACATTTCTTTCTCAAATTTAAATGAAATAGTTTCAAAAAATGTTGATCTGATAATTCTCATCATCTCTACATTTACCTTGGGGTTCGTTCTATCTGCTATCCTCTTTTCTATATTTAGAAATAATTCTGATGGGAAGAATATAAAGATTTTAGAGAAGAAAATAAAAGAGAATGGAAAGCAGAATAAAGAAATAACATTGAAAGAGAAGTTATCACAAACAGAAGCAATTGCAAAAGATAATAAAATAAAAGAGAAGAAAGAAGAGAAGAAAGAGGAAAAGATAGTAACAAAAATAGATTTCTTAAAAGACTTCAAAATGTTTGATCCAGATAATGAGAAAGGACAAGAGGAAAAGATCAAAGTAACCCTAACTTCAAAAGATTAATACATGATAGAATATGCATGAATGCCAAGATGGTGAAATCGGCAGACACGCTATGTTCAGAACGTAGTCCTAGAAATAGGGTGGGGGTTCAACTCCCCCTCTTGGCACTTCTATTCAAAATACCAATCTTGGATACTCTTAAACCTTTCGTATGAGTAGTTTATATTCTCTAAATCTATACCTTTAATATTATCTTTCACAAAATAATAGAAAGTCGGATTGTATAAAAAGACAACAGGAGAATCTGCCATTATATACTTCTGAACTAAATCATACTTCTCTTTACGAACATTCCTCTGTGATATTTTTCTAGCATCCTCTAGAAGTATATCTACTCTCTCATAAGAGTACCCAGATATATTTAAATCAGGATAATTGCTCTTCAAAGAGTGCCACAAATTATACTGATCAGGATCTACAGTAGTCTCAACTTCATATAGTAATATATCAAAATCCCTAGTTGCAATTATTTCTTGTGTTATCTGATTGTAATTTAATTTCTCTCCTTTCAAAACCACTCCTTCTTTCTTTAATAATTCCTTCAATACGGAGAACAATCTTTCATTAGTAATGCTATCAAAATAGCTAATGGTAAAAGAAAGGATTTCTTCCTGATCGTTTTCAAAATAACCACTTTCCTCATTCTTGGTAAATCCTAGATTTTTAAATATCTCAGCTGCCTTAGCTGGATCATATGCATAATAGTCAATATTAGAGTTAAAAGCCCAGGAATCCTCTGGGAATGGACCTTTTCTAACAATACCTTGAATACCTGACTGCTCTACTAAACCTTCTTTATCTATTAAATAGTTAAAGGCCAAACGAATTTCTTTTCCTTTATATGTATCTCTTCTTGTATTAAAAAATAGTAATTTGGTTCTGTAATTCTCAATCTTGCTAAAACTATTTAAGTTACTATACTCCTGAGTAAATTTTAACAATTCATAATCCCAACCACCTACTGCATCTAAAACCCCAATCCTAAACGACATCTCCATACTTTGTTTATCAGGGAATACCTTAAATACAATATTTTGTATATCACATTCACTTTCATCGTATTTATTATCTTCCAAAAAGACCGTATTTTGCTCTGTTCTTGTAACCATATATCTCCCAGTACCAACGGGATATCTAGAAAACATATCAAAAGCCATCTGACTTAAATCAACACTCTCTAATCTAGACTTAGGAACTATGAAGAGAGAGACTGCTTCAAAGAAAGTAGGGTTGGGTTCTGATAGTTTAAATACAACTTCCTTTCCATTTTTACTAATATCAACACCTATCAAAGAAATACCGACTGAATCAAAACCAAATTCCTCTGAAAGAGCCTTTGCAGTATTAAAGGTAAATAAAATATCATCAGCTGTAAGAGGAGTTCCATCATGCCAAAATACATCCTCTTTTATCTGAAATCTATACTCTAATCTATCATCAGAAACACTCCAACTCTCCGCTATTCCTGGTAGAGGTTCCCCATCTTTATTGATATAAACAAATCGATCAAAAACAAGTTCCTGTACTGCTTTATCTACATAATTAACTGATATAAATAAAGGATTGAAAGTAGAGATAGCACCCACAGAACCCTCTGTAAAAGTATTTTCGGATCCAGAACCCTCTAAAATCCTAGCCACAACCTTAGAATCCAGAACAAAAGAAATTGCAATACCAACAATACCAAATAACACAATATAACTTAGTGGAATTAAATTCTTAAATAATTTGGAAATATATATGGGATAATCCCACAAAACATCTCTGAAATCTCTTTTCTTTAATTTCTTACCATTAGCATCTCTCCTTTTTTTTATATCAATAGATCCCAACGCCTCTTTCATCGTAGACTTGGTGTCAGAAGAAGATTCTTTTACTATTTTCTTTCCCATACTAAATCCATACTTATATTACGAGTATTTCAATATCGCTAAAGAAAGAAATACTAAAACCACTATTAAAAATATTGTGAAATAATACAAAAACTTCTCCAAACCTCTCTTAGTTCGAAAGACCTCACCACCCCCTCCAAACATCTTCCCAAGACCCTCAGCCCTATTCTGTAACAAAATTGCTCCTATTAATATCCCACAAACAATAATTTGTGAAATTAAAAGAGTTTTAGATATGTTGTCCATAAAAGCTATTATACACTATTTAAATGAAATTAATCACCATCTAACTCTCTGTAGATAGTACAGAAGAATGAACAAGCAACAGCAGATATTACAATAGAAAGAAGTGGAACAACCTCAAAACTCTTTATCTGAATACTTCCTAATTCCAATCCCTTAAAAACAAATTCATTAACATAAAAATCAACCATAAATATCTTCAAAACATACAAAATTCCAGTTAAAAGTATAGCAGACATAAGAAAAAAGGTTGGAAATTTACATTTAACAGTTAAGAAACTAAGAAGAGGACATGCCATCAGAACAGTTAAACTTAATACAAAAATTGTAAGTATCAAATATGTAATATTATCATCAGGAAGTTGAATTCCCTCTTTAAACAAGCTTAAAATGAAATATAAGATAAGCGAGTAAACCAGAAACAATTTTATACCTTTTTTCATTGCCTAATATAACATATCACAACTACTGTTCATAGTCCTGTAATATGAATTATACAAGATGATTATGTTCATTAATAATATTTTTTCTGCTATACTTTCGATATCAAAATCTGCCCATATGCAAAATATATCTAAAACAAAAATCATAGCAACAATAGGTCCATCTTCATGGGATAAAGATATTCTAAAAGAAATGTACAAAGCAGGTATGCAATTGGCTAGAATAAATGCCTCCTTTGCTGATTCAGAAGAAATTCAAAGAGTATCAAAAGAGGTAAGAACACTTTCTCCTAGAGTATCACTCATTCTTGATCTACAAGGAACAAAAATACGAGTAGTTAATCTAAATACAGATATTAAATTAGATCAAAATGTTATCATTTCATCAGCAAATAGTTCAGAACACCAAGATCCCAAAATCAGCATCTCATACCCAGACCTTCATAAACATATTGTGAATGGTTCAAAAATATTCTTAGACGATGGAACCATTGAATTGGAAGTGACGAAGATTGATGGAACAGATATTTATTGCAAAGTAATCCAATCGGGCATATTAAAACCCAACAAAACTGTAAACATACCACATCTAAATTTACATTTCCCAACTCTAACAGAAAAGGATAAAACAGACATTAGCTATGCAATAGAAAATGATTTTGATTTCATATGCCTTTCCTTTGTAAGGAATTCAACCGATGTTAACACAGTACGAGAAATATTAGGAGATTCTTCAATAAAAATAATATCAAAAATAGAAAATCAAGAAGGAATAGACAATTTTGATTCAATCCTGGAAGTATCAGATGCAATTATGATAGCCAGAGGAGATTTAGGAGTAGAAACTCCATTAGAAAACATACCAATACTGCAAAAACAAATGATTTACAAATGCAGAGCTAAAGGAAAACCAGTAATAGTAGCAACACAAATGTTAGAATCTATGAGAGAAAACAAACAACCAACCCGAGCAGAAGTATCCGATGTAGCAAACTCTGTTATGGATGGTACTGACTCCGTAATGCTTTCTGCAGAAACCTCTACAGGAAAATATCCAGTATTAGCTATAAAAACAATGAATAAAATTGCATACACCGCAGAACAGTATATGCAAATGACCCCAATATACGGAAGAACAACAGCATCAGAAGAAGTAGACGAAATATCAAAAAATGTATGTCTACTTTCCCAAAGTATCCCACTCAAAGGAATCTGTGTACTATCAGATAATGTACAAACAATCGGTAGTATAAGTCGACATAGACCTAATATCCCTATATGGTCAATCAATTCATCTTTAGAGAGAATTCGTAAGGATTCCCTATATAGGGGAGTAAAAACCTTTTATATAAATGATCTTCCTTCAGACAGAGATGAAAGCATCCTAAAAGCAATTCAAACTATCTATACCCACGGGGAGTTGGATTTAACCGACAAAATTGCTATTATTAGCGGTAGCTCAATAAAACATAAGAGTAGTGACCTAATTCTTGAAATAGTCACTGTTAAAGATGTTTTAAATCACCAATAAATGGTGACGTAGCCAAGTTGGTTAAGGCCGCGGTCTGCAAAACCGCTATCACGGGTTCGAATCCCGTCGTCACCTCCAAATCCCTCTACCTTTAGTTTATTAAATAATCTCTACCTATCAATGACTACAGCCATTATATGAACGAAATTTAATATACTATCGGTACGATTGAAAATAAACAACATTTAGATTAAAATAGCACAATATTAGCCGGGATGGCGGAATAGGCAGACGCGCGGGACTTAAAATCCCGTTCTAGCAATAGAGTGAGGGTTCGATTCCCTCTTCCGGCAGGATATAATTACTCAGCATCCTCAAATTTGTCTGGATCTTGATTACCACACTTAGGACAAACCTTCAATCTAGTAACTCCTTCATACAAATACCCACAGACTAAGCATTTCCACCTTAACCATCTACTATCCAAATCTTCAGGAGCAACACTATTTACATCAAACCCATTATCTTCAGGAGTAGCAGAATCCACAGGCATTTGTTCATTCTTTTTCAATATATCGTCCATCTCTTAATCTTTTTAAAATTAAGTTAACTGTTTCCTCTTCATTAAGCTTAGAGGAATCAATCACAATATCATTGTACACATTTGGCTTACTATAATCCACTCCATACAGTTTCTTATATCTCATATTATCCATCTCCCATCTTTTTCTTAAATCCCTTCTAATTTTGAAATATCTAAAAAATCTTTTAAAGAAACTTTTAATATCCTCATTCTCTAAATGTCGTAAAGCCCTTCTGTGTAATGATGCATTAATCCAAATCTTAGCAGTACATGGAATATTTTTTATACTAGCAATAGCAGAAAATATTTTAGATTCTATAAGTAAATTATTTTCATTATTTACCATATCTATCAATCCTCGATCCACTTCCATATCTATTTTCATTAACTCATCTTCATTACTTTTCTTAAAGAAACTTTCAAAATCCTCATAACCCCTTTGTTCTACAGCCTTTCTAAAAAGAGATCCGGCATAAACTCTCTTTAGATTAAAATGACTTGCTAACATTTCTGATATGGTCGAAGCACCGGAACCACCAGGACCACCGACAACAATCAAAAATCTTTTTCTCTTATCCATTCGCTTACCTTCCATATGTTAATATAGTATATTAATAATCATATTATGTCGAGAATTCATAAAACAACAAAAAGATCGAGAATTATAAATCCTCATCAAAAACCAGATAAAATTATTCTCTATTTTGCAATAATAATGGCCATATTTGGTGCCATAATGATATTTGATGCCAGCGTATACCAAGCAACTACAATATTTGGAGATCAATTCTACTTCCTTAAACAACAATTAATTTGGCTACTTGTTGTAACCATTCCGTCCATATTAATATATCTTTGGGATTACAAAAAATTTTCTAAACTAGCACTCCCAACACTAATTGGCATAATAGTGCTATTAATTGCTGTATTAATACTTGGAGATGTGAGAAATGGAGCTAAAAGATGGCTCACTGTTGGACCCATCGATATACAACCGGCAGAATTTGCAAAAGTTGTATTAATAATATACCTATCAAGTTGGCTTTCAAAAAGAGATTACATATACAAAAATATCTCTACCGCTATAAAAGAAGGATTCTTAAAAAATTTGGCTGGATTCGTAGCAATACTTGGAACTATAGCATTCTTAATTCTTTTTGAACCAGACCTAGGAACCACAATAATCATATGTATTACATCATTTCTAATGTTTCTAATGGCAGGGGAAGATAAAACACATACACTTGGTTCCATCGCAGTCATATTACTTGCATTACCCATTGTAATAGCAGCAGCCATACTAGAACCCTACAGATTAAAAAGAGTTCAAACATTCCTAACATTACTACTAACTGGAGATGTTGCTGATCCATTAGGGAGTGGTTATCAAATGCAACAAATATTAATAGGGATAGGATCAGGAGGACTTCTTGGAAAAGGATTTGGACAATCAAGACAAAGATTTGGATATCTTGTAGAGAACACTGCTTTCACAGATTCTATATTTGCAGTAGTACTTGAGGAGCTTGGATTGATAGGGGGAGTTGTTTTAATTTTTGCATGGTTAATATTCCTATGGAGAGGTTTAAAAATATCTATGAATGCTCCAGATAAACAAGGAAAACTTCTTGCAGCTGGAATAACCATTTGGCTAACTCTACAAACATTAATGAATATGGCTGCTAATGTTGGATTAATACCTCTAACTGGAATCCCTATACCATTTCTTACATACGGAGGTTCTAGCACTATCGTAACTGCCATAGGAATTGCTATACTACTTAATGTGAGTAAATACTCTAATAATGCAAATGGAAGATAGAAAGGAGTTAAAAAAGAGAATAATTGTTACAGGAGGAGGATCAGGTGGACATGTATCAACAGCTTCTTCCATAATCAAAATACTACAGAATAAATATTCAAACTTTCAAGAAAATCTACTTTATGTAGGGGGAGATTTAGGGATGCAGGACGAAAAGCCTGGAGATTCTATTGAAAAAAGAATATTTAGCAAGGAGAATTTTAATCAAAAATATATTCGTGCAGGAAAGTTTCAAAGAAAATTTTCCTTAAAATCAATATCACGATTATTAAGAGTTGTGCTAGGTTTCTTTGATTCTATTAATATAATAAAAGAATTCAAGCCTGATATTGTAATTTCTACTGGAGGATTTGTATCTGTTCCTGTATGCATTGTAGCTAAGCTATTTAAAGCTGAAATATATCTTCATGAACAAACAGCAGTTGTAGGGTTATCAAACAAAATAGTTGGTAAATTTGCAAAAAAGATATTCATATCATTTCCTTCCTCTGAAAAGTATTTTTCAAAAGACAAAGTTATTCATACTGGAAATCTACTTAGACAGGAAATCTTTAATAAAAGTGGATCTGGTCCAATAGTTGAATCTCTTAAGGAAATGATAGAAATACAGGAAGAGTATCCCATTATATATATATCAGGAGGAAGTTTAGGATCTCATTGTATTAACACTACAGTAAAAGATGCACTCCAACCATTACTCCAAGATTATCAAATAGTCTTACAAACCGGTGATAATAAGACATTCAACGATTATGATTGTCTTAATAAAGAAAAAAGAAAATTAAGAGAAGATTTACAAAAAAGACTTCTTTTAGTTAAATATGTTCAAAACAACGAAATTGGATACCTATTAAACAATATAGACCTTTTTGTAGGAAGATCTGGTGCTAATACAGTATATGAAATGGGAATATTAAGAATACCTTCAATATTAATTCCAATACCTTGGGTTACTCATAATGAGCAAACTATGAATGCTCAAATTTTACAAAATGTTGGTTTAGCAGAAATAATGAACGAAGGAGAATTGACTCCGGAACAATTAGTTATAAAGATAGGTAGTTTCTTGAAAAAAGAAAGGAATATAAATGACCAAATGTTAAAAGATATATTTAAGAAAGATGCTGATAGAAAAATTTTAGAATATTTACAACTTTAATTTATTAAAAACCAATTATGTCAGACCTATTAGTTAGAGGTGGAAATCAACTTAGAGGAGAGGTAACACCAGCAGGAAACAAAAATTCAGCTCTTCCAATATTATGTGCAACTCTATTAACAAATGAAACTGTTACAATAAAGAACTTTCCTGATTTAACTGATGTTACAAAATTAATAGAATTAATGATTTCAATGGGTTCAAAAATTAAATGGAACAAAGAGAAGAATATCCTCACTATAAATAATTCAGATTTTAAAAATAACTTCGGAGATGAAGGATTTCCTCTAGGGATGAGAGGAGCAATTCTTTTGCTTGGTCCCCTTATTTCTAGAATGAAAAGTATAGAGGTTAAAGAAGAAATAGGTGGATGTTCTCTTGGAATCAGAGAATTAGATCCACATCTGGAAGTTTTTGAAGCATTAGGAGCCAAGATTAGTAATAATGGAACATTAAAAATAGATGTAAAAGATAAGTTGAAAGGAGGTTTCCTTTGGCAAGATTATATGAGTGTCACTACTACTGAAAATTTTGTAATGGCTGCAGTAAAAGCTAATGGTGTTTCAACAATGGTAAATGCTGCTTCTGAACCTCATGTTCAAGATCTATGTAATATTTTAATTTCAATGGGAGCTAAAATAGAGGGGATTGGTTCTTCAAAACTAGTTGTGACAGGAGTAGAAGAGTTACACGGGACAGAATTTACAATAACATCTGATCATCATGAAATAACAACCTTGCTTGCACTTGCTGCAATGACAAATGGAAATATAAAAGTAAATAATTCAATAAAAGAGCATTTTCCACTGATAAATAAAACTTTTTCAAAGTTTAATGTTAATATTAAATATGAAGGAGATACTGCAATAGTAAAAGATGTTGAGAAACTTAAGATAAAAGAACCTTATACAAAAAATCTATTGCAGAAATTAGAGGCAGCACCATGGCCATATTTTCCAACAGATCTAATGCCCTTAATGATTGCATTGGCTGTCAAATCTGATGGTAGTATGATGTTTTGGAATAAATTATACGAAGGGGGCTTCTTTTGGATCCCAGAAATGATAAAATTTGGAGCACATATTGTAATGTGCGATCCACACAGAATAATAGTCTTTGGAAATAAACCTCTAAGGGCAGCCTCTGTAGATGCTCCTAACATTATTAGAGCAACAGTAGCACTACTAATGGTAGCTCTTACAATAGAAGGAGAATCAGTAATTAAGAATGCAGATACTATAAAAAGGGCACACCCTAATTTTATAGAAAATCTAAATAAGTTGGGTGCAAATTTAAAATGGATAAATTAGAAAAAGAAATAGAAAATATGAAGAATCCAACAGAAACATTTCAAACCCAATTTGATCCTAGATTACCTACTATGTTAAAAAGGACAACTTGTGGAATTGCTAGCCTATACTCTGGCCTTAAATATCTTGGTCATGAAGTAGGGGACTTTCCAGATTTCGCAATGAAATACATAGGTTCAAATAAGTTTAATGTACCAACATATACTGCAAATCTTTCTCATAATCAGAAAGATTTCAAAGTACCCATTCTTTATAATCCTCAAGATACTCCAGAAACTTTAGATTTAGCTTCTAATATAGCAACAAAGTTCAATAATGGTGGAATAACTAAAATAGAAAGAACACATACACCAGATGAAGAAATGAATTTAGCATTTACTATATCTAATGGTTTTGATCACAGAGGAGTCAATCCATTCTTAAAACAATTGAATTTACCTCTAAGTGCGAAATTAGTTGAAACCAATGAATTACCACAAAGCCTTACAGAACAAGATAATTCGGTTATATTAGCATCAGTAGAGCATAAATACTTAGGATATCCTGCACATGCTCAAATACCAACAGAACATATTACGACTCATATTATTACCATATACAACATTTCTAAAATCGGAAATACCACAGTTGCGACATTTTCCGATCCAGCATTCCTTGATCCACAAGATGCAATACAGGTAAGATCTGTCGATTTTCTTAAAAATTGCCTAATCAAATCTACAATTATATCAGGCTTACCTAACAATTCATCTACAGGCAACCAAGCTTTTTCAGAAAATCAGGAACTTGGTACAATTTAATACTGTTACTGGACTTAAGTAATATAGCAACCTTTCTATTCTTTAATGTAGGTAGCTTATTATTCAACATTGCCGCTACTTCATCCGCAGATTCTAACTTTTCTCCAACACAAAATGATTCAAACATCTCTCCAACATAATATATTTCATCAAAGCTATACTGCTTAACCAATTCTCCAATCTCCCTATGTTTCTGCTCTGATACTGAACCCAATTCTTTCATATCTCCTAAAACAACAATTCTATGATACTCAGATGAAGGATATAGCTCATTAAAAGTTTTTAGTGACATCTCCATTGAAGTTGGATTTGCATTATATGCATCATTTACTATGCTTACATTTTCACCATACTGTAATCTTTCAAATCTTCCATTTACATTTTCAAAAAGTTCAACCATCTTTACACAATTATCCATACTAACTCCAAGAAGATTAGCAGCTATGATAGCAGCCATAGCATTATATACATATCCTTCTCCATAAACCTTAAGATTTACAGGCACTGTATTATCATAATATTTAAATACAAAGTGAGTACCAGATAAATCAACTTTAATATCTGATATTTGATAATTTGCATCAGTATGTCTACCAAAGGTAATTAATTGAGAATCTTTATTATACCCATCCTTTATTCTTACCAATCTTTCATCATCAATATTTAATATTAATGGCTTTCCAGTTTTTTCCATATAATCAGCTAAATTCTTTTTTTCCTGATATATACTCTCTATATCTCCAACTTTTTCAGCATGAACATGCCCAATATTTAACAATATTCCTATATCTGGATCTACAGAATTTACATGCCAAGAAATTTCTCCTTTTCTATCCATACCACACTCTAAAACTATCGCATCTTCATCTTCGTACTGACTTAACAAAACAGCATTTCCCCAAACAGTATTTGTCTTTTCAGAATGTAAAACTTTTTTTTCACTCTTTAAAATATTTATTAACATACCTTTTGTTGTTGTTTTTCCAGTACTACCTGTTATTGCAACAACAGGGGCTGTAATAGGGGATAGGGCATAGTTTAAAACTTTCTCAAGTCCTTCCTCTATAGAATCAACCAATATTAAAGGTCTATTTAGTTCTCCAAGTTTATTAAATTTAGCATTCTCACAAAATGCCATAGCTGCTCCATTTGCAATAGCATCCTCTATGAAATCATGTCCATCAAACTTCTCACCAACAATAGGGATATAAAAGTCTCCCTCCTTAATACTCCTACTATCATGACTAAATCCTGTAAAAAAAGCATTTTCATCATAATTTCTAAACTCGAATTCTGGATATCTTTCCTTAATCTCTTTCAAATATATTTTCATCTTTTCTAGTACTAAATTTATTCCTCTCTCTAATATATTAGTTATTAAATATATTTTCAATAATAATAGCTATCGGTTCTTGAATCTTTTTTGTACTCAATTTAGATCATTTCCTATTATTTCAACACAATATTGTATCCTAGAGAATTATATTTGAGCCTGTAGTGATTTTCACTTGACCTAAGTACACAGCAATGTTAAATTAGTGGCAAGAAGTGGTAAAAAGTGGTGAAAGGTGATATATTAAAAACATGCTAATAGGGGAATACAAAAGCAAAATAGGAGAAAAGAAAAGAGTATCACTTCCAAAGAAATTTAGAGAGGAATTAGGTAATAATCTAATTCTTACAAGAGGATATGAAGATGCATTAATAATAGTAAATGAGAAATTGTGGAAAAAGATAGCGACAGAGGTGATAAATGGCTCTTTTATAAATAAAGATATCAGAGATACAAGTAGATTCTTAGTAGGAAGTGCAAAAGAAATCTCAACAGATGAACAAGGTAGATTTGTAATACCTGAGTCTCTTTTTGAACATGCAAATTTAGATAAAGAAATAGTATTTATTGGATTGGTAAATTGGGTAGAAGTTTGGGATAAAGAGAAATGGAATGAAAGAGTGGAGTATTTAAAGACTCACGGAGAAGAGATTGCACAAGAGATTAGTAAAATGAGTAGGAAAGAGAATGAATAAAATACATATTCCAGTATTGCTAAAAGAATCCATTGATTCACTTAATATACAAAAGGATGAATTTTACATTGATTGTACATTAGGAGATGGAGGACATAGTGTAGAAATACTAAAAAACCTTTCAAAAGATGGCCTATTACTAAGTCTAGATCATGATCAATATGCAATTGATTTTGCCAAAGAATACTATCCTAAAGAAGTAACTCAGGGTAATTGGATGATTAAAAAGGCAAATTTTAAAGATATTAAGACTTGTGCAAAAGAGGTTGGAAGAAATCCAAAAGGTATACTCATAGATTTAGGATTGTCATCAAGACAGTTAGAGGATTCTCACAACAGAGGATTTAGTTACCAAGAAGCAGACGAACCACTAGATATGAGAATGGATCAAGATTTGGGTGTAAGTGCCAAGGATTTACTAAATGTATTACCGGAGAAAGAGCTCGGAAACCTATTTCATACCTATGGAGAAGAGAAATATGCTTACAGAATAGCTAAGAATATTAAGAAAAACATATCTGATATCAATACAGTTGGAGATCTCACACGGCTTATCTACAAAGTAGTGCCGGCTGTTAACTCAAACAAGAACCCTTCTCGCAGGGTCTTTCAGGCCCTGCGAATCGTGGTAAACGATGAGTTAAACAACCTTTCAAAAGTCTTAGATGAGTCGTTTGAGATCTTACAAAAAGAAGGAAGAATATCAATAATATCTTTCCATTCTTTAGAAGATCGAATAGTTAAAAACTATTTCTTTGAAAAACAGGGAAGCGGAGAAGGGGAATTGCTTTTTAAAAGTCATATTGCCCCAACCGACGACGAAAAAGAGCAGAATCCTAGATCCGCTTCCGCCAAGTTAAGAACATTAATTAAAAAATAGTACTAGAATGACCAGATCAACAAAAAAACAAAATACAACATTAACAATATTTCTATTCACATTGTTCATATTTACACTTTCACAGCTTTTCATAAACTCTATACTAAGTCCATTAGGTATAGAATTACAAAGTTTAAACAGGGAGAAAAACTATCTAGTTGAAGAAAACAGATCAATGGAGGAGCAAATAGCAAAAACTAATTCCATTACTGTCATTAAAAAGCTAGCAGATAAAGAATTAAATATATCCTCATCTTCTGAGAAAACAATCATTTACATAGAAGACAGAAGTATAATAGCCGAAAGACAGTAATGCCTAGTCTTAACCATTTCCATTCAAAAAGAAAAGGTTCTAAAGTTTCAAAAAGTAATAAATCTAATTATAACAATATACTACTTGTTGGTTATGGCATTACTTTACTAGCTGCTATATTAATATTTCAGATTTTCAGATGGCAAGTTATATTCGCAGAAAAATTCAAGAATATGGCAGAAGGCCAATACAAGACTAGTCAGATTCAAGTTGCACCTAGAGGTACTATAACAGCAGCAGATGGAACTGTACTAGCAGTAGATGAGCCGGTATGGAACATCTATGCTACACTTAGTACGAATGAGGAAGAAAGAGAAAGATTCTTTGAAAATAAAGATAAATTTGTTACAGAGGTAGCTTCAATCTTAAATGTTGAAAGGAGTGAGATAGAATCAAAAATAGATGATGATTTTGTTTATGCACCCTTAAAAAAGCAGGTGTCCACAGAAAAAAAGAAAGCATTAGAACAAGCAGAAATATTCGGAGAAGGAACAGCAGGATTTGGTCTATATTTTGAAAATGAAGAGAAAAGAGTATATCCAAATAATACACTGGCATCACATGTACTAGGATTTATTGGAAAAGATGAAAAGGGAGATTTAGTTGGTCAATACGGTATACAAGGATACTATTATGGAGATATTACTGGAAGAGAAGGATATTCGTATGAGGAAAAAGATTCTTCAGGAAATGTAATATTAACAGCAGAATATGAACCAATACTTCCTAGAGAGGGAAAAGATTTCAAGTTAACCATAGTTCCTAATATACAAACAAAAGTAGAGGAAATACTTGAAGAGGGAGTGAAGAATAGTAGGGCAAAGAGCGGTTCTGCAATCATCATGGATCCCAAAACTGGAGCAATATTGGCAATGGCCAATTATCCAGCATATGATCCCAACGAGTATTGGAGAGCATCAGAAGCATGGATTTTGAAAAATCGTGCAGTATCAGATGTATATGAATACGGATCTGTACAGAAACCAATAACCTTAGCTATAGCTCTGGAAAATGGTGTCATAAACAAAGATTATATTTGTAATGATAGCAAAGGGTATATGGATCTTTTTGAAGCTACTGGATATGCAGACTTAAAAGGGAAAAGAATATATACATGGAATAGAAGAGCTGCAGGAATACTGGATATTGCTGGCATATTTAAAGAATCAAACAACCCATGTACTGCAGAAATAGCACTTAAAATGGATTTTAATGAATTCTATTCTGCCCTTAAAGAGTTTGGGATAGGAGAGTTCATAGGTATAGGGTTACAGGAGGAGAGTAGTAGCTATATAAAAAGTAAAGAATTATGGACCAAATTAGACACAATAACTACCTCGTACGGACAGGGTGGTATATCAGCTACATCTTTACAGGTGCTTTCTGCATTAAGTACATTTGCTAATGATGGAGTACGAATGAGGCCATACATAATTTCAGAGATTAAGGATGAGAAAGAAACTATAGAAATAAAACCTCAAATACTTTCAACACCTGTTTCTAAAGAAACTTCACAAATAATAAGAGATGCATTGGTAAAAGCAGTAAAGCATAATTCTTTAAGTGCAAATGCACTACCTTTAATGGAATATGAAATAGCTGCAAAAACAGGTACTGCTCAAATTTTAATGGAAGAAGTAGGAGGATATAGTGAAAAATTCTCTAACGATACGGTCGTAGGATTTGCTCCTGCTAATAATCCTAAAATGATAATGTTAGTTAAGCTACAGGAACCAAAGAATGCTGGCTTTGCAACATTGACCACTGTACCAATATGGAGAGATATATTCTTAGCAATAGCAGATGATATGGAAATACAGAAGCAAAATTGAGATAATGTTTATGTAATATATTAAATTTAGAAATTTAATCAATGTCTGAAATACTGAAACAAAGTCTACAATACCTATTTCTAACCATTATTGTTTCTTCTATATTTGCTCCAATAATGATCTCCATTCTTTACAAATTTAATCAAGTAAGTGGAATAAAAAGATCAAAGATAGGAGCAGGAGAAGGAGATAACACTTTGTTTATGAAGATAATGAAATCAGCAACTACAAATGGAACCCCTAACATGGGAGGAATTTTAATATGGATAGTTGTACCATTAATGGTATTACTATTAGTTCCATTAACACCAATTATTAAGGTATTTCTTTTTGGCTTTATTCTTTTTGGTTTTTGGGGATTCATAGATGTAGTAGTATTTACAAATGGATTTAAACATAATGAAAAAATAAGAGCATTTCAGGAAACATTTGAATGGAGGATGGGGAAGTTAACATTTTCCATACTGTTAAATATTCTCGTTATGTATTTCCTCTTTAGGACAAACCTATTCACCTCAATATCTATTCTAGATCTGCTATATATAAATATAACTCCGATACTTTTAATTTTTATGGGAGCTATTGGTCAATTTGCCATATATGCAGCAGAATTAACAGACGGAGCAGATGGTTTAATGATTGGCATATTTACAATCATTAATTTCGCAATGATTCTTCTTTTGACAGTCCAACAACAGTATGAGTTTCTGCCAATACTCTGCATAATTCTAGGAGTACAAATAATAGATCTATACTTCAATATACCACCAGCCAGGTTCTGGAATGGAGGTCCAGGAGCTATGCCACTGGGCTATACAATGTTTTTTGTTGCATTGGTAACAGATAATATCCCAGCATATCTTCTAATGTCTTCAATAACATGGTTAATAATGGCATCGAGTGCAATCCAAATAATAAGTATGAAATTTTTTAATAAAAGAGTCTTTAAAATTGCACCAATACATCACCATTTTCAAGCGAATGGATGGCCTCAATACAAAGTAACAATGAGATTTTGGCTGTTCACAGTACTTACAAGTATTATAGGAATATATATCGGTCTACTATAACTCTTCACAAGAGATATCAGGACCTTCGCATGTACAAAGTTCTTGCTTCTCAGAGTTTTTAAATACCTCTCCCTGAGCATACAATTTACCCTTAACAAAGCATGTATTTAAATCATATATTTGACCACTCTCACCTTGATAAAGAACAATAAACTCTTCTACATCTCCAATATTAAAATTTGATATCTGAAAATCATTGCTTATTACACAAACCCTACTATACAAACTCTCATCTCTATTTGTAATTGTAGTAAATATCAAGCTGTCATCTTTCCTCTCATACATACCAACCTGTGCAGGTGCTAATCCATCTTCCCCACACAAAGCCTCTCTATGTAGAGTAAATTTTATACTGCTATCCCTTTGATCGATATCTTCCAATGATATCTTATTCAGATCAGGATCGTTCTTTTCTAGAAAATTAATAAATGAATATGAAAAAGATAGAGCAGATGATGAAAAAGATTCATATGTCATACCAGCCTGCTCACTCTCACACAATATTTCCCCACTTTTAGAACAGTAACAGTCATTCCTCCCTTGATAATTCACTATCTGTTCACCTTCCAAATATTCAATTCCATCATAATTGCACTCTCCTAAACCTAAACTCTTTCTGTTATTAACAAAAAACAGAACCACTGAGGCTATTAATAGACAGAATGTAATTAACAATAACCAATTCTTTTGTTTTACCTTACCCATGACGACATATATTTTACCACATTTATGCTAGAATCAATCTATGCACGATTCACACATACATTTGGCACTTGAACCATTGAAATCAAATGTGGATACAATCATCGAAGAATTTCTAAATTCAGGGGGGAAATATATATTATCCCAAGGTACAGATATCAAAGATTTTGAAGATACTTTAAAGATATCTGAGAAATATCCTAATATTGTACATGTAGCATTAGGACTTCATCCTACATTTTTTGAAGAGGAGAGTATTTGTAAAGGTGAATACAAAGATATAACAAGAAGGTCTTTAAAATATATAGAAGAATTTGAAGATATTTTCAAAAAGAATATTTCTAAAATAACATCAGTAGGGGAAACAGGATTAGATTACTACCAACTATCATTAGAAAAAAATATACCTGAAGATGTAGTAGAGGAGATTATAGATATTCAAAAGAGATCATTCATACAACACTTAGAAATTGCTAAGAAAAATAATCTCCCCTTAAGTATACATGCAAGAGATCAAAGAGATAAAAACAGTTGTGTCCTTGATACTATTCAATTGATAGCACAACAAGGCAAAGGACTTCTAAGAGGATCATTTCATAGTTATACAGGAGATATTAAATTTGTTAATGATATTCTTGATTTAGGATTCCATATTGGCTTTAATGCAATAATCACATATAACAGTGGAGAGGATGTAAGAGAAATTTTAAAGGTAACACCATTGGAAAGAATACTTTTTGAAACGGATGGTCCTTTTCTTCCTCCACAATCAATACGAAAAAACAAAAAGATAAAGGAAAAATTTGCAAAACCATCCCATGTAAGAGAAATTATGCAGGTAGCAGCCGAAGTAAAAGGAGTATCAATAGAAGATATGGAAAAGATATCAGATCAAAACTATCAGGATCTTTTTCTTAATTCTTAACCGGATTAATTAAACAAACAAATTCTCCATGTGGACTTTCAGAAAATTTCTCATCATGCAGAATATTTAAGACCTCATTAACCTCCCCATGGATATTTCTTTCCCTAGATTTCGATATATCCTTAGCAAGAAATATATCTACATTCCCAAAGATCTTTAATATTAATTCTAATAATCTAAGTAATCTTTTAGGGGATTCATACATAACTAGAGTATTATGTAAATTCATATACTCTTTAAATATCTTTTCTCTTCTAGTATCACTCTTAGGAAGAAATCCAAGAAAAACAAACCTATCTGTAGGCAACCCACTAATACTTATTGCAGAAGTTAATGCAGATGCTCCAGGAATAGCCAAAACTTCATGCATGTTTTCCCTCAAATATTTTACTAACTTAAATCCAGGATCAGATATCAATGGCGTACCTGAATCTGAGATTAAAGCTAGATCTAAACCCATATCTAATTTCTCTACAACCTTCTGAAGAATTTTTTCATGATTTTGATCACGATAGGATATTAATTGAGTAGAGATGTCATATCTATCTAACAATTTTTTACTCTCCCTCGTATCCTCAGCTAATATAAAGGCAACTTTTTTTAGTGTATCAACAGCTCTAAATGTAATATCTTCCAAATTACCGATAGGAGTAGCAACAATAAATAATGTTCCTTTTTTCATCTCTATATATTTATTAAATTTAATTCTACTCCCTCAGCTAAATCTTCAGATTGAATAGCATCATCAAGAGTAAACTTCCCAATTCTGATTCTTTTTAATTCTACTGCTGTAGCTAAGTATTTACTTTCATTACCTAAATCATTAATCAAAGTCCTAATATATGTACCACTAGAGCATACTATTCTAAATGTAACATGTGGCCAAGCATACTCTTCTATGTTAAAAGATTTTACAAATATCTCTTTTGGAGCAAGATTTACCTTCTCGTTTTTTCTTGCATATTCATATGCCTTTTTACCATTTATTTTCTTTGCTGAAAATTGTGGTGGAGTTTGGGATATCTTACCAACTAAATTCTCTCCAATTATTTTCTCAATTAATTCTTTTTCTAAAGGATTTTCCAAGTCTCCTTTTTCTATTATTTCTCCAGTTATATCTTGTGTATCTGTAGAATATCCGAATTCTGCTTTCACTAAATACTCTTTTTCCATTTGTAAAATATCATTCATTCTTTTTGTGCATTTTCCAAGTAGCAGTATTAATAATCCACTTGCAAAAGGATCTAATGTTCCAGCATGACCAATCTTTTGTCCTTTTGGAAGTATCTTTTTTAATCTTCTAATAACATCATATGATGTTATACCTACCTCCTTGTTAATTAATAAAATTCCATCTATCATCTAATAAATATCTAATATATTTGACCCAATTATATCACTATGTTAAATGGAATAACCTTAGGAATAGTTATGATATTTATACTTCTTCTAGGAGGATTTCTCTTAACACTATTAATCAATGCTTTTTTAATTCCGCTTTTCAGAACTCCAAAAGAGGTCCTTGATGAGATTATAGACATGATGGAACTGAGCAAGAAAGATCATTTGGTTGATTTAGGTAGTGGAGATGGAAGATTGCTTTTGAAAGTATATAGAAATAGTATGTGTAAATGTACAGGGTATGATATTTCACCAATTATGTTGATAATTGCACAAACAAAAATGTATTTACAATTTCCTTTTAATAAAGATATTTTATTTAAACCAGAAGATATTTATAGTGTAGATCTTAAGGAGTTTACAAAGATATACTGCTATTTGGATCAAGGAAGTATGAGAATACTAAAAGATAAATTTGAGGAATTTGTGAAGAGAGGAGGACAGATATATTCATATAGATATAACATAGAGAATATGCCAAAGGAGGAAAAGGTTATACTTAAAAATGAGGTACCACTATATATTTATAAATAGAACAATTTCTACTGTTTTATTTTAGAAAATTCTTGAAATATAGATAATATTCTCAAAGAATTGGAAAAAACTATTTCCGAATTTTTTGTATAAGAAAAGATAACTCTTTGCGAATCATTTGTTATACATTCGTGAGTATAATTAATGTCCTTGGGGATTTTGGAACAAGATATATACTCTCTATACTCCCCTGCTTCCACACTTAAGAAAAAATGATTCTTAGATTTGTAACTTTTTAATTCAAGTCCTACCTCTCCACAATCTTCAGTTAGGAGACGATTCCCACATTGATTTTTTGTGCATGCTAAATCTACCCTGGAGATTAATGATTTTTGGATATCATCTATACATTGTTCTTTTAATAATCCCATCATAACTTCACAGCTGTCATATCCTGGAACAGGAATTTGAGGATTTAATTGTTCTTGATTTATCTCTAGGCCCATAATATTTATTGGGAGGATTATATCACGATACTAATATCATCATCTAGATAGCCATTAACATCGTTTAAGATCCTATTAAAATTCTCAGCCACAATACCTGGATGTTCTCTAAAATTGTATTCCATTGCTTTAATACTTCCATCCGTTTTGCCAATGGTATAACCAATGAATTTCGCATTCCTGCTACTAAATATTTCTTCCTTTCTGTTTTCATTAGCATTAGTGATACAAATAGAACAGAAACTTGGAGAAATATCAGGAAGATACATATTTCCACCTAATGTATAAAGTATTTCCAATTCACTATCCGATTTTTTCAAATACTTTTGAAGCTTTGAAGTGCTTTCTCTTAATGTAGAATCTAGCTTCCTTGCCTCTGTATTCTTTTCGTTACTCTTGTTTTTAAACAATTCCATAAAATTCCTATCCATACACATAATTATACCAACCGCATGGAAATAGCGATATAATAATACATGCCAATCTATGAACCATTAGCATCAAAATATAGACCTAAAACATTAGAAGAATTTGTTGGACAAAAACACTTAGTAGGGGAGAATGGTCCAATTAGAAAATTTCTAGATAGTGGAAATATCCCATCTATGATTTTCTGGGGACCTCCTGGAACTGGTAAAACAACTCTAGCATATATTATTTCTTTAAACCTGTATTACGATTTTCATAAGCTCCAAGCAGTAAACTCTGGAAAAGATCATCTTAGGAAAATCATAAAGATTGCCATATCGAATCAACAATATGGGAAAAAAACAATTCTCTTTTTAGATGAGATACACAGATGGAATAAAGCACAACAGGATGCGCTTCTACCATATGTTGAAAAAGGTGTGATAATACTTATTGGTGCAACAACTGAGAATCCTTCATTTACTGTTAATACACCATTGCTTTCAAGAGCAAAGGTCTTTGTATTTAAACAACAAACGGAAGAAGATATATATGATCTTCTAAAGAAAATTAGTAAAAAAGAGTTTCCAGATGTAGAAATCAAAAAGAAGGAACTTGAGACAATGGCCAACCTATCTAATGGAGATATCCGATCTGGATTAAACATATTAGAGATGGCAACAACACTTGCAACTGCTCAACAGAAGGGGAGAGAAAAAGCTAGGGTTACAGAAGAAATATTACAAAATACAATACAAAAGCCAATATATTATGACAAGAATGGAGAGGAACATTACAACATAATATCTGCAATTCATAAATCAATGAGATCATCTAACCCGGATGCAGCTGCATATTGGGTAGGGCGAATGCTACAAGCAGGAGAAGATCCTTTGTATGTAGCTAGAAGATTGCTTAGATTTGCTAGTGAAGATGTGGGGAATTCGAATCCAAATGCTTTAATACTAGCAAACAATGTATATGAAGCATGCCAAAAAATTGGTATGCCAGAGTGTGAAGTTTTCCTAATTCAATTAGCAATATATCTTTCAAAAGCACCTAAGAACAACAGTGCATATATGGTTGAGAATATGGTGAAGGAAGATATTGAAAAGTATGGAAATCTGCCTGTCCCTATGAATATACGAAATGCAGAAACCAAGCTCATGAAAAATCTTGGATATGGAAAAGGTTATGAATATGATCACGATCTACCAAATAAGAAATCAGATCAACAGTGTATGCCAGACAAACTAAAAAACAGAAAATATCTCAAAGAGTAATCATATATAGAGTTCTAAGTGGAAAAATTAAAATAATATATATATAATAACGGACATGGAAATCAGAAAAGATCCAGAAATTATTGAAAGAATATTAGAGAAAGGAGTAGAGCAGGTACTTCCTTCGAAAGAAGCACTTAAAAGTCTCTTAGAATCTGGGAAAAGAATAAAGATATACCAAGGTTTTGATCCAACAGCAGATACATTACATATTGGACATACTGTTGGAATGAGAAAATTAGAAGACTTTAGAAAATTAGGTCATCATGTCATATTTCTTGTTGGAGATTTCACAGCTAGGATAGGTGATCCTTCTGACAAAACTTCTGCTAGACAGATGTTAACAAAAGAACAAGTTGAAGAAAACATGAAGCTGTACAAAGAGCAAGCTTCCAGAATAATAGATATTGATAATAAAGAAAATCCTGTTGAAGTCCTCTACAATAGTGAATGGTTAGAAAAATTGAACTTTGGTGACATTATACAATTAGCATCAAAATTCACTGTTCAACAGATGATTAAAAGAGATATGTTTAGGAAAAGATTAGAAATAAATAAACCAATATACATTAGTGAATTTATGTATCCAATTATGCAGGGATATGATTGTGTAATGATGAATGTAGATGTAGAAGTAGGTGGAAATGATCAGCTTTTCAATATGTTAGCGGGAAGAGATTTAATTATGTCAGAACTTAATAAAGAAAAAATCGTGTTAGCAGGAAAACTTTTAGCAACCTCTGATGGTACAAAGATGGGGAAAAGTGAAGGCAATATGATTAAAATGAATGATACTCCCGAAGAAATTTTTGGGAAAGTAATGGCATTTACAGATTCAATGATAATTAGTGGATTTGAGATACTCACGAATTCAACAATGCAAGAAGTCGCTAATTACAAACAAAGACTAGAATCTGGAGAAAACCCCATGGCTTTGAAAAAAGAACTAGCTCACATGATTACTTCAGAAATTACAAGTGAAGAGGAGGCAGACAAAGCACAAGAGTACTTTGAATCTGTATTCCAAAACAAAGAGCAAAATGTGGAAATACCAGAAAAGAGTATAGATAAAGAAGAAATACCTCTAAATGAACTACTCGTAAATATAGAGTTTGCTAGCAGTAAATCAGAGGCAAAAAGATTAGTAGATCAGGGAGCCGTAAAAATAAATGATCAAAAGGCTACCCAATTTAATCAAATTCTCAATATAAAAAACTCTCAACCTCTAATGATTAGAGCAGGGAGAAAGTTATGCACTGTAACATATAGGTCATAACAGGGGGAAGGAAATAAAATATTTTAACCCCCTGATATATAAGGGGGATTTTTAATTATGGAAGAAACAAAAAAAATAAAACAAGACATATTAGAAAAAGTATCATCCATATTTAAGGATGATGTAAGTGCAGCTATAAAATATGCAGACAAAATACATTCTAATCAAAAAAGATATGATGGAGAACCACTAATAACTCATATACTAAGAACTGCGAGACTTGCAATAGAAAACAATTTTGATACAAATACAATAATTTCTGCAATACTCCATCAAGTTCCATTAAATACAGAGAATAAAAAATATATTACGAAAAACTTTGGCACAGAGGTAATACAAATACTAGAAAAAATCGAAGATATTAGAAAGTGTACAGAAACAACAGAAACACCAGATGAAATAATTATTAAATATATATTAAGTAGTTCAAAGGATTTAAGACCCGTTATCATAAAAATATTAGATACTTTAGATGATATTAAAACAATAGAAAGTGTTCCTGAATGTGAGAAAAAAATATCATTACATAAAGCATTAAGTATATATTCTGTACTAGCTGAATATCTGAATTTAGACCATTTAAAAAAGGAAATCGAGGAAAATGCCTTTAGAGAATATCTACCAACAGAGTATGAAAGCATTAGTAGAAAAATGGAAGAAGCAAATATAAATAAAGATTTGTTAAACAGATACAAAGATAAACTTGAGAATATTGTAAAACCTTTACATTTTAAAAAGAGAGTAGAAGGAAGAGTAAAAGGAAAATACAGTATATACAACAAATTAAAAAAATATGAAAAAGAATGGATAGATCCCAGAATCGATAGGGTTGATGACTTAATTGCTTTTAGAATAATAACCGATACCGAAGATTCATGCTTCTTGATCTTAGAAAAACTCATGGATAATGGGGAACCTGATTACGATCTTTTTGATGACTATATTTCCAACCCAAAACCGAATGGATATCAGGCAATTCAGTTTCCAATTAAATTTACAGACATATCAAATTTAGAAATAGAGGTACAGATAATGACTGAAGATATGTACTACTACAATACATACGGTCCAGCTTCCCACATTGCATATAAAGCATCTAAATCTAGATATGCAAAGCCATCAAATGAATATGATTGGGTAGAGGAGATACATAAGCAAATGCAACAGAATAGAAAAGAAATACACAATAAAAAAGACTTACCAATTAAATGCAATATATTTGAAGATGAGGTATTCATATTCACTCCAAAAGGTAAAATACTGGATCTAAACAAAGGAGATACTGTATTAGATTTTGCATTTAAATTACATACACAGATTGGAAACAGTGCAGTATCGGCAGAAGTAAATGGAAAGGCGGCGAAACTTTCATCTGTATTAGCGACAGGAGATGTTGTTGAGATTAAGACAGATAAAAGTAAAAAATATCAAAAGACAGAAGCATTAAGATATGTAAATTCTCTTACCTCCAAATTTAAAATAAGAAAGAATCTCTCAAAAAATGTTCCATAGGGTCTGACACTGGACTGTCCCTCTAATACCTTTACCTTGTACAATCTTTTTGCAAAAAAGAATGTTCTTTAGGATGTTGCAATAACAAAAATATGTACAAAAAGAGAACGATTTCCTCTTGTACAGAGGTTTTTACGGGGACAGAGGAGGGTCTGACCCTTTCCAACTTAAGTAGAAAATAATAGAATAGTGTATGAAGAAAAGTACAAAGAAAAAATTGAGTAATATTATAAATATCGGGATAGCCCTTATACTACTTGGAAGTATAGTCATTCCAATAATACTAAGTCTCATTTCAATATAATCTATGATTCTTCACAAAGATTCAGAGATAACAGAAATAAAAGGAATAGGTATCAAGCAAGCTCAGAACTTCTACAAACTAAACATATTTACCGTAAAGGACCTTCTATTCCATATTCCATTTAGATATCAAGACACTTCTTCAGTATTCTCCATAGCAGAGGTAAAAGAGAAAGGAGAAGGGACAATTCTAGCAGAAATAGAGGATGTACAAATCACATACTTTAAGAAAAAGATCGTTACTGTAAAAGTAAAAGATGATACAGGAACTCTTAGACTTACATATTTCAATCAACCATATTTAAAAAAATCATTAGAAAAGGGATCTATATATCTTTTTGATATAAAAATAACGAATAAAAGTGGAAGAAAGAATATATATAATTCTAAATTTGAAAAATTTAAGTACAATCCTGAAAATCAAATTCATTTAGGAAAATGGATTGGAATATACCCGGAAAGCAGGGGCTTAACATCGAGAATGATTAGAGGAAAGATAAAATCTTTAGAGAAGGATATATCTAAAATAATAACTGAACCTTTAGGGGAATACTTAAAGAATACTGATCTCGAAACATTACCAAGCAGTATAGAAAAAATACATTTTCCAGAAAATCAAAAAGATATAGATATTGCAAGAAAAAGACTCTCTTTTGATGAGATGTTAAAAATTGCTTTCCGAATAGAAAAAGCAGATATTAAAAGAAAATCGGAAAAAAGCAAACCCATGAAGATAGAAAGCAATTATCTAAATAATTTCATAAAATCGCTTCCATACAAATTAACTAATGATCAAAACAAAGCAATCGAAGAGATATTAGAAGATACTACAAAGAAAATTCCAATGAACAGACTATTAAATGGGGATGTGGGAAGTGGTAAAACAGTTGTATCAGCAATAGCCATATTGAACACAATAAAGAATGGATATTCAAGTATATTAATAGCCCCTACCACAGTATTGGCTCAACAACACTACGATACATTTAAAGAAATCTTCAAGGATTTCAATATAGACATAGAGATATGTATTTCGAATAAAAAAACAATTAAAAAAGCGGACAATAAATTAATAATAGGAACTCATGCCATATTGTATGAGAAAGAATTACCTAAAGATCTTAATTTAGTAATAATAGATGAACAACATAGATTTGGTGTAGAGCAAAGAGAGTATTTCAAGAAGAAAAATAAGCTTACACCTCACTATCTAACCATGACTGCAACACCTATCCCAAGAAGTTTAACAGAGATATTCTTTGGGGGATTAGATGTATCGGAAATAAGAGAGAAACCTAAAAACAGGAAAGAGATAAAAACATTCTTTACACCTTTTAAGAAAAGGAATGATTGTTTTGATTGGATAAAAAAGAATATAAAGGAAAGTAATTTAGGGAATCAAGCATTTATAATCTATCCGTTGATAGAGGAGTCTGAGAAGTTAAGTGCAAAGGCAGTAGTAACAGAATTTAGGTATTTAAAGGAAATATTTAAAGGATTAAGTGTTGAATTTTTACACGGGAGATTAAAAGCAAGAGAGAAAGAAAAGCTTTTGGAAGATTTTAGAAATAAAAAAATCAACATCTTAATTTCCACTACAGTTATAGAAGTAGGGATAGATATTCCGGATGCAACCATTATGGTAATAGAAGATGCTGAGAGGTTTGGTCTTGCACAACTTCATCAGTTAAGAGGAAGAGTAGGAAGAAGTGATAAGGAATCATTCTGTTTTGTGATACCTAGTTCTAATGTAGAAAGAAATTCTCCTGCAGAGCAAAGGTTAAGATATTTTGCTAATCATTCTTCAGGATTTGAGGTTGCAGAGTATGATCTTCAAAACAGGGGACCAGGTGAAGTATACGGTTTGAAACAATCAGGTGTTCCCCAATTTAAAGTAGCCTCAATACATGATCTTAAGCTATTAAAGAAAGCAAGAATTCTTGCAAAAAGAATCCTTAAAGAAGATAATAATCCTGAATATATTTTAGAAAATCTTTTTGAATGAAAATACATGTAGTTCTAGACAATATTAGATCTGTTTTCAATGTAGGCAGTATATTTAGATCTGCAGATGGAGCGGGGAGTGTAGAGAAGATATATCTTTGTGGAATAACAAGTGATATAGATAATCCTAAGTTAGAGAAAACTGCTCTTGGAGCAATAGATATGGTTAAATCGGAACATTATGATACAACTTTAGAGGCTTTAGATGAGTTGAAAGAGAGGAATATTCCAATATATTCTGTTGAGTTAACAGATGATGCTGAGAACTTTCAATCTATAGAGTATCCCAATGAATTGGCTTTAGTTTTTGGACATGAAAAGAATGGTATATCAGAGGATATTCTTAAATACACAGATAAAAGAATTATGATGCCAATGAGAGGATTAAAAGAATCTCTTAATGTAGCAAATTGTGCAACAGCCATACTGTATGAGATTACAAGAGAAAAGAGATAGATTTTGATACAATGTATTAGTTATGAAAATTACTTCAAAGACGATAGCAATAATATCTTCCATAGTAGTGGCAGGAAGTGCTGGAGGAATGTACTACTTATCCAATCAAGATGAGCCCGAAGTATTAGCGTGGGTAGATACTAGCTGGACTTTTAGAAGATCCGTTGATGTTGCAAATAGCAGTGGAGATACATTAACAAATGAGGATGTATTAATAACTCTTGATACAGCGAGTCTGGTATCTGCTAACAAACTACAATCAGATTGTGACGATCTAAGGCTTGTAGACACAGATGATGCTACATATCTATCATTTTGGTTAGAAAATGAATGCAATGTTTCAGAGACTAGAATATGGGTACAAGTTCCGAGCTTACCTGATGGTGGTAAAAGTATATATGTTTATTACGGTAATGATAGTGCAGTAAATACTGAAGAGAGTTGGAGTGGCAATTTTATTTCATTAAATGATGATACCTGTCCAACCGGATGGAGCTATTACTCTACTTTAGATCAGAAATTTCCATTAATCTCTGCAACAGCAGGAACAACAGGAGGGGCAGATTCACATACTCACGGGAATTATTCTAGAACTACTGGAGGAAGTGGAGGAAGTGGCATATATTGGAGGTCAGGAACAACTGCATACCTCTCTTCTACGCATGCACATTCATACACTATAGTAACTAATAGCTCATCTGTTTTGCCCCCATATCTTGATATACCATTTTGTGCAAGCGAAAATTTTAATCCTAACACGGGAATGATTACACTGTTTCTTAATACTGTTCCCACAGGATGGACAAGATTTTCTGCGCTTGATTCGAAATTTCCAAGATCAAATGAGACATATGGAGGAACTGGTGGAGCATCCACACACAAGCACACATTTAATTCAGGAACTACTGGATCTGCTGGACCTAGTCCGAAAGGAAGCGGAAGCTACTATCAAGCAGGAAAGAGTACACATACGCACACATGGAGTGGAGGGGACCTTTCCACAAACAACAATATTCCACCATATAAAGCAGTCGTCTGGGGAGAATCCAATGATGCAACTCTTCTCGATGGTATCCTAATGCTTGCAACAGCTGTTCCACCACTCGGTTGGACGCAAAACAACTCTGTTGATGAATATTTCCCATATGGTTCTGCCTCCTACGGTACTACAGGTGGTGCATCCACACATACACATACAGTACCAAGCGGATCTACTAACACTGTTGGAGGGTCCGGATCAGTAGGTTCAGGAACCGGCTTGCTTTGTGGACCTTCACATTCTCATAACTTAGGAAGCTTCACTACTAACTCACAAAGTAACTACCCACCATACATTTCATTTAATTTAGTTGAAAGAAAAACTTCCGTCGCTATAACAGTACAAACAGAGGAAACAAGTAATACTACAACGAATCCTCCTTCCTCTTTGCTCACAGAAGGAGAAACTAACCCTACACTGGTTGTAGATACAACTCCTGAATTTTCTGCCGTTTTCAGTGACCCAGACGCCGAAGATACTGGCAACTTCTACAGAATACAGGTAAATACAAACCAAAGCTTCAATGGAACTGAAATGTGGGATTCAACAAAAACCGCACTTGACCCTGTATTAACAAATGGAGCTAGATCTCCAGATATTTCATATGCAGGTACAACACTAGCATGGGGCACAACATACTACTGGAGAATGAAGTTTTGGGACAACAATGAATTTGCATCAGAAAGTCCTTGGTCAGCTACTGCAAATTTTACGATGAATCATCAAGCAAATGCTCCTACATCTCTTCTTACAGAAGGATCTACAAATCCTTTAAAAACATCTCTAACTCCGTATTTCTCGGCAATCTTCGAAGATGGTGATGCAACAGATACTGGAACTCACTACCAAATTTTAGTAAATACTGCATATGATTTTACAGGAACAACTATGTGGGATAGTACAAAAACTCAATTTGGATCACCCATAACAAATGGATCAAGATCTTCAAATATTACATATGCAGGAACAACTTTAGAAGAAGGTACGGCATATTATTGGAAGATAAGATTCTGGGACGAGAATGATTTAGAAAGTGTATATTCAGGAGTGGCAAATTTTTTGACTGAATCTGGCCCATCTGCACCATCCGGATTACTTTTTGATGGCAGACCAAACCCAACATATCTGCTCTCTACAACTCCACCATTTTCAGCGATATATTCTGATATTAATGGAGATAGTGCATCTGCATACCAAATTAATGTAAACAGTAACAATCTATTTACAGGAACAGTAATATGGGATTCAGGAAAGCAGTCTATAACTGTTGCAAATGGAGCAAGGTCATCAGATATAACATATGATGGAACAGAATTAATAAACAGTAAGAATATATATTACTGGAGAATTAGATTCTGGGACAGCGACGATATGGTCGGGGAATGGTCCTCTACATCATACTTCACAGATTCCACAGTACCTCAATTTATAATGGAAGGACTCTCTCTTCAAGGAATAAAGATAGATTAGTGTATAATACATACCTATGAGTTTAAAATTCGATTCATTTAAAAAATTAAGAAAAGAGAAAAAGAAGTGGAAAGTAGAGACTCCAGAGGAATTTGAGAAGATGGAGGACACTCTTTTGAAGGAGCGATTACTACACAAAGATCCAACTATAACTACATTTGTTAGAATAACTGCCGGAAAAGCAAAAAACTTCAAACTTGAAATACCTAAAACTACTAGACCTCTAACAGATAGAATGAAAGTAAAAGTATTCGATATCTTAAGAGAAGATATAGTAAAGAAAGATATCCTAGATCTATATGCTGGAGCTGGATCTTTCGGATTAGAAGCACTCTCTAGAGGTGCAAGACATGCTACATTTGTTGAAGCATCTAAACATGCAGATTTAATCATAAAAAGAAATGTCTCTAAAACAGGGTTTCTTCTTGAATCTGAAGTGATCAGATCAAAGGTAGAAGATTATCTATACAAACAAATAAATAGTGAGGAAAAACCCGTTTTTGACATTATATTTCTAGATCCTCCATACAAACTTTTTAATACAAAGAAAACTTTTAAAATGGAATCTGTTATAAATATGGCTTCCCAACTACTTCCTGGTGTTCAAAATCCAAATGGAAAAAGATTCAAGGGAGCATTGATACTTAAGCATCCCAAGAGATATCCATTAGAAAACATTACATTAGACAACATTAAGTTACTTGATTCTGTAAGTTTTGGTATTAATACAATATCATTCTTCATTGCAAAATAAGGAAAGAAAATATAAAATAGGAAAGATGTATAAACAATACGGTATAAACAAGATAAAAATCAGTAAAATTGTTTTCACAACACACACATTTTAATGATGTTGTTTTTTCTTTCACCAAAATAACTTTTTAAATTGATATATTATGGATTCTGAAAAACTATTAAAACTTGAAGCTATGAGACACTCAGCTTCACATATTCTTGCCCAAGCTATTCTTAAGCTATACCCAGATACTAAATTAGGCATAGGACCAGCAATAGAGAATGGTTTCTACTATGATTTTGATTTTGCTGAACCTATAGAGGAAGAAGATCTCCCTGCTATCGAAAAAGAAATGAAGAAGATAATAAACCAGGAATTGGACTTCAATCAAATTATGATGACAAAAGAGGAAGCAGTTGAATATTTAAAGAAAACAGATCAGGTATATAAACTAGAGCTATTAGACGAATTAGAAGGTGATACTTTTAGTTTCTATGTAACAGGAGATAATGAATTTGCAGATCTTTGTAGAGGGCCTCATGTAGAAAATACTAAAGATATAGGAGCTATAAAATTAACGAAAACAGCAGGAGCATACTGGAGAGGAGATGAAACTAAAAAAATGCTTACAAGAATATATGGAACATCATTTGAAACAAAAGAGGAGTTAAATAAATATTTAAATGATCAGAAAGAATTAGAAAATAGAAATCATCGTAAATTAGGAAAGCAGTTAGATCTATTTGCAATAATACCAGAAATTGGACAGGGATTACCTGTATGGCTTCCAAGAGGATATACAATTAGAAGAATACTTGAGGAGTATATGTTAGATTTAGAAAGAAGCTATGGATATCAGCATATTTTGACTCCACATATTAATAAAGAAATACTATTCCAAACTTCAGGACATTTAGGATTCTACAAAGAATCTATGTATGCACCAATACAGATAGAGGATGAGACATACTATCTTAAACCTATGAATTGTCCAGCTGGCTTTATGGTTTACAAATTATCACCAAAGAGCTACAGAGACCTACCATACAAATTAGGAGAGTTTGGTACTGTATATAGATATGAGAAATCTGGAGAGTTACACGGACTACAAAGAGTACGAGGATTTACACAAAATGATGCCCATCTCTTCTGTACTGAGGAACAATTAAAAGGAATCATTAACGAAACATTAGACCTTCTCTTAATATTCTACAAAGATGTAGGATTTGATAATTATAAATTTAGACTCTCAACATCAGATAGAGGGAAAAATCCTGAGAAGTATTCTGGAGACCCTGAAAAGTGGGGTATTGCAGAAAACACCTTAAAGGAAGTTTTAGTAGAGAGAGGTTTAGAGTTTGAAGAGATGCCTGGAGATGCTGCATTCTACGGTCCTAAGATAGATGTACAGGCTGTTAATGTATTTGGTAAGGAAGATTCCATCTCTACAATTCAATTAGATTTTAACATGCCAAAGAGATTTGAAATTAAATATATAGATGCTGATGGAAGTGAAAAACAACCATTTGTAATACATAGGGCATTAATAGGATCATTTGAGAGATTTTTCTCTTTCCTCATAGAACACCATGGTGGAGATTTCCCATTATGGTTTACACCTGAACAGGTTTACATAATTCCAATATCAGAGAAGCATAAGGAGTATGCGAAGAGTGTATTCGAGGAGCTAAAAGAAGCAAAAATCAGAGTACATTTGGATGATAGGGATAAGAGCATGCAGTCAAGAATAAGAGATGCAGAAAAGATGAAGATTCCATATGTAGTTGTCGTAGGAGATAAAGAAATTGAGACAGAGACTATATCTGTCAGAGCAAGGAGAAACAAAGAAGAAGGTCTTATGAAAATTCAGGAATTCATAGACAATCTAAAAGAAGAAATAAGAAATAAAGAATCTTTCAGGGATTCAAGTAAATAAATTTAATACAAATTAAATAATAAATGAGTTCTAATAATAAAGGTCCGCGAACTAATGAATATATTAGAGCACAAGAGGTTCAGTTGATTGATCATAAGGGAGAGAATTTGGGAATAGTTGATACAAATAAAGCCCTGCTATTGGCAAAAGAGGCAGAATTAGACTTAGTAGAGGTAGGACCTAATGTCACTCCTCCAGTTTGCAAAATAATGGACTTTTCTAAATATCTATACATGTTAAATAAAAAAAGTAGAATAAATAAGAAAGGAAAAGCGAAGGAAATAAAAGAGTTTCGGTTTTCCCCTGTGATAGAGCAGGGAGATATAGATCATAGAGTAAAAAGATCTAAAGAATATTTAGATAAAGGTCATCCTGTAAGAATAGTTATGCAGAAAAGAGGAAGGCAATCTATGGATCAAGCTAAAGCCGTTTTTGCTGAAATATTGACTAATTTTACCGATTATAGTAGTATCGAAGCCGAACCTAAATATGAAGGTAATAGAATTTCAATAACCTTTAAATCAGATGGCAAGACAGAAGACAAATAAAACTGCAAAGAAAAGAATACATGTATCTAATCCTAAGGGAAATAGGACCCCTAAACTTAGATATAAACAGAGTCACCAAGGTCATCTTAGAACTAATAAATCAAATAGATCCAAGAGAAGACAGAAAGATAATGCATTACTAGATAAAAGTAATAAAAAACCATTAGTTAGAAAAGTAGTTAACCTGTAATAAGAATTCGAAATGAGAGTAAAAGGTGGAACAGTAAGAAGAAGAAAACATAATAAGATACTTAAGAGTACCAAAGGTTATAGATTAACCAAGAGTAAGCTTTATAAAGTAGCACATGAGGCATATCTTCATGCAGGTCAATATTCTTACAATCACAGACAGAGAAGGGGTAGTGAAATTAGAAGAGTTTGGATAACTAAGATAAATGCTGCATGCAAGCAGAATAATACCCAGTACAAAGATTTAATAAACAAGTTAAAAACAAATAATATAGAGTTAAATAGAATGGTGTTGGCTGATTTAGCAGTAAATAATCCTGAAGTTTTCACCTTTATAGTAAAATCTCTTTAGAGTCCTAATAAAGATATTTTTGAAAGGACTCATTGAGTCCTTTTTTGTTTAACTATTTATGTAGTATACTAGAAGAGTAATTAAAACAAGATATTATGGAATACAGTATTAAAGAAATAGAAGAGTTAGTTAAGACAATAGAAGAAGATAAAAAAGAACTGGATTATGAATCCTTTAGAAAAAAACATACTGGAAATAATGGAATCCTTACACAATACCTAAAAAAAATAATAGATATTCCAAATGATCAGAAGGCAGTATATGGTAAAGAAATAAATAGTGTTAAAGAGGATGTATTAAATATATTAGAAGAGAAAAAGAAATTAGAAAATACATACTATTCAAGTAAAAAGATTGATCCTACAGCTCCATTTGATATTAATTCAAACAAAGATGAGCTTCAAAAATTTTTCACACTTGAAGGTAGTAAGCATCCTTTAACTAAGGAGGTTGAAATACTAGTAGATATATTCAGTAGCATGGGTTTTGATGTATTAGAAAGTAGACAAATAGATGATGACTATCATATGTTCCAATCTTTGAACTTTCCAAAAGGACATCCTGCAAGAGATATGTATGACACATTTTGGACAGAGGATGGTTTAATACTACCTGCTCATACCTCAACTATGCAAAATAGGGCTTTGAAGAGCTTTGGACCTCCTCCAATAGCCGTTGTATTACCTGGAAGATGTTTTAGGAATGAAGCTACAGATGCAGGCCATGAACATACATTTCATCAAATAGAGGGAGTATATGTAGATAAAAATATTTCTTTAGGAAATATGATAGCTACAATTAAAACATATCTAGAGAAATATCTTAATGCAGAATTAGAAGTTAGGATTCAACCGGCATATTTCCCATTTACCGAACCGGATTGTGAATTCGTCATAAGTTGTCCTTTCTGCAATAAAGCTGGTTGCTCAACATGCGGTCATTCTGGATGGATAGAAATTATGGGTTGTGGAATGATACATCCTAATGTCCTGAAAGAAGCTGATATTGATCCTGATATATATACAGGTTTTGCTTGGGGATTTGGTGTAGATAGATTAACAATGATTAAATTAGGTATTAACGACATACGATATCTAAGGAGCGGAAATCTTAATTTCTTAAGACAATTTTAAAATGAGAGTATCAGTCAACCTGCTAAAACAATTTCTAGATATAGAGACGAATGAAAATGAGATAGTTCAATTAATTAAGGAACATATAGGAGAGGTAGAGTATCATCATAATTTAGAAGATGATTACAAAGATATAGTAATAGCTGAAATTAAACAGAAAGAGGATCATCCTGATTCAGACAAATTAGGGATATATCAAATAGATTATGGAACGGGTGAAAATATTCAGGTAGTTGCAGGAGATAGGGCATTAGAAGTGGGTGATAAGGTAGCATATATAAAGGTAGGTGCTGTAGTACCATATTCCATATACTCTGAGCCTGAACCATTTGTAATAAAAAGCATAAAACTCAGAGGAGTTGAATCAAATGGAATGTTAGGATCTGCAAAAGAATTAAACATTGGGAATGATCATGAAAGAGTAATGGTATTACCTAATGATGCACCAGTAGGGACAGAGTTTGCCCAATATTATGAGCTTAATGATACTGTAATAGAGATAGAGAATAAGGCTTTAACAAATAGAGGAGATCTCTTTGGAGTTTTAGGTGTAGCAAGAGAACTGAGTGCAATAATGGGAAAAGCTTTCATTACTCCAAATTGGTACACATCTCCATCGGTAGAAATAGGGCAAGAGGATAATTGTCTTAAGATAAAGATTGAAAACGATGCAGAATCTCTCTGTCCTAGATATACCGCCATAGCTTTAGACAATATTGAAATAAAAGAATCTCCTGTTTGGTTAAAATCTTCATTAATTAAATGTGGTATAAAACCAATAAATAATATTGTAGATATTACAAATTACATATCAATACTGATAGGGCAACCTTTACATGCATTTGATTATGACAAATTAGTATCAAACGATCCAAACTACACTGATACTGCATATATAAATATTAGAATGGCTAAATATGGAGAAAAGATATTAGGGTTAGATGAGAAGATATATGAATTAAATGAAAATATCATGGTGATTGCAGATAGCAATCATCCAATAGCAATTGCAGGTATTATAGGGGGACATGATACGGAGGTAGATGATAGTACAAAGAGAATAATTTTGGAATCGGCTAATTTTGACAAATCAAGTATAAGAAGAACAAGCATGCAACTTGGGATATTTACAGATGCAGCTACTCATTTTAAACATGCACTTGATACTCAACAGTGTATTCCAGCACTACTCAAAGCAGTTGAGTTGATCCAAAAGATATCAGATTCAAAGGTAGCATCAAACATTGTAGATATACAATACCTAGAATATAAAGAGAAGGGGATTCAAATGTCGATTAATAATATGAATACCGTTTTAGGTACAAACATTTCCAAAGAAGAGGTTACAAATATTTTAAAAAATTTGGAATATACTGTCACAGAACAAGAAGATTTACTAAATATCACGGTTCCAAGTTGGAGAAGAGATATAGATATCAAAGAGGATTTATACGAAGATATAGGAAGGATATATGGTTTTCATAATGTAGATATTAAACTTCCACAGAAAGAAATTAAGCCTCCTAGAGAGAATAAACTTTTTTCAACCAAGAAAATTGTTAGAGAGGTCTTGAGTAATCATGGCGCAAATGAGATATTAACTTACAGCTTTACTGACCCTGAGTTGTTCAACATTAGTAATTTAGATGCAAATCTAGCATATAGATTAAAGAATCCACTTTCAAAAGAATTATCCACTATGAGAACATCTTTGCTTCTTTCTATACTTCCAAAGGTAAAAGAGAATCTAGAAAGGGGTATAGATAAGTTTGCACTTTTCGAGATGAATATTGCACATATTAACAAATATGTCACAGAGGATAATCTTCCTGTTGAGAATTGGTATCTTTCATTACTACTTACAGATAGAAAGAGTGATGGTAAAGGCTCCCCTTATTATGCTACAAAGATATACCTTGAAGAACTATTTAGAAAGCTTAATATATTAAATATTGAATACTCTTTAATAGCAGACCATCAAGAACAGGGTCTTCCAGAATATATCAGTAATGTTTTACCTATGTTTGATCCTAATACATCAGCCATTATTTCTGTTCAAGGAGAGATTCTTGGTGTAGTAGGAGAATTGAGATATGAAGTTAGAAATAATTTTAAATTGCCTGAATATACATCAGCTTTCGAATTAAATATTAACAAATTAATAGAAATCCCAAGTAACTATAAGAAATATAGGGAACAACCAATATATCCTACATTTACTCAAGATCTATGTTTCGAAATGGATGATAATGTAAATTATGGTGACATAGAGAGTGTGATTTCTACAATAATCAATAAAGATGATTTATGGGGGAAGGTTGAATGTCTTGATATTTATAAATCTGATGATGAATTAGATAAGAAAAGAATTACTTATAGAATAGTTGTTAGTAACTATAAAAAAACATTAGCAGATAAGGATATAAAGGAGATAGTTTCTAAGATAGAAAAAAAGATAAAAGTCTCTTACTCTGCAGATATTATTTAATAATTAACAGTTACACTGTTACCTGTTATAGTATTTCCTCCTGATATAGCTGAAACAGATATTTCATACTGTCCACTAGTTACTCCATCACTTGTCCAAGATTGACTCCAACCATTGGAACCGTTGTTATCCGTTAAAGTTTTTGTGTATGCTCCTCCAGTTTTTTGAGTTATTGTAAATGTAACCTGTTCGACACTTCCTCCTGAAACACTTGCTAATAATGTTACTGTGGGAGAGAAGGATATGGTCACTCCATTCGCAGGAGCTGCTATAGATAGACTAATAGAAGATACAGGATCTACTACTTTAACAGTTACACTTTTACTATCAACCTTGCCATAGTTATCCTTTGCAGAAACAATTATTGTATGATTACCAATACTTGTTCCAGCAGGAACAAAGTAATTTACTACAAACTTTCCATCGGCCTTCAGAGAAGCTCCTGAGATATCAGATCCATCAAATTTAACCTTAAATTCTGTAATACTTTCTAAATATCTAACTTCCCCAGATATTTCTAGATTCTTTCCTCTTGTTACAGTGGCACCAGAAGATGGAGATGTTAATTCAACTATTGGTGCATTATCTGGTCCTAAAGGAAGAGGACAAGCACCAGATGCCGGTTCAGCAAAAAGATATCTTGAACCCTCTCCAGAAAGTAGGTATGTTTCGTAGGCAACTCTTTGTAATTCATTTTCTAATTTAGTTGTCATTAACAATTTGCTCTGTACTAAACTATATTTAGCTGCGGCATCAAGATTGGTTGGAACTAAACCATTTGCAGTACAAACTTGAATACTCTTTCTTTCATCACTCTGAGGAGGTCTTCCAGAAATATACAAAGATGCTTCTTTGGCACACTCTGTTGTTTCTGAAGCAGAACCACCTGAATCTGTACAAACAGAAGTTGTCATAATACCTGCAGGTCTATTGTATGTACCTGATGGATAGTTCTCAATCACCCTTCTGAAGAATGAATTAGCTAATGGTAGCGGTACTGTGGATGACCATCCTCCAGGCATATCTTCATTGTTATTATTCCCAGTCCATACACCAACTGCTAGATTTTCATTGTAAAGAAATGCCAATAAGTCTCTAGGGCCATCTGTCGTTCCTGTTTTGCCACATAATTTAGATTTGCCAATATAGTAATATTGATTACCATATCTATCATTAAATCCTGCCAAATCACATATCATCCAGTTTATCAAATACATTTCCTTCTCATCAAAAACTCTCTTCCCAGTGTTCTCCTCTGCTTCAAAAAGAACTTCCCCTTTAGAATCTTCTACCTTAAGTATTGCAACTATATCATTTCTAACACCGCTATTAGCTAATGTAGCATATGCATTGGTGAACTCTACCAATTTCATCTCTCCAGAACCAAGTCCTAAACTTAGTCCATAGCTTGCCTTATTGGTCATTCCAGTCACACCAGTTTTCTCTATAACTTGAAGGAAATTATCTATACCAGCAAGTTGTAAAGTATAAACAGAAGGAACATTTCTAGACAATACTAAAGCTTTTCTAGCAGTCATAAGACCTTGATACTGCTTATCCCAGTTAGTTGGTTTATAGTTTCCAAATTGTATTTGTGGAATATCTGGTGTCAGAAGCCATGGACCATATCCTTGACCTATTGCAGTTAAATATACAAAAGGCTTAATTGACGAACCCATCTGTCTTTCACTTACTGCGATATTTACATTACCATCGACTCTAGGATCCTCTACATTAAAATAATCAACAGAACCGACCATTGCTAACACCTGTCCATTCTTTGGATTTATTACAACCATTGCACCATTATTCACATTATATCTTCTTGCTGCTTCAACTCCTTTAACTATCTCCTCCTCAGCAATCTGCTGTAATGACATGTCCAAAGTGGTAGTAACCTTTAGTCCACCTCTCTCAACACGATCTATTCCAAATTCTTCTTCTAACAACTGCTTTACATAGAAAACAAAATGAGGAGCATCAATATCTATCTCTTTGGTAGCATAGACCAATTCCTCTTCCCTTGCTTGTTCAATCTCTTCCTCTGTAATCCCAGTTAGTTTCTTGTTTTTAAGCATTTGATCAAGAACATACTCCTTTCTAACCTCAGCTAAGTCTGGATTTGTTCCATATAAAGGAGAATATACTCCTGGACTTTGTATTAAGCCTGCGATTAATGCACTTTCCGCAAGTGTCAAATCATGAATATCTTTAGCAAAGTATGCATTCGCTGCTGCTTGGAAACCATAATTTACACCTCCTAGAGGAACCTCATTCATATACATCTGTAAAATCTCATCCTTTGTAAAAGTTTGCTCTACCTGCATAGTAATTAAGATTTCCTTGATCTTTCTAGCATAGGTCTGAGCATATGCTTCTTCTCCCAAGACATCATATAAAATAGTTGTCTTAACCAATTGCTGAGTAATGGTACTTGCACCTCTAACAATACCTCCTGCTGTTAAATTCTGAGTAAAAGCTTTAGCTATACCTAAATAATCAATACCCTTGTGTTGATAGAATTCAATATCCTCTGCTGCTAAAACTGACCATTTAATATATTCAGGAATATCTTCTATTGATACAAATTTTCTATTCTTATCACCATATACTGTATACAGCAATTCTCCCTCTCTATCCAAAATCTGAGTACTTTGCTCAGAACTTCTCTCAACTAATTGGTCAGGGGAAGGTAGCGAATTCTGAAGATTTTTTAAATATATACCCAAGCCTATTAGTAGAATACAACCAAAGAAAAATCCAATACCTACTACAACATACAGTATTTTCTTTGTCTTAAGCTTTATCTCTTTTTTATCTTTTTTCTTTGATTTCCCCTTACCTAATACAGGATTCTTTTTAACATTTCTAGAATTATATTTCTTGAAATTCTTATACTTTGCCAAATTCATAGGAGAAAAAGCTTTTGAAAAAGGACCTTTTTTAAAAACACTTTTTGAGGATTTCCCCCTTCTGGAATCGGTTAAACCTACACTATATTTCATAACTTAAAATATATATTATTTGACTCTTTTATTCAACCTTTGAATACATACTCAAAGGTTAAAAGATCTGTCAAGATTTTGTAAGAGAAATTCATTACGATATCAATATATGCAAAATTTAGGAAACAGAAATGTAGTATTGTTATCAAAAAATATTGATGTAAGAGAGAAGATTAGATTGATTATGAGAAAATTCCCAGAGTTTAATCTTCAAATTCTTAAATCAAAGGAATGTTTACTATCCATAATAGATCCGAAGTTAATAATAATAGATTTGGAAAACCTTAAGGATCTGCCAGAGATCTTAGAAACACTCAAAATATTAAGAAAAAGTTATTCCTTTTATTCTTTATTTTTAGTATATGACATAGAAAAGATTGATATACTAGAAATATTTAAATATGGGATAGATGATATTATTGAGAATCCTATAAAGATATCTTTAATAGATGCACTTTTTCACAGATATTTTAGAAATTTTAAAGATACTGTTGATACAGTATTACATTATAGAGGTATAGATCTGTATTTAGAAGATTCCTATGCTATTTTCAGAGAGTGTAAAATACCATTGAATAGGGTAGAGGGCAGGATTCTTTCAATATTAATGGAATCACACAAACCAATTTCCATTGATGGTATAAGATCAAAAGTAAGTTATAGTTTAAACAAAGAGATATCCAATCAAAATATACGAATAAATATATACAGGATTAGACAGAAATTTATTAAATGCACAGGACTTAATATCATAGGGAATGAATACGAAAGGGGATATTATATATCCGTATAGACTATATCTTTTTCTTCCATTCCATTATCTTATTTAATGCCTCAATAGGGGTTATATTATCTATATCCATCTTTTGAATCTCTCTTTCTATCTCTGATTCTTTAGCGGAAAATAGCGGATATTGATATCCATTCAAGCCATTCTTTGAGATATCCTTTTTAGGAGATACTATATCTGCATCTCTAAGACTATTTTTTCCAGAGAACATATTTTTTTGTTCAAAACTTTCTAATATCTCATTGGCTCTTTTTATAATTTTCTCTGGTAATCCTGCCATCTTTGCAACATATATACCGTAACTTCTATCTGTTCCTCCTTCAACGATTTTTCTTAAAAATATCACAGTACCTTCTTCCAGATCTTCTTCTACCAATACATTGTAATTCTTTACTTTCTCTGGATATTTCTCAGAAAGTTTTAATAACTCATGATAGTGGGTAGCGAAGAGTGTTCTAGCTTTTGTATCTTTAATTAAATGCTCAGAAAGGGCCCATGCGATACTTACTCCATCATATGTACTTGTACCTCTTCCTACCTCATCTAAAACTATTAAGCTGTATTTTGTAGCATTATTTATAATATTTGCAGCTTCATCCATTTCAACCATAAAGGTACTTCTTCCTCTGCTAAGATCATCAGAGGCACCAACTCTTGTAAATATTCTATCTACTAGTGATATTTCTGCACTTTTAGCAGGAACAAAACAGCCTATCTGTGCCATTAACACTATAGTCGCTACCTGTCTAATGTATGTAGATTTTCCTGACATATTTGGTCCTGTTAAAATAGCCATACTGGAATCAGTTAGATTTAGCAATGTATCATTTGATATGAACTCCTCCTCTGAAACTTGTTCTACAATAGGGTGTCTACCACTTTCTATATTAATAATTCCATCCTTCTCTCCCATTTCATATATAGTTGGTTTTGTATAGTTAGAATGACCTGCAAGAAATGCAAATCCACTTAATACATCTATGTTGGCTATTGTAAAAGATACTTTCTGCAACATCTCTAAATGAGGAAAAAAAGAATCTCTAAAATCAGAAAACAGGTTATATTCAATCAAACAAACCTTATCTTGAGCATTTAGTATAATATTTTCTCTCTCCTTTAATTCCTCTGTTATATACCTTTCTGAATTAACCAATGTTTGTTTTCTTATGTATCTTTCTGGAACTTTTTCCTGATGAGTTTTTGTTACTTCGATATAGTAGCCAAAGACTCTATTAAAACTTACTTTTAGGGAGGATATTCCTGTTTCCTCTCTCTCTTTAGATTGAAATTCTCTTATCCAAGATTTACTATCACCTGAAAGAGATCTTAATTCATCAACTTCTTTGTTAAATCCTTCCTTTATTATTGTACCTTCTGTTATGGATAGGGGTGGATCTTCTACCAGTGTAGTATCTATTTTTTCTATCAAATTTTTTATTAATTTAGTATCAACATCAGTATATTTTATATTCAATTCCTTTTTGATTATTTCTGATATTTCAAGAAATCCTTCCAAAGATCTTTGTAATGCTTTCATATCCCTAGCATTAACTCTACCCAAACCTATCTTCCCAACTATTCTTTCAATATCATCAATGTCCTCCAAAATGCTTCTTACCTGTTCCAATGTATTGGAATTTTTTGTGAATTTATCAACCATTTGTAATCTCTCTTCTATTTCCTTTACTTCAATTAAAGGATTGAGCAACCAGGAGTAGAGAAGTCTTTTTCCCATTCTTGTATTACTTTTGTCTAAGACAGAGAGTAGGGAATTCGAGATGTCTGAGGTATATGCATTTGTAATTAATTCTAGATTTCTAATAGTCGAGCTGTCTAACACCATCCTTTTATTCATCTTTACTCTGTGTGGTTTGAGTATATGCACTGGATCCATTAACTGAGTATCCTCTATATACTTAATTATCATTGCTACAGAAATTAGATCTATAGATTCTTTTTCAATATCAAGGGAATTTGTACTTTTTATTTTGTAGAACTTTTTAATGATTTCCTCAGAATACTGCCTATTCTTTAAACCCTTTTCTACAAATTGAACAGGTATTTTACCGATATTTAAATTTTCCTCACCTTCTATTAGCAATATTTCAACAGGATCGTAGGAAGATAGAATATAGGGAATTGAATTCTTGTTTAATTGTTCATTAAGAAGCAAAAACTTACCTGTAGATACATCACATAGAGAGGCGGTTATTTCTTTTTTTTCAATGTATATTGCACAAAGATATGAATCTTTCAATATACTAGCTTGATCTCCATCTAAAGTTCCAGGTGTTACAACTCTAGTCACACCTCTTTTCACTATACCTTTAGATACTTTAGGATCTTCTAACTGATCAACAACCACTACACACTGTCCTGCTTGTACTAATTTGGGCAAATATTGATCTATTGCCTTGTGTGGAAATCCTGCTAATGGTACTCCATTTTTTTTCTTATCTCTTTTTGTAAGGGTAATGTTTAATATTTTGGAAGTGATCTTTGCATCTTCTCCAAAAGTTTCAAAAAAATCTCCCATTCTAAAGAGAACTATTTTATCTGGATACTGCTTCTTAAAACCCAGATACTGTTTCATCATAGGTGTATCATTCATTGGGAAAAGTATATCACGAATCAATATTGTGATACTACAGGTTACTTGCTAAGAATTATCTTACTTTCTTCCTCAGCTACAACCTTTCTTGCTTCTGCAATATCTTCAGAAAGCACAGAGATACCATACACACCAACCTGTACACAGTATCTTATTAATGGCTTACTATTCTCAGCAACTACAATTACACTATCTGTTTTTCCTTTAACTACATCTAATACATTATCCAAAACTTTGAATACACTGTTTCGAGCTAAATCATATTTAACATCAGTATCATCAACTTTAAATCCTTGCATCTGTTTTGCAATTCTTGGCATATTTAAAATTAATCCATCTATTTTTGTTTCTGCTATTTCATCAGCCAATATTATCTCTGCAGGATTATCAAGTATTGCATATATTTTAAAGGTGGAAGTTCTTCTCAATTTTTCTCCCATTAACTGTTTCTTAAATTCTTTCATGACTTCTCCACTCATCGGAGAGTGTAGAGCAACTGAAACATTTCTTTTTTTATAAATATTCCTTACCCTCTTAATTATTTTAATAATTCTTTTTAGCATTTCTAGATTATTTACATAGTGTGTACCACCATATACTTCATCAGAAAGATCTGAAGATTCATATGTTTTACCTTTTGTGAGAGATCTAAAATCTTTTACTTTCCCTGACCCTATTGAGAGTATTACTTCATCACCATGTACCAAATCAACATATTCTAAAATCTTCTCAGATATTTTCTTTGAGAAATCAACAAACTCCTTTTCTTCAACATATGCCATGAGATGCTTCCCATCCTCTAAAAGAATTTTATCCAAATCTAAATACACTAAACCATTGGAATTACCAATATATTCAAAAAGATCTTTTGGCTTTTTATCCATCATACTAAACACTCTTGTAGCACAAGGGGGTAGGGTGGAATCTTTAGGAGGAAGTACCTTTTCCTCTTCCTTGCTATCTGACTTTTGAATTTCTTCTTCTTGAAGAAGATCAACTCCAACAACATCACCTTTGCTATATGCATCCACAACAGGATGAACTTCAGGAGCAGAGTCAATTTTTTCTGCAAAATATACTGTACCTGAATTACCATCTAATTTTATCCAATCCCCAGATTTTAAAACCTCAGAAGCTGTATTAGTACCAACAACAGCAGGAATACCTAATTCTCTACTAAGTATTGCTGTATCACTCGTTATTCCCCCTGTATCCATAATTACACCCCCACAAGAGATTATCATGGATTCCATTTCTGAGGAGTATTTCTTAATCAAAAGAATATCCTGTTTTGTAAACTTGGTATCTACCGGAGAATCAACAACTGTAATTTTACCTGTTACAACTCCAAAACTAGCACCTATACCGGAAACAACAAAATCATCCTGTTTTACATCTTTCTGCTCATTTTCTGATTCTTTCTTTGCAGAAAGAATTAATTTTTCTAAATTCACATTTTTCTGATTACTATTCTTTTGCATTAATCTTTGAGCATCTGAGACAGCCTGTGTAACTATCATGCTCTCACCTTTATACTTTTCTACGAAAGCAATAACTAATTCTCGAATACTTCTTCTTGTAATATCATTAACATCTACAATAACTCTTTCTTGAACCATTGGCTCATACAAAGATTTGTTTTGGAGTATCCAAAATCGTCCACCAGAAAGAACCCATTCCAGATTCTGTATCTGTCTAGATTTATTCTCTACAATCAAAGCAATTTTTGATATCTCTTCCATATCCTTATCCGAAAGCTTCTGTCTATGACTCCAATTTGCAGATATCTTTATTTTTTCAACATTGCTCTTACCTCTAGGTGAAGATTTCAATGTACGAACCTTCATCCATTCTTGAGGTGCAATATGCTTCTCTACTACAGTTAAATCTTTTTTGTTAAGAAGGTATGAGTCAGGTGTAATCTCTCCAAGAGAAATTACATCTCCCAATCCAAAAACTGCTTCAATACTCAATTTACTACTATCCTGTGTTATTGGATCTGTGGTAAATACAACTCCCGATACTTCTGATTGAACCATTTTCTGTACAACAACAGCCAACTTTACATCAGACAAATCTATGCCCATTTTGGAAGAGTATGCGACCACATCATCGGAAAACATTGATGCATATACTCTCTTTATTGCATTTTTCAAATCCTCATACTTTCTTACATTAAGCTCTGTAGAAAATATCCCACTGAAAGAAACCTGTTCATTTTCTGGAAATACAACAGATGATCTCACAGATACCCATGCATCTGTAAAGCCTGAGAGTCTAGTATAGGCACTTAAGATTTCTTCTTGTACCTCTTTACTAAATTCGCTTTTTAACAATACATTTTCAATCTCTTCTTTTTCTGGATTTCTACCTTTAGAAAGAAGTTTCTTTTGAGCTGATTCTAGAGAGGTATAGCATAGATCCACAAAGACATTACTTGATATAACAAAGAATTCAGGAACAGGTACATCCATGTCTTTTAATTGAAAAAGACTTAATCCCTTCCTTCCAATTCTACTTTCATTTAAATCTTTTGCTGAATAGTCTTCAAAAAAGAAAACATTACTCTTTTTTGTAGGCATATTTTCCATCTTTAACTGGGCAGTAAAAATTAAGATCAATATATATTAAACAATACCTTTCGCCTCTAATTTTTGCAAGTCAATATAGAATTCGTAGAGAATCTGGATAATAACCATGACAGGAACTGCTATAAATCCTCCAACAACTCCAAATAGTGTCAAAAATATTATTACTCCTAGCATTACCATTATTGGTTTTAATCCAACAGCATTTCCCATAACCTTAGGTATTATGATGCTATTTTCAATCATTTGGTAAATCACAAATGATCCTAGTAAAATTACTGCCTTTATTGGGCCAACTGTAATTAATGCTACTAAAGACATCAAAACACCTGCTAAAGAGGAACCCAAGTTTGGAATTATCCCTAAGAATGCTGTAAACATCGATAAAGGTAATGCAAATGGAACACCTAGAATAGTGAGTAGGATAGCAGAAAATACTGCTACTAAGGAACTCACCAAAGCCTGTCCCAAAACCCATCCTCCCAACTTTCTTTCTACATCCATAACTAATCTCCTAACTCTTTCCCTCTTCTCGTCGGATACAATTCTAATCAATAATATATCGAAGAATGAATCATGTTCTGAAACAAGATATATTGAAAAAACAATAGAAGTAACTAGAAATGCACCAGTACTAAAGAATCCAGAAAGGAATCCAGCAACATTCTTTACATTACTCACAGTTGGAAAAGACTTAATGATATCAGTAGCATACTGATTGATCATATCTGTTTCTAAAGAGTATCCTGCGATAGAGATACTTTCTATAAATTTCAAACCATCATCTATCCAATTAGGAACCTCTTTTACCAAACTGGTTAATTGGTTAAAGAAAGGAACCAGTATTAATACAAACACTACTTGAATGAGAATGAAAAGGATTACATAGGAGATTGCAATAGACCAACCCTTAGAAATACCACGACCCATTAACCATGCAACAACAGGTCGGATAGATGACATAACTGCAAATCCAAAGAAAAGGAAAAGTGATATTGCAAATAACTGATTAGCATAGAATACGAAAGAAAGTACAAGAAGAAGAAAAGCAATTAATCTAGGAGAAAAATCAATCATTACAGTATCACCTCTTACAAAATCCTTTGATCTCATATAACTACCGTGTGTATCAGAAGATGTATTTGATCTTCTTGCAGTATAACTATCTTCTATTCTTGAATTATTATCACTTACAGAAAAACTTTTTGCCATAATCAAATCTGTATAAAATTATGTCTAATTATATCAATTTCGAAATTACTTTAATATACATATTAACAAAAAAGGGAGAGTTAATTAACTCTCCCTTCCATTACCTTTAGACAAACTATCTCTTTCCTTTGTACTTTACTAGTACAAATCCAGAAATCCAAACACTGCCATAAGGTTATTCTCTCTAATCACCTTCATTGCAGCTTCTAATTCTCCTGCAGCAACAGGTAAAGATTCATCTGTAACAGCATTACCATTAACATCACTATCTACAGAATATGTAATCTTGACCTTCTCCTCAACCTCAACAGAATTTCCAGCCTTATCTATAACCTCCATCTCAAATACATTTGGTCCTTCATCCAAAAGAATACCTGTGATTAAGAATTTACCCTCCTCATCACAAACTGCACTATACTTATCTACACCCCTCCTCACTACAACCTCAGCTTCTGGTTCAACATTACCCGTCAATGTAAATGTCTCAGTTCCCACCTCTTCTGGATATTTAACCTCACCCAACACAGGATCCGTCCTATCAACCTCAACTATCCTCATATCAGATTGAGCAGATACATATCTCTTTGGGAAACCCTTAACTCCAGCCACAGACACAGCATATTTACCTTCTAACTCTGCTCTGTATGAATATTCAAAAGTTGTATCTTTCTCAACCTTCACTCTTGCAACCTCCTCATTATCTACAAATACAAAAACCTGATCATATCCATCAGCCAATCCTCTAACTAATATATTCTCTTCATTTGTTAAAACCTCAGTACCTGAAAGAGATGGGGATTCTAATGTATCATCCAACTCCGGATTCCTACTAAACTTAACAAATGAATATATTCCGTAAGAAATCAAAAGAATACCAAGAAATATAAATATACTTCCAACAATCCTAGAAACCCTTTCCTGATCCTCAGGACTCTTAATTTCAACCTTAGAAACCATACTCTCTTCTCTTCTTAATTCCTTACTAACTTTTTGGGTAGATTTAGATTTTTTCTTTGCCACGCTAAACCTATATTAAAATTTATATACCTCTACTTTTAGAATAATATAATTATTTAAATAATGCAACAGTATCAGAAAAATAGTAGAATAGAGAGAAGATATGAACAAAGCAAAAAAGATTACATTGACATTCTTAGTAATACTATTAATAGTATCCCCCATACTCTTTCTTTTAATATATCCCAACTATAACAACATCAACCTCATTCTAAAATCCTTTGATTTCTACACTCTTTCTAAAGAAACTTCCATATCAACATTAACCACACTCTCTCCACTAAGAGAAAAATTTGAAGAAAAAGTATTAGGATATACATCCATAGAAGAATCACTTCAGAATACGGAGATAGTATTAGACAGAAAGATCTTGGAAGAACTTAACACCACCATACACATAGAGAATATAAATGTAGAAGGAAAAATATATCAGGGGATCTCCTCGCTAACAATGGATACCGGATTCTGGCACTTTCCAATTTCAAAATTCCCAGGAGAAAAAGGCAATACTGTAATCATCGGTCACAGATTTATGAACCTCCCACCCTCAAAAGACACATTTTTTAACCTAGATAAGATAAGTATAGGAGAAAAGATAGAGATAAAACATCACGAAGGAACCTTTACATACATAGTTGTAGAAAAGAAAGAAGTTGAACCAAACGATGTTTCTGTAATCCAAGATACTGAAGACTACAGAGTAACATTGATAACTTGCACACCACTATGGACATCCGAAAAACGCTTAGTAGTAATTGCTAAACTAGACAAACTATACAAAAAAGTGTAGACTTTGACCGCTATTTAAATATTTAAAAACATTTTCCATGACAGATTTCTACACAAGAAAAGATATAAGCAAAGATACTGTTCAATTTACAGTAACGGTTCCAAAAGAGGAATTCCAAAAGGAATATACAGCACTATTAAAAAAAGAGCTGGAAAATACAGACATAAAAGGATTTAGAAAAGGTAAAGTTCCTTCTGATTTTGTCGAACCACACATAGGAAATACATTAAAAATACAGGCATTTGAAAAACTAGTCCCTATGTTAATTACCACAGCACTACAAAAAGAGAACCTAGAACCAATTGCACCACCTGAATATAAAGAATTTCCAGATTTCAAAAAAGAGAAAGATCTAACATTCAGTATGGATATAACCATCATGCCTGAATTTAAACTTGGAAACTTGAAAAAAATTAAAATTGAGAAAGAAGATGCAAAGGTAGAGAAAAAAGAAATAGATGAAGCACTAGAAAACCTTAAAGAGAATCAGGAAACAAAAGAAAAGGAGATAAATGAGAAGTGGGCAAAGGAGATAATTAAACTTCTTAAATTAGAAAAAGAAGTAAAAGATCTTAAAGAACTTAGGAAATACATAGAAGATGCTATGCAGAAACAGAAAGAACATATGATCAAACACCAAAATGAAGACAAAGCCATACTTGAAGGAATAAAAATATCGAAGATTGAAATACCACAACCAGCTATCAAGTTTGAAGCAGAGGAAAGAGAAAGAGCTTTTGTAAACGATATGCAACAGAAAGGAATAAATATAGATGATTTTCTTAAAGCAAATAATATTACACTAGAAAAAATGAGAGAGCTCTGGTTAAAAGATGCAGAGCAGGCACTTCAAACAGATGTATTTCTAAAAATGTATATCAAAGATAAAGATATAAAGGTAACAGACGAAGATCTAAAAGAGAAAATAAATAACATAAGGAATGGAGCTCCAAAAGATACAGATAAAGCTATATTTGAGAATGAACAATGGAAAGAGTATATAAGAAGAATCGAAGAAAAAGAGAAAGCTTTCCAATCATTTATAAAGGAAGTATTAGGTGAATAAATTGTAATATATAAATATTATGAATTTAATACCAACAGTAATAGAAAAGGAAAGGGGAGGGGAGAGAGCATACGATATATACTCAAGACTACTCAAGGATAGGATCATATTTGTAAGTGGTACCATAGAAACAAATATGGCAAATACAATAATCGCCCAATTACTATTCCTCGAGAAAGAGAATCCTGATGAAGATATTCAGATGTTCATAAATTCATACGGTGGACAAGTTACAGCAGGAATGGCGATACTAGATACAATGAATTACATCAAATGTGATATATCTACAACAGCAATAGGTATAGCAGCATCTATGGGTACAGTACTCTTAACAAATGGAACAAAAGGAAAGAGATTTGCACTACCAAATAGCAAAATACATATACATCAACCACTAGGTGGAGTAGAGGGACAAGCAAGTGATATAGCTATAGAAGCAAAAGAGATTATTAAAACAAGAGAGGTACTTTACAAAATACTTTCAGAAAAAACGGGAAGAAGTATTAAACAGATAGAAAAGGATGCCGATAGGGATAAATATTTTACAGCTAAGGAAGCTAAGGAGTATGGGTTAATAGATAGAGTCATTAGGAAGAGATAAACCAATACGTTTGGATTGTACAAAAACTAGTAGTACGAAAATAACTATATAGAAAATATTAACGAAATTTAATATACTATAAACACTACCCCAATAATTTAATACCTTTTAAAAATGACAAAAAGATTTCTTGATGATCCTACAGGTATAGAAGATAACTCAAAACAGGAAGCATTAGATAAAATACGATTTAATATAGAAAATATGCTAACGGGAGGAGATCAATTCACGGTCGTAGATGAGATTGTATACAACATAAACTTAAAAGATATAAATGAGTATATAAAATTTTTGAAAGCAGATAAGACCCTACCTACAAAGCTAACAAGAATTAGATCATATGATGTAGATAATCTAGATCTTTTTGAGCAATTATGTGACTATACATCTGTAAACAATTCTGAAACTCCAAGAATATGGAATCAAAAAGTATATTTCATTGAATCAGGGGATTTTGCATTAACATTCATACCGATAGCTTTGGAAGACAAAAAGAGTGTAAACATATATATGGAACCTCTAGAAGAATCACCTGATTTCATTACAGAACTTTGGGCAAAGCTTAACGAAGAGAAAAAATTAGAGGATATTGATTTTGTAGATTACAAAGATTTACTATAAGAAATTCACGAGATTGTTCTTAACAAAATCTTCTATCTTCCCCCTTACTTCTTCCATATCCTTAACATTACTTCCTGCTGTATATACAGTGATATCAAATAACTCTTCCTCATTACAATCTAACCAATACCCATTCTTAGCTAAATATATTAATAATGCAAATATACCCATTCTTTTATTGCCATCCTCAAATGGATGATTCTTTATACATAGGTAATATAACATTGAAGCCTTAGACACAAGAGTAGGGTATAGATCATTACCTGATATTTGTTGAAATGGTTGTGTTATTGAACTATCTAACTTACCACTATTCCTAACCTCATACTCAGAACTACTACCATCATTCTCTCTCATATACTCAGTAAATAACTGAGCAATATATTCTAATTCTTCCTTACTTACTCTCTTATCCATACTATGCATTTTGTAATTTAATTATTGTTTTACTATATTTATCCATGGTTCTATTAAATACCTTTTTTAGGAATTCTTTTTGTTCATTTGTAAGTTGTTTGTTTTCCATATATCTATGATTATACATATGTTGAAAAAGAATGTTAAAGAAAATATAATCCATAGTATGTAATGGGCGATTAGCTCAGCTGGTTAGAGCGTCACATTGACATTGTGAAGGTCACAGGTTCGAGTCCCGTATCGCCCATTTTTGTTTTTCATGATTATAGGCAGAGAAAGAGATATAGGTTGTTTAGTTTTTAAGTTCGAGTCCTTCAGGGCCCACCATTCCCATAAAGCATACAGATAAAGTATAATTATCTTATGGATAAATATTATCTAGGCAACTTACAAGAGCTAGAAGAATTCTGTAATTTATACTTCCCTCTCATAACTAATTATTCAAGGTCTATATTGGGAGTAGATTTATCAAATAATACTTTTGAAGGTGATCACTTAGGCATTCAGACATCATCTCATGAAGAGTATACCCATTACTACAATCTCCTATCTTCATACATGTCACACAACTTTACAAACGATTTACATGGTAGAAAAGTGTCAATATTTTCCTTTAGAGATGAATTTGTTTCCAATGATATTTCTTTAAAAGGTGTAGAGATATTTGAGCCTAAACCTAATGTAGATAATGGGAAAATTAAACTAGGTATAGAGCACATATCAATAATAGCCAAAGAGTATGATAAAACTTTTGAGAATATCTCAAGGGCATTTATTAATAAATCTGCTGAGTATCCTGAGGGTAGATTTTTTAAAACAAAGTTTACAAATCTCGTTGAAATAGAATTTAGAGATAGAAGTTTAATTAAGAAAGATACTTAGAGAAGCTTTAGTTTTAAGTTCAAAGCCATCCAACACCTCCCACCATTAGAAAACTTTTTCCATCTCTATGTGTAGAACTATACCATCCTCATTAGGTATTTCTTTTAGATCCTTATAACCTAAGTGTTTGTAAAAACCATGTGCTACTAAACTAGACCACAACCAAATTCTTTTATAACCATTATCTTTAATACATTTCTCAGCTACTTCTGCTAATTCCCTACCTAAGCCTTTGCCCATTTGTGAAGGTAGTACATAAAGAGATCTCATCTTGTCCTCCTTTGCTAATACACAACCCACTATCTCTCCATCGTCTTCTACTACAAAATAATCGTCATTTGTAATATATTTGGTGAGTTTCTCATTGGTATAGTTATTAAAGGTCTCTTGTATATCATCTTCAGGGTATAAATCTTTATGTGTAGCTAGAATAGATTCTCTTATAACCTTCTGGATTGAGTCTATGTCATCTATTCTTGCCTTTCTGATAATCATAATATTAACATTTTATTTTAATATAGGAATTATATCACCCACCATTACTATTTCCTGATATACTTAACCATGAACTATACATTAGTAGTTATCCCAACTGAAAGAGATTTAAAATTTCTTAACAATCTAAGAAATTATATATACCAAAATGACTTTAGATTTAAAAACAAACCACTAGATTCAGACACTCACATAACCATTGCGAACATCGAAATGGATGAAGACAAGATAGCCGAATTAAAGGAAACCCTACAAGCCAATATACACAAATTAAAACCATTCACAATCAAGAAAGAAGAATATATATTAACAAAAGAAGACAAGGAACCTAATTACAAATTCGATAATCCATATACTTGGATAGCATTAAAATTTCCACAAAGAAAAGATATATACCAAGAGTTAGACAGAATAACTAAGGAACTAGGAATTAATAATAATGAAGAATATATTAATAATGTAAGAAGGATAGAAAGGGATATAGAAGAAAAAGATTATATTGCAAATCATATTAATTTAAGTAATTACACTAGAAGAGATAGAGCAAATGATTGTTGGAATTATTTTAATGATAATTTACCTAAAGAAATATTATTTAATAAGATTGGATTAAGAGATGAGAAGGGGAAGATTATTTTCATAATAAAAATATAGGAAGACTGTAATTCTATAAAAAAGTTCATGCACTTACTATCCCCATCCCTACACCCTAGTCCTATTTACCTTCTCCCTCCCTTTATGTTGTTCTATATGCTTAATATAATATCCCTCAACTCTCTTTCTATAATCCACACCATTACTCTTAAAATATTGGAATATATCTAAATAATACCCAGAAGGAATATCAGAGGGTACACAATAACCATTCCTTTTCAACTGATCCCTTATGTATCTCAATTGATTAAATGTAAAAAGCTTTTTAAATGTATCTAACACATTCCCATTCATCTGATTAAAAATATATGTAATAAAATCCCTATATAATTTAAATTCTTCCTCAGCATTATTCTTCTTCATAATCCTAAGTAAAACAATATCTACATTGGGTACAGGATTAAAATCCTCCCTATTAAAACTTTCAACCATACTAAGATTATATACAGAGGAAACTATTGCACCTATTTGAGTATTCTTTGGTATACCCATATATCTTTCAGCAGATTCTTTTTGAACAAATATATATGCTTCAATTAGTTTTGATTCTATATCTGTAATTTTGTTAATAATATCTGAAGTTAAGGAAAATGGTATATTTGCAAACACTTTGTATCCATTATTGGGTAAGTCAGAGGTAAGGAAGTCTTCATTTTTTAAAACAACGTTAGGATTATCTTTAAAAAGTTCTTCCAATATACCAAAATATCTTGAATCTAATTCGTATGCTATTACGTTATTACAATGTTTTACTAATTCTTTTGTTATTGCTCCTGTACCAGCCCCTATATCAATTACAGTATCGTTATTAGAGATATTAATAGAAGTTATTATTCTTTCTAAATTTTTTTTATTTTTATATAAGTTTTGGGAATATTTAATATCTACCATATGAGAATTATATCACTAGAATTAATTAGACAGGACTCTTAGGTTCTATACTTTTTAATATCGCCCACCATTTATATTCTCTGCTATAATAATACCCTATGATCCCCAACCTTACCTACAAACTAAATGATATCTCAAACATAGATAACCCTCTAATACTCTCTATTAAAATATTCAATCCCTCTAAAGAAAAAACTTTAAAATACCATAACAAAGAAGATTGGTTAAACAAGATTAAAGATAAAGGGATATTAATATCAGTATATGATGATGATAAGTGTATAGCCTTTGCAATCTGTTACAAAACTAATAGTGATACATTACATATATGGAATGTAGGTGTTCTAGATGAATATAGAGGACTAGGTATATGGAGAGAAACATATAACAGAATAATTGATTATGCTATTAAACAAGGTTTTAAGAAAATAACATTAAATACATATAAGGATAAATTCCCTAATATGTATGCATTTGTAAAGAAAGAAAGTTTTGATTTAATAAAAGAAGAATTTAACAAAGATGGGGAAATGAAGTCTTGTTTTGTTAAAAGGGTTAGATAGGATACTCTGATATACCTAAATGATGATAAAAATATCACTCAGGATAATTGGTATCCAGTATAGGGATAAAAGAGATAAGGTTCTGGAAGAACTAAAGAAGATAGGGGAGTATTATTTAAAGAGGAATTTGAGTTTGTAATATTTAATATCTCTAGCCATTTTCTCAAAAACATATAACTTCGAATTTTTTAAATTCCTTCCTCTCAAAACACCTGGGAAAAGTCTCTCTATTTATTAAAATATTTACTTAATATAAATTTCTTTCTCCATTCTCTAGTAGGAATAGGATATGCCCCTAATTTATCTTCAGAAAGCTTATCATAAAAATCATTCCAAAAATTACAAGTTGGATATGCACATCCTTTTCCTGACCTATTCCTTATTACACTATCCTGAGGTTTACCATTGTATGTATAGTTAATCATGTTTTTAGGATCCCTAGAAAAGGAATTTAAAGATGTAGTCACTGCCTTAAAAATACATTCATTACCATTCTCATCCTCAAAAGAATGGATTATAAATAAATTATCCTTCTTAGGATTGTATGTATTCTGTACTTCGGGAATAATGAAATTCTTCTTGTTAAGAACCTGTTCCCATAATCGAACATGTTCCGAATCACATGTAATAGAATTAATGTAACACTCTTTAGAGGCAGAGGATATAACAGGCCATCCAGCCTCTTCCCAATCAGATTCCGTAAGAGATTGAAGTAATGGTTCTATTTCAACAACTTCATTTTCTCTCACAGTATCCTGAAATTCCATAGAAAATTATACCATTAAATATATATATTTTAGTTAAATCTATTTCACTAGTATGTATTACAAACACCTGCTATATTCAGTTAATAATATATTAAATATATACATATGACTGATCTACACAATATCCAAATGTTAATACTTAGAGAACTCCTCTTCACACCAAACTCCAGATTCTCTGATTTAAATATACAAGGATTAAGTAGTGATCATTTTTCATACCATATTAAAACATTAATAGAACAGGAATATGTACAAAAGGATAGTTCTAGATACTCATTAACTGTAAAGGGAAAGGAATTTGCAAACCGTATGGATACTGATGAAGCAAGTATTGAGAAGCAACCTAAAGTAGCAGTAATGATTGTAGCTACTAAGACAGAAGGAAAAAAGAAATATCTATTAATACAAGAAAGAACTAAAGAACCATATTTTGGATATAGTGGATTTATAACAGGAAAGATTAGATATGGAGAGAAGGTTATAGAGACTGCAAAAAGAGAACTTAAAGAAGAGAGTGGGTTAGAGTGTGAGAATATACATATTAAAAGGTTAGTACATGATCATGTTGTATTAAAAGATACAGGAGAGTTAGTAGAGGATAAGATGTTCTACATTGTACATATGATTAATCCAACAGGAGAGTTAATAAATACTCCAAATGGAAAGAATATATGGATAACGGAGAGTCAGTTTAAGAAACTTAAAAAGAAATATTACAATGAAGAAAATATGTATGAGATATCACAGATGAAAGGGGATATGGATCTAGTAGAGAGTACATATATTATTGAGGAGTTTTAGTTAGTGAATTAATTTCTCAACTAACCCTTCTAAACCTTTTGAATAAAAATCTAACATACTTATCTCATTATCTAAAAAGCAATCAACCCTTGTACTATTGTTTACATAATGTTCTGTCGCTATCCATAAGGAATGAACTTTCTTTAAAAAGTAAACCTTGAAACCGTCCATTAATTCCTCCTTAGAAATATCATATACATTTCTATACGAATCTAGAAATACCTTAGCATTAGATCTGCACTCATCATCATATCCCAAATTTAAACATGTTAGATCCAAAGCCCTAACTAACTCATATGATCTAGGAGCTATAGTTGTATTATCCAAATCAAAAACATATTTGATTTCATCTACATCATTATCAAAGAAAACATTCTTCTCATGATAATCTCCATGTATTAGATGATCATTCTTTATATTAAAGTCTTCAAATCTTAAATCATTTTCCTTAGCCATATTAATCTTCTTTTCTAGGTATATTGCAAATTTCATATCTATATCACTCTTCTCCTTCATATTTTGAATCTGAAGCAATATCCTTTCTGCTTCCTTTACAAACTCCTCCATATCCCAGTATTTTTTACTTCTAAAAACAGTAGAGGGATAACCATCCTTACTCACTAGATGTATTCTTCCTAAGATATTTCCTAAAGAAGATATAGCTTGATTAGAAAGATTCTCTCTTCTTAACATACGACCATATACAAAAGGATATAGAGTGTAGTATTTTTCTTTAAATGTAAATACCTTACTCCCATCTTTACACTCATATGGCATAACTATTGGAATATCTTTCTTAAAGAATATATCCTCAACCTTATGTATATTATCAATCCTTTCTATATCATCAAACCCATACTGCTTAAGAAAGTATTTCTTTCCATCATCTATTAATATACTATTAACACTAATATATCCCTCTTTTACATCTTCCAACAATCTTAATTCACCCTTTAAATCATATATCTTCTTTAATTGTTGTATAACTTCCATATTTAGAAATACTGTATTAAATATGTTATTCTATACAAATATTAAGATTAAGACCAGAGAACAGGGTATGCCTAGACCACAAAAATTCAAACCAGGAGTATATAAACATTTTAAGGGTGAACTATTCCTTGCACTATTCTTAGCAAAACATAGTGAGACAGAAGAAGATATGGTTATATATGTAGGACTATATGACAAAACAAAAGGACAGATATGGGCTAGACCTGTAGATATGTTTATGGGCTACAAAGAGTTTGAAGACGGTACTAAGGTAAAGAGATTTGAATTTATTAGGGAGAGATAATGACAACGAAGGAAAAATACAAAGCACTAAAGAACGGAAAATGGCAAAACAAATATTTCTGTAAATTAGCATTACTAGATCATTTAAGAGAATGCCTGGAAAAAGATAATTATCTTAAAGCTACAGACACACCTAAAAGTGATTTGGGATATGAAAACTTGGAAAAAGAGCTCATGGATTTAAAAATCATTCTTGATTTGTATTTCAATGATTCGACTTTGCACGAAAAAAGATTAGACAAATTCATAGAAAATTTGGAAAAATAAAATCTCTCCGAACCTTCTTTTTACCCCCTTTTTGTGCTAAAATTACACCCTCTTATGCCAAATTCCCATATTGAGAAACAAAACTTAAGAAATCTTGCTATTATCGCGCATGTAGACCATGGCAAAACTACCCTTGTAGATGCATTCATGAAGCAAACTCATATGTTTAGAGAAAATGAAGAAGAAATGAATCAAACTAGAATACTGGATGTAGGGGAATTAGAAAAGGAGAAAGGTATAACCATAAATGCAAAGAACATATCCATTAAGTATAAGGATGTAAAAATAAATATCATAGATACACCAGGACATGCAGACTTTGGAGGAGAAGTAGAAAGAACATTAAATATGGCAGATAGCTGTCTTCTTTTGGTGGATGCAAAAGAAGGTACAATGCCACAAACTAAATTTGTACTTAAAAAAGCATTAGAATTAGGATTAAAACCAGTAGTACTGGTAAATAAGGTGGACAAGAAACTAGCTAATGTACAAAAAACAATATCTAAAATACAAGACCTCTTTCTTAATTTAGCAACTAATGAAGAGCAATTAGATTTTAAAATATTCTACGGTATAGCTAGAGAAGGAAAAATATGGGAAACATTACCCCAAGGAGATTTAACCATACCAAATAGTACAACAGGAGATCTCACACCAATACTAGATGAAATTGTAAACAATCTACCTAGTCCAAAAGGAGATGAGAACAAACCATTCCAAATGCAAATTACATCTGTTGAGTACAATGAGCACTTAGGAAGATATTTAATTGGAAAAATATCAAACGGGAAAATATCCGTAAATGATCCTGTAATACTTGTTTCAAATAAAGAAGATTTTGAAAAGAAACAGGGTAGAGTTAGAGAGATATTTGTGAAAGAGGGTATGAGTTGGGAAAAGGTTGAAAGTGCATCTACTGGTGAAATAATTGCATTAACAGGAATTGATTCTACAGATATTGGTGCGACACTTTGTAGCTTAGATAATCCTCAACCATTACCAGAAATTAAAATGACTCCACCATCTGTGAGAGTTAAATTTTCTGCTAATACATCTCCTTTTGTAGGAAAAGAGGGGAAATTTGTAACTGCAAAACAGCTAGGACAAAGGTTAGAACAGGAGAAGAATTTAAATATTAGTTTGAATATAACTAATGTAGGAAGTAACAGCTATTTTGTAGCTGGTAGGGGAGAATTGCAATTGGCAATATTAGTAGAACAGCTAAGAAGAGAAGGGTATGAATTTGAATTGAGTAAACCAGAGGTAATACTACAAGAGATAGATGGGGTAAAGTGTGAACCTATGGAAGAATTAAGTATTAATGCTCCAGAAATGTACTTTAGTACAATAACCCAAGAAGTTAATGAAAGGGGAGGAAAATTAATAGATATTGAGAATAATGAAGGAGAAAACACATATACATTTAATATACTAACTAGAAATCTAATAGGATTACATAGAGTATTAATGACAGCTACCAAAGGTACTGCCGTTATTAATAGCTATATTGTTGACTATGTACCACATCAAGAAGGTAATGAGTTATTTAGAAAAGGAGCTATTATATCCACTGAGACAGGAACAGCATTAGCATATGCATTGATGACAGTACAAGAGAGAGGGAAATTATTCATAGAGGGTTCTACAGAGGTATATGAAGGAATGATTATTGGTATAAATAATCATGAGAATGATCTTGAGGTTAATCCATGTAAGGCAAGACATAAGACAAATGTAAGAATGTCTCATGCAGAAGTAACAGAGATAGCACTTAAAGCACCTATACAATTAACCATAGAGTATGCTCTTTCTTTTATAAATAATGATGAATTAATAGAGGTCACACCTAAGAACATAAGGTTAAGAAAGAAACTTTTAACTGATACACAGAGAACTTGGGCAAAAAGAAAGAACTTAACTGCATATGCAAAAGAGCATTTGGAAGGATAATATTACTTCTTCCTTTTTACAAACCTTATTTCAAGATCTCTATCTAAAGCATTAGCTATTTGGACTAATTTAGAAATAGACACATTTCTATTCCCTGTTTCAATCTTACTAATCGTGCTACGTGGTATACCTGATTTAATAGACAAAGTATCTTGAGAATATCCATACTTCTCTCTAAGCTCTTTCATTTCCCTTAGGGCTATTCTTTGATTTGCTACTCTTTCTATTTCCTTAACATCTTCAGATGTAAAGTTCTTTTTTATATATTCTTCTATTGTTATTAAATTTTTCTTTTTCATATTTTTCTATATTAATCTATTTTTTCTCTTTAATGCCTTTTCTATCTCTCTCAAAGGTGTTTTCTGTGTCTTCTTTCTAAATGCAGTAAGAATAACGATGTCTTGCCCTAAGTAAGAATACATACATCTATATATCCCGTCATCCTTTACCCTCATCTCGTATAAATCGTAGCCCACAATCTTTCTTCCTTCTGGATATTTCAACGTTCCATATTTTCTCAACTCTAGGATCAAAGATACAAATTCCTTTCTAACACTCTTCTCAAAAAGAGCTAGCTCTTTTTCTGCACTGGATTCTATATATACTTCTTTTCTAAATAATTGTGTCATATATGGAACCTTGTGTCAATTTATTTTCATATATTTTAGTAATAAGTTATTAAATCTAGATTAAATTAATATCTGATATACTATTTATATGGAATATATATTCCTTCCTGGGAATAGTGCAAAAAACAGAGTGTGGATTGACTCATTAGCAAATCAATTTAACAAAGATTCAAAAGAAATTATTCATTATTCACATTGGGAAAGTGGAGAAGAGGATATAAACTTTGAGTTGGAGTTAAATAAACTAAGAGAGCTAAATATCAAAGATTATTGTATAGCAGTATGTAAAAGTGCTGGATCCTATCTTTCATACATAGCTAATAAAGAAAATGTTTTAAATATCAGAAAATACATATTTATTGGATTTCCATATAGTTGGCTTAAAATGAGAAGTATTGATCCAGTTGAAATGTTAAAGGAAATTGATCAAGAAATATTAATAATTCAAAAAAGGGAAGATCCAGCAATAACTTTTGAGAAGTTGAAAATTATTATGGAGAAAAATGGTATTAATGCAAAAATGATTGAATATACAAGAGAAGGAGAACCTCTAAATAATCATAGTTATGAAGATATAGAATATCTTAAGGAAATAATATATTCATTTGTTAGTATTTCCTAACCAACCTGTTTATTATACATCTGGGCATATAAACCATTCTGCTTAAGCAGAGTCGTGTGATCTCCATCCTCCGCTATCCTTCCATCATCAATTACTAATATCCTTCCAGCCTTCCTTACAGTTGCAAACCTATGAGAGACAATTACTGTTGTTCTGTTTTGAGCATTCTTTCTAATATTTTCAAAAATCTTCTCTTCTGAAATACTATCAACTCCACTAGTAGGCTCATCTAATATCAATAACTTAGCATTTCTAAAAAATGCTCTCGCTATTGCTAACTTCTGCCACTGACCACCAGAGAGCTGTATGCCATCCTTTACTTCCCGACTCAAAAAAGTACTATACTTTTCAGGAAGCTCCATTATAGTATCATGAATATCCGCTTTTTTAGCAGCCTCTTTAATCTCACCATCCATATTTTTTGATACATCACCGATGTATATATTATCCTGTACAGTTATACTTAATTGATTAAATGACTGCGAAAGAATCCCTATCAATTTATAGTACGAATCAATATCTAGTTCCTTAATATTAGTTCCATCTACAAAAATATCTCCCTTTTGAGGGTCATATATACGAAGAAGAAGCTTAATCATAGTACTCTTTCCTGCTCCGTTCTTCCCAACTATTGCAATATCTTCATCCTTATCAACTTTAAAACTTACATCCTTTAATATCCATTTCTTAGTCTTTGGATACCTAAACCAAACATTTTTGAATTCAATGGATAATCCTGTTTTTATATTGTCTAACTTCTTTTCTCCACTCACTATACTGTTTTCCCAATTTAATACATTGTAAAAAGTTACGAAAAACTTCTTATTTCCCAGCACAGAAGATATCTTATACAAAATTTCTGACACATCCCCATTAAACCTTTGGTATGCAGCAATAATAAAAGTAAGCATACCAATAGTCATATTACCTTCAAAAACCATCTGAATTGAAAATATTAAGACAAAGATATTCACAATATTGGATACGAAATTCGCAACAGTAGACCAAGAATATCGACTAATATAGTTCTTCCTAAATTTTTCTATGAATCTTTCATTAATTTTTTTAGCCATATCTAGTAGGTATTTACCATACTTAAAAACATAAACCTCTTGTAATTTTTCAAAATTACTTTCCCAAAGGGTACTTCTATAACTTGAGTATTTTATTTTTTCCTCTCCTCTATCACTCCAAATTCCCCAAACTTTTCTACCAAATTTGGCAATTATTATTGCACTCGGGATCGTTGCTATTACAGCAAGCAAGGAGAGTAGGGGCATTTGAGCATAAATCGCAAGAAAAGATATTACAACAACAGGAAAGGTAGAAACTACTTCTAATGATTGAAAAAAGTTATTAATAACTGTATGTGAATTCCAATTTAAAATACCTTTTTCATTAACAAAATCTGGATCTTCATAAGCCTTTGGTTCGACTTGTATATATTTTTTTAGATATACATCATCATCTAAGTATGAGATCCATAAATCTATCATTGAATCTACATATTGGAATACATTATTAACTAAGGTCCAAACCAGAGCTACCATCCCAAAGATTATAATTAAAGGAATCACATCTCTAAACTCTCCGTTATTATTTATGGAATATATACTACTATCTATGACTCTTCCCAGAAGATAACTTATTAACAACGGATAGAGTTTACTAATAGCTTGCAACACTAAATACCATCTAATTTGCCAAACAAACTTAGTATTCTTGTAATACTTCTCGTAGACGAAAAACAGCAATTTAATTATCCCTTCCTCTTTTAGTTTCTTCATAACCACCCATTATATATTCACATTGACAACTTTGCTACAACATTATTACTTTTTGTATCTCCTCAAAACTATCACATTTCATTAACTCTTTTCTCAATTCATTAGCACCATCAAAATTACATATATATGCTTTAATATATTTTTTTTGACTATTAAATGGTTTTTTCCCTCTCCATACTTTTTCAAATATTTCAAAATGCTTAATCAATATATCTATTCTTTCTTCTTTCGATATCTCCTCCCTTCCACTAAACAACCAAGGATTATTCAAAATACCTCTGCCTACCATAAAACCATCCACTCCATATTTTTTTACATACTCTTTTCCTTGTTCCAAATTTTTTACATCACCATTACCAATAATTAAAGTATCTGGAGATATCTCGTCCCTTAATGTCGCACACTCTGCAATCTTTTCCCAATTTGATGGAGTAGAGTAGCCATCTTTAGAAATTCTCCCATGAATTGTAATTAGGTCTAACTTTAGTTCAAGTAAGAACCTAATCCAACCATTTATATCAATATCATCATAACCCAACCTTGTTTTAACACTCACAGGTATCCTTCCAGCTTCACCTCGGACAGTATCTAAAATCCTTTTAACCAATTCTCTATCTTTTATTAATGCGGAACCTCGGCCACCAGACAACACATCTCTAACAGAACATCCAATATTTATATCAATACCTGCTGGTCTAAGTTTCTTTACATACCTGACTGTCTCTGCATAATATTCAGGAATATTCCCCCAAAGTTGGACGATAACTGGTCTCTCCTTCTTTGAAAGATGTAACCTATGTGAGACCTGCTCTCTACCTTTTGAACAAAACCCTTCTACACTTAAGAACTCTGTGAAAAATATATCCGGTCTACCTATATTACACAGAACCTGCCTAAAACTAGAATCCGTAATACCTTCCATTGGTGCTAAAGCAGTAATATATCCTTTTTTCTTTTTTAATCTTTTATAAGAATTCATGCCTAGATTCTACCATTTTCTCACCACTTCAGGGGTCAGGCTAGGGTCAGACCCCAAACCTTCCACTGGATTATGGTACCAAAGTTTTGCAGAAAGAGGGACAGAGGAGGGTCAGACCCTTGCAGATATCTTCGTTTTGAAATAAACTTAAGTAACAATTTAACTGCCCAAAATGAAAACAAAAAATACGCTCGTAGATAGTTCGGGCCAACAATTATTAAACCAAATCAAAATTGATTCATATCCTGCTATAGCCATATATACTTTTCAGGATTTTTTGAGATGGTGGTATATAAAAATGCCGGTATGGCATCTTAGAAGGTTTGCTAGGCTAAGTGTTGTACTCGATGACCAATTCTCGATTTCATTATTGTTGAAAAACTTTTTCTTGCCTTGGCACAGAGATTTTTCAGTAATAGGTATTTTCTTTGGAATACTTATGAAATTACTCTATCTTCCAATAGGGATATCTATCTATCTCCTTTGCATTATGTTTTACCTCTTTCTTTTCATTAGCTGGTTAATACTTCCGATTGGTTCATTAGTATTTGTTTTAATATCTTTAATTTGATCATGGCAATAACTTTTAAGGGAACAAACAAAACATTAGTAGGATACCATAACAGAGATAATGGGAAATTTGGCATGGTCGAAAACAAATATCCGATATTTGAAAATGAAAATGAATCTATATTTACCTTAACAAGAGATCACTTTTTTAGCATAACTACACCTCAAATTGAAGCACTTTTAAGTAATTTTCTTAGGTATAAGAAGTTTAATGATACAAAAAGAATAGTTGCAAATATCCTCGTTATACCGGGTTTGGTCATTGCATTTGGATTTATGCTTAAATACTCAACATTGTTAGATTCGTTTCCTGTAATAGTAGATCTACTTGGTTCTAAATTTATTAATTTTCTCTTTGGAATATCAATTCTGAGTGTAATAGCTCTCTGGCATGATTTCTATGAAGAAAAAAGTCATCCAATTCAACTTCCCGAGATTAAAGCTATTCCTCAAAAAGATATAGATGAAATAAAAGGGAGTGGATTTAAATTTGGTAGATATGCTCATCTTGAAACAATTAATTTCCTTAATGATGAGACTTTAGAATTGCTTTGTACATTTAATCAAAACAATACATTTAAAACTTCTTGGCTTTTAAGAGATCTTGTAGAATCAAATTTTGAAGTACAGCAGATTATAAGGAGAACAGGGGTGGATATCACAGTAGAACTACTTGATCAGGAGGAGATAAATGAGAGTAGTATTCCAGAATTCCCTGTAACAGGATTACGAAGCTTCCTAACATACACATTAGAGGAGGCATTGCTAACAAATAGCAAAGAGATTCAACCTCAGCACCTGTTTTTAGCAATAACAAAAATATTTCCGAAGTTTGAGAAGTTTTTGTTAAAGAACGGATTAAATATTGATATCCTCAGAGAGATTTGTTCGTATAACAACGAAATGACATATAGAAGAAATCGAACTAAATATTTAGATCCAAACATATCGTACTATAGAAAAGGAGGAGTAGCTGGACAATGGATATATGGCTATACATTCATCCTAAGTCATTTTAGTAAAGATTTGAACAAGGTGGTTTCTGAATCGAAGGATATCTTTGGTATTGGACATGATGATGAGATAGAGGCTTTAGCATCAACTTTAGGTAAACTTAGTAATAAAAATGCATTACTTATAGGAGAACCTGGAGTAGGGAAATCCAGCCTAATCTTAGGACTTGCACAGAGAATCAATTCAGGAGATGTACCAGTACAACTTAAAGAAAAGAGGATTATACAGCTAGATCTTAATGGTTTAATAGCAGTATCAAAGAAGGAAAGAAATATTGAAGAACTCATCATAAAAGCGATGAAAGAATTGGAGAATGCTGGTAATACAATACTATACATAGATGAGATGCAAGAGTTAATACCTAGAAAAGCAGAGGAATCTAATCACTCTGTAGCAGGTATGCTTTTGCCATATATATTAAATAGTAAATTTCCAATAGTTGGCACAACCAATTATTCCGATTATAAAAGATATTTCTATAGTAGTGAGTCATTAAGACAAAGCTTTACAAATATTGAAGTTAAGGAGGTTTCAGCGAAAGATACCCTTACTATACTTGAGAGTAAGATTCCTTCTTTGGAGAGAAATTTTGAATGCTTTTTAACATTTCCTGCACTATTTGCATCTGTAGAAATGGCACAAAGATATATCAAAGAGAGGAAGTTACCGAGTAGTGCTGTAGAAACATTAGAAGCTACATGTGCATGGGCTCAATCTAACAGTATACAGAAAATAACAACTGAACATGTTTCTAAATCCATATCTATACAAAAGAATATTAATGTAACAGCTATAGATCAAGAGGAGAGTAATAGGTTGATTAAGTTGGAAGAGAATATTAAAGCTAGGGTGATAGGTCAGGAAGAAGCCATAGTTGCAGTTACAGAGGCTCTAAGAAGAGCCAGAACTGATATAAGGAATCCTGAGAAGCCAATTGGTGTATTCCTCTTTGTAGGGCCTACAGGAGTTGGTAAAACCCATTTGGCAAAGGTAGTAGGGGAGGAATTTTTTGGTATTGAAGAGAACATTGTGAGGATTGATATGTCAGAATATCAAGAGATTGAGAGTATACAGAAGTTTCTTGGCTCATCAACTTCTAAAGATTTTGGTCAAACATCCATTACTTTGTTAGATAAAGTAAAGAGTAATCCTCATACTGTGGTTCTTTTTGATGAAATAGAGAAGGCACATGCAAATATTTTAGACCTCTTCCTACAGCTATTTGATGAAGGAAGATTGACTAGTACATACGGAGAAACTATCGATTTTACAAATACAATAATAATATGCACAAGTAATATTGGAAGTGCAATGTTGTTAGAATCATTAGGGAAGGATCATTCTTTGTGGGATGAAGCTAAGAACAGAGTTCTTCTTGAGGTTCGACAATCTTTAAGACCAGAATTAATTAACAGGTTTGACCAAATAATTGTGTTTAACCCTCATGATCTAAAGAACTTAGCAAGTATAGCAACACTTCTCTTAGAAGATCTCGCTAAAAGGCTTAGTAGCAAGGATATTTTAATTAAATGGTCTGATCAGATACCCATGTTAATCGCAAACAAAGCTAATGAACCTGGATTAGGTGCTAGACCTTTAAGAAGATATATACAAGACAGAATAGAGGGACAATTGGCAAAAGGAATTATTGAACAAAGTATAAGTGCGGGAGAGGAAATAGAGATAAAAGAAAGTTGGATAGTATAATGATATTGAAATATCTGTATATATTACATATAATCACAGAGCTATAATATATAAATAACAAATCATGGGAGCACTACCAAAAAGAAGAATATCAAAGGGAAGAAAGAACAGAAGAAGAGCACACAATGCCTTAGAGGTTAAGTCTGTATCTAAATGTCCAAAGTGTGGTAATGTAAAAAGAAGCCACTTTGAATGCGAATATTGTGGTAACTATAAAAAAAGTAAGTAAAAGATTATGAAAAGGTCTACAGACCCAAGACATCAAGCTAGGATACTTGCATTACAAGAGCTATTTTCGAAATATTTCAATATTAAAAATATTCCTGTAGAGGAGATTTCTGTTAAAGAATTAGTAGAGATTAATGAGATGGGGGAGTACAATGAAGATCTCTATGAGAAAATATTAACTGGAGTTACAGAGAATACAGAAGAAATAGACAAAGTGATATCACAGTATGCTCCTCAGTGGCCAATTACTCAAATTAAATCTGTTGATCTACAAATATTAAGAATAGCTATTTTTGAAGGATTCATAGGGAAGATAACCCCACCAAAGGTAGCAATTGATGAAGCAATTGAGGTCGCAAAGGATTTTGGAGGAGAAATAAGTAGCAAATTTGTAAATGGTGTACTTGGAGCAATATATGAACAAACTAAAAAGGAGGAAGGAAATGAATAATGAAGAGTTAGAGAAAAAACTAGGAATATCTTTTTCAGATAAATCTTTGATTATAAAAGCCTTAACACACAGGTCATATCTTAATGAAAATAGGGATAAGGATTTACAAAATAATGAAAGATTAGAATTTTTAGGTGATGCTGTATTGGAGTTAATAATTTCCTTTAAACTATTTGAGAAATACCCAGATAAACCGGAGGGGGAATTAACAGGTATTAGATCCGCATTGGTAAGGACAGAAAGCTTAGCCCAACAGTCACGAGATTTAGAAGTTGGCAAGCATCTTTTAATGTCCAGAGGAGAGGAAGATTCAGGAGGTAGAGATAAAGATTATCTTCTTGCAAATACATACGAAGCAATTTTAGGTGCAATATATTTAGATAGTGGATATGAATCATGTAGAACTTTTGTAGAGAATACTTTGCTTAAAAAAGTTGATGAGATTGTTGATAACGAGCTATTCATTGATCCTAAAACTAAGGTTCAGGAGTTAATTCAAGCAAAATATAAAGTGACTCCAACATATCAAATAGTAAAAGAGGAAGGACCAGATCATGAAAAATACTTTACTGTAGTATTAAAGGTAAATAAAAAGAAATTAAGTGAAGGATATGGTGCAAGCAAGCAAAAAGCAGAAGAGGATGCTGCACAAAAAGCTGTTAAATTATTAGAAGAGTCATAAAATCCTTGAATTAAGGTATTTGATTTGATAGAATTCAATCCATGTTAAAAATAAGATTAAAAAGAACAGGAAGAAGAGGACAGCCACATTACAGAATTGTGGTTATGGAATCTAGCAAACCTAGAGATGGGAGAACTATCGAAGAGTTAGGTTACTACAATCCTAGGAATAATCCTACAACATTTGATTTTGATAAAGAGAGAGTAGAGTATTGGTTGGCCAGTGGAGCTCAACCTTCAGATACTGTAGCTCAATATTTTGTTAAAGCAGGAATTCTAAAGAGTTTAAAAAGAGGTTCTACCAAGCCAAACACAGAGAAGAAGACAAAAGATAAGAAAGAGTAGTATAATATTTTTAATAAAATATATTTTAGGTAGAAATGAAAGAGCTATTAGAACACATTGTTAAGTCAATTGTTAATAATCCCGATGAAGTCACGATAGAGGAGAGGGAAAGTATAGATTTTCCTGGTCTTACTATATTGACTATTGATGTCGCAGAATCAGATAAGGGAGTCGTCATAGGAAGAAAAGGAAGAACCATCAACTCAATAAGAGATTTAGTAACAATAAATGCTATTAGGAACGAGAGAAGAGTGAAGGTTTTGTTGAAAGATGATAACTCACATAGAACAGAAGATGTTCCTTCTGAGAATGTCGAAGAGAATAATGAAAATATGTTAATAGACGAGGATCTTTAATCTCATCTTAATTTTTCTGCTTTCTGTCCAAATATATCCACTATGTCTTGGTATCTTGTGTAGTTTGTAAATGGAGCATATAAATCAGCTGTTATTGTACCTTCTGGGACATAATAACCTGTTACATTTAAGGTAACTCTCCATTCTTCTCCTGATTGTCTAAGAGAAACATTCTCAGAGGAGATAATGTAAGGGGAGGCAGAATAGAGGCTATCAAGAAAATCTAATATGTTTTCCAAAGTTCCATTGTATGCTAATGGTCCGCTCACACCTAAGTATGATTTTTTCTCCTTCTCATCTTCAACGGTTTTACTTACAGTAACTTGAATATCACCAGCAGATAGTGAACGAGATGTTAATCTTTTTTCATTAGCTAAGGTATCTATATAATACATAAAGCTAGATACTCTCAATGTCTTAGGAATAACTTCTTTGGCATTTAATAAATCTATTTGGAAAGTTCCTTCATCGATACTTTTTAATTGAGCTTCTAAATTTGTTAAAGCTTCTTCTTTCTCTTTAATTTCACGATATTCACCTCTAAAATTTATAGCTGATTTAACCATTGGAACAAATACAAATAGGGCTAACATTATCAATATTATTCCTGATGCCAAAGGTATAATAATATCGTTTATTCCCAGCCTAGAAGCCTTAATTTTTTCACTTATTGCTTCTATTTCTTTCTTTGTTCTGGTTTGTCCAGAATTTTTATCAATTATATCTGCCATTAATTTGTAAACTGATCTAATTTCAATTCACCTACAAAAGAGTATCGTACACCATCTTCTCCTTTAGAGATAGATTTGAGATTAATATTTCCTATTTTAGAATCATTTGTCAAAAGATACCAAAGTTTTGCGACATCTTCTAAATCTGTAGATTCTCCACTGAAAGCAAATGCATTACTTCCAGAGAAAGAAAATTCACTTAATTTACTGCTACCACTTTTTACAGCAATACTTTGAACATAGTCTATAACTGATTTGGTAGAGAATTTTCCTTCTTCTATATCCTTATACAGCATAACCCTTTCTAATATCTCAGTATTATCTACTACAAGTTGACTATATGCAGATACTCTTTTTTCATGCTCATTTAATCTTTCTCTTTCTGCATTTAATTGAATTTTTGAAAGAATATTAAAACCAACAACTATGATAGAGACAGAGAAGAGAATGGACAAGCTTACCAATGCACTTTTGTTCATTTTCTTCTTTTTCTCATCCTCTTTAATCTCTTCTGTACTCATTGTAGGAATGAGGTTTATACCTGTTTCTTCAACGATTGTACTTGGAGCTACAGATTTCTTTTCCACCTTTTCTTCTTTCTCTACTTTCTTTTGTTCGGGAGTTACAGGATCTGCTCCCTGTACTGTAGGATTATCGACTTTAGGATTAGCTGGAATCTCTTCTGTTTTGTTTTTTACTTCATTACTCATCTTTTAAAGAAAGTCCTATGGCTACAGAATATGAAGGTCCACTCTTTGAGATTATGTCTTTAAACTTACTATCAACAAGGATATTGTTCCAAGGAGATGCAATCATTGCATTGACACCAAGGCTTTTGGATACATATTCAGCTAATCCAGGGAGTAGGGCTCCATCTCCATTAAGAAGGTAGTCCATAGGGGCAACAGAAAGAGTTCTATTTTTGTAGAATTCTACTCCTCGTCGTACCTCTACCATTATTGATTCAACAATAGGGGAGAGGACATTGAAGATTTTACCTTCTAATACACCCTCTGACACACCGTAGTTTCTCTTAAATTCTTCTGCTCTTTGGTATTCAAAATTAAATTTGTTAATAACGGCTTGTGTTAGAGAATCAGAACCAATAGCTATACTTTGGGAGAATACTAAGTATCCATCAGAGAGTATACTCATATCTGTACTATTCGCACCAAAATCCAACATAACAATATCTTTTTTTCCTGTAGATTTATACATAGCTCTACCCATTGCAACAGATTCTGTTTCAATTGCTATCAAATCCAAACTAGCCATCATAGCAATATTTATATATATATCAATTATTTTTCTCGGAGCTGCCACTACAAGAACTCTTGGAGCATTTTTTTCTGTATTAAAACCGATAGGGACATAGCTAAGCTGTACTTCATTTAAGGGCATAGGGATATACTGTTTAGCTTCAAAATATACCGCATCTTTTAGCTCTTCTTTCTTAACACCAGGAAATTCTAAAAATCTAGTAAATACTGAGAACTCTGGAAGTGCCATTACAACATTTCTATTCTTAATTCTAGAAGAATCGAAAAGCTTCCTAAGAACATCAGCCAATCTCTTCTTATCATTTTTATCTTCGCTATTTATAACTCCCTTAGGAGTAACTTGAGAACCGAGATTAACTAAGGCTGGTCTTTCAGATGATATCCTAGCCAATTCCACAGCTTTCACTGAGTGAGTTCCGAAATCTATTCCGACATGATCAGGCAGTTTGGCCATTTTAGAGCAGATTTAAATTATTACTGTTAGTATATAATATAGCAGAAAAGAAATAGCATTTAAACATACACTAATACTAACCTAAATATTTGGTTAATTCCTTTACTAATCCCTGATAATCCATATCTGTCTTAACTAAGTACGAGGAGGAACCTAGATCAAAGGATTCTTTTATAACATTTTCACTTGTCATGTTTGTAAGAACAATTATAGGAATATCTCCATATTTATCGGGATCTGCTTTTACAGCTCTTAATACTTCTAAACCATCTACACCAGGCATCATAAGGTCAAGAAGAACTAAATCTATCCCTCCGACATTCTTTGAAAGGGTATCTAAACCTTCATAACCATCTGAGGCTGTCATACATACATATCCAGCAGATTCAACCAATTCTTTGTATGACTCTAAAAGCTCTTTTTCATCTTCCACAATTAATATTACTTTGGATTTGTCTGACATATGGGCAATTAAATAATTTAACTTTTAATTAACATAACATATATATATTACCATATCAAACCTTCTGTAGAAACGATCCCTTGCCTAATGACCTTTGGCTTTATTGGAGCACCATCTGCTAAATACCAATCTACAGGTTCCGATTCTATATCAAACCTAATTATATAGTTGGAATCATTGGCCACAGTGTATGCTATCTCAAACAAATTTACATCAACATAATCAGAATTAAGTACCATTACATATTCTGGAGAACCAAAACAATTTTCATGCTGATCCATTAAGTCCTGAGCGGATGTTCTAAGTATATATCCCTTTCCTTCCTCAGTAGAGGATTCAAAATATGCTAAACAGATCCAATCTTTGTATCCATATGGTCTAAAATGTATCTCATTGCCAGGATCATTTTCTCCCAAGGGTTCATATGCAGTATCCAAATCTCCTCCAGATGAATCTATTATGTTATTTTTGTAATCAAACTTCCTATCACCAAGAGAATTAAAGATATATACATCAGAAGGATCAGAGTTTCTAACAGTTCTTCTTACTAATTCAAGAACAAATTCCGATTCATTCCTAGCCCTTATTTTATTGCTTGATACTGTGGAGACCTTTATTAATGATGTGAGGGTAACAGATGAAATTAGCATTACCATACCAATTATTACAATAGTTATTAACATTTCTATTAAACTAAAACCTTCATATTTTGATTCTTCCTCTATATATTTCATCTTTTTATTACTGTTAAATACGAATAGTCTTTTACAGCATTTCCCTTAGTTATACTCCCATCAGAATATCTTTGACCAATGATTACCCTTCCTATTACAAAATTCTCTTCCCCGGAAGAGGGTTCCAGACAGAATATCCTAAAAAGTTCTCCTTCTTCTTCTATTAATGCCTCCTCTTTATAATTATTCCTTTGTTCATTTTCACTGTATTGAATAAAGGTATTCTCAGTATTTTTTGCGAAAGAGAATATAAGCCGATTAGTTTCAGAATCTACTTCAGAGACGAATCTATAACATACGGTTGTTCCTTCTATTGGTTCTGGAAATAGTTGTGTATCATTGGATTGTAAATCTCTATCAGATATTTGCTGAGCCATTTCAGCTCCTTCCACAGCATACTGGGTCATTGTATCAATTACTTCATTTTGAATGGTATTTTGCATTGTATTAACAGCTATTTCCATGAGAACAACAGAAGAAACCCCAACAATCATTATAGCTACAAGAGCCTCTACAAAACCTAATGATTCATATTTTTTCTTTAATTTATTCATAATCTTATCTTTCAGTAAATACTTCTATCTTTCCAGAAAGAGGTCTGACTGTGAGAGATCTTGTAGAGCCAGCACCTTCTGGTGTAATTTCTAATGTAAATGGAATTAATTCATCGGCTGGAAATATTGTTCCAATTTCACCATCCCCACCATCAGTTCGATAGTAATTCAAAAGAGAACCACTATCATCATAGAAGAATGCTCGACCAGATACAGATTCAAAGAGTATATATGTAGGATCTCCAAGAATAATTGCAGATTTTGGTAATGTAATAGTCCTATCATATCCAGGCATAGTTCTTAAGATTCCAGCAAATGTATCAGTTACTTCTCCACACATAGTTTTTGAATATTCTGCATAATCTTCTGAGCTTGGAATTGGAATATCTCCATTAGAAGGGCCCATTGCTATTTCATCTGGCGAATATCCTGGGATATCTGATTTTGTTTTGATATTGTCTCCATAGTCTCCATATGGTGAGCACCATTTAAAGACTCTGTAGAGTCCATCTGTAGTTATTTCAGAGAAATCTATCCCTATACCATATATCCAATTTTCTCCTGGATTTCTTTGTAACAACATGGCAGACCTTTGCACATTTCTAATATCTTGTTCTATATTAAGCATATACTCATTCATTTTTACTGTATTTTGAAGACCATCGAATGCGGAGAATGTCATACCTCCGAGGATGATGAATATTGATATGACTATTAAAAGTTCAAATAGTGTATATGCTGAATATTTGCTACTATTAATTTTCAAGGCAGTTTTAACTAAATTCAATATATCCTAATCTAACATAATGGTAAGTTAGATTCAATTAATTACTTAACCAGAAACCTCCTTCTTTTGGATCCCAATCAGATTCATCCATACTACCTTTTATGACTATGGCATATGGATCACCACTTTCTATGGATCCAATATCATTTCTTGGTATAGGGTTATGCTCAGGTAGTGTACCTATGCCGTTTCCTGTACAGTAGAATCCTCTTTCCATTTCATCATCTATACCTCCCAAAGATACACATATCAATACAAACTGTCTTTCATATTCATCTACATAGTAGTAGTATGTAGCCTTATTTCCTCCATCAAAACCTCCTGCTGCATCCATATATGGTTTAAGGAGATGATCTTGTGGGAGACCATTTTGTCCGGTTATGTATGCCAGCATTTCTTTATCTGACCCTATACATCCATAACAAGAAGCAGATCCTCCAGTTGCAGAAAATCCAGGAAATATCCCATTGTCATTTTTATATTGAAGAAGAAGTGCATAGAGATTTCTAGCTGCATCCTTATGCTGAGTATCCTGGGATTTTAAAATTGCAAATCTCCCTACCATAACACCAACAGTTAGGAGAATTATTAATATACCCATTACAATGAGGAGCTCTACAAGTGTGAATGCTGAATACTTTTTAAGCATATTCTAATTTACCATATCGAGAGATATTTAAGAAGGAATTTGAATATTTCTTCTCCATATACTACAGATATTACAAAAGATAATGTAAAGAATGGTATCATTGGAACTTTCGCTTTTTTCATATCAATTTTCTTAATAGCTATCCATATCAATGAATAGAGTAGGGCTAATATTATTCCAATCCAAAACATTACTAAGTATTTTTCATAATACAGGAGTATTCCTAATCCTAATAATATTAAAATATCTCCCATGCCGAAAGATTTCTTAACAATGTTCATAGCTAAGAGTACCACTGATACTACTAAAGGTGTATATATATTCTGGATATTTAGAGAAAAAAATAGAAAAAATAGTATACATATACCTAAGAATATATGTACCATATCTTTAGGTATAGCCTTATATTTAATATCATGGTATGAGAAAACAAAGAGGAGTAGGGTAATAATCCAGTAATACCAGGGAATATTGTTTATGTATAAAAATAGAAATATTGAACCTAACACAAACTCGGATATCGGATAGTATATATTTATTTTATTCTTGCATGATGTACATTTACCTTTTATAAATATATATCCTAATATCGGGAATAGTTCCCACCATGTTAACATGTGTTTACAATTTTCACAGTGAGATCCTGATTTAATTATATCCGGATATTTGTATTTGTTATCTACTCGGTATGTTGTAGCATTAAGGAAGCTAGCAAGAGAAGCACCCAAGAAAAAGATACATATATATATTATTACCATAGATTTATTATATAGATCATAGGGAAAAAGAAAAACCCCTCCAAAGAGGGGTTTGAAAATCTGCACTAGAAACAAGTTATTGCCAAGTCTCTCCATCCCAATCAGAACCGGTAAGAGCAACTATGGCTGCTCCAGGTGTACCATCTGTAGTTATGTCATCCATACTTTTAGTAGAAACAGTTATACCTGAAATCAAATCTTCGACACCGAATCCATTTCCATTACAATACACAGCTCTTAAAGTTGCATCTCCTGTTACTCCACCCAAAGTAACACAAACTAATACTGACTGCTGTGCTCCTTCCTCAACAAAGTAATGGTAGGTAGCTGATGTTCCTCCATTAAATGCACCTTGATCCAAATACTCTCCTAAAAGGCCTGGAGTATCCGTCGTACCTATAAGTTCAGCAACGGTACAGGCTTCATTCCCTGCCAATCCACATACATCTCCAGGAAACACTCTATTATCAGTATAATATGCCTGTAATCCCTGATATATCTGATCAACAGCATTCTGATGTGCTACATCATTAGCTCTATTAATTGCAAATCTACCAGCAGTGATACCAATAACCATAAGGATTATCAAGATACCCATTACGATAAGCATTTCTACCAATGTAAATGCCTCATAAAATCTCTTTCTCATATAAGTAAGACAGTTTTAATTTAACTAATATAAGTTACATAACTTTCAGAAACATGTCAAGGGCTACCCAATAGCAGATGACAATTGGAACATAGGCATATATACTGCCATAGCTATAAAACCTATTGCCAATCCCATGATTATCAAAAACACTGGTTCTAAAAGGGAGGAGAGGTTTTCAGTAGCAGTATTAACTTCATCTTTATAATACTCTGATACTTTTGCTAAAACAGTATCTATTTCACCAGTCTCTTCTCCTACAGCAATCATACTACTAACAAGTAGGGGGTAGTATTCACTCCTAGCAATGGGTATAGCTAAAGGTCCACCTTTTTCTACTTCATCTTTTGCTTCCATTAGTGTATCTCTAAACATTTCATTACCTAGTGAAGAAGCTGTTAATTCTATAGCTTTGATAATTGATAATCCACTGCTAAGAAGCAAAGATAGGATTCTTGTAAATTGAGATAATTGCATCTTAGAAACAATTCCACCAATAACTGGTACTTTAAGAATTAATTTGTCAAAATTTCTTTTCCCTTTAGGTGTATCCAGATAGTACTTAATACCAACCACTAAAACCAAAAGTACTGTGAGTACTGCCCACCAATAATTTACAAAGAAATCACTCATACTCATTAATGCTCTTGTTGCGAAAGGTAATTCTGCATCAAAATCTTGATATATTTCAGCCATCGAAGGAACAAGAACAAACATCATTAAAACTATAACAGCGATAATGATAAGTAGAATAATAGCAGGATAAATCATAGCTGATTTTATTTTACTCCCTAAAGCATTTTTCTCTTCCAATTCAACAGCTAATTTTGTAAGAACAACTTCTAAATTACCACTTTCTTCACCAGCCTCTATCAAATTTAATGTTATTTCATCAAAAACATCCTCCTGTTCTCTGAAAGAGTTAGCCAATGTTTTTCCAGATTGTATAGATTTCAAAACATTAGCAAGAACTCTTTTAAAAAGAGGGTTGGATGCCTGCTGAACCATAATCTCTAAGGATCTAGTAAGAGGAAGACCTGCACCTACCATGGTAGCCATCTGTCTCATAAAGACAACCTTATCTTTCATTGGGATACCACCAATATTTATTTCATTTAGCTTCTCCCAGTCGATTCCCATTCCTTCCTTAATTGTAACAACTATCAAACCTCTGTCATGTAATATGTCTGCTACCGCATTCGGATCTCTTGCCTCTATCTCTCCTTCAACCACTTTTCCATTTACATCTCTAGCAGAATATTTAAACTTTTTCATATTAATTATACTTTAAGTAATCTTAATACCTCCTCTGGGTGTACTGCATACTCCTGTGCCTTCTGTACAGATATCACACCCTCCCTTACAAGAGAAACCAGAGATTTCTCTAGATATATCATTCCTATATCAGAACTTGTTCTAATAACATTGTCTATTTGATGCATCTTTCCTTCTCTAATTAAGTTGCTGACTGCTGCATTATTCAACATAATTTCTGATACTGCTCTTCTTCCTCCCTTATCTAAAGGTATCAATCTTTGAGCTATTACAGCTTGAAGTGTATTAGCTATCTGAGTCCTTACCTGTTGTTGTTGATTTTCAGGGAACACATCAACTATTCTGTCCAATGTCTGAGCAGCACTATTAGTATGTAATGTAGCAAACACCAAATGTCCCGTTTCTGCTAATGTAATAGCAGATGCTATGGTTTCAAAATCTCTCATTTCACCGACAAGAATAACATCAGGATCTTGTCTTAAAGCACTTCTCAATGCAATATTCCAAGAGTGAGTATCATCATTCATTTCTCTTTGATCAATCAATGCTTTCTTTCCTTCAAATACATACTCTATTGGATCTTCTATGGTTACAATATGACAGAATCTCGTTCTATTAATATCTTCCAATATTGCTGCTAAGGTTGTACTTTTACCATGTCCTGTAGGACCAGTAACTAGAACTAACCCTTGTTTTAATTTTGCAAACTGATGATACATTTGTGGAAGAAGTAGTTCCTCAATTGTACGAATTCTTGAAGGGATTAACCTAAAAGCAGCAGAAAGATTCTTCATGGAGTAGTAGGCATTCACCCTGAATCTAGCATTTGTAACTCCTTGAAATGTATATGCAAAATCTATTTCTCTATTTACCTCGAGTAGCTCTTTTTTCTCATCTGTTAAAACTGAGAATATCAACTGCTCAGCATCCTCTGGGTTCAATATCTTTTCATCTAAATCAACCAATTCTCCATCTACACGAATTATTGGAGGATATCCAACTGCAATATGTAAGTCAGAAGCATTCCTATTAACAGCTTCAGATAGAAGTTTCTCTATCGAAAGAACACCATTTGGTAAATTTTTATCTGGAAGAGATGCTGCATTAGGCTGTACATTTACACTTATATTGTCATCCCTTTTCACTAGATCACCTCTTTCCTCTTTCTTTATCATAGGTTTAGCAAGGCTATCACTTTTAGGATCTCTCTCCATAGCCTTAGGTTTTTTCAAATCTGGCATAATACTATCCAAAGATTCTTTGAACTTAGGCAAATCATGGGGTAGGGGATCAAAATCACCTCCTGTAGGAGGTTCTATACTGGATGCTATGTCGGATATATCAACTGTAGAAGCTTCTTCCTGTAATTTAGGAAGAGGTGTTGGTTCTTGCACATATGTCTGTACCTCTTCATTCTTCACTTCTGCTTCTTTCTTAGGTTCTCCTTCTGCATGTAATCCTGGAAGAGGATATGCTTGTTGCATATCTGGCTTCACATTATTATTAACCTCATTAACAACATCCTCTTGCTTTTCCTGAACGACAGGAGGAGTATTCTGTTTACTTTCCTCATCCTTTGCTATTAATGATTGAAGACTTTGCTTTAATTCTTCTATCTTTCCATTATCATCCGCCTGCACAGGATTACTGGGTGTAACCTGCTGAGCCGATGGTGTATTTTGAGAAAAATCAGGATAGTTAAATTGCACATTTCCTGTACTATTATTTGGGGCAGTATTTTGATCCATATATATTTATACCAAAAATTTACTCTTTTGAAACCCTCAAGACTTCCTCTAAAGTTGTAATACCTTCTAAAGCCTTTAGATATCCATCTTGAATCATAGTTAACATACCTGCTTGCATACCAGCATCTCTAATTTCCGCATCAGTTACATTCTCCATAATCATTCTACTAATTCTTTCACTAACATCAAGTACTTCAAAAATACCTATTCTTCCAGAATATCCAGATCCGCCACATTTATCACAACCTTTACCTTTATAAAGATATATTACTGGTTTACCATCAGGACCAATCTGTGGAGCTTTCATTGCTGAATGCTGATTTTCTTCCTTTAAATGACTTGATGAAGTTACAACTCTATTAAGATACTGTATTAAGTCAAAATCCTTAGCCCCTTTCATTGTTTGGAGAATATTCTCTACGACTTCCGGAGTCGCGGGATATGACTCTATACAATCAGGACATATTCTCCTAGGCAATCTTTGAGCAGCAACAGCTCTAACTGTAGAAGCTAAAAGATATGGCTCTATACCCATATCCAAAAGCCTAGGGATAGCAGCAGGAGCACTATTCGTATGCAAAGTTGAAAGTACTAAGTGACCAGTTAGAGAAGCTTGAACAGCCAACTGTGCAGTTTCTTCATCTCTGATCTCTCCAACCATTACAATATCTGGGTCCTGTCTTAGTACAGATCTTAATCCTGTTGCAAAAGTTAGACCAACATCAGGATTAATCTGAATCTGTGTAACTCCTGGGATACGAATCTCAACAGGATTTTCCAAAGACATAATATTTACCTTAGGATCATTAATCTTTATCAAAGAACAGGCCAATGTTCTAGTTTTACCACTACCAGTTGGTCCAGTAACTAAGACAATACCATTTGTAACTGTAAGGGCGTCTAAAAATATCTTGTAGGCATTACCCCTTAAACCTGTTGATTCTAAAGTAATATCTGTCGTTTCAGATTCCAACAACCTCATAACAACCTTCTCTCCATGAACAGTAGGCATAACAGAAACACGAAGGTCTATCTTCGTATTTCCTATCTTAATTGGGAATCTACCATCCTGAGGAACTCTTCTTTCATCTATTTTCAAATTAGAAAGAATCTTGATTCTTGAAACAATTGCAGGATTAAGATTTTTAGGCAATGTTAACCTCTCAGTCATAACACCATGAATTCTGAACCTCACCCTAACTCTTTTCTCCATCGGCTCAATATGGATATCCGATGCCTTCGATGTAACAGCATATTGAAGCATTGAATTTACAATTCTTGCAACAGGGGCAGAGGAAAGATCTGTACTAGAAAAAAGATTTGGATCCTCACTAATTTCTGTAACAGGCACATCCACATCCTCCAAAGCTTCAGTTACTTCAGAACTCATCATATCTCCAACTCTTCTTTCAAGAATAGAATCAATTCCTTCCTTCGTAGTTATATACACCTGAATCTTTGTATTTGGGGGATACTTACCCTGAAGAGCTTGAGTAGCCTGTACATCAAACGGATCCTCCATGGCAATCTTCACGAAATCCTGTCCTCTTTCAAAAGGCACAGCCTTATACTTATGCAAATTGTCAATACTAACCTCAGCAATAACACTTTCATGTACAGATATAGTTGTTAAATCTACAAAAGGAATACCAAAAATTTCAGACTTAGCCTTAGCAATCTCGACATCATTTACAATCCCCAATTCCCTTATGATAACTTCCTCTGTTTTCTGTGAGCGACTTCTCTCCACCAACACTTTTCTGGCATTCTCCTCATTTATCAAACCCTTGGTTTGAAGATATTTTAGCAAGGAAGTTCCTGTAGACATCGGGCAGATTATCTTAAAATTATCCTCCCTTCAGTTTATGGCAAACCCAAAAAAAAGACAAGGGACAGACCCTTGATTTTTTCTTCATTCTAAAAAGATATATTTGCAAAAATATGTAATATAAATTTAAAATAATAAATAAATTTGTCTTTGAAATTGTACAAAAAGCTCTCAGATTAAAGATAAAATGAAGGGACAGACCCCAGATGTGATAGAATCTAGGTATGACATATATATTAGTGGACAGATCAAAAGGTAGCGAAAGTTTGCAACAATTGCTTGCACAGATATATGACAGAGATATAAAAAATTCTCCAGATATACATGCCTTAGATTCCTCGGAGAAGAATAGCATAGGTATAGAGGAGGTAAAGGCTTTTCAAAAAGAAATGATGTTTCAACCTTTCGAAGAAAAAATCCAAGTTGGAATAATTGCAGAGGCGGAAAAATTAACTTCTCAAGCACAGAATGCTCTTCTAAAAACGTTAGAAGAATCATCCGACACTTCCATATATATACTCTGTGTTGCCAATGAAAAAAATCTACTCCCCACCATTAGGTCTAGAGCTAAGATAGTATACTCAAAGAAACTACCTAATGGAGACATGGAGAATCTAAACGATTTAAATGACATATTTGAAAAAGATATCTTGGAGCAATTTCAAATAGCGGAGGAGTATGCAAAATCAAAAGATACAGCATTACAATTTACCGCTACAATAGAGGATCTTTTCAGAAGAAGACTTGAATTAGATATTAAAAATGGTAAGATTGATAGCTCGAAAGAGAATTTAGCACTCCTAAAAATAATACAGGAAAGTAGAGATAAAATATCTGCAAACTGCAATAGGAGGCTCACTTTAGAGGCCATGTTAATGCAATTAAAAGCTTAACATTTAGGCTAAAAAAGGGTAAAATGTATGGTTCTAGCACCTGAAATTAATATAGCATAATCTAGTTGAATATGGCCGAAAAATCTCAATACAAAGTTTCCGATATTCAAGTCCTTAAGGGGCTGGAAGCTGTTAGAAGAAGACCTGCTATGTACATTGGATCTACAGATTCTAACGGTTTGCACCATATCTTTACTGAAATTTTGGATAACTCTGTAGATGAGGCCATTGCTGGGTACTGTACAAATATATGGGTTACACTTAACAAGGATGGTTCCATTACAATTAAGGATAATGGTAGAGGTATTCCAGTAGATAAACATCCAGAAACAAAGGTATCAACTCTAGAAACCGTAATGACTAATCTACATGCAGGAGGAAAATTTGAGCAAGGAGCATACAAAGTATCAGGAGGTCTACACGGTGTTGGTATGAAATGTACCAATGCACTCTCCGAATGGATGATTACAACAGTCCAATTCGAAGGGGGAATATATCAACAAGAATACACAAGAGGAGTACCAAAAGCTCCAGTCAAAAGAATCGGAGATACAAAAGATTCTGGTACACAACATACATTCCTTCCAGACTCTGAAATATTTACAGAAACTAAATTTGATTTTAAAACAATAGTTAAGAAATGCAGACAACATGCATATTTAACTGCTGGTTTAAGAATATCCATAACGGATGAAAGTACTGATGAAATTAGAAGGTATGATCTATATTTTGAAGATGGTATTAAATCATATGTACAATTTCTTAATATAGACAGCAAGGTGGTAGGGCAAGAACCTTTCTATATGAACAAGCAGGAAGATGATATTGTCGTAGAAGTAGCTCTTCAGTATACCGATGGAATGGAAGAGGATGTAAGGTGTTATACAAACAACATTGTAAACCCAGAGGGAGGAACACATTTAGCTGGATTTAGGACTGCTATAACTAGTGCTTTAAATTCATATGCACAGAAGGCCGAACTTCTAAAAGGAGTGGATGGGACACTAAATGGAGATGATGTGAGAGAGGGATTAACTGCAATTGTTTCTGTTAAAGTTGCAAATCCTCAATTTGAAGGACAGACAAAAATTAAACTTAATAACAGAGAGGTTAAGAGTGTAGTATCAAAGTTAGTAAAAGATGAATTACTTACATATCTTGAAGAAAATCCTCACGATGCTAAGAACATAATAGGAAAAGCCGTATTGGCAAACAAAGCAAAGGCTGCAGCAAAGGCTGCAAGAGATGCAGTAATAAGAAAGAATGCCTTAGAATCTACAACATTACCCGGGAAATTAGCAGATTGTACAAGTAATGATCCTGCAGATAGTGAACTTTTCATTGTAGAGGGTGATTCTGCTGGTGGATCTGCAAAACAGGGAAGAGATAGACATACTCAAGCAATTCTTCCTCTTAGAGGAAAAATTATGAATACACATAAATACAGAGTTGATAGAGTATTGTCCAATAACGAATTTAATGATGTAACTACAGCTTTGGGTGTTGGAATAGGTGATACTTTGGATGTTTCCAAATTGAGATATCACAAAATTGTAATAATGAGCGATGCAGATGTAGATGGATTGCATATCACTACTCTTGTATTAACTTTACTATTCAGATTCTTTAGGCCTTTAATAGAGCAAGGGTTTGTGTATGTAGCACAGCCTCCATTACATAAAGTAGAGATTGGGAAGAAAAAATACTATTTCATAAATGATGCTGAGAAGGATGTGTTTGTTAGAAAAGCTAAAATGGAAGGTAAAGTTCCTGTTGAGAATAGATTTAAAGGTTTAGGAGAAATGAATCCAGATCAATTATGGGAGACTACTATGAATCCAGAGAGTAGAGTTCTAAAGAGAGTTGAGATACAGGATGCTGAAGAAGCAGAGAAGGTATTTGAAATGTTAATGGGAAATGAAGTTCCTCCTAGAAGAAGATTTATACAGATGCATGCTACAAAAGCTAATTTAGATATCTAATTTTTAACTTTTTAATAATGTTAGAACAAATTAAAAAAGAAATGGAAAGAGAAGAGGTTAGATTGGAGTATGATGTTCTTCTACAAAAAAAGATAGCAGAGAGACTTCCTAATCATACATCTGAGATCATAGAAATATTGATTAAGGATGAGAACAAGGATTTGATGAGAATTATTCACAACTATGTAGATGAGAATCCTGGAACAAAAATCTGTTTGGAAGAACCTGAGAAAAAAGAATATATTGATTTACACCTTTATGACAATGATTATCAATTAGTCACAACAATTGGAATTACAGATAACAAACAAGATCCACTATTACAAATAGTCAATGAGGAGACATTTAAATCATTAAAGAATTATGTGGCTGATTATGAAACTGCAGAAGCGGATACAAGATTGTCCATGCGAGATAGTATATAAATATATTAAATATGTCAGAAGAAGAGATAAAAGCAACAACTGAAGATAATGGAGATACATTAGGAATTGATATTACCTTTAAACCAGGTGATATAGCACCTAGATCCATAGTTGATGAAATGAAAGCCAATTACTTGGACTATTCTATGTCTGTAATTGTATCTAGAGCTCTTCCAGAGGTAAAGGATGGTCTTAAACCATCACAGAGAAGAATACTTGTAGCTATGAATGACTTAGGTCTAACACCTACAGCTCATTACAGAAAATCAGCAAAAATAGCAGGAGACACATCAGGGAACTATCATCCTCATGGAGAGTCAGTAGTATATCCAACTCTTGTTAAAATGGCCCAAGATTTCTCCACAAGGTATCCATTAGTGGATGGACAGGGAAACTTTGGATCGATAGATGGAGATTCCCCAGCAGCAATGAGATACACCGAAGCTAGAATGGGGAAAATTACTCCTGAACTAATTAGAGATCTGAGCAAAGGAACTGTAACATACACTGCAAACTATGATGGAACTAGGTTAGAACCAACCGTACTACCTGCACTCTTCCCCAATGTTTTAGCGAATGGAAGTGATGGTATTGCTGTGGGAATGGCAACAAAAATTCCGCCACATAATAAACAAGTGGGAAGGAAAAGCTATATATAATGAATTAAGAAAAAATAAAGAATCTAAGGAAAAGATTCCAACTACATTAAACTCTAAACCCCTAGACTATCTTGAAAATTATGTAGAAAAAGATGATATAAACCTACAAGCGAATATTGATGCACTAAGAGACAAACTTAATGCTGATGAATCAATCCTATACCCCGAATTTAAATCAGATATTACACCATCTGAATTAATAGAGATAATTCCTGGACCTGATTTCCCAACAGGAGGAATAATATATGACCAACAAGAGATATTAAATGCATATGCTACAGGTAGAGGAAGAATACTGCAAAGAGCAAAGGCTTCTATAGTTGAAGGTAAACAGGGAAGATACAACATTGTAATAACAGAGATCCCATACCAAGTTAACAAGGCACATATGATTGAGAAAATTGCAGATCTTGTTAAAGAGAAAAAGATAAAAGGTATTGCGGATATAAGGGATGAGTCTAACAGAGAAGGAATGAGAGTGGTAATAGTTTTGAAGAGAGATGCACAACCTAAGGCTGTACTAAACAAACTCTTTAAATATACCGAGATGCAAAAGGTCTTTAATGCAAATATGATTGCATTAGTTGAGCAGGAGCCAAAGACTTTACCAATTAAGAGAATCTTAGAACTATTCCTTTCTTTCAGACTCCTTGTAACAATTAGAAGATATGAGTTTGATTTGGCAGAAGCAAGATTCAGAGGTCATATATTAGAAGGATTGTTAAAAGCTCTAGATCTTTTAGATGAGGTTATAGATACAATACGAAAGTCTAAAACACAGGATACTGCTAAAACTAATTTAATGGACAAATTTGGTTTTACAGAAGTTCAAGCACAAGCTATCTTAGATATGCAGTTAAGAAGATTAGCAGCATTGGAAAGAATGAAGATACAGAATGAACATAAGGAGATTCAAGAAAAGATAAAAGAGTACAATGAAGTATTAGAGAATCAAGATAGGATACTTGAAGTAGTGAATGAAGATTTGGAAGAAATTAAAGAGAAATATGGAGATGAGAGAAGAACAAAGGTTGTTAAAGGAAAGATAAATGAAATTTCAGAAGAGGATATGGTTGCATCTGAAGACACATTAGTCACCATTACTCATTCCGGATATATTAAGAGATTACCTCCAAATACATACAAAGCTCAACATAGAGGAGGAAAGGGTGTGTCAGGAGGTGATACTAAAGAGGGTGATTTCATAGAGCATGCATTCCTTTGTAATACACATGATGAACTTCTTCTCTTTACTAACCTAGGTAAAGTGTTTAATTTAAGGATATTTGAAATTCCTGAGCTTGGGAGAACAGCTAAGGGATTACCCTTGGTAAACTTAGTACAGTTAGATCAGAATGAGATAGTTACATCTGTTTTAACAAGAAGTTCAAAGGGAGAGATTTCTAAGAAAAATGAGGATAAAGATCAAATTGATTATAAATATTTCTTAATGGCAACAGAGAAGGGTATTGTTAAAAAAACAGAGATATCTGAATTTGCAAATATTAGGACAAATGGATTAATAGCTATTAAATTAGAAGATGGAGATCAATTAAGTTGGGTTAAACCAACAACAGGAGAGGATGAAGTTATATTGATTACAAAGGAAGGAAAATCTATTAGATTTAAAGAAAGTGATGTAAGGCCTATGGGTAGAAGTACAAGAGGTGTTACAGGTATTAAATTTAAGAGTAGTACAGATTGTGTTGTAGGTATGGGAGTAGTTAGTTATGATGATCAGAAGCTTCTTACACTTTCTGAGTTTGGGTATGGAAAGATGTCATTATTAAAAGAATATGGTACACAGAAGAGGGGGGGTACAGGTATATTTACATTTAGGGTGACTAACAAGACGGGGAATATTGCTACTGCGAGGATATTAACAGAAGAGGATGAAGAGATAGTTGTTATATCTGAGAAATCTAAGGTTATTAGATCTGATATTAATACAGTACCTACACAAGGGAGACAGACATCAGGTGTTAAGGTTATGAATATTAATGGTGGAGATATGGTAGCTACTGTGGCATTACTCTAATCTAACAATCGGTATATCAGGAATACTTTCCTTTATCTTTACAATCTCCTCCTGTAGCTCATCATATGTAATATTTAGGATATACGGTTTGCCAAGCATATACTTGTTTAGGATATCCATATTCTTTTGAATATCTATATTCACAATCTTTTTTATAATTTGTATATCTTCTTTACTTAATGCCATATTATATTCTAATACACTCCCATATATACTTCCTGACCTAGATAATGGTAAAAGTATCTTGTATTAATATTACTATTTAACCTCAGCTATATATTGTAAAATAGGGACATGGGGAAAATACTCAGTACAATTGTTGCATTTATACTAGCCATTAATACAAATACTGTTGTATACGAACAAAAGAGTATAGATAAGGAGAGACAGAGTAGAGTAGTGTTGGAGAATGAGATACAAGAGAGTGTGGTAGTAGACGAGATTGTTGCAATTAAGAGTCCAACCATATCATATAGCTCATCTTCTTCTGGATGGTGGACATATCCAAGTGATATTAAGGGAACTACAAGGAGTGGAGATGATCTATTAGTATTAGTTAATAAAGAGTATCAGCTACCTAGTAAATACACTCCATCCGATTTAGTTAGTGCATCTCTTTCAGGTATTAGAAAGGGTGAGAGTTTCCTTCTCAGAAATATATTGATTAATGATTTAAAAGAATTAGTAACTGCAGCTACTGCTGACGGTATTGATTTAAGTATTAGGTCTGGATATAGGTCATACTCTACACAGGTTAGTACATATAACTACTGGTTGAGTGTAAATGGAGGAAGTATCTCAGCTACAGATAAAATATCTGCTAGAGCAGGACATAGTCAACATCAATTGGGAACTGCAGTTGATTTCAGTAGCTCGGAGATTCAGGATGGATTAGGGGGTGTATTTTCTAGTACAAAGGCAAGTGTATGGTTAGCGAATAATGCATGGAAATATGGCTTTGTTATCTCATATCCTAGTGGATATGAGAGTGTAACAGGATATAACTATGAGAGTTGGCATTATAGATATATTGGTAAAACATATGCACAGGAGGTCCATACTAGTGGAATAATATTGGAACTATATCTCAGGAGTAAGAATTAATTGGTTTAAAGGCATTTCAGTGATATAATGAGTGCTCTATGAATCCAATTGAGGAGTTTGAAGATATTAGACAACATAAATTAGAGAGGTGTGGAGAAGAAACCTCTCTTCCTGGATTATTAAGATATCTCCCTGATTATAGCTGGCAAAAAGAATACATAACAGTTGGAGAATTAATGGAGAATAATAATCTCCAAATGACAGTAAGCAGTGAGAATACTTGGACATACGAGCTTTGGAATAGTGTAGGGACTACACAATTTAATGAGATTGCTAAAAATTGGGACACCATCAAATCATATCTCCCTGACAGCGAGTTTATGAAGAGGCACACAAATCGTATTGGACCGGAGCTAACTAACTTGGTACTCTATAACAGTAGAGTGGAAACTGGTGTCGAATTCCCCCTTTACATAGTTAATAATAATCTAATGTTACCTTTAATCCCCGGGAGTGATGTAGATGGGAATCATCGTCACATATCGTTATTAAACTCTTTAGTTAAGGCAGAGATCAGGGAATATTCGATAGTACCTATATGGAAAGCTGCTGTTCCAAATATAACAATGTTTGGGTATAATTTACTAGCATTATTTAAACTTCAAATGTCTTACGAAAAGAAATTAGAGTTGATTGAGGAAAGGATATTAGTAGGTAAGAAAAAATAATGATATTATATTCAAATGGAAAAGAAAAAACTGCTTAAGATACTTTCAAAGATATATTTGGTTTTAGGAATAGTATTAATATTTTTTGCATTCTCAGTATTAGCTATCACTTTCTACCCTCAAATATGGTATTCCGTAGATAAGGGAGCAACAGAGAGTGAAGCATATTCCATTAATGAAGAAGTAGTGATATTGCAAGAAGCAGAGAAAGAAGATATCGTTAAAGAGGTTGTTTCTAATCTTCCCCCTGTAGATGAATCCTTACCTCTAGAGAATATCATTAAGATATCAGCTATAGGTGTAGATTCAGAAGTAATAGAAAATGTAGACTCCTTTATCGGTTTAGAGGAGGGTATTTGGAGAGTACCTGATTTTGGAACTCCAGATAATAATGAGTTACCAATAATATTAGCTGCACATAGGTTTGGATATGTATATTGGACTAAACAGTTCAGAGATACTAGTTCCTTCTATAATCTTCCCAAACTTAGGATAGGGGATAGAGTACAAATAATATGGGAACAGAGGAGCTATGAATATGAGGTATATAAAGCAGAGGATAATACACAGATAACAGATTATGATGCAGATCTAATTCTATATACATGTAGAATGTATAACTCTCCAGTTCGGGTATTTAGATATTTGAATAGGGTTAACTAAGAAATATTTATTAAATATTCTTGATATAAGCATTTCTCTATGTTAATATTACCTCACTAAACCTCGGAGAGACCCTCCTTTATGGACGATCTCTCCATTTCTTTATTTCCGTAATTACTCTTTGAAAATCAATAAAATTTCTCCAATATTTTTTCTTTATCTCTCTAGCCGTTTTTTCTTTGTCTGCTATAACGATAAAATCTTTTCTATTCTCTTTCAAATATCTCAGAAGTATTTCAAAATCTCCGTCTCCTGACAAAAGCAAAACCTTATTGTACTCTTTTTCTAACCTCGTCAAATCAAATGTCAGATCTACATCACAGTTTGCCTTGGATTTAAAGGTCCCTTCCCTTGTCCGTATATGTTTAATAGCTTTAAGCCTTAATATATACCCAAATGATTGTATCTTTACTAAAAACTTTGTCCTAGCTATATCCTTCTTCAACAATTCCTTCCTCCTGCTATCCTTCTCCTCCCTATATATACTCTTAAGATATTTAAGTAGGTCATCAACAGGGTAGGGTTGTGTAGATTTTAAATGTACTTCAAAGCCATGTGTTTCAATACCGGTATAATAGAATACCTTTTTCACTTTGTATTTCTTTTTTAAATATTTATACAGCTTCTCATAATCCACTTTCCAATTTAATCTTCCAACACCTCCATAGAATAGGTTAGAGGAATCTACAAAACCGTATGTACTTTCTTTCATAGGTATATCGTATCAACAGGTTATTAAATTTAGATTAAATAGGAGATATTGAATAAAAACTAACTATAGGGTATAATGTATTCGTAATTAAATTGCTCATTACAAATATCATGAAGAAGATAAACAAAATCTTCTTGTTAGCTATTCTTGCTTTTGGAATGTTGAATATCTTTAGATCTTCTGTATTAGCTGATGGTGGTTCTACACCATACGGTCCTCATATTCCTGAGGATACTGGTATAGCAGATGCTGTATTGTTTAATATAGTAGCTGTTTCAGCTTATTTAACAGGTTTAGGATTTATAGGTGTTTCTAAGTTCTTAAATAGTAAGATAGCTTAACTAGAATTGGGTAGGGGGGACACAGTCCTCCCAGCCCATAGTGTTGAGCTATATGCCAACACATGATATAATGTAGTAGGATTGTAAATAAAGAATCTGCTCTTTAAAATACAAATTTCCCAATATTAATATAAAAGATGCATTCATAGAGATAGTTATATATCTTTTTAATGTCTCTTTTATGAGACAAGTTCTTTAAAATATGCTTGTATTATGTGA
>JALHDC010000008.1 GCA_022840695.1 bacterium
GGTTGCTTGCTAAAGAGTACCGCAAGCGCACAAAGGTCTCCTCAACCCGGATGGAAATCGGGTGAAGAGTGCATAAGCATAAGGAGGCTTTACTGTGAGAGGGACACCTCGATCAGTTACGAAAGTAGGTTTAAGTGACCCTTTGGTTGCGCGTGGAAGCGCCATTGTTTAACGGAGATAAGCTACCCCGGGGATAACAGGCTAGTCTTGCCCGATAGTTCATATTGACGGCAAGGTTCGGCACCTCGATGTCGGCTCGTCGCATCCTGGGACTGGAGAAGGTCCCAAGGGTTGGACTGTTCGTCCATTAAAGCGGCACGTGAGCTGGGTTCAGACCGTCGTGAGCCAGGTCGGTCTCTATCCGGTATAGGCGTTGTATATTTGAGGGAATCGACCCTTAGTACGAAAGGATCAGGGTGTGGTAACCTCTGGTGTATCAGCTGTTCTACCAAGAGCATTGCTGAGTAGCTAAGTTATTATTGGATAAGCACTGAAAGCATATAAGTGCGAAGCCTATCCCAAGATTAAATATACTTGTATAGCTTGCTATACGGAAGGTCCGTGGGAGACTACCACGTTGATAGACTCTAGGTGTAAGTATAGTGATATATTTAGCCGAGGAGTACTAATAGACCAAAAGCTTTTTTGAATTTCGACTTTCTATTCGGTTTTAAGTGTACAAAATACACTAATAGCTCTTTAGAACTGAAGTCCTGTTGGTCTTTCGAAAGAAAGACCCCCAGGCAAAAGGACTTGATAATCTCAAATCTTTTTGCCTGGCGATTGTAGCAGAGTGGAACTACCTGACTCCATCCCGAACTCAGAAGTAAAACACTCTAGCGCCGAAAATACTTGAACCTTTGGTTCTGGGAAGATAGGTCATTGCCAGGATTTTAGAAATTAGAACCCACTCGAAAGAGTGGGTTTTTGTTTAAATATATTCCTCTAGGACAACCTTGGTCTCTATTGGACTTTTTACATGATGTATTTTTATCCCTGTAGAGAGAATAGGGTAGTCATTACCATCTGGATTAAATTCATCCCCAATATATACAGCATTTTCTTTGCTCTCTGAAATCAATTCTAACAACCTTAAAATATTATCTGCTTTATTCATCTCCTTTGGAACAATATCTATGGTATTTCTTCCAGTAATAAATATTTCATACTTCTTACCTAATCTTTTTAATAATTCTTCCTTAATCTTCTTCCTAATATTCCCATCCCTATCCCAATTATCTTTTTCTAAATCTGTAGAATCATTTCCAAGGCAGTTTATTGATATAACAGAACCTTTGTCATGTACCCTTTGCTTAGAATTGCTCTTAGGGACATATGATTTCCACTTAACTCTTCGAACAGCCCTCTCTATTATTCTTTTCTCTCTCTGTGATATATTGGTTGATTCGTAAAGTACAAACCAACCATCTTCATATTCGAAAATCAGGTTGCCATACTTGGGGCAGAGTAGGAGGTTTTTTAGTAAGTCGGGATTGTTTAATTTAGTATTTGATATTAATAGATCTCTAAGACCTTTTATTGATCTACCTGCTGTTAATATAGCTACCTTTTTACTTTCAAGAATATTTTTAAGAAGAAATATCATCTCATCAGAAGGGGGAGACTTAGGTTCCGCAATGGTATTGTCGTAATCTAGGATTATTACCTTTTTCATATTCAATTTTATCACATATAAATATTGCCTGTGGAAAATATGTCACCCCATAGACTTTCTTTCTCGGTTGCTATTTTGTACTTTTTCTTCAAAACATAGTAAGTTTTGGAAAATCAGGAAAGTAATGTAAATATCTTGGTCTAGCAATGTGGGGGAGTGGCATAAAAAATAAATGTAACATTACTACTGCTTTGGTGGAAATATGTTTCAAAATATCGAGCATATTAATTATAGAGAACAGATTAGCCTGCCTGCTCGCTGTAGAAATCCCTTTAGGAAAGAACAATTCTGCTGTTTATGATATTTACTCATATCTAGACCTTTGTATGAATGTTGTATAATAAATATGGAATAAATTTATAAAAAATGGGATTTGAAACAAGGTCGAAACTATAGGGTGGTGTCGTTTGAGGGGGGAGACCAGGTAGGAAAGGGGGATGCTGCTCTTAATCTCTCAAGTAAACTTCTCTCATTGGGAGTACCTGTGACATACTCATCCTTCCCAATTTATGCAACTCCTCTTGGAACAATGGTCAGATTTGCTTTAAAAGGTGGATTGTCAAAGTTCAATTTAGATAAAAAGAGAGAATTAAAAATCAGAATGGCTCTCTTTGCTCTTAATAGGCTCGAATTTATGGAAGTCCTTCTCTCAAATCCTAAATATAAAAAGACATTGATAATGCTTGATAGGAGCTCTTTTAGTAACTCTGTCACTTTAGGATATGGATTATCAACCATAGAAGATATCACTAAAAAAGAGATAGAGGAATTTGTTGAATACTTCCTTTGGCTTGATTCATTCATGATAAAAAAATGAATCTCGCAAACTGTGTCATACAGCTTGCTACAAAAGATGGAGATTGGAAAAACAGTAGAGGGGAGGCAATAGATGAATATGAAAAAAGTAATGTGCAGGAGAACTCAGAAAAAATATATGGAATCTGTGAAAAAAATTTGGAGATGGATGGAGGAAAATAATTACGAAAGCAGGAGATAATTGGAGAAATAGGGAAGATATATCCAATGATATATATGAATTCCTTGTTGATAGGATAGGTGGCTTAAATGAGAATTTCGAAAGCAAAATGTTTGAAGTGCGATATGAAATAGGAATAGAGGAGATTTTGGGCCAGATATACAAAGGAGAGTCTCTTCCTGAGGGCATACTAACAGAATATCTAAAAGCTCTAAGATCAAACGATAAAGAAAATATGTATAAATTTGGGACTGAGATTGGGGTGACTGTTGGGAAGACCTGTCAATTAGTGAAATTTAATAATAAGGGAGTAAAAAAGGCTGCTAGAGCAATAATAGATGATCTTAATGAAATAATAGAAATTTCTTCTGTGTTAATATCGAAGGGATTTTCAAAGAAATTTAGAGACTCTGTATATGACTAAAAAACAAATAGCTATACAACTACTGTCCGAAGTAGAGAAACTCTTCCCAGAAGCGACTACAGAGCTTCAGAATTGGTCTACACCATTCCAGTTTCTCGTCTGTATTCTTTTATCTGCTCAGACTACAGATAAGCAGGTAAACAAAGTAACCAAAGATCTGTTTAGAAAATACCCGAATGCAAGCAATCTAGCTGAGGCAAACATTAAAGATATCGAGAATACCGTCGGGGGTATTAATTATTTCAAAACAAAATCTAAACATATAATTGAAACTGCCAAAATCATAAGTACAAAATATGGTGGTAGACCACCGAAAGATCTTAAAAAACTTCAAGAACTCCCAGGTGTCGGTTACAAGACTGCAAATGTGTACCTTAATGACCTTTACAAAGCAAATCGTGGGATTGCAGTAGATACCCATGTTATGAGAGTGGCTATCAAATATGGATTAAGTGAAGGGACAGACCCCACGAAAATTGCCCATGATTTGGAAAGCCTCTATCCAGTCCAGGATTGGTACAAGGTCAATTCAACATTTGTTCTATATGGTAGATATATTCTAAAGGCCAAAAACCCTGATTGGGACAGGGTTGTTCTCAAAAAATATCTAAAGGGACAGACCCTAAAGAAAAAGGCGACAGACCGGAAATAGTATGATATAATCCAACTGCAACATTTTAGATTAGTAGTATGCAGATACTAGTTGCAAGTATTGCATCACCAATAGGAAAATCCTATGGATAACAAAAAACAAACAGAATTATATTCACAAATTGATAAATTTCTTGCTGATGGCGAGAATAAAATCAAAACATTCTCCAAAGGAGATATAGTAGAAGGTACCGTAGTTGATGTAAGAGACGGTCTTTTAGTCGTTGATATCGGTTTTAAATCTGAAGGCATAGTCGCTGGAAGAGAGCTTAAAAGTGATATCCTTGACTGGAGGGATCTTAAGGTTGGAGACAAAGTTATTGTATATGTTGTCAAACCTGAAGATGAGGAAGGACAGTTAGTACTTTCAATTAGAAGAACACAACAGGCAAGTGCTTGGTTGAATTTAGAAAAAGCGAAAGAGAATAACGACGTCATAGAGACAGTCGTTGTTGAGTCAAATAACGGTGGTCTAATAGTGGAGATAGGGAAGGATATAAGAGGTTTCATCCCAACTTCTCAATTAGATGCATCTAGAGTATATGCTAATGGAATAAGGCAAGTTGGAAAGGATATCTCATCAAAAGTTCAAAAGACATTAAGTTCCCTTGTTGGAACAAAAATATCTACCAGAATAATCGAATTGGATAGGGAGAAGAATAGAATAATTCTCTCGGAAAAGATGGTTACACAATCAAGGGATTTGGAGCAAAGAGAGAAGACATTGAACAAGGTAAAGGAAGGAGATGTTTTAGAGGGAACTGTAAGTGGAATAACACCATTTGGAATTTTTGTTAATGCTGAAGGTTTAGAAGGTTTGGTTCACTTGTCTGAGCTTTCTTGGGATAAGGTAGAGGATATTGGTTCTTTGTATTCAGTTGGAAGCAAGGTAAATGTAATGGTTATCGGTATAACAGACGGAGGAAAGAGAGTTGCATACAGTGTTAAAAGATTACAGAAAGATCCATGGTCAGAGGCTATATCCAAATTTAAGGTTGGTGATGTCGTTGATGGAGAGATACAAAAGGTTGTCCCTTACGGAGCTTTCGTTAGAATTGCAGAGGGTCTAAATGGATTAATACATATATCAGAGCTTTCTGATCAGTTGGTCAAAGATCCAGCAGATATAGTTAAAGTAGGCGATGAAGTGAAGGTAAAAATACTATCTATCTCTTCTACAGAAAGACACTTAGGTTTAAGCTTGAAGGCAGCTTCTGGAAGAAGTAAGCCTAAGGCTGAGAAAGTCGAAAAGAAACTTACCGAAGAAGAGCTAGCATCTGTTGTAGATTCTGCAGTCGAGGAAGAGATCGGAGCAAAGGAGTAATTGCCCCAGTATATAGTATAATTAGGTAATAATGCAGGTTGTAAAAAAGAAACAATCCATATTTAA
>JALHDC010000009.1 GCA_022840695.1 bacterium
TAACACCCATATATTCCTATAAATACAAAATTAAGGACGAAAGGAGAATCTAACTTAGCCCACAAAAAAATCTGTCTTGACAGATGGGGGCACTATAGATGGGGGCACTATACAAATCTTCTTGTTCCTGTATTAAACTCACCTAATTTAAACTTGCCATTAGCTTTGTCATGATAGAACCGAATAGCTGAGAGTTCAGCTTTTATATGAGAAGTTGACAATTCTCTAGCTTGCATGTCATTAATATATGCTTTCACATGCTTGTCCTGAATATTTACAAACTTTTGTGTGCCAAATTCTTTAGCTATAAATTTGCAAAGTCGGCCAACTGACTCTGCATATCTTTCTCTAGTTTTGTAGCTTCCCTGGTTGTTATGCTTACTGATTTTGTCTATCTGAGCCTTCAAGTTTTTATACAAGTTTTCTTCTCTGTACAACTCAACCACCTCTTTTTCTTAATTTTTAACAGATTATGAGCTATGATATAACCATGTTCCGATACTGGATTTCCGCTTTATTTCGGATATCACATCTTATTCGGATGGCTATTTTACTATTTTTGTCTGGGTTATCATTAGTCTGTTTCCATATCCTTTTCCTTCGTAAAAAAATATGGAAACAGACTGTGTGGTGCATATTCAATTTGCTGTACAATGCTTAGTAGTCATATGCCCTATAATCCCATCGGGATGTACATTCTATCGCATGTACAAGGGCAAGCCCTCCTGCACAAAGCAAGTGCTACGCAGTGTAGCATGGACTTCTTAGGCTTCTCTTACGTGTAGCCTACAACACATTAATAGAGGAATTTTCAGTAGCTATCAAATACCCTGTATTCTTGCCAAGTAAGTAGAACCTCTACCTCTAAGCATCACCTAGATGCTTTAACAATTTTCAGTTTTATCCTATTTTACTAATATAACAGTTTATATCCTTTCTTCTGATTTGTATTACTATATTCACTTCTCTTGGAAATATAAGATTTTTTTTATGAATCTTCTCAAAAACTCTTATTAATGAAAATAAGCCCCAGCGGGGCTTATTTTCAGCAAAATCAATCAAATTAGGTACATAGAAATGCCTTGCAAGAGTTTCCTTGCATTTTACTATATGCACTCATTACTAAAAAATAACTCAATTTTACAAAATGTAGTATTTTTTTGTAATACAATCACAGTGTTATTTACAAGAAGGAAATTAGAAATCACATGTAGAAACATATCAAAATATGGTAATATGATTTGTTGGGAGGTATTAGTAATGGCTTTTTGGGATAAGCAAGTAAAGATTACACAAGAAGAATTGGGCAATGTGTTGTTTTATTCAGCAGTTAACAGTACTCTCGAAAACATAAAGGATATTGACCTTCTGAAAGACTTGGATTTAGAAGAAGTTGATAAGAATCATCTGTTCTATGAATTTATGATAATTTATATGTTTACTACAGTTGAAATAATGCAAACGCAAAAATTTTCCACAGGAACCATAAATAATATTTTGGACTATATGCATAAGTATTATAATGATAATTTAAAAAAGCAGTCTGATTTTTCTGATGAAGATATTAAAGAAATGTACAAATACATTTGCATGAGGTATGAAGAATATCGAGATGTCATTGAAGAAAATAGACAAGGAAATTGGTTACAGGCTTTAAGCCAAAAAATGCTTGCAAATCTTAAAGGATTAGCAGATTTGGAATCTGTATATACAACTGAAGTATTAACTATGACAGTATTAGTCTCTTCGCAATACAAATTCCTACCCGACTTGATATCAAAATACAAATTAGTACTTTAGCTTTGAGTATATGGGCATTCAAATATATTCATCCTATAAAAACAATCTCTTTTAAATCTCTCCATTTGAGCTAAAAAGCGGATAAAAAAATAAATAGAATAATGTTGATAAAATTGAACAAAGTAGAACAAGAACAAATAGCTCTGAGAGAGGCACAGCACCTTTTTTCTTATACTCAAATCTAAAACCTGTAGTGCTTCTTAGTATAAAATATGGAACACTCACAGGTAAGCAATAGAAAGCAAGGATAAACCCTAAAATTACACGCAATATACTTTGAAGTGCATTATCTGTTGGTACATCAGCATAGTCTAATAAAAATGCGGTTTCCTTATCATCTAAATTAAGGTTAAAGATATATTGCTTTAACCTATCATCAGTTATTCCTGTGGTTTCAGTCATATTTTTAATTTCGCACATATATTTTTCTTTATGTGGGGTAGGAACAATCGGCTCAATTATGTATTCTGCTCGTTCTTTGGCCACCCGTTGTACAGTCCACATATAAAGCACTCCTTTCGATATAAGTTCTTACCATGTCATGAATCCGCTATCCGATTTACCCTTATTAGGGTCATAATCAGCACCTAAAAATATTTTGCCGCAATGATAGCATTCAAAGATTCTTCCATTTGAGGTTTTCTTTTCTGTAAGATGGATTAACTGTTTGTTAGAATCCAAACATAATGAACAGAATTTCTCAGTGGTACCATTCTTAATAAATATACCATTATCATATGTTAAATCCTTTTTCAGTTGTTCGACATCGACATATTCATTGATTTTTATAATCTTATAGTGTTGGTCAAATCTCTTTTTTAAAAATCTAAATAGTCCAACTGCTCCTGTTAATATAAATAAACCTACCCCTGACCAAACTACCTCAGGATGCTGAATCAGGTAATCTATAATATTACTCATTATCACTCCCCCTTTAATGTAGTCCTGTGATAAGAAATAATTATATGTATAAAATACTATACTATTTTATAAACATTACTTATCTTTTTCCATCTGCCTACCATTTGGGTTAAATAAGTCATAACCTCAATAATCAATAAAGGGCTAATAAAATCACTGTTGTTCATACGGAAATCTTTTATTCTTTCCCCTAAAATGCTCTGGACTAATATTCCAGTTATAGGGGTTAGGGGATTGTCAACTTCAATTATCGCCTTCTTAAAATTTTTCTCATAATTAAGCAATTTATTGATTGCATATTCCCCATTTTCTTCGGTGTTTACTGTATCAAAAACAATTCTATATATTCTATCTGCGATACTCTTAGGGAAAATATTATATATAGATTGTAGTTCAAGAGCTGTACAAGCAAGAAATATCTCATATTCTGCATAGTCTTCATCATCAATTATGAAATTTTCATGTCTTTCTCGCAAGCTAGAATAAAAACCTTTCCAGGTATCTCGGATGTCATCAATTATCGCTTGATTTATAGCATCTACTGCTTCTTCAACACTTACACGCTTTTTAAAAAAGCCCATACAACCAAATCCTTCCTTATTAAGCTCCGTAGTATCATATATACATTGTAGCATATTATGGAAAAATAGATTACTATTTGTAAAAAGTTAAGTGTGGGAAACATAAAACTTCCCACACCATTTCCAACGGATTAAATTTTTTTGTAACATCTGCTACTCAACACTTTCTTTAGAATATCTATTAAGAAACTGTATGTAATATAGTGTTTTCAATAGATTAATACTATTAGATGATGAAAGGTAATATTACTTAATTAACCACCATCAAAATGGTCACGAACTGACTTTGTTTTATCAACCCTTACATAATAACATTGAAATTACTATTTTTTCAAGTCCTTGTTTATTAATTAATGAGAAATTTACGAGTATTATGTTAAAGGTCGTTTGGTTTCTTGTCCTTGGTCTTACTCACATACTTCTTTTCAGCAGAACTTTGCTCTTCATGCCAGCGGGCCCATACTTTTTTCTCATCTTTATAAGCTTCGGGATCAACTATTCTAGGACGAATATTCTCAATCTCTTCGATTGGCTCAGTTGCAAATATATGTCTGTCTGCATGTTTTGCAATAATATCTAATAATTCTATACTACGCTCGTAGCTAAGATCAATACGAGGCGGACTTTTTTCTCCAACCTGTATGTAAAGCATGTGCTGTGGGGAAAGTGGCAATAATATCTGAGATCCCTTACGCCCCCATCCCCCACCGTAGTTATATGACCCTTTTCCATAGTAGTTTAGAGGTATGACAGGGTCATCACTTGTAATCCATTTAACACCATGTGCAGGATGCATGATACTCCACTTATAGTTCAGTAAAACTTTTATTGTCTTGGTTAGAATATGTTTTACTTCGTACAACCATGCACTACGGCCTACTAATGTTTCAACCTTTAACAATGCTTTACCTGGCTCGGTCGAGGGTTCTTTGCTAATGTTAATAGGTAAATACTCAATCCCATCATCGCTTGTATTTGACAGTGATTTAGGTATACTACCTTCTTCTAGTGCCTTTACAACGTTTTGCAGGGTAGTATCCAGAATTCTAGGCATTTCATTTTTCATTCTTTCTAATTCCTTTTGAAGCCTAGCCGGCGTTCTCATGCTCTGTGCAGCTGCAAATTTAATAAGTTTCTCCCAATCTTCGGGATATAATCTTCTTCCGGATATAACCTTAGTAATAGCCTCTTCAGCAGGAGTTTCAAACTCCTTCTCTATCCATCTCTCAAACTCATCAGATTCGCCATCATCAAACTGCACAGTATATAAATGTGAATGATATGCTATACTTTTAATTGAATACAACTTCCATAGTGGAACATTTTGATGCGGGACAAGTAACTTGTAACCCCATATTTTATGCCCATCTGAACTCCATTTTTTAAGGTAGAATTGAGGAACAAAATGGTTCTTTCGATGCAGTTCAGTCACTTTGTTAATACCTCCCTTACTAACAATCAATACCACTCAGATGTAAGGTGGTAGTGACCATAACCTAAAATTTTGAGTTCATTTTACTTTCATAAGACTTGCAAATCCTTATAGATTTTATTAATTGTATAACTAGCCTTCTTGTCTGACAATAATATAGATAATATTGGAAGACGAGGAGTGTATTAAAATGTCACAGAATAAAGTTACTGTTAAGGACCCAGCCACTAAATTGGCTGCTAAGAGACTCAGTGTACTTCAGCTAGCTGAAGCCCTCGGCAATGTCTCAGAAG
>JALHDC010000010.1 GCA_022840695.1 bacterium
CCGCTCAAGGTCTGCTCGGATGGTGGAATGGTAGACACGCAAGACTTAAAATCTTGTGACCATTGCGGTTGTGCGGGTTCAAGTCCCGCTCCGAGTACTAAAAAGGCTTGTAATCGAATGATTATGAGCCTTTTTGAATTTAGAGAGGGATAATTTGAGGGATAGAGAATAACAGACTATGCAAATAGATGTATACACTACCCTGCTCACTATTCGTTTGAATATATTAATAGTAATATAATTCCTTCAATTTGTTATTTTTCGTATTTATACATTACTATCTTAGTAGCTAGAAATATTCTATAAGATAGGTTATTCTAGAATGGAGAAACAAAAGGAAAAAAATACAACCAAAGAATCATTTACTTTCATTGATCTATTTGCAGGTATAGGTGGTTTTCATATTGCCCTGCATGAACAAGGAGGTAATTGTGTATTTGCATCCGAAATTGACAAATATGCTCGTATAACTTATGAGCATAATTACAAAAAGTGGTCTCCAAAACTCTTTGAAGAAGGTTATTTCAATCAAGATATAACAGACAAAAAATTAGATTACAATCAAATTCCTAAATTTGATATCTTGTGTGTAGGGTTCCCTTGCCAACCTTTTTCTCATGCAGGACTAAAAAAAGGTTTTAGTGATACTAGAGGCACTTTGTTTTTTAACATAGAACAAATAGTGAAAGCTAAAATTGATCAAGCGAAAAATAAGAAAGTCTTGAACGACATTCCTAGCGTTTTACTCCTTGAGAATGTTAAAGGGCTGAGAAATCATGACAAGGGTAGAACATTTACAACTATCAAAGCTCACTTAGAGGAACTTGGATATAATGTTAGAGCCGAAGTCCTAAATAGCAAAAACTTTGGAGTTCCTCAAAATAGAGAGAGAATCTACATCATAGCTTGGCACAAAGAAATAATAAAAGCTAAAGATTTTAAATTTCCTTGGGGTATTGATAACAAGGGAAAAGTAATATACGATAAGTCTAAAAGAGATGACAATTGCATCGCTACTCATGTTTCTGACATTTTACTAACTGCAACTGAATTAAATCAGTTAGAAAAGTTAGCAAAGAGAAGTTATACAATCTCAGAAAGACTATGGGAGGGACATCAAAGACGTAAAAGAGAGCATCTTGAAAAAGGGAATGGCTTCGGTTACTCTTTATTTAATGAAAGATCTCCATACACGAGCACAATTTCGGCTAGATACTATAAAGATGGATCTGAAATACTAATTGATCAAAGTTCTTTAAATAAGAGACCTCGAAAATTACATCCAATAGAAGCCGCTCGTCTACAAGGATATCCAATTGACTCTAAATCTTCTAATAGTAGATTTGAGATACCAGTATCAGATACCCAAGCATATAAACAATTTGGGAACTCAGTTTCTGTTCCAGTAATAAGAACATTAGCCAAAGAAATTCTAGAACAACTTCTATCAAAGAAAGTAATATCTAAAAAATGAAATCATGACTACAACAATTTCTGAATACTTTTCGGGCATTGCAGCAAAGCGTCTTAGTAATGTGGAGATAAACTCAAATCAACATGAGTTCAATGGAATAAATAAATTTAGAGACATCTTAGGAACAGAACGTTGTGAATTGAATGGGCGAATAATATACTTCACTGATGATGAAGACACAATGATTGACAACTCTTCAACTTACACATGGTATGATGTTAGAGCTAATAACCCTAAGAGATCAGCTGAGTTTCGATTGTATTATTCTGACAATGTAGTTGTTCCTAATGCTTCTGTGGGAGATTTAGTTATCATGGGTAAAACTATTGATGATGAATTAACCATAATAGTAGCTGAACAAGATTCAACTGCTGAAAAACAACTGCTTTATCTTTTTGGGTTAGAAGAAGTAGATGATAAGTTTAGTATAAAAGATTATAGAAATGACCACAGAGATATAGGTTTTCCTGGAAGATATATTCTCCAACTAATAGGAATAGAAGTTGGTGTTATCAATGAACTGGAGTATTTGGAAGACATGAAAGCTAGATTTGGAGATATGTTTCCAACAACAGCCATCTTTTCAGAATATGCACGTTCAACAGTTGCTGATATAAATGTGTATGATGACCCTGACCATGCTTTAATTTCATGGTGGGAACGAGAAGGGCAACTATTGAGACTATTTGAAAGAACAATTATTAGTGATAAACTAAACCAAGGGTTTAATGACGATGTAGATGAATTCATACAATTTGCTTTGACTATCATAAATAGAAGGAAATCAAGGGCAGGGCATAGCTTTGAAAACCATCTAAAAGCCATTTTTGATTTAAGAAAAATCTCTTATTCAAAAGGACAAAGAACAGAACGTAAGAATAAGCCTGACTTTATTTTTCCATCTATTGAAGCATACCACGATACAACTTTCCCAGAAGTTGATTTGTACATGCTTGGAGTAAAGACAACTGCAAAAGATAGGTGGAGACAAGTACTTTCTGAAGCTGACCGAATAGCTGAAAAACACTTAATCACGTTAGAGCCTGCCATTAGTGTAAATCAAACTAATGAAATGCTAGCCCAAAGTCTAAAACTGATAATCCCTAAACCGTTACACAACACATATTTACCTGCTCAGCTCAACAATATAATGTCTTTAAATGATTTCATTGGAGAAATAAGGAGATAGTTATTCAAATTTTCTAACATTGTAGTAATAGCAAATCTAGTAGTTAGACTATGTAAAAGAGTAGCTCAATTGAGATAAGCCAAAACACAATTGCCTAGATGGTCAAGTGAAAGGTGAATATTAGATTTAAAGTATTGTTTATGACCTCGATTTTACAATCTCTGTAAAATCGCTATAGGAGTCAATTTTCATTACGTGAATATCAGATAAGATAGGCTTCAACCATTTTAAAGAAGCCAAATACTCAATAGCTCGGTATACGTTAGACAGATCACCTTTACCAAGCAGGAAAAGATTTGTTGATTTGTCTAACTCAAAGTCGAACATCTTCATTTCATGGGTCATCTCTACATATTCTTTTGAACTTGTAGTGTTGTCAATTGTACTTATAGATATTGCATACATAATCGTATAGTTAGTTTTATTGAGCTGACCTAATTTTGGACAATTCCACATTGTAATATTCTTCAATACTAGGCTCCATTTGCTTTTGTCGCTAAACATAAGATATTTAGCTGTGTGTTCATAAAACAAAGATACTAATTTTAGTATAGAATATAGTTTGATTTAATTACCTTTGATCACATAAAATAAAAGCGAAGCGTCGCTCAACATATAACATTAGCGTTCACATATCCTTGTAGAAGAAAACTGGAAATTTTAAGAAAAACGAGGAGACCTGTGCAATGCTCATGCTTCATTTATGGGGTATGGGCTTGCCTTGTTTCGTTTTTCGGGTATTCCAGTACCTCTTCTACGAATAAGGTAAGTTCCATGCCTTTTTTTGTGGCGAAGTGAAATGCTATTGATAATCAATAAATTTCTAACAAATAAAATTCATTTAGCTATGAAAAAAGTATTTTATGCAGTATTACTATCCGTCTTTCTATTCTCTTGTAGTGATGATAAAGACAAAACTCTCGAAGAGGGTATTTCAGGCAATTTTAAAGAGGTAAAGGTTGTTGTTACTAGAACATCAAAAGACTACACACTATTCAATGGAGGAACTATTTTAACAATTCCTACTAACAAGTCAAACACACAATACAATGAGAAGGATTTTGATTCTATACTGGGCGACGACCAAAATCTAATGTTGGGAAAACTGAATGAGTCACTCTCTCCTAAATAAGAGTTTGTAATCAAACAAAAGTCTGTCAAGATTCAAGTTGTAGAAACTCCACAGTTATTAGATGATATTGACCCCGATGTAGACGAGTTCGATTTATCAACTAAAGTTGAAATTTTCGTAGATTCCAAAATTGTAAAATCAGAAATTTTTATCTTTAATGGACATGCTATTCCTAATATCTTGAAGTATGAAGAGTAGTAAGAGAATGCTCTGTCAAAATACACAACGCAATAGCTCTATAACGTTGTTCTAAAACTTAGATTTAGCACTGGGAACTCGCAAGTAAAACATAATTGCGAGTTCCTTAATGCTTATCCCTCTTTCAGTCCAATATTTTGCGTTCGATGACTTTGAAAAAAGCTTCATACCTTATATCTAAACACTCACTCATTTTTCTAGCCAGTGCTAAACTCGGTTCTCCCCTTCCTTTTATAAAATCATTGAGTCTCGATGGACTTATTTTTAACATTTTAGCTATTTGTCGTTGGGTCATCTTTTGAGAATACATTCTATATTTTAGAATCTCAATATAAAGTGGAATACTTTCTTTATTATTCATGTCATTGCTTTTATTTAAGTGTTTCAATCTAAATACTAGACTAATAATCAAATAATTGTCGTCTGATAAATTCGATAAGACAAAATTTCAGACTTATAGACAAAGTTTTATTATACAAAACTTTAGCATTAGTTCCTTTTTTCATTTATGACTTATGTATCTATATCATTTATGAAATAGTTTTGCTTTATCGTAAGCATTCGGTCTAGCCCGTGTTTCATTCCAGTTTAGGTTATCCTATTTTTGCAGGCAAAAAACCTATGTGGAACCAGAAGCAGTTTGAAGAGATTTATGCCCGCTACCAATCCAGCGGATTGCAGGTAAAAGATTTTTGCCGGAACGAGTGCATTGCGACCTCGAAGTTTTTCTATTGGCAAAGGAAACTGCGCAAGCAGCAAGTGCAAGAGGGGGAATCCCCCGGTTTCGTTCCGATCATTTTCACCCCTCACGAGCCACAATACCAAGGCAACATTCACCCCCGGCAACCGGCAGTGACACGGACTCCTCCCACCGGTG
>JALHDC010000024.1 GCA_022840695.1 bacterium
GAGATGAGAGCTAAAGCCATGTCTGCTGGTTCACTTTCAGAGAAAATGGAATTAGAGGATCAATTAAGTAAGGCTGTTTCTAAAATAATTGCAGTTGCAGAAAACTATCCAGAGTTAAAAGCAAATACAAACTTCTTAGATCTACAATCTAGCTTAAAGGATTTAGAGGATAATATTCAGAAATCAAGAAGGTTCTACAATGGTGCTGCAAGAGATTTCAATACTTTGATTGCTGTATTCCCAAACAATATACTTGCAGGTGTATTTGGATTTAGTAAACTTCCATTCTTTGAGGCAAGTGAAGAAGAGAAGAAGAATGTTGAAATAAAATTCTAATTAGAAGTATGAAGAGATTATTTAAAGCTTTTCTGTTAAGCCTATTTTTGTCTTGTTTTTTTGTTGTATTGTTGTATCTCCATCCTTTGCTCAACAAACAGAAACTCTCACTACTGAACAGATAACTCTTTTTAAGACAGAAATTGTTCAAGAGAAAAATACCGATATACATATCACAGAAGAAATTCATTACTATTTCCCAACATATAAGCATGGGATTATAAGAGAAATACCAACAGCTTATAAAGTTCAAGCTAGTTTTAAAAGACCAACTACTCTTTCATTAAACGAAATTTATTACTATAGTAAGCAAAATCCTAGTAGTAGGTACAATATGTACGAAAGAAGTAGTAGTAATGGTTATGCTATTTTCAAAATTGGTGATCCTGAATCAACTATACAGGGTGAATATGTGTATGTAATTAAATACACCTTAAAAAATGCTGTAAATTACTTCGATGATTATGATGAGCTATATTTAAATATAACTGGAAATGGTTGGAGTGTTCCCATTCTTCAAGCATACTCTATAATTCAAGTCCCAGGGGAAATATTAGAAAAAGTTTGTTATACAGGCAGTACTGGATCGACCATTTCAGATTGTACATTTGAGGATATAGATAAGAATAGTGTCAAGGTTACAATTAATAATCCATTGGGAAGCTTAGAAGGATATACTGTTGCCCTTAAAATGCCCAAAGGCACCTTAGAAGACACTACACGAAGACAGATGCTTGCATTTTTAATTAGTAATCTAGGTGTACTATTACCCATTCCTATATTTATATTTGTTACC